>CAYRUH010000046.1:0-27077 GCA_964427415.1 uncultured Woeseiaceae bacterium | reverse complement strand
GTAGGGGTTTCTCTGCAGGCCGTCCCGACGGAACACGCTGTACTTGTCCGAGCGGCAGGTGAACGCATGGAGGAGTTGGGCGAGCGTCAGCGTCGACACGCACCGCGCGGCACTCGCCCTCGAGTGCCGCAAAGGCTCGTTCGAAATACCCCGCATCATTGCGCATCGCCGGTATCCAGAGCCGCGCCGGCAGCTGCGGCGACCAGCGCGACGGGGACTGCGATTGCGACGCCCAGACGGGGAACGAATCCTTTTGCGAGGTCACCGTTGGCGATGATCAGCACCTCCGTATGAAATTCGCATTTGCCCTGATCGGGAGCTTCGCCTCCACTCAAACGATTGCGCTTCACCGGGATAATCAGGATGTCTAGTGAGTCAGACCCGCGAATCGACGTCGTCCCAATAGCCCCAGTCGCGTTCCCGCCAACGGTTCGGCATCAGCCCGGTATACAGAAGCGTGCAGCGCAACAGCGAGTGGACGGTCTTGCGGAGCCGGCCGCGCTCCAGGCGCCGGTGATCGGTGGCCCAGACGACGAGGTCCGGATCGAAGTGGCACCGGTTGCCGTTTCGTTTCAGACGCCAGACCAGTTCCGAGTCCTCATTGCAGGTAAGTCTCGTGTCGAAGCCGTCGGCATGCAGCAGGCCCCGCCGCTCGACCAGTAGGTTCGACCCGCTGGCGGCCGGTATCCCCAGGCGGTCTGAGACGCGCTGCGCTCTGGCTATGCCGCGGTAATAGCCTCTGAAGCGATCCCGGGACAGCTTCGGTCCCCAGACCACCGGATAATTCAGGCTGGTGAGACGATGGAAGTAGTCTCCGTCAAATGACACGTCGGCGTCGCTGAACAGCAAGTATGGGGTGTCAGCAGCTTCGGCACCGGCCTGTCGAGCCTCGGTCACGGTGCACGGGCAGCTCAGTATCCGGGTATTGCATGGCCGCAAGCGCTCGACGACGGCAACCGTATCGTCGTCGCTGTGGTCGACGAGGAGCAGATTTGCCTTTTCCGGCAGCGATGCCAGGAAAGCGGGGATATTGTGGGCTTCGTTGCGCGTCGGGACGACGACAGTGATCGACTCGATGTCCGGCACGGCAGGATCCCCGGAAGAAAACCGCAGGGTACGGACGGAGGATTACGGGCGAGTGACGCTGCCCGGAAGTTACCTGAACGAAACCAGTGGCTCCAGTGGCTCCGACCGAATTCGGCGATCGCCCCACGCACACTCTGGGGAGATGGATAGTCGCCGACCTCCGCTCATTGGAACCGGCCGCGCAGATCGTCGCACTATATCAGTATTCCGAACCGTTCCGATGGTCAAATTGAGCCGACGAAATCATTGCATGCATGATTCTCGGCCTTTACGAATTAACGGAGCAGGACACTAAGACTCGCCATCAAAATCCCTCGTCAATGCCCGGTAAACGTCAAGCCCAGCTCGCAGATTTGGCTCAAAACCGCCGCCGCTGCTCCAGGCCGAGCTCAGATAGAGTCCTCTAACGGAGGTTCTGCTGCCGATGCGGTTCATGAAACTGTTTCCAACGGTTTGTTCGTAACCATAAATTGCGCCTTGGCGATTCCGGGTATAACGAACGTTGGTCAAACGCGTCGCTGCAACACGGTCGCTGTGCCGCGAGTCTTGCTTCAAAGTTGCGTGTGCGCTCGGCGGCGCGCACGGTTTCAGGCAGCATCGAGAGGGTGTCGGGAGCATTGACGTTGGAGATGACCGCGCGGGCAGGCAGGCGTTTGCTATCGGCAAGACGAACACCCGATACGCCATCGCTATCCACTTCGACTCCCCCGGATTTCGTCTTGCGCATCACCGTCCCGCCAGTCGCATGCCATCGCACCGCTGACCGATCCTGCGAGCATCAAAAAGCGTCGACGCCAAATGCGACGGGTCTTGTGATTTACGTTCACATTCTCGCAGAAGGTCAACGAATTACCCGCACGGGACACTAGTTAGCCGGACGGGACACCAGCCGCGGCATTTGGCTGTGGATCGCTTTGTCGCGCAACCAGCACGAGCATAGATATTTCAGGTTATAGATTCATGAGCAAGGCGGCGCAAAAACAGAATTGCAGGAGTAATCAGGCTACGCGCCGGTTCGAATGCGTATCCTCAGGCGGCTGCGGCGCCACCGCTGACAATGTTCCGCTGAAGGTCGCGAGTCTGCTGGTGGCCGACAAACCGTCATTGCCACAATTCCACGATCACGGCGATACTTCCGGCTGATGGCATCCTCACGTTTCGGATCCGCGATGACGATGCGCCGCGGGTATCCGATCGTATGCCACTGCACCCCTCTGGACAGGGCAAATCAAACTCTCGGAGAGCACTTCTTGGATTATCTGATCATCTGTTTGGTTGCCCTGGCCGCCTCCGGTCTCACACTCTTCTCGGGATTCGGCCTGGGTACCTTACTGATGCCCGCCTTTGCGCTGTTCTTCCCGGTGCCGACGGCGATTGCTTCGACTGCGGTAGTGCATCTGGCCAATAATCTCTTCAAGCTGGCGCTGCTCGGCAGAGCCGCAGACTGGCAGGTGGTGCTCCGCTTCGGCCTGCCGGCTGCTGTCGCGGCGATCTTTGGTGCGACATCTCTGATAGGAATTGCCGAGCTTGCTCCTGTCGCTGAATACGATCTCGCCGGACGACATTTCCTGGTCACCCCGGTCAAGCTGGTGATCGGCACGTTGATCGTGGTCTTCGCCCTGCTGGAACTCACACCGCACTTCGCGGCACTGGCGATCCCCGGGCGCTACCTGCCTTTAGGCGGGACGATCTCGGGCTTTTTCGGCGGGTTGTCCGGGAATCAGGGGGCGTTCCGATCAGCATTCCTGATCAAGGCCGGACTCGATAAGAAAGCGTTCGTTGCGACTGGCGTCGTGTCGGCGGTCCTCGTGGACACCACCCGCATCGGCGTCTATGGAAGCGCCTTCCTGACGGCCCAGACAGAGGCGCTGCCCAGCGGTATCGGCGGCCTGGTCGCGGCGGCTATCGTGGCGGCCTTCATCGGTGCGTTTGCCGGAGCTCGATTGCTCGAGAAAGTGACGATGACATTGGTCCGATATGCCGTAGCAGTGGGAATGATCGGGATAGGTACGGCTCTTGCGGCCGGCTGGATCTGAGAATCGTTGTTGCGCTCATTTGATCCCGAAGCTCGTAAGTCCAGCCCAGCCACGATGACCTGCATCCGGCATTGTCGTAACAGCCTGCGACCGCCTGGCTTGACCTTGCCGAGTGCCGTGTAGATGATCTCAGGAATGAGAGGGCTGATCGCCAGCATGAGTCTCGTCTGCATGCTCCTTGCCGGGATCGAGAGCAGCGCCGATATCGCGCCACCGGGGGCTCCCGGCACCGGCGGCTGCGATTACCAGCGCTATGTCCATGCGGAAGAAGGTCCAGATAATGTAGCTTCCGACGTCCCGGGCGAGGCGGCCACGCCGGGAGAAGACCTGTGCCCCTGCGGGGCGCAGGTAGCGGCTTCTCCAGCCCTCAGCCTGATCGGTCCGTCCGGCATCCCGGAATTCTTTCCGCCCCGGATCGAAGACTCTCCGCACTCGCTGCAATACGCCCCGCCGCTGCGTCCGCCGAGAGGCTGATCGCCGTCATAGCCGGTTGCCTGTGCGGGCCGTGCCGCCCGGTCGCAGGCCTTACTCCAATCCGAACCAGGACCATGACATGCGTTGCAGTCAATCGCTTGCCATGGCCGGTCTGGCGCTGTTCTTCGGACTGCCCGGCCCGGCCATGCTTCCCACCGCCTCGGCTCAGACGCCGGGGTCCGACGTACTCCTCACCCTGGAGGAGGCCAACCAGAGGGCGCTCGCCGGCAGTCCAGGACTCGCCGCGCGGCGGCTCGAGGTCGCGCAGACCACGGCCGTACGCGATGCCCAAGCGCTCTCCACGCCGCTGGAACTCGGCGGCGAGATCGAGAACTTCGCCGGCACCGGCCGGGCCTCGGGCCTCGATGCGGCGGCCACAACGCTGAGTCTGTCGAAGACGCTGGAACTCGGCGACAAGCGGAGTTTGCGGGCGGCGGCCGGCGATGCCCGGGTGGCGACCGCACGTACGGAGATGGCGGCGCTGGAAGTTGCCCTGGCCGCCGACGTAGCGCGGCGCTATGCCAGACAGCTGCTCATTCAGGAGGAGATTCAGCTGGCGGCCGAGGCGGTCGACATCGCCACCGTGACACTCGAAACCGTGGACCGGATGATCCAGGCGGGCACGGGTTCGCAAGCCGAGCGATCCTCTGCGCGGGTGGCACTCATGCAGGCGGAGCTGGCCCGTGAGGAACGGGGGTTCGAGCTGGTCGGAGCGCGTGCCCGACTCGCCGCGCTCTGGGGCAGCCCGACGCCGGATTTCGATCGGGTCGACGGCTCCCTGGGAGACCTGCCCATGCTGCCTGCATTCGAGTCCCTGGCGGGCCGGCTGGAAGCCAATCCCGATCTGTTGCGCATCGCCGCGCGGCGGCAGATGCTCGAGAAGGAGCGTGCAGTCGACCAGGCGGAAAAGAGTCCGGACGTCCGACTGTCCGCCGGTGTCCGCCACGTCGGCGAGCTGGACGCGACGGCGTTCGTGCTCTCGTTCAGCTTGCCGCTGGGCACGAGCGAGCGCGCCGCCCCGCGCATCCGGCAGCGCGAGATCGCGCTCGAGCAATTGCCTCTCGGTCGGGAGGGCCGCGTGCTGGAACTCCGCGCCGCCCTGCAGGAGCGCTTCCAGAGTGCTCGTGCCGCCCGACTCCGCTACCAGGGCCTGCAGGAGAGGATCATCCCCGAGTCCCTGGATGCCGTGGACTTCTATCGCCGCGGATTCGAGGCCGGGCGCCACAGCCTTCTGGAACTGACCTCCGCGCAGGAGCAGCTGCTCCGACTGCGGCGCCAGGCGCTTGAAGCGGCCTACGGCTTCCACCTTGCCATGATCGAAATCGAAGTGCTGCTCGGGAGCCGCAATCCCGGGAGGAACCTGTCATGAGCCGATTGAATATCCCCCTGCTCGTCGCGGTCGCTCTCGTCTCCGCGACGCTCACCTACGCCCTCTTCGGTACCGGCGCGCATGAAGAAACCCATGCCCGGGAAGAGGCCCACGACGATCACGGCCATGGCGATGACGACGGTCATGGCGACGGACACGAAGACGGGACCGAGGCCGAGGAGGGCCGCACCCGCATTCCCGCCACGGTAGCCGATGGATCGGGGATCGTCACGGAAGCGGCCGGCCCCCGTCGTATCGTCGAGACCGTGGCGCTGACCGGTACCGTGCAGGGCGATCCGGCCCGCGTCTCCGAGGTGCGTGCCCGGTTCCCGGGCGTCGTGACGCGGGTGTCGCGCGAAGTCGGCGACGTCGTCGAAGGCGGCGAGCCGCTGGGCTATATCGAGACCAACGAGAGCCTGTCGACGGTCGCCATTGCGGCACCGATAGGCGGGGTCATCGTGGAGCGAAACGTCCGCGCGGGAGAAGTTAGCGGTGCCGGGCCGCTGTTCGTCATCATCGATCTCGACCAGGTGTGGGTGCAGCTGGATGTGTTCGGGCGCGACATCCCGGCCGCCGCTCCTGGACAGCGGGTGCGCGTCTCGACACTCGACGGACTCGAGTTCGAGGGTTCTATCCAGTGGCTCTCGCCGCTGGCGGCCCGCGCCAGCCAGAGCGTGCAGGCGACGGTGCCTCTCGCCAATCCGGAGGGGCGGCTGAGACTGGGGCAGTTCGTTCGCGCTCGCGTCACCGTTGGTGAGACGGAGGCGCCGCTCGCCGTGCGCCGCCGCGCGCTGCAGCGATTCGAGGGCCGCACTGTCGTTTATGCCAGGCACGGTGACGTCTACGAGGCGAGGGCCCTCCAACTCGGCCGCACGGGCGGCGAGTTCGTCGAGGTGCTGAGTGGTCTCGCTCCGGGCGAGGAGTATGTGGTCGAGAACAGCTACCTGGTCAAGGCCGACATCGAGAAGGCCGGCGCCGGCCACCATCATCACTGAGGGTCGCCACGATGCTCGAACGTATACTTTTGTTGAGTCTGAAACACCGGTGGCTGATGATCATGCTGGTGGTCGCCGGCTGCGGTCTCGGCATCTACAACTATCAGCGACTGGCCATCGATGCGGTGCCGGACATCACCAACGTCCAGGTGCAGATCAATACCGCGGCGCCGGGGTATTCGCCGCTGGAGACCGAGCAGCGCATCACCTTCCCGGTGGAGACGGCGATCGCGGGCATCCCGCGGCTCGACTACACCCGCTCGATCTCGCGTTACGGCCTGTCCCAGGTGACCGCGGTGTTCGAGGAAGGCACCGACATCTATTTTGCCCGGCAGCTGATCAGCGAGCGGTTGGTAGAGGCCCAGTCAGCCCTGCCGACGGGCCTGACACCGTCCATGGGGCCGATCGCGACCGGTCTCGGCGAGATCTACATGTACACCGTCTCGTCCGCGCAGGGGGCGGAGTACGATCCGATGTTCCTGCGCACCGTACAGGACTGGATCGTGCGGCCGCAGCTGCGCCTGACACCGGGCGTGGTTGAGGTAAACACCACGGGCGGCTACGTCAAGCAGTTCCACGTGCTGCCGGACCCGACCGCGCTCCGCGCCTACGAGCTGTCGTTCACCGACATCGTCGATGCGCTGCTCCGCAACAACGCCAACGCCGGCGCGGGTTATATCGAGCGCAGCGGCGGTCAGTACCTGGTGCGCTCGCCCGGACAGGCGGCGGGCCTCGAGGATTTGCGGCAGATCGTGGTGGCAAGGCGCAACGCGGTGCCGATACAACTGGAGGATGTGGCCGAGGTGGAACTCGGCGGGCCGCTGCGCACCGGTGCGGCGACGCAGAATGGCCGGGAGGTGGTGCTCGGCACGGTCTTCATGCTCAAGGGCGAGAACAGCCGCGCCGTCGCCGCAGCCGCCGGCCAGCGGGTCGAGGAGATCAGGCCGTCGCTGCCGGAAGGCGTCGAGATCAACGAAGTCTACGACCGCACGAAGCTCGTGGACCAGACCATCGAGACGGTAGCGAAGAACCTGGCCGAAGGTGCGCTGCTGGTCATCGTCATCCTGTTCCTGATGCTCGGCAACTGGCGCGCCGCGCTGCTGACCGCGGCGGTGATCCCCGTCTCCATGCTGCTCACCATCACCGGCATGGTCGAGAGCGGAATCTCGGCCAACCTGATGAGCCTGGGTGCACTCGATTTCGGACTCATCGTGGACGGGGCCGTTATCATCGTGGAGAACTGCCTGCGCCGGCTCGGCGAGGCGCAGCAGGGTGCCGTCGCGTCTCTCGACTTCCGCCGCCGGCTGGAGGTGGTGCACGAGGCGACGCGGGAGGTCCTGCGCCCGGCCATCGTGGCGGTCACGATCATCCTCATCGTCTACGTACCGATACTGACGCTCAGCGGCGTCGAGGGTAAGATGTTCAGGCCGATGGCGCTGACGGTGATGATGGCACTGTTCGCCGCTCTCGTCTTGTTGATAACGGCGGTGCCGGCGGCCGTCGCGCTGTTCGTACGGCCGGGCCACTCGGCCGACGGGACCCGCATCATGCGCGCCGCCCACTGGCTGTACCGTCCGGCGCTCCACTTCGCACTGCGCCAGCGCGCGCTGGTCGTGACACTGTCCGTCGGCGCGGTGCTACTGGCGGGTATCGTCGCGAGTCGCATGGGTACCGAGTTCATCCCCCGGCTGGATGAGGGCGACACCTCGGTGCATGCGCTGCGGATACCGGGCACGAGCCTCACTCAGGCGGTGGAGATGCAGGAATCGCTGGAGGCTGCTTTCCGCGAACAGCCGGAGGTGGAGCTCGTTTTCTCGAAACTGGGTACCGGCGAGGTTGCCAACGATCCGATGCCGCCGGCCATGACCGATACCTTCCTGATCATGAAGCCACGCGACCGGTGGCCGGATCCTGACAAGCCGAAGGACCAGCTCATAGGTGAGCTGGAAGCCGTCGCGGCACGCGCGCCGGGCAACAACTACGAGTTCACCCAGCCCATCGAGATGCGCTTCAACGAGCTCATCGCCGGCGTACGCGCGGAGCTCGCGGTGAAGGTCTACGGCGACGATCTCGATACGCTGGTCCGCCTCGGTGAGGAGATCGAGTCGGTGGTCGCCGCCATAGCGGGTGCGGCTGACACGCGCACGGAGCAGGTCACCGGGTTGCCGATCCTGACTGTGACGCCGGATCGCGCTCGACTCGCTGTCTATGGACTCTCGGTCGCGGACATACAGGACACGCTCCAGGTGGCCATCGGCGGGCGGACCGCCGGCCAGATCTTCGAGGGCGACCGGCGTTTCGACATCGTCGTGCGCCTGCCCGAGATGCTACGCTCTGACGCGGATGAAATCCGTCGTCTGCCGATCCGACTGCCGATGGAGCCGACCGCCTCGTCGGCAGCCCGGGTCATTCGCGTGTCACCGGCGCATTTCCCGGAGATGATCCCCCTGGGGGAGGTCGCGGACGTTGCGCTCGTCACCGGTCCGAACCAGATCAGCCGGGAAAACGGCAAGCGCCGTGTATTCGTGACCACCAACGTGCGAGGCCGTGATCTGGGCTCGTTCGTGGCAGACGTCCGGGAAGCGGTGCGCGCCCGGGTGGACATTCCGCCCGGCTACTGGGTGGACTACGGCGGTACCTTCGAACAGCTCACCTCGGCAGGCCGGCGCCTCGTCGTCGTGGTGCCGATGACCTTGCTCATGATATTCGCCATCCTGTTCACGGCGTTCAGCTCGGCCAGGGATGCGGCACTGGTCTTCACCGGCGTGCCGCTGGCACTCACCGGCGGGGTTGCCGCCCTCGTGCTGCGGGGTATGCCGCTGTCCATCTCCGCCGGTATCGGCTTCATCGCGCTGTCCGGCATCGCCGTTCTGAACGGCGTCGTCATGATGTCGTTCATACGAGAGCTGCGCGAACGCTGTGCGGTGAGAGAGGCGATCATCCGGGGCGCGACGCAACGACTGCGCCCGATTCTTATGACGGCGCTGGTAGCCAGCCTCGGCTTCGTGCCGATGGCCTTCAACGTTGGCACCGGGGCGGAGGTCCAGCGACCGCTGGCGACTGTCGTCATCGGCGGACTGGTCACCTCGACGCTGCTGACGTTACTGCTGCTGCCTGCGCTGTACAGCCTTTTTCACGAGCAGCGCGATGCGGACAGGCGGCCGGACTGACTGCCACTGCCAGCCGGTTGGGTACACTCTGAGACTGGGTGGGTCACTAGTGTCCCGTGCGGGACACTAGCGAGCAACGTCAAGTCGCTCGAGTACGTCAAGCTCCGCCCTGTCGAAATAGACCCCATGCTGGATGACGGCTGTAATCGATCGCGTATTCCCGATATCGTGAAGCGGATTGGCAGTCAGCAGAACGATATCGGCTGCAGATCCCGGCGCAATGACGCCAAGTTCCGGATACGCATCTATCCAGCGTGCCGGGGCCAGCGTTGCGGACTCGAGTGCCTCGCGTGGCGTTAAGCCAATACTAACCAGTGCTTCAAGCTCGCTGTGCAGGGAAACACCGGGGTAAAGATGCGGGTTGTAAACACCTGTGTCGGAGCCTGCGAGAATTGTGACCCCTTCCGCCGATGCGAGGCTGAGCAATCGCGCTGTGTTGGCAGACAATGCCTTCATTGCGGGCAGTAGTCGGTCTTTGTCGGCCGCATCGTTCGCCGCGGACTGATCGAGCGTTTCGCGTATCGGCGCCGGTACCTGTTCGCGACGTCGCGGCTCGATCTCAGTGCCGTCGAGTGATGCGATCACGCCCCGGTCGTACAGCAGCGTCGACACAACGGCGGTATTCCGCGCAGCCATATAGCGAAACACCTCTCTGGCGACGTCGAAATCGGCCACGTCGGCAAGTTCCGCGAAGTGTTCGAAGTACTCGACGAATCCGGCCGGCCGGCGTGTCGCCATCCTCACTGCGAACTCACGATCTCGCGGATTGGCGGCCTTTGCCAGAAAAAAGGCGTGCTCGATACTGTCGAGACCGGCCTCGACCAAAGCTTGCAATGCGACGTCGGGTGCTATATGGGCGGCACTCTTCACACCGACCGACTCCGCATGTTCGACCGCGGCCAGCGCGAGCGTGCCGGGTAATGTGCCATCATAGATCTTGATAAAGTCCGCGCCAGCCAGTGCTAACGACTCGACGGCACGCTGGGTCTCCGCGGGCGTTGCCACTTCCATAGCACCGGGCTGAAATGCCGACACCCCGTCAATCTTGCGCAGCGCAGAAAATATGCGGGGTCCGCGGAGCAGGCCCTGCGCTACCTCATTCCGCCAGTGCAACACTGAATGCGGCAAGTCACCGCCCGCATCGCGTACGCTCGTCACACCGAATGCCAGGTACTGCGCCAGCCAGCTCTCGTTCGCCGCCATAAGACCGGGGCCACCACGAATGTGCACATGGGAATCCCAAAGTCCGGGAATCGCGAAGCAGCCATCGCAACGAACGACGAGCTCAACATCGTCGGATAATCCATCACTTGCATCCAGGATCGAACCGATCACACCATCGCCGATTACGATAGCCCGATCAGCCGCTACTTCGCCGGTTTCGATATCAACGATGGAAACGCCTGTTACCGCCCACGCTCGGGAATCATTGACGTTGTCGAATGCACCGGTGGGAGCACCTGCGAGCAGCAGGAGCAAGACCGCATAGACTTCTTTCATTACCGGCTCCCCGTTTCGGCCAACAAAGGGCACACCAGCCCGCTTTCTACCGCAACGGTCGGTCCCGCAAAGCGGCGTGCGCCAGGCTGGCGGTGCCGGGCGACTCTATGGCGATCGTGGCGACAGCCCAGCGGTCGTCAGCGATTGACCGCGGTTCCGGCTGTTGCAGGCGACCTATGGGTCGGGGTTCAGGCGGCAGCCAATCGTACTGAACTGACCGCCGCTTTGCGATCCGTCATCCCAGCTTCCCTGCATGCGTACTGACCCGGCTGAGTCGACAAACAGCTCGGCATTTGCGATGAGCGTCTCTCCGGCGCCGGTTATGGTGAGATCGAATTGGCTCGATTGTACAGGCGGGGCGCTAATCTCGAACTGAGTGCCTTCGATGATATCGAACCCGGTGCCGGTGACACTGGAATCTTCCAGGAAGGTCAAAGACACGACGCCTCGTGCTTCATTCGCAAAAAAGGTGCCCGTGTGGCGCCCGATCCCCGAATCGTCGCTGATCCGGCTCGCAGTGAAACTGCCGCTGCTGTTCTCCGGCGGAAAGCTCCAGATGCCGGAGATGGTGTTCGGATCGGAAAAGCTTCCCTCGATCAGCACCGAGTCATCGAACGCACTCGAATCGAAGCTCGAGCGAACCGACAGATCGTACGGACCGCTCGTGGACAATATGAACTCCTCCTCGGCATCGAAGGCCATGAATTCGAACTCATTCAATGAAAAACCGAATAGCCTCCGTGCGAAAGCGAACGCGATCGCACCGTTGTTAGTGCCGCTGAAACTGCCAACAAACGCTCCCCCGTAGGCACAGGCGAGTATTGTATCCATGTGCGCGAAAGCATCGGCGGCGCTGGGGAGTTCTGTCACAGTGCGACCGTCGACAGACTGGATGTCCGAAAATACCGGCGTCAGCTGCGAGGCGAGATCCTCCGCGGAAAAATCGATCGTCGGCCAGCTGTCGGCCACTTCCTGGATGCCGCTGGATATCGTTATGCCGTTCTGCGGGCTTCCATCAACATCGAGTAGCTGCAGGAATCGGGCAATGTTGATTGCCTCAGGGTCTTCGAATCGACCACTTGTCACCAGCGCAGGCGGCGATACCAACGTGCTGCAGGAAGCGGAACCGAGCGCTACTGAGCCGATGTCAAAACTGACATCGGCGCCGGTCTCGCAGGTGAAGCGTCCAGCCGCATCGGTCGTCCCGGATTCCCCGCCGGAAGAGAAAGTCAGGCCGCTGACATTGATGTCCTTGAACACCCCGGACTGTATCGCTGCAGGGGCTGGCGGCGGGGGTGGCTGGTTACTTGCTGCACCGCTACCGCCACCACCACCGCAGGCAGATAGTAATAACAGAGGCGCAGCGAACATAAGAGCCCCGGAGAGCCTTTTGTCTATCGGATCGATGCGGCGCAGCATAATCGAACCTCCTCGTATTCGAAGCATTCGGGCAGACCCCGAATCTCCGCGGCGGAGGCGTCAACTGCCATGATGGAAACCTGAGAAAAACTTCCGGCACCAGAACGGCAGACTCGATCAGGCTGATTAACCGACGTATATCAGCTATTTGCGTGTCGGATTATCGCGGCTCGTGTGAGCCAGGAATTCCGGTTCGGGCACGGCTTTGAGTCTCGCGAGAAACGTCGCAAAGCCTTCGCTGCCCCGCAAACCCGCCCAGGCCGGGTCGAAGTCGGTCCACCACCAGCGACGCCAGCCCTGTTGATGGGCCTCCTCGAGACGCTCCAGCGCGAGTTCGTGCTTCGATGCGACCGCCGCCAGCGCGGCGTCGAGGTAGAGGAGTCCGGCCGAATCCGCAGCCGTACCGGCGAAAGTCTCGATGAGATTTCGGACAGCGGCGAGGAGCGCGGCGTTGTCTTCACCAAGCCGGCTGCGAACGAGAGCCAGCATGAGGCCATGGCTGAATCCCCAATCGGCATCCCAGTGATAGAAAAACCACGGATCCGCGGACCGAAAGTGCGTCTCGTAGATAGCCGAAGCCTCTTGCCACCGGCCGGCGACCGCGTAGGCTCGCGCCAGATTCAGCTGCACCAGCACGTTGTTCGCTGTCAGTTGTTCGAGGCTCTCGAGATAGTCGATGAGACCGGTTAGATCGCCGGTTGTAAGGTACCGGGCCCAGGTCGCACGCAGGGTCCACAGCGCCCCGCGATCCAGCCCTGCGGCACGCTTCGCGTAGTCGGACGCCTCATCTGAGCAGCCGGCCTCGAAGCAGATCAGCGCATACTGGGCAAAGAAGTCCGGCGACGAAACGTTCTTAGCGGCCGCCCTCCGGAGGCGCACGACCGCCGCCGAAAGCATGCCGCGCTGCCAGTACGAGTAGGCCGCCGCCCAGTCGGCGTTGCCGTATCTCGGTTCGATCTCGGAGGCTTTTTCGTAGTGCCGAATGGCAGCCACCGAATCGCCCAATGATTGGTATGCCATGCCGACGTTCATGAGCGCGGTCGCCGACAGAGGCGAGAGCCTGGCACTCATGCTGTGCGCTTCCAGCGCTTCGGCCGTCCTGCCCTGCGCCATATAGACCAGCCCCAGCCAGGCCCAGGCATGAGCATACCCGGGATTCAGCTGTAGCGCTTTTCTTAGCGCAGGCTCGGCGAGAGCCATATCTGTGTCGGCGTAGTTGACGAGACCGTCTACCGCATGCGCGTAGGCGGAATCAGGCGCGAGCTGCAGACTTCTGGCGATCGCCTCCTGCGCCGTTCCACGCAGCGTATCCCAATTACGCCCGCCATAGATCGCCATATGAACGCTGGTTTCCGCGATCGAAGCGTATGCTGCGGAGTAGTCGGGGTCGAGACTGGCTGCGCGACTGAAATCGCGCAGTGCCGCCTGGAGCGATGCCGCGGTTCGCCTGCGTATCCGTTCGCGGCCACGGAGCAGTGCACGATAAGCCTTGAGATTATCAGATGCGAAATCACGGTCGCGCACTACCAGGCCCTCGGGCATCGCATTGAGCGCCTGAACGATCCCGAGCTCAATCTGGCGCTGAATCTCCGTCATAGGGAGATCCTCGGTCGCAAGCCGCATGCGCCAGAGGCCGCCGCCAGTCTGTGCGTCGACCAGGCGTACGGTCAGGGTCCAGCTGTCATCTTCTTCGATAATGCTGCCCTCGAGAAGCACCAGGTCCTTGTCGGGCTGCGCAGCGGCGAGTTTCGACGTATCCTCGAAGCTGCTGGAGCGAGCCAGCACGGTCAGTGCCGGGTGCCGGCCAAGCGTGTGCAGTAGGTCCTGAGCGATACCGGCCCCGAGAACGCCATCCCCGCTCATGGAGTCCTCCGTGAATGGCGCGACGGCGAGCAGGATATTTTTTCTGGCACCCGCATCGTCATCGGCGCCCGAGAACGCCAGGTAAAAGAACAGCCCGACGACTACGCTGATAGCGATGCTTGCGATAGCCGCGGCGGGCCCGCGGCGGCTATCGACCTCCCGCGACTTCTTTGATGGTTGAAAGGGCGTTGCAGCAATCCGCTGCACGCTTGCAGTGAGGCGGTAGCCGCGCTTGGGAATGGTCTTTATCAGAGATCGGCCGCGGTCGCCCAACTCCCTGCGCAGCTGATAGATGCAACGTGAAATGACGTCGTCGGATACGAGTGCGCCGCGCCATACGTCCTCGATGAGCGCATCCCGTGACACGACTTGCCCCTGGCGCTCGGCCAGCAGCACCAGCACGTCCATGACTCTCGGCTCCAGCCGGCGGGTCGCACCATCCGCAATTATCTCCCCGCGATCGGGGTAGACGCGGAAAGCGTCGAGGTCGAAACCAGCGCGAATGTTGCTCTTGTCCGTGCGCATGGGCGTCGAATCGCGGCTTGATGCTCCCTCAGCTTTTGCCGGACTGTCCTCGCTGGCGAAGGTTCCCGGACGAATTCGTCACCAGCCTATTATATAGTGTACGACGCTTTCCCTCAGATTTCCCTACAAAACCGGACTGCCCCTGGGGCGGTGGACAGGGCCAAGCCTCACGCGGCGCGTATGTGCGTCAACAGGATTAGTGTGGTGCGGTTCTACCGTCAATCGACCGACCGACTCAGCTCGCCGAAGAATCGTATCCGTCTTGAGGGCAAGTGCAAGGCTGCTGGGGTCGGTGATATCGGCGAGCGCATCGAGGTTGGCATGGCGCGGTCGTCGATTTGGCGGGCCGGCCAGACGGTAAAGCATCTCGTCGTAAAACGTGAGATAGACCGCGTGATGAGCGCCGCCTCAAAGCGCTGTGTAGCGAATACGGCGTGGAGAGATCGTCGCTGTTTGGCTAGGCTGTAACCGGAGACTTCCGTTGAAGCAGTAGTGATCTGGATTTTCTGGCTGAGTTTCAATCCCCCCTGGTTTCGGGTTATGCGAGCAGGTATTTCGGCTTCCTTGAGAGTCTGCAAAGGCTCTTTGGACGACCGGTTAGCCTGGTCGTGGAATCCGCCATTAGGAATCCCTACTTCCGCGAAGCGATAGATCGTAACAAGGCGCTACTGTATGCGGCTTGAGGCCCGATAATACCTGTACGACATCAAGCAAGCTGCCGATCTTCTGGAAGAGTTTACGGCCGGTACGCAATATTCAGACTATCAAAGGGACGCAATGCTTCGAGGCAGTCGAGCGGAAGTGCGAGATCATCGGCGAAGCGCTCTCGAAGTTATCGACGGACGATTCGGCGGTCGTTTCCCGAATCAGTGAGCACGCGAGGTCATCGACCTGGATCCTGCCCTTGCCCTTCGGGCAGCCGCAGTGGGTCTGCGTCATAAGCTTCCACTGGCTGACAGCATAATCTACGCCACCGCACCGAGTGTTCAGGGCATCGTCTTAATCCAGGATGCCGAGTTGACCTCATCGATGAAGATTTCATCGTCTGCGCCCATCTCGATGGCGCGCTCGAGGCGGCTCAGGAACTCAAAGAGCGCCTCGCCATCACGGCGCACAAGCATGGCGAGGCACTGATTGTCATCCGCTGCAGTTGCTGCGCAGGGGGTTGAGGCGATCGCGCCGATGGTGATGTCGCCATTTCCGTCGATCAGCCACTCGATGTTGGGTAATGAGGGGGCTCTTCCCCTGATCGAGTGGGCAGATTATCGGACGGAGCATGAATGATAAAAAACTGTCTACGCAGATATTGGGGATTCGCCGGCCTCGTACTGGACAACCGAAACCATCTCGCGGGCGGCCGCGCCGACGAGAAGTCCATCGGACTCAGCTCCGCTAATTGGTGGAGGTCGTCCCTCAGGCACTCGGTTAAATTGGTATCGTAGATAACCCTGTCATAGCACTGCGCGGCGAGGTCGGCGGTTTTGTAGGCCTTGGCAATGGTCGTGCTTAGGGAGGTCTCTCCTTTCAGCTCGCTCAGGTTTGCCTCGGTTTCGGCGGTCGGTCAGCGGTGGAATGTCGGCAGCGTTCGGTGGCGGTACGTTTCTGGTGCCTCAGTGCATGAAATTAGACAGCGCTTTTCGTTGCCGCCTGCGAGGATGCGGCCATGGAACGTATGGTGATCCGGAAAGCCCACGACCTTGCCCATGAGGACGGGGTCTTCACCCCTCGTCGACTGGTGGAGGCGGCGGAAATCGCATGATCGAGCGAATCCGCCGGTGAGGAGTCCCTCGCTGAGCCCCTCGGGTCAGTTCCTTACCTGTAGACGCCAGTGCTCGACGGTCGGGTCGTAGCTGCGGACCTCTGATGCCGAGAGGGGGACGTCCCGGTAGACGGTCAGTATCGTGCCGTCCGGGTCATTGTCGACGAACAGGTATTCCATCAGATCCCGGTAGTGGTCCGCGTGAAAGCCCGCCGGCCGGCGAATGCGCTTTCCCTCCCAGCGATCGACGAAGATATCATGGACGCCCTTTCCGTCGATGGCGGCGAGCAGGGTTCCCCTGTCGAAACCCATCTCGGGCAGATATGGCCCGTAATCCATGAACAGA
This sequence comes from uncultured Woeseiaceae bacterium, assembly GCA_964427415.1. Taxonomy (GTDB): domain Bacteria; phylum Pseudomonadota; class Gammaproteobacteria; order Steroidobacterales; family Woeseiaceae; genus Lentisalinibacter. Next base: position 10,535 of record CAYRUH010000046.1, on the reverse strand, counting down.
ATCCCCTCCGGCCACGAGTCGTCGTCGAGGCCGCCGAGCCGCGCTGCCGGGCCACTGCCGGCGCGATAGCGCTTCACATACGGCGCACTTCTGATCTCCGCCAGCCGATCGCCGGAGATAGTAACCGTCCTTGAAATCTCGACGCCCGGGCTTCCGGAGCAGCCGGATACGATGAGCGCGATCAAAAGGAGGAGGGTGGTTCGCACGGGGGCCCTCGGATCGTTCGTGAAAAGCGTGGCGGACCCGAATGATCGGTCGGCGTGTCGTCACGCGCGATTGCCCGCAGGGTTTATGTGATGGCCGTCACGTGATCGCCCGCGCGATGGCGGTCGACTTCACACTCCGGAGCCGTCGGGGCCCTGGCGGTGACGGCCGTGGGCCACATTTCAAACTCAAAGTACGAGCTCGCGGATTCCGTAGCAAACGGCGCTTTCGCAACGCGATCTATTTCCACCTGGGCGGACTGGAACTCTGCCCCGCCTCGGTCAAACCCGCTTTTTCACCCACCTGATCGGGTGAAGATCCATTTTTTAATGACCGTCAGCTCTGAGGCACATCAGGATTCGTGAATTGATCGAAAAAAAAGCACCGGGGCTACAGTGAGCGCACAAACGCCAGCAGAGCTTCGCGATCCTGACGGCTCAATTCACTAAAGGCGCGGACCGCGCTCGCGGCTTCTCCACCATGCCACAGGATGGCTTCTTCAATGTCAGCGGCCCGGCCGTCATGGAGGAAGCCGCGCTGCGGCAATTCACGCTCAACAGTACCAACACCCCAAAGGGGTGCGGTACGCCATTCCCGGTTCGGCGGTTGTGGTCCGGGGTCGGCAAGGCCAGAACCCATGTCGTGGAGCACCAGATCCGAGTAAGCCCAGACAATCTGCTCTGACAGCGCCGGGTTGCCGCCTGGTTCTGTGATGTGTGCGGGAACGTGGCAATCACTGCAGCCCGTCTTTCCGAAGAGAACGCTGCCGCGTGAGTTTGTTAATGACCCACGCCGAGGCACGCCGAGATGCCGCACAAACTCCGTAAGCGCCGCAATATCCTGTGCGGAAATCTCGACTGCGCATTGCTTGCCGCAGCTCTGTGCTGACTCCACTCCCATGTCGTTGGCTAGTGCGGCGGCGATCTGGGCTTTCAAACTGGTGTGAGAATTCATCCAGCCGAATATCGCGGGCTTGTCCGGTGTTATTGCATTCCCTGATAGAGGCAGGACCATCCGACCGCTGATACCATCGCCGTCGCGGTCGAATGGGTCATGGAAGTGCTCGATCGTCGATAGGCTGACACGCTCGAGTAGACCCCAGCCGAAGAGGAGCGGAGCTGCCCGCAGTCGGACCGGCGCCCATTGTCCGTCATCCTCCTGAATTCTGCCTACCGGCCGCCTCAGCATACGCTGTTCGCCATCGGGGTACGTGAAAATCCTGAAAATCGGCTTGATGTGGATGACGGCTTCGGGATCGGCAGAACGCTGCGCGCGGGTGGTGATCTGATGCCCGTAGCGTTGTTCTTGCCAGGCTGTGGCTGGCCGCGCGACGAGTGTTGGCATCCGGTGTGCCACGTCTCTGGCCGCTGCGGTCTCCAGGTGGCACGCAGAGCAGGTACTGCGATCATAATGTGGTCCCGCCGGAGGCGGCGAACCCGATTCTGCATCGAGCCAATCCCGGTAGAAAAGGGATCGCCCGTCGCCCAGCCGACCGTCGGGATCGTAAGCTTTCAGCAGTGGCGACTCCGTATCGGCCGCTGGTTCGTAGGTGAGGAATCGTCCGCCGGACAGGAGCGAGACATCAAGCGACTCCAATCCGTCAACCGGTTCTCGTCCTGATCCCTGAAAATTCAGGACGGTCGACAGCGAAATCACCATCGCCGTGACGGCAATGGTTGTCGAGGAGATTCGTCTCACAGGACGCGACCGAACCGGGCGGTCAGCTGATCTCGAAGGGACCGTTCATCACCGCCCAGTGTCCGGGGAACGAGCAAAAGAAGGTGTAATCGGCGTCCGGATTCAGCTCGTCGAGGGAGAACGTCACGCTGGTGGAATCACCGCCGCCAATGACTGGAGTGGCAGCGATAACGCGTTCGTCATCGGCCGGCAGAAAATTGCCGCTCAAACCGCTGGAGGCACCGGCTCTCGCGACCGCTTCGTAATCTTCGCTCCGCGTCAGCACCCAGTTATGTCCCATTGCGCCCGCGGGCAGAGCGCCGGAGTGCGTGAGCCGAATCGTGACGTTGGCGCAGCTCTGCTTTACCTCGATAGCGTCTTTACTGAATTTCAGTGTATCTCCCACTGTGATGTCGACTGTGCAGTCGGCTAGCACAGCCTGCGCCGACAGCAGTGTGAGCAGGGCGATAACGACTTTCATGGTGGTGCCTCGTATTGGGTGTTAGCGCGGGTAACTGACCAAGTCAGATCGGAGTTTCGCCTTGAGCGCCGACTGCTTGGCACACAACCGTTGTGATACTAATACGAATGATTCGTATTTGCAATGCGTGCCAGTATTCGCTAACTTCCCAACCTGAGCAAAGTTGAATTCGCCTTTCAGTTGAATCTCAGGCAATGGGAGAGGTGGACATATCGTGCAAAAAACCGAGTCAGGCATCGTGGGCAACGACGCATCAGCTGCATCATCGGATAACAAATGGTGGCGTAATATCCGTGCCGGGAAAGCTGAGTTTCTCGCGGGCCGATGGGACCATGCACTTGCCCGTTTTGAGCAATCCCTGGCGATCGCCGAGCGGCATTTGTGCGAGGATCAGAGCGACATCGTCTCGCTGATGGCGAAAGTGACATCGCTGCATAATTGCGCCGCGGTGCGGCGTCGTCTCGGCGACCTTCGGGGAGCCGAAGCGGATTATCGCCATGCTTGTGATTTTCTTTCGGCGGCGGCGGCAAATTGCGGCTCTTGCAGGTCGCTTTGGCAACAATTGGTTTGCTTGAGGCATCTGGCACTCACTGAGCTCAAGACATTCCTGCAGGACTGCAGCCCCGTCACGGCAAGTAGCGGTCATGGGTGGGACATCGGCGTATGCCTGCACCCATTTGTCTCTCGTGACGACCACTAAAGGGCATCGCGATTGCCGGCGAGACCGGTACGCTGGAGTGCGGCGTACCGCCGTATTCGTTACGGCCCTCCTGACAGTGCTGGGACTCTACGCGGCGAGCTGGGTGCTGTTGCTGCACTTCGCTGCGCCCTATTGACAGAAAGCGTGCGGCGCGGGCTTAGCTCAAGGCGATTCCGAAAGGTCGCGTTTTTCCGCAGAGAATACCGGTAGAGCATGAGAGGCGGAGACCCGCGCTTCGACGCGCGCTCCTTCGTCCAGCCGGATTTCATGGTTTACACGGGCCTGCAGTCGCTCACCGCCGTCCACAAGCAGCTCGTAGAGTCGGGTCTCACCCTCATAGCGGCTCCGCACAATGCGGGCGTTGCCGTTTTTACGTTCTTCCAGACCGATATCATGGGGCCGAATCAATACGTCGACGCTAGCGTCATGGGCGAGGCTGCGGGCGCCGTCGGGGTTTGCGATGCGGGCATTCATGTCCCTTATGAAACCACTGATAATCACCGCCACCCCTATCAGCTTGTCGGCGATCGCTACACAGGCGTAAACGGAAGACAAGTGTGGCACAATGGCAAAGGAACAATGCAGAAGACCCTCGAGAGACCGGAGCTGACCGACGAACAGATCGACCAGGTCGAGGCGGTTCCTGCGAAGTCTGCGCCTGTGCGGCAGGACATTGCGTCGAATTACGGTATTGATCTCAAGAGTCATGGAGGCTTCGCAGAAAGCCTGGGCTCCGCAACCTAAAGGCAATGCGCAACGAAATGGACACCGCCCGCTGGTAAACGGGGGATAAGCTCGAGAAGATCTGCCGCGACGAGCAGCTCGAGGAGGTCAATGTCATCGAGGACGCCACCAACGTGGCCGGGGCCGAGACGTCTGCCTTGCACGGTGATGGGGATAGGCAGGCACGCCATATCGTGACGGTGTTCGGTTATCACAAGAGCCTGTGCCAGGTCTGGCGCGGTGCGGCGCCATCCGCCGCTGTCTGCGCTCCTGGCCGCGAGTGCCAACGCACGCGTGTCGTGCAGCCGGGAGTACCGATATGAAAACTGTAACAACAGATTCTCGATTGATCCGTGCCGGGTGTCCTTTTTTGGCGGCGCTAATCCTCTGGAGCGGCACCGCCGGAGGACAAGAGCTTCTCTATCACCTACCGCTGGACGGCTCTCTCGAGAACCGGGGCAGCATCGGTGCAACACCGGCAATGTACGTCAAGGAAGGCGAGGACGCACCGCAAATCGTACCAGGCCGGATCGACAGGGCTCTGCACTTCGACAGTGAGGCCACAGTCGCGCTGCCGTTTGTGCTCGATCATGATGATTACCCGCAGGTCACAATCACCGCCTGGGTGAAACAGGACCTGGCGACGAGCGGAACGCGTGCCGTGCTCTCCTCCGGCAGCGACGCGGGCGCGCGGCTCGGCGTCAATGGCGGGCGTCTGGCGGTCAAGGCGGGCAGGAGCAGCGTGACGTTCGACGAGGACATGCCCCGTGGCGAATGGGTGTTCGTGGCCGGAGTGATCGACGTTGCGAACGGCTGGGCGCGCTTGCATCAGAACGACGCTGTGTATCTCCGCGAAGCCATCGACACGAGCGCCAAAGCGCCGAGGGAATTCAAGGATCCGAATGATCCCGATGGCGGCAAGCGGCCTTATCTTTTCGTCGGTGCGCACCAGTTCCGGAGCTGGCAACAGACGAAGCGTGGCCTCTCGATCGACGACGTCAGACTCTACGGGGGCGCCTTGTCCGTGGCGCAGGTGAACGCGGTTCGAGGCGGCAGTTCGGCGGCGGTGCCCGATTCAGCGCCCAATCAGCCGCGTGCGGCGCATGAGATCATGCCCCCGCCTGCGCGGCGCACGCCGGTGTCGGGGAGCAGGGCGGGGCGCCAATTGCCCGGGGATGAGTCCGAGGAAAGATAGCGCCCGGTGATCAATTCGAACCGACGCAAGCGACTGGCGATGCGGACAGCGCGTTTCCGCGCTCAGCGAAGTGCCGGGCAAAGTCACCAAATCCGACGTGCGTGCATGTTCGGGGGCGGTGACGTTGTAGCCCTCAATTCTTACGCGCCGTTGCAATCAGCGCCGGCATGGTGATGACAAGGTTCCCGTCGTCGGCGAGAAGCGGTTGCAGCGATTCTTCGGCAGCATTTGTCAAGCGGTCGAATTGATCATCGTCAAGGATGCCACCCAAAGTCCAGGCACAAGCTCGCTCGGTGGATACCAGTGATTCGATGGACGCATTCTTGCCGCGGGCAACATCAAGCATTTCCTCGTTGGGGTCCAGGCCCACCACCGCTCCTGTTTTGCCGACGATGTTGGCGGCGGCGCAGGCCAGCGTACCGGTGCCGCAGGCCACGTCGAGCACGCGTTGCCCGGATCCGCGGGGTTTGCCCTCCGGGGTGATCGTTCGTGACCGTCTCGGTTATGCTCGCCTCTGGCAGGCAGAGGGGAGTATCCGACATGTCAGACCGATTCCCGGGCCCGAAGACGCGTGGGGTGCTCGAGCGTGGCATTCCCCTGTTCCGCAACGGGCTCAAGTTCGAGGCGGAGATGGAGAAGGCCGGCCGGCATGGATTCCGTGCGGCCAACCAGATCGTGATCGACCGCGCTGCGGGCGACTTCATCTGGGACCTGGATGGCCGCCAGTACATCGATTTCCAGAACGGCTGGGCCACCAATCCGCTGGGAAACGCGCATCCGGAGGTGGTCGAGGCGGTCGACGCCGCTCATCGCCGCTACGGCTTCCACTACGACCATCCGCTGCGCTACGACCTGGCAGAGCGGCTCGCGGATATCATGCCGGAGCGGGCGCTGCCGCGTTTCAGCTACGAGGTGTCCGGCACCGAGGCGGCCGAGGCGGCGGTGTATCTGGCGCTGACCCACACCAAGCGCCGCTACGTCATCACCTTCGCCTCGGCCTATCACGGTTCGGCACTGGCGACGAAGCTCATGAGCGGCTACGACCCGGGCGCCATGCGTTATCTCGAGGCCTGGGACGGCGGCATCATCAAGGCGCCGTATCCGTACAGCGACCGGCGCCCTGCCGGGATAGAGCCGGGGCAATACGCCGAATATTGTCTCTGGTATCTGGACAATCACATCCCGGGCTGCATTGCGCCCCGCGACAACATCGCTGCCGTGCTGGTGGAGCCGGGCCTGGCCGAGGGCGGCAACTGGATACCGCCGCGCAACTTCCTGCAGGGCATCCGCGAGATCTGCGACCGTAACGGCTGGCTGATGATCGTGGACGAGGTGCTGACCGGGCTCGGCCGTACCGGGAAGATGTGGGCGGTGGAGCACTACGGCGTGGTGCCGGATATCCTGGTGGTCGGCAAGAACCTCTCGGGCGGCATCGCTCCCTGCGCCGGCATCGCGGCGCGCGACGAGATACTGGGCGACGCCGACGACTTCGTGAGCGGCTCCACCTTCGCGGGCACGCCGGCCGGCTGTGCCGCCGGCCTGAAGACACTGGAGATTTTCGAGCGCGACGGTGTCGTGGAGCATGCCGCCCGGCTCGGTGCGATCGCGGCCGACATCATGACGGGCTGGCAGCGCTACGGCATCGTGAAAGAGGTACGCGCCAACGGGCTGCTCATGGGCGTCGGTTTCCGGAGTCCGGACCCCGGGGAGAAGGACTGGTGGTATGCCCGCGCCGTGCGCAGCCGCATGCTGGACAACGGCGTCTGGGCCATCAGCGATCGCGAGTCTTCCATCCGGCTCTATCCCGCGCTGAACATGGACGAGGCCGTGTTGCGCGAAGGGCTCGGGGTCATGGAGGAGGCCATCGCCTGGGTGGACGGACACGGTCAGGACTACGGCGACAGCCCTGCCTGGCCGACGGGGGTGGCCGGCTTCTGAGCTTAACGGCGGGCCGCCGATCGGTTATCGTCGGGGCGTCGTCTGCGAAGGAGGAGGGAAGCGCCATGCTGCCACGGACGGAGCGCGAGATCTTCGCCGCCTCGGACCGGCGCGGTCGTTTCCACCTCGACAGCGTCCGCGCGATACTCGAGCGGGCCGCCGTGGAACAGCATCGGCTCGACGTCGAACGCGACGACACCTACACCTGCGAGGAACTCGAGGAGATGGCAGCCGAGGCCGGCATCTCCCGGGAGGCGCTCGCCAGAGCGCTGCGGCGCGGGCGGGCGCGCCCCTCGCCGGCGCAGCGCCGAGGTGCGTGGCGGCGGTGGCTGGCCAGGGGCGCGCTCGCGGCGCTTGCCGGTCTGGCCTTCGTCGGCCTGATGCTCGCCTTTCCCACTGTCGCCGAGATCCTGTTCTGGACGGTTATCGCTCTGCTGGTGCTGGTCCTGCTGGGCGCCGTGCCCATGTAGAGGAGATTCCCGCTGCCCGCATGGCGGTGGGGCGGCGTGAGGAGAGATCAGGCCGCAGAGCGCGAGGACCAGAGCCCGGAGTATTCGACTTTCGCAGGCAGAGGGGGACATCCCATGGCGGATCTGAAGACGAAGAAGAATCAGACGAGCGTGCAGAAGGTTCTCGCCAGCGTGGAAAACGAAAAGCGACGCAAGGACGCGCAGGCTGTCAGCGCGCTGGCCTTTTCCTGCTCCCGCCGGATCAGGTCACGGAGATACTCGCTGTCATGGGTGTAATCACCGCTGGCAACCTGCGCCTTGATCCAGTCGTCCTGGGCGTCCGTGAGTGTGATCGTCTTGCGTAGCGTTGCCATCCTGAAGATCCCTGTATTGGCGTGATACGATTGGTGCGGCACTCAGGGCGGCTCACCGCCCTCGGGTCCATAGAAAATAACCCAAGCGGTGAAATCGTCGGAGAACCGTTCGAACCGGTGTACGACGCCTGCCGGTACAAAAAGGACTTCCCCCGCTTCGAAGTCGTGCCGCTCCCCGCCAACGACAAACCGGCCGTAGCCGGACTGGATGATATAAACCTCATCCTGCTCGTGTGGTTCCTGGGTATCAGTGCCGCAAGGCCTGTAAAAACCGATCTCGAGTGAACCGTGGTGCAGAAGGCGCCCGTATATCCGATCCTCCGCTGCTTCGACCGCTGCAAGGGCAGCGCGAGTCGTCATTCGTGATGTCATGGCAGCTCGGTCCTCCCACAGATGCGGAATCCAAGATGAAGATGTTACCCATTGCCAGCCTCAGTGAGCGAATTCCCCGAAATTCTTTGGAAATATCAGAGGTGGAGCCGGTGCGGGCGGCTGCGCGCGAATTCCGGTCGGGCTGACCGCTGTTACATCTGTCGGAACAGATGCAGGTAGCTACGGCTGATCGGCAGCGCCTCGTCACGGTCTCTCAAATGTATGGAGCCGGTGTCGTTTTCGTTGCGACTGACATGACTGACTGCCCTGAGGTTGACCACCACTGACCGGTGTATTCGCACAAACTCCGTGCTGTCGAGCTGATTTGCGAGATCCCTGAGCGGTGTACGGATAAGCGCTTCGCCCAGGGTGCCGTCGTCATGGCGCCAGACGACACGGGTGTATTTCTCATCCGAGCGCAAATAATCAACCTGCTCCACCGGGATCAGACGGAGCGCCGGTCCGACAGAGGCGTGTATCCAGCGTAACGGCTCCGGTGCCGCGTTCATCTGCAGGCGTTCCGCCAGCTGATCGAGCAGCGCCTCAGTATCCGGTGCGGGGCGCGCTGCCCGCAGCCGCTCCTTCAGGCGGAGCACAGTATCGGCCAGGCGCGTCGGTTCGACCGGCTTGACCAGGTAATCCAGCACACCCTGCTCGAAGGCTTCGAGTGCATACTGGTCGAAGGCGGTCACGAACACGAGGTGGGCGCCACGTCCGATGCGGCGGGCGGCCTCGATTCCGGAAAGGCCCGGCATATGGACGTCCAGAAAACAGATGTCGGGCCTGTGTATCTGAAATTGCTCCACCGCTTCCCGACCGTTTCGCGCGTGCGCCAGGATCTTCAGTTCAGGCCAGATCTCGGCCAGTTGTCGCTGGAGAGCCTTGCGCAGCAACGGCTCGTCGTCGGCCAGGACTGCCGTCGGCGGATTATCGCTCATGGCCCACTCCGCTGGGCAGGGAATTCCAGTTCGGCGACCAGGCCGCGGGGTTGTTGTTCTGACAGCCGCAACGTTGCTGCACCACCGAAAGCCAATCGCAGACGCTCGCGCAGGTTCGACAGGCCGGTGCCCGATGTCAGGCCTTGCCGCTGCAGGCCGATCCCGGTGTCACGGACCTGAACGTGGCAAGAGTCGTCTCGTGTCTGCACACGGATATCGATTCGACCGCCATCCTCGCTGGGGTCGATGCCGTGGCGTACTGCATTCTCGACCAGGGTCATCAGCGTCATGGGCGGGCATCGCCACGAGCGGCAATCTTCTCCCGCTTCTATTGAGAACTGCAACCGATCGGGGATGCGCATCTGCATCAGGTCCAGGTATGCGCGGACCAGTTCGAGCTCCTGCCCAAGCGCGATGGCGGATTCGTCTAGTCGGGGTACTGCGGCACGCAGGTAGGCAATCAGGCTGTCCAGCACGGCTGACGCCTTCGGTGAGCGGGTCTCCACCAACTCACGCACGTTGGCCAGTGTGTTGAACAGGAAATGCGGTCGCACCTGTGCCTGCAGCAGCTGCAGGCGCGCATCGAGTGCGACCCGCTCCAGTCTTCCGCGCTCGCGTTCGAATGCCCGTGCCTGGTGTCGCACAGATTCATCGCGCTGGCGCAGCAAAGCCGACATGGCGATCCACGGAGCGAACAGCACGCCGGTGACCGTCAGCACTGCGAAACCCGTCAGCCGGGTGCCGCCTTCCGAGAACGGAAGAACGCCGGCCTCGCTCGTCGCCAGGTAATACGCCGACACTGCGAGGGGTACGGAAACGGCCACCCCGACAACCTGTAGTGCCCACCGGGCGATCCACCGCGGCAGCCGCCGGGGCCGTTGTTCCAGCAAGTCGAATACGAACAGTGCCACCACGCCGATACTAATCGTGCGCGCGAGGACCGACCATGTCGGACTGACGAACACCAGGCTGAGCGCAAGACCCCAGAGCACGGATGCAATGAGTACGACGCGCAATCCGGGCCACGCGAAAATGCGCGCCAGGCGTGGAGGTCCTGGTGATGTATCTGAACTCATGTCCGAATTCTACCGTGAGTTGCCGGATACGATCGTGCGACTCTCTCCCGGGGCAGCCGGCTTACACGTCGGACACACCCGCATGAAGCTTTCTTGCGAAGCCGCTTGCCCACCGTACACGCAGCATCCAGTAAATTAGCAATACGATGACGGCCAGAGGCGGCATCGCCAATAGCGCAGTGTGTCGTATCGGTTCCGGAATGACGTCGGCCTGGCCCAGGAAGAAAGATACCGCGGCCAGCAGCAGTGCGAAGCACATTCGCCACAAATGCCTGGCGATGCGATAGGGGCGTCGAACTTCGCGGGCCATGGTCAGGCGCAAATCGCCCAGCGCTGCCAGAAACGTCACCGTACCAAAAACGAACATCGGCTGTGGTGGCGGGCCGTCAAGCGTACCGTCTGCGCTAG
>CAYRUH010000045.1:0-27531 GCA_964427415.1 uncultured Woeseiaceae bacterium | reverse complement strand
CTAGGAATACCGGGAATAATCGTCACCGCCACTCGTCGGCTGCCGCCAGGAATAAGTTTCAAAAGTTTAAAAAGTTCGGTCCGGCACCTCAGTGGCGCAGGGCGTAGAGGCCGGGGCCGCGGTGGTCGGCCCAGCTGCGTGGCGAGTAGGGCACGACCTCGATGATTTCGCCGGCTTTCAGGCGCTTTTGCACGCCGATCCACCACTCCGCTTGCAGCAGTTCGGCGTGGTGCTCCAGGAAGGCCTCGCGGTATTCGGGCTTCAGCCCCAGGAACTCGATGAACTGCTCCGGGAAGACGTCGTTCGGGCCCACGTAGAACCACGCGTCCGCCTGCATCTCTTCCATGTCGTCCCGCGGCGTCGGCATGTTGCGGAAATTGGCCTCGGTGACCAGGCACAGCTCGTCGTAATCGTAGAAGATTACCCGGCCGTGGCGGGTGACGCCGAAGTTCTTCAGTAGCAGGTCGCCGGCGAAAATATTGCTGAAGGCTAGATCGCGGATGGCCTGGCCGTAGTCGATAACCGCCCGCAGTGCGTCGTCGTCCTGCGCCTCCTGCACGTAGAGATTCAGCGGCGTAAGCCGGCGCTCGATGTAGGCATGCTCCACGATCAGGTCGTCGTCCTCGATCCGGCAGGTATCTGCGCAGCCGGTCAGCAGATCCTCCAGCAGCGACTCCTCGAAGCGATGTTTGCCGAACTCCAGCCGGCGGAATTCCTGAGCGTCCACCAGCCGTCCGGCCCGGTCGTGCTTGAACACGAGCTGGTATTTCTCCAGCACGTCCTTGCGCACCGTCGTCTTCGGGAAGGCGAAGCGGTCCTTGATCACCTTGAAAACGATGTCGTCGGAGGGCAGCGTGAATACCTCCATGACCATGCCCTTGTCGCCGCGGGCCCTTATGAACAGGTCGTCCGATTGCTCGAGGTGGCGGAAGAAGCTGCGATAGCGTTCGGTCTTGCCCTGCTTCGCCCGGCCCAGCACCGTGTAGATCTCGGCGATCGGCTTTCTCGGCATCATGGCCTTCAGCATGGCAACGGTCGCGCCGACCACCTCCAGGTCGACGTGGAAGTAGCTGCGCGTGAATCCGAACAGCATGCTGACGTCGTTTTCCGACAGAATCACCGCGTCGGCGTAGATGCCCTCTTCGGTGTTCTTCAGCGCGATAACCAGCGGCGACCACCAGCCATTACCCTTTATCCGCCCGACCAGATAGGCCCGCGTGCCCTGATAGAAGATGGGATCGAGCAGTTCGATACGGCGGATGCACGCATCGGCTCCGTGCGACTCACGGAATGCGTTCACCTCCAGTGTGATGTAGTTGATGGTTCGCTCCCGGTCGCGGAACGGCACCGAGAAACTGAAGTCGGACAGGACCTCGTCGAAGACGAAGTCCAGCGCCCCGCGGTTGTTGTAGACGCGGCGCTGTACGCGGTCCGGCATGTGCTCCGTCGGCTCGACGTCCAGGGCGATGAACTCCACGGCCGGGTCAACCCCGATCGTGGCAAAGATGCGCCGGGTGGTGGAGCTGAAGAAGGTCTTGAAGAACTCCGAATCCGGGTACTGGAGGATCAGCCGGGCGTAGTGCTTCTTGATGGCCGCCCACAGCGCCCGGTCCTGTGCCCGGTCACCGAGACGTCCCTTCAGCTCGATGACGGTAGCGTTGACGATCTTGTCGTAGAGGTCGATGCGCTCGGCTGCGTCCTGCTGCCCGGCCGCCCACTGCCGCCGCTCGAAACGGCCGCGGGCACGCTGCGTGATGCGTCGGAATTCCCGGTTGTAATGGAGGAACGCCTCGACGATGAATTCCGCGTGGTCGGCGGCCATCGTGGAGGCGTTGTTACCGGCGCTCAAGATAAACGGTAGCCGCCAGCTTACATGTTGCCGATCATTGCGGTGGCGAACTCGCTGCACTTCACCTCGGTGGCCCCGTCCTTCAGGCGGGCGAAATCGTAGGTCACCGTCTTGGATGCGATGGTCGCATCCATGGCCTGAATGATCTTGTCGGCGGCTTCCTCCCAGCCGAGATGGCGCAGCATCATCTCGCCGGACAGGATCAGCGAGCCCGGATTGACCTTGTCCTGGCCCGCATATTTAGGCGCGGTGCCGTGGGTGGCCTCGAATACGGCGTGGCCGGTCTCGTAGTTGATGTTGCCGCCCGGCGCGATGCCGATGCCTCCGACCTGGGCGGCCAGCGCGTCTGAGAGATAGTCGCCGTTCAGGTTCATGGTGGCGATCACGTCGAACTCCGCCGGCCGGGTCAACACCTGCTGCAGGGTGATGTCGGCGATGGCGTCCTTGATGAGGATGCGGCCCTCCGCGAGCGCCGCCTCCTGCTCCGCGTTCGCCGTGTCACCGCCTTTTTCGGCCTTGGTGCGGTCGTACTGGTCCCAGGTGTAGGTCTGGTCGGCGAACTCGCTCTCGGCCAGCCGGTAACCCCAGTTGCGGAACGCGCCCTCAGTGAACTTCATGATGTTGCCCTTGTGCACGAAGGTCACGCTCTTGCGCTTGTTATCGATGGCGTACTGGATCGCCGCCCGCACCAGACGCTCGGTGCCTTCCCGGGAAATCGGCTTGATGCCGATGCCGGAGGTCTCGGGGAAGCGGATCTTGTTGTACTCGGCCGGGAAGTTCTCCTTTAACATGCGCAAGAAGCGGGCATTGTCGTCGGTGCCCTCCTGGAACTCGATGCCGGCGTAGATGTCCTCCGTGTTCTCGCGGAAGATCGCCATGTCTACGTCGGCGGGGTTGCGCACGGGCGATGGTACGCCCTTGAACCAGCGCACCGGCCGCAGGCAGACGTAGAGATCGAGCAGCTGGCGCAGCGCTACGTTCAGGGAGCGGATGCCACCGCCGATAGGTGTGGTCAGCGGCCCCTTGATGGCGACCAGATACTCGCGACACGCTTCCACCGTGCTCTCCGGCAGCCAGCTGTTGTAACGGTCGTTGGACTTCTGACCGGCGAAGATCTCCATCCAGTGGATCTCGCGCTGGCCGTCGTAGGCCTTCTCGACGGCCGCATCGAAGACCCGTACGGCGGCGGCCCAGATATCCGGACCGGTGCCGTCGCCCTCGATGTAGGGGATGATGGGGTTTTCCGGCACGCGCAGGTTGCCGTTGTCATTGACGATTTTCTCGCCGCCCTGGGGTGGTGTCACAGTTGGTTCGGACATGGTTTCTCCGTTCTGGATGTCAATGGTCCGGCGGCGTCCGGAAGCGGCCGCCGGCGTTGCACGATGCCCGTAGTATGAGGGATAGGCCGCGGCAGTCCTACCCCGCTACCGGGGCGGCGCCAGCCGCCAGGCGAGCTCCACGTACAGTTCCCGGCCGCGGCCGGGGAAATAGCGGTAATTGCCGAAAGCGAAGTCCGCGCGGTCGGCGTATTCCCGGTCGGTGACGTTGTTCAGCCGGGCACGCAGGCCGAGGCGCGGCGTGAGGTCGAGCTCGGCGCCGAGGTCGACGAGTTCGTGGCCCGGATAGCGATGTTCGTTCTCGGCGTCGAGGTAATAGCTGCCCTGATGGCGCAGGTCGGCGGTGAACGTGTAGCCCGGCATCGGCTCCCAGCGCAGTTTCAGGTTGGCGAGCGTTTGCGGCGCCGTATCCACCAGATTGCCCGAGACGAAGGTCTCGCCACGATCGGCCACCAGGTCGAAGCGATAGGTCTGGCGCGTCCAGGTGCCGTCCAGAGACAGGCTCAGCGTGTCGGTGAACAGCCAGTCGAAGTTCAGCTCGACGCCGACATGCCGGCTGGCGCCGCCGCTCACGTTGAAGCCCTCCGCGTCCCTGAGCACGCTGTCCTCCTTGTCCATCAGGAAGCCGACCAGCTCCAGTCTGACGGCCTCGCCGAGGCGGCGATAGCCGACCTCCAGGCTGTCGACTCGCTCGCTGTGCAGGTCGGCCACTTGCTGGCCGTTCTGCAGGCGGTAGAGCTCCGTGGCCTGGGGCGCGCGAAAGCCCCGGCGGAGGTTGGCGAACAGCGCCTGTGCCGCGTCCAGCCGATAGTTGAAACCGAGCTTCGGCGCGAGATTCGTGAAATCGTCGCTGCGATCGGCGGGGCGGGTGTAGAGGCAGCCGCCGAAGCCGCAGGGCGTGCCGTCGTCCCGGGTGTTGCCCGTGAGCATGCGGTTGTCGTAGTCGTAGCGCAGGTGTTCCAGGCGCAGCCCGAGCTCCAGCGCGAGCCGCTCACCGATGCCCGGCGTCCAGTGTAAGAAGGGCGCCGCGGACCACGCCGCTACCTCGTAGTCGTACTGCTTGCCCGGCGGCCGGGTCTCTACCAGGAAGGGCGAGCCGTCGGCGACCGGGCCGTCCTGGGTCTGGCGCAGGTAGCCGTCTGACCACTCCACGTCGACGCCGGCGAGCAGCGCCAGGCCCCCTCCGGTGAAATCGAGCACGCCGTTCATGCCGGCGCTCACCTGTCCGTTCTCCTCCAGGGGCTGACCCGGCAGGAAGTGCTGCAGGAAATCCATGTCCGAGCGGCGCGCGTAGGCGGTGAGATCGAGTTCTACTTCGTCTCGGCTGAAGGCGGTCCAGCGGGCGCTGAGTCGCTGCGCGTGCGCATCGCGGAACGCCTCGGGATTGGAGTTGGTCCGGTTGATGTCCGGGTCCTGGTACGCGTCCTCGCCGAGGATGAACCCGGCGGTCTCCTGTTCCAGATGGGTCGCGGCGAAGGACCAGCGGACATCGCGACCGGCGACGGGCGTGACCAGGTTCAGGTTCAGCTTGCCCTGACCGTAGCCGGAATCCTCACGGAAGCCGCCGTCCTCCTCGCCGTGCAGACGCAGCACCCAGGGCGCGCTGTTGCCGCCGGCCCAGCGCGCCGCGCCCCGCAGGTAGTCGTTGGGCCCTGCCTCCACGCCTATGCCCCGGGGCCGGTCGCTGCGCGGGTCCGGCGTGATGACGTTCACCAGTCCGTGCAGTGCGTTGGAGCCGTAGAAGGCACTGCCCGGCCCGCGTACCACTTCCACGGCGCTGGCCTGCTCCGTGTTCACCTCGAAGAGCTGATTGACGTTGCAGAAGCCGGTGGGGCGGATGGGCAGTCCGTCCTCGAGAAACAGGAACGCGCCACAGGAACCCGCGCCGGTCAGGACGGGCGAGCGGATGGCGGTCAGGTGCTCCTGGCCGCTGCCGCGGCTGATCCAGGTGCCCGGCATCTCGAGCATGAGTTCGTGCACGTGGTGATGCCCCAGCGCCTGGATGGCCTCGCCTTCGATCCGCGCGGCATTGCCGGTTGCCGTGATAAGCGGCTGATCCCTGCGGGTGGCAGTGACCACGATTTCCTGTATCGGCTCCACCGCCGTCGCCTGCGCTGCGGCGGCCGGTCCGGTGCCCGCCCACAGTGCCGCGATCGGCAGGAGCGCCGATGCGAGGCGGGCACCTTGTCCGGCGCGCAGCCGCATCAGCTTTGCTTTCCGGCCTTCTCGAAGATGAGGCTCACCTCGTCACCGATGCGGTAGTAGCCGTGGCGGGTGCGCATGCGTTCGAGGGCCTCGTCCCGCTCGCGCTCCGTGGCGTACCAGTGGTACTTCTCCCAGTCCGCATCGACCAGATTATTGAACGGGTCGCAAGGCGGCAGCGTTACCCGGATGCCCCAGGGACGATCCTGCCCGGCCTGTTCCTTGTCGACCAGATTATGGCGGTGGGCGTAATCCATGACGGCTCGCAGCTGACGGGGAGGCCGGATTATAACGGTTCGACTGCCTCACTGCCGTCCGTCCTGGCCGGGCGCGCGGTCGCCGGCGCCCTCCCGATCGGCCCAGCCCAGCCAGCGGCGGGTGACCAGCAGATAGAGGCGCTTGCCGGAGGCCATCCAGATTCGGGAGGTCCAGGCCGGCGCGGCGAGGATGCGCCGCTCGCGGGCGGTCAGTGCCTCCGGTCGGTAGGTGCGCTTATGCTTCAGGAAATGGCGAAGGTCCTCCCGGGCCAGCAGCCGGAACAGGGGGCCGCGCCGGCGGCTGACGGAGGCCAGCTGGAAGTCAACGAGCGCCGGCATCCCGTCGTCGTCCACCAGCCAGTTCGGCTCCTTGGCCAGGTCGTTGTGGGCGACGCCGGCGCGGTGCAGCTGCCGCAGCAGCCGGAAAGCCTCGCGGAAGTAACGCGCATGCCGCGGCCGCGCCTCGTGCATGGGGCGGCCGGCGAGCCATTCCCGATCCAGGCCCCAGGCTCCCGTGCGCAGCACGGCGGGTACGCCGGGCACCGCTGCCAGCACGGCCAGCGCCCGGGCCTCGCGATGAGCGAGCCGGCGCGCCAGCCAGCGCGACCAGGCAGGCGCGGCGCCGACTTCACGCCGGATGCAGCTGCGGCCGGCCTCGTCGCGCACGCGCAGGACGCGCCCGAAGGTGTCGCTCTTCAACAGTTCCGTGCTTTCCATCGGTCTGTGGCCGCCATGAGCCTCCGGCGGGATAGCGCCCGCGCCGGGTTTTGGCCAGAATGGCCCGCTCCGGCCCGTCCCCTCGACGGGCCACTGGACGCATGATAACCGCCGGGGTGCCATGAGCCAGCCGGGCAAGAAAAAACAGGAGGGTCGCGGGGATCCGGACGGCTTCTTCGTCGCCGGCGGACCCGTGCAGCCGGGCCGCGGCTGCTATGTGCGCCGGGCCGCCGACCGTGAACTCGGCCGGCTGGTGCGTGCGGGCGAATACGTCCAGGTCATGGCGCCGCGCCAGATGGGCAAGTCGAGTCTGATGGCCCGGCTCGCCGAGGAGCTGCGCGGCGAGGGCCGCCACGTCGCGGTCGTCGATCTCACCCAGGTGGGGGCACGGGAGCGACCCGACGACCTGGGGCGCTGGTTCTACAGTTTCGCCTTCCGCCTGATCCGCCAGCTCAGGCTCAAGGTGGATTTGCAGGAATGGTGGCAGGACAAGGCGGTGCTGACCAACCGGCAGCGGCTCACCGAGCTCTACTGGGACCTGATACTGGAGAGCACGAACGGACCGGTCACTATCTTCATCGACGAGTTGCAGTGCCTCGACAACTTTCCCGGTGTCGAGCAGCTGCTGGCGAGTATCCGGTCGGCTCACAATGCCCGTGCTGCCGAGCCTGCGCTGTCCAGCCTGAATTTTGTCATGCTGGGAGTCAGCGTGCCGGCAGGCTTCGATGCGGATGCGGAATACTCGCCTTTCGCCGTCGCCCAGCCGGTGGTGCTGCGCGACTTCCGCCTGCATCAGCTGGACGTGTTCGGCCCGGCGCTCGGATTGCCGCCGCCGCGGGCGAGGGAGGCGCTGGAGCGGATCCATTTCTGGACCAACGGTCAGCCCTATCTCACCCAGAAACTGGCCCGGGCCGTCGCCCGCGCGAAGATGCGGGACACCGACCTGGAAGACCCGGCGTTCGTCGTCGACGCGCTCGTCTACCGGCTTTACCTGAATCCCTCGGCGCTGCGCAACGAGCCCCACCTGAGCTTCCTGCACAACGCGCTGACGGAACCGCGCAAGGAGCACGACGAGATACTTGCGATCTACGGCCGCGTGCGCAAGGGCGGCAGGGTCATCCTGGACCCGGAGTCGCCGGCCCAGCGGCGTCTGATCGCCGAGGGACTCCTGGTGCCCACCCGGGGCGGCACGCTGGCCGTGCGCAACCGCCTCTATCACCAGGTATTCACTGCGCGCTGGGCCAATGAGCAGCTGCCCTTCCGCTGGCGGCGCATCTGTGCGGTGGCGGCCGCCGTGCTGCTAACGATCCTGATCCCGATCTGGTACACCCAGTATCTGCCGCGGCCGTGGACCGCCGTCCTGACCTCGGCCGGCGCGAGCCTGCCGGAGGCCCGACAGGCGTGGGAGACGCTGTCGCGGCTGCCGGGCCACGGTGCCAGTGCGGAGCGCATGTTCCTGGACTATCTCACCCGCCTGAGCCGGGGCGCCACGGACGTCACGGCCGTGGAGGCGGCCGACGAGTTGCTGCGGACCCTGCCCGACGCCGAGCCCTTGGCCGATCAGCTGGTTGCCGAATTCTGGGATCGCAGGGCGCTGGCGGCCGAGTTCCGCCACGAGCGGGACGCCGCCCTGCTGGCCCGCCTCCGATCGCTGGTGGAGCCCACCGTGGAGCGGCGGCGGCGCGCAGCCGCACTCATCGGCAGCGACTACGACCTGCTGGCCGCGACCCTGCGCGTGCCCCGGGGTTTCGATCAGGCGGTGCTCGACCGGGATGGGCGCAGGCTGATCGCCGTGCGTGGCAACACCGTGCACGCGTGGCGCATCGACCGCCAGCCGCCGGTGGCCGAGCCAGCCTGGGATGCCACCGCGCTCGCCTTCCTGCCCGCGGTCAGCCGCCGCCAGGTGCGGGCCGAGGGCAGGGCCGGGGCGGGCCTCGTCCTGGAGGCCCAGCTCGATCACGATCGTCCGTTTGATCTCAGCATCACGCTGACGGCGCCCTCGGGCCGGAGTGTGACCTGGCAGCCAGGTCTCGCCGGCGCCTCTGCGCTGCGCCACCGTTTCACCGCGGAGAAGGATGGCGTCCTTGCGCCGCTGGCGGACGAGCCGCGGGGCGGCACCTGGACGCTCTCCGTAGCCGATCGGGTGCCGGGCGTCACGGGCGCGCTGGCGGGATGGAGTCTCGATTTCGGCGACGTGCGCGCTGACGGATCGCCGTCCGGGCCGCCGCTGGCGCTGGAGGACCCGATACCGGAAGCCGAATCGGTGCTGTTCCTCGGCCCGGCCGGGCGCTACGCCATCGCCGTGCCGCCGCCTGGCGATGCAGCCGCCCGGGTCTGGGACCTGGCCTCGCTCAGTCCCGTGTCCACGCTGCCGATCACTCGCGAGGACCGCATCATCGGCTTCGTGCTCGATCAGCGGGTCGTCCTCGTGCACGGTGCTGCCGGCATCGAGGCGTGGACCCTTTCAACGGGGGATCCGGTCGAGTTACCGGGGGTCGGGCGCGAAGCGACGCTGAGCGCCCTCTCGCCCGATGGAGAGATGCTCGCGCTGGTGGGCTCCGGTCCGGAACGCGCCGTGGAGGCCTTTGATCTCATCGAAGGCCGGCAGCTGGGGGCCGCTGCGGGCGGCGTGGACCACGGCACCATCGCGATCGCGCCCGGCGGCCGCCTGGTGGCCGTCGCCGATCCGGATCGCGCCGTGCGTATCTGGCGTTTCGGCGACGAACAGCCCGCCGCGGAGCTGGACCCGCCCGGCCAGCCTGCCGCGCTTGCTTTCGATGCCCGCGGCGCTCGCCTGGCCGTGCAACTCGCCGGCGGCGGTCTCATGCTGTGGCGTGCCGGCGACGATGGCGCGGGACGCGTGCGCAGCTTCCCGGCGCCGGGGCCCTGGCGCGTCAGTTTCGGCCAGACCGGCGATCGCCTGCTGGTGGGATCGGCCGCATCCGGCTTCCGTCTCCTGGGCGAGAATCTGGAGAGCCTCGCCAGTCCACTGCTGAGAGGCGGTTTCGAGAGTGGGCAGCCGGTCTGGGCTGCCCACCGGGATGTGGATCGGCTCGCGCTCACCGGCAGCCCGGCCGGGGGCTGGGTGCGCGTGTGGCGCCTGCCGCCACAGCCGGACGCCGTCGGCCACGGGGCGGCGGGCGGTGTGGCGACCGTCGCCCTGTCTCCGGACGGCCGGACGATGGCGATCGGTACCCGGGACGGCAGCCTGCGGCTGCAGGCGGTCGGTCATGGCAATAGCAATGGCCGTGCCGATGGCTCGGCTGCAGAACGAGTCGATTACTTCGGCCATGCCGGCGCCGTGTGCTGCGCCGCTTTCAGCCGGGACGGCGGCGTGCTGGCCAGCGCCGCCGTGGACGGCAGCCTGCGGGTCTGGGACGCGGTGGCGGGCGAGCCGAGGGAGTTCATCGCGCTGCAGCCCAGCGCCCATCCGGTCAGCACGCTGGCCGTCTCCGCGGACGGCGGGCGTGTCGTGGTCATCGCCGGTCCCCATCTGCGGATCTGGGATGCCCGGGAGGGTACGCTGCTCTCCGAGCGCCAGCCTGGCGCCCGCATTACGGCGGTCGAGAGCCTTCCCCGGAGCGAGGGATTCCTGTTCGGTGACGCATCGGGCAGCGTGTGGCGGCTGGCCGAGAACGATCGGCTGGAGCGTCTGGCCGGCGTCGGCGGACCGGTCACGGCGCTGGCGCCCACCCGGGACGGCGGCATCCTCGCCGTCGCCACTGCCGAGGGCGCACTCCAGCTGCTGGACCTGTCGGATCGCCAGCTGAAGGGCGCGGCGGATCCGCTGCCCGGCGCAGCGTCGGCGCTGGCGTTCAGCGCTGACGGCGATCATCTCGTCGCCCGCAGCGGCCACTGGCTGCACCGCTACCGTCTGGCGGTGTTCCAGTTGCTCCCGGAGTCGGCCCGCCTGCTGCCGGCCACGGTCATCCGGGGCGGCATGAGTCTGGCGGGCGACCGCGGCAACGAGGTGCGGTTGCTGGCCGGTTACGGCACGCCCCGGCCGGTGGACGTGGACTTCAGTGCCGTGGACGTCGCGCCCCTGCAGGGCGAATCCGCCCTGCTGGTGGAGCAGTGGCAAGAGCGCCTGCGGGCGGGCACGGCCCTGCTCAGCGAGCCGATCCCCGCAGGGCCCGAACGACCATCTCCAGCCCCCGGGCCGTGACCCGCCGGGGCGTGAGGGCTGCGCCTGCCTGCAGTTCCACCCGGGCGCGGAAACGACGCGGTCTCTTCAGCAGGGCGCGGCCGCCACGACGGCTGAACCAGCTGTCCCACAGACCTCGCAGCGCCATCGGCACGACCGGCACCGGTCGCCGGACCAGAATCCGCTCGATGCCCGGTCGGAATCGTCCGATACGCCCGTCCGGCGTCAGGGCGCCCTCGGGGAAGATACAGATCAGGTGGCCGGCGGCCAGTTCGTCGTCGATGCTGCGGTAGGCGGCCTCGAGCAGCGCCTCGTTTTCGTGGCGCGAGGCGATCGGGATGGCGCGGGCGGCACGGAACAGGTAGGACAACACGGGCACCGCGAAAATGCGGTGGTGCATCACGAAGCGCACAGGACGACGCACCAGCCCGCCGATGATCAGTGCATCCACGAAACTGACGTGATTGCAGACCAGTACCGCCGGCCCGTTTTCGGGGATGTGTTCGAGTCCCCGGGTGCGCACCCGGTACATCACATGCACCAGCAGCCAGGCGGAGACGCGCAGCAGGAATTCCGGCAGCGTCACGCACAGGTACAGCGCGACCAGAGCATTCACGGCGGCCAGCACGAGGAACAGGGCCGGCAGCGTCAGGCCGGCGGCGAGAGCGGCCAGGGCCAGGCCGGCGGCCAGCACCATGAACAGGGCGTTGATGATGTTGTTGGCGGCGATGACCCTGGAGCGGTGCCGCTCGACGCTGCGCTCCTGCATCAGCGCATACAGGGGCACGCTGAATAATCCGCCGAATACGCCCAGCAACAGGAAGTCGACGAATACGCGCAGCGTGCCTTCCCGGCCGATGGTGGCCACGATGCCGGCCGGTTCTCCCGCCACGGCCGTCGGGCGCGCGAGGTAGACGTCGAGGGCGAAGACGGTGAGGCCGAGCGCGCCGATCGGCACCAGACCCAGCTCGATGCGGCGCCCTGACAGCCGCTCGCAGAGCAGAGCGCCCAGGGCGATGCCGACGGCGAAGGCCACCAGCAGTGCGGTGGCGACGCCGGGGTCGCCACGCAGGATTTCCGCGGCGTAGATCGGTAGCTGCGAGAGCGCGACGAAACCGAAGCTCCAGAACCAGGAGATGCCGAGGATGGCGAGCAGCACGCTGCGCTCCTCGCCGGCGTAGCGCATGATGCGCAGCGTCTCGGTGAACGGATTCCAGCGCAGCTCCAGATCCGGCTCCGGTGGCGGCGCCTCCGGGATGAAGCGGGAGGCGACGTAGCCAGCTACCGCGAAGGCAAGCAGCCACAGGGCGAGCAGTACCGAGCCTGGGCCGCCGGCCGCGACGGCGAGCCCGCCGATCGCGAGTCCCAGGATGATGGCGATGTAGGTGCCGCCCTCCACCAGTGCGTTGCCGCCGATGATCTCCCTCCCGGTGAGAGTCTGGGGCAGGATCGAGTACTTCACCGGTCCGAACATCGTGGACTGCAGTCCCATCAGGAACACGAGCGCTAGCAGGGCGCCGCCGTGGGCGGCGGTAACGGCGAGAGCGGCCAGCAGCATCAGGCCGATCTCGGCGAGCTTCACCCGGCGCATCAGCAGTGCCTTGTCATACTTGTCGGCGAGCTGCCCGGCGAGGGCGGAGAACAGGAAGAACGGCAGGATGAACAGCGCGGCGCTCAGGTTGACGGCCAGCGAGGGCGCCAGGCCGGCGACGCTCACTGCATGGAAGGTGAACAGGAATATCAGCCCGTTGCGCAGTACGTTGTCGTTCAGTGCGCCGAGGAACTGGGTGACGAAGAACGGCAGGAACCGGCGTTCCCGCAGCAGACCGAACTGGCTTCGAGCAGACTCCGCCATGGCACTCCCCGGCAAGGCCCCCCTTGCCGGGGCGCTGTCGCGATCGGTAACCATGTTAACCGACGGTGTCAGGTCATGGCAGGGGCCGGACCTGCGTCACGGGACCGGCCCGCGGAGCATGGTAGTATTTTTTTCGTCTTGTGCTGTCGGGTCGGGATCCGTAATCCAGTGAAGCCGCGTCTCTTCCGAGTCCTGTTCCCCTTCGCCGCCCTGGCGGTGGCGGCCTGTGTGCCCGAGCCGCCGCCCCGGACGACGGCCGACTTCCTCGACGATCCCATCGCTCTCGAAGCGACGCTGGCCCGCTGCAATGCCGACCGTACCCGTACGCTGCGCGACCCCGAATGCCGGAATGCCCGGGAGGCGGCGCAGCGCATCTCGGTGGCCGAGGAGGAAGAGCGGCTGCGCAAACTGGAGGCCCAGTCACAGCGCAAGCTGGAGGAGCTGAGGGCGTTACAGCAGGCGGCCGACGAGGCTCGTCGGCGTGCCAAGGAAGCCGAGCGCCGGGCCGAGGAGGCGGAACTCCTGAGACAACTGGTCGAGGGCGGCGTCGAGGGCGGCGCCGGCGCGCCCGGCGGCGAGACGGCGGCCGGGGAGCCCGCCGGAACGGCAGCGGAGACGCCCGGCACCGACCCGGGCGCTGGGAACGATCAGTCCGGGGACGGCTGACGTTATCCAGGCCTGTATCGCCGGAGTTTACTCGGGCTGTACGGGCTCGAAGGTCTCCTCCTGCTCCTCCTCCTCGTCCTCGCTGGGCGGCGGCTCGTCGCCACCGTCACCGATGCCGTAAGTGCGCACTTCGGGCTCGGGACCGTCCCGGTCGGGCGTCGATCCGCCCTCACGCTTCGCCTCCTGTGCGGGTGGCGGCAGCGCCGTGCCGTCCTCGGGCGTCAGGCGCGTGAGGGTCGCGACGAAGCGCCGCGCCTGCACGGGGGCGGTGACAGCGTCGGCTGCGAAAATCGCGTCCGCGGTCACGCCCGGTGTCGCGTAGAAAGCGGCGTTGGCGGACTCGTCGATACTGAGCGCGGCGCCGTCGATGGCCACGCCCAGGAACAGCCCGCGGGTGCGCGAATAGGAATAGACTTCCGAGCGCAGGCGGACGTCGGTGCTGGCAGAGGTATAGCGGCCCACCGGCCCGGCCGCCACCGAGGCGTCTGCGCCCAGGGTCAGCTTGCCGCCGGTGATCCCCTCGACGCCGCGGCGGTTCTTGAAGACCAGGATCAGGTCCGAGGACTGCGCGCCCGCCTGCCAGCCGACGCTGCCGCCGGTGACAGAGATGAAACTCGGCTGACTCCACTGGCCGTCGGGCTGGCGCACGACCAGGACACCCTTGCCCCGTCGGGCGCCGATGACGAATCCGACCTTCAGCACGTCCGGGATGACGGCCACGCCGTAGGCGCTGCCGAGCAATGCCGGCGGTATGCCGTCCTCCGGGATGTCGGCCAGCTGCTCCAGGACTTCGGTCGCGTTGACGAGGCGCTGTTCTTCCGGCGTCTCGGCGCGGGCCACGCCGGCCAGGAGGACGGCGGCGCATACCCAGGCGGTCATCAGGGTTTTCATTGCATCGCTCGCTTGATTGCTGTTCGGGTTCTCTGCCGGCGGCTTCCTGCAGATGGCGGCGGCCAGGCTTTCCCGTGTCGATTGAAATGCCTATTTAACGCGAATGATACGCGATTTCGACGCGCGACGATCCACCGCGCCTCAGTGCTCCGCCACCTCTGCCGCGAGCGGTGGCAGCGGGCAATCCAGCATGGCGCAGACGGCACGCAGGAGTTCCGCTTCGGCCAGGGTGGTGCGCCGGTCGTGCCGGATCACCCCGATCAGCGCCACCACCAAACGGCGCCGGGCCCGACCGGAGAGGTGGCGCAGAATCTGCAGGGACGCGTCCAGTTCCCGCTGCCAGTCGGCCAGCGGGTGATAGGGCGGCCAGTCGCCGTCCAGCGTTTCGATGCCGGCTTCGTAGGCGCGGCGGCTCGCCTCCTCGCTGCGTGCGCCGTGCGCCGCCAGGGTAGTGAGCAGCCGGTGCACGGCGGCGCGGGCGGCCCGGCGGCCGATACCGGTGCCCTCCCGCCGGGCCTCGGCACGGGGTGCGAGTGCCTCGGACAGGTGCCCCCGCAGCGTGCGGGTGAAACAGTATTCGTAGAAGTCCAGGGCGCCGTCGAGAGTGGTCAGTTCCTCGCTGAGGTCAACGAGAAAGGCGAGCTGAGCCTGGGGCCGGTCCTTCAGGGCCGGGAAGGCGAGCTCCAGCAGCGGCAGTCGGTACAGCGGGCCGAGAGCGGCGCAGTCCCCATGGAGCTGCTCGACACGCCGCGTGCGGGCCTCGCCGATACGGCTCTGCAGCAACGCCACCTGGCGCTGCCTGGCCGCCGGTTCCGCATGCAGGACCAGCGCCAGTGTGAGCAGCACGGCGCCGTCACGGCAGTGTGCCGCATGATGTACCTCTTCCGGGATCGTGCGCCGCAGGCGTCCGGCGAACGCCACCTGCTCGTCGCCCGGATTGCCGATGCTCGCCGTGATGCGCTCGGCATCCAGGGCTATCTCGCTGCCGCCGGCCGCGCCCGCCGCGAGACCGGCTACCCGGCCTTCCTCGGCGGCGGTCTGCCCGCCTGCGGCGATGTCGGCCAGGCTGTCCGGATCGAAGGAAGGATCGAGCGCGAGGATGCGCTTGTCGAGGGGCGGATGGGTGGCCATCAGGCGCGTGAACGACCGGCCGCCGAAGGCGAACAGCATGTGGCTCACCTCTTCGGGATCGGCGGCCCGGAAGCGCGATCCGGCGCTGGCGGCGGCGATCTTCTTCAGTGCTCCCGCGATGCCCCGGGTCTGGCGGGTGAACTGCACCGCGGAGGCATCCGCCAGATATTCCCGTTGCCGTGAGACGCCGGCCTTGATGAGACGGGCGAACAGCACGCCGATGGAGCCGATCAGGAACAGCCCCACGCCGATGAGGAGCACGACCGGCGCCCCGCCCCGCCCGGAACGCCCGCTGAGCCGCACGTGACGTGTCCCGCGCAGCACCATGCGGCCGGCCAGCGCGATGGCGAGGATGCCGAACAGCAGTCCCATCAGGCGGATGTTCAGACGCATGTCGCCGTTCAGGACATGGCTGAATTCGTGGGCAATCACGCCCTGCAGCTCGTCCCGGTCCAGCGTCTCGAGGGTCCCGCGGGTGACGGCGATGGCCGCATCGCCCGGGTTGAAGCCGGCGGCGAATGCATTGATGCCCGGTTCCTCCTCGAGGACGTAGATCTCGGGCACCGGAACGCCGGAGGCGATCGCCATCTCCTCCACTACGTTGCGAAGGCGCAGCCTGAGTGGGTCCTGCACGTCGGTGGGCACCGGCGTCGCGCCGAGCTCGCGTGCCACCTGTCCGCCGCCGTCGGAGAGTCGTGCCGTGCGGTACAGGCTCGCCAGCCCGATCACGCCCGCCGTGGCGAGCGCGACGGTACCGAGCAGGCCGGCGTTCGCGGAGAGCTGTCCTCCGTTGAGCAGGCCGGCGGCGGTGTCGGGCTGCAGCAGGGCGAGTGCCGCCGCTACGATCAGGGTAACCGCCGCGATGATGGCCGTGGTCGCCAGCAGAAAGGCCGCCACGAGCCAGCGGCTGGTGCGCCGGCTGCGGTCCTGGGCCTCGAAGAAGTTCACGGCGGATGCTCAGCGGGCCGTGCCGCTCCCGCTCATCAGGTGAACGAGACCTCCGGCACCGTGCGCTTCTCCTCGGTCTCGATGTCCAGAAAGGAGGCCGGCTCGAAGCGGAACATGCCGGCGACGATGTTGTTCGGGAAGTTCTCGCGGGTGTTGTTGTAGGTGAGAACTGCATCGTTGAACGCCTGGCGGGCGAAGGCCACTTTATTTTCGGTGCTGGCGAGTTCTTCCTGGAAGCGCAGCATGTTCTCGTTGGCTTTCAGGTCCGGATAGGCTTCGGCGAGGGCGAACAGCCGACCGAGTGCGCCGCCGAGCGTCGCTTCCGCGGCCGCCAGTTGCTTGATGGCGTCGGCATTGGCGGGATCGGCCTTCGCTGCGCTCAGCCCGGAGGCGGCGGCGTTGCGGGCACTGATGACGGCCTCCAGGGTCTCGCGCTCGTGTTTCATGTACCCTTTCACCGACTCGACGAGGTTCGGTATCAGGTCGTAACGGCGCGTGAGCTGGACGTCGATCTGGGCGAAGGCATTCTTGACCCGGTTGCGCGAGTTGACCAGCCGGTTGTAGATGCCGATGCCGAAGACGGCAACAACGACGATCAGGCCGAGGAATATGAGGAATCCAGACATGGGCGGGCTCTCCGCAGCAGCAGTCCCGGGGCCCGAGCATACCCATCGCGGCGCGGCAGGACCAGCGCTTTGGTGTCTGCTGGCCTGCCTTGCGTTCGCCCAGCCGGCCGCGGCGGCCTGGCTCGACCGCAGCGAGACGATGATGGGCACGCGCGTGAGTGTCCGGCTCTGGCACGAGCAGGGCGAGTCGCCGCGGCGGGCTGCCGCAGAGGCCGTCGCTGCGGCGATTGCCGAGATCGACCGCATCGAGCAGCTCATGAGCACCTACATCAAGGACAGCCGCATCTCCGAGATCAATCGGGATGCGGCCCGGCGGGCCGTGCCGGCCGGCGAGGAACTCTATGGGCTGGTCGAGACGGCGCTCAGGGTATCCCGCCTGACCGACGGCGCTTTCGACATCACCTACGACAGCGTCGGCCAGCATTACGACTATCGTGCCGGCAGGCGGCCCGATGCCGGGACCATCCAGGAAGAGATCGGACGCCTTGATTATCGCCTGATCACGCTGGTGCCGGAGGACCATGCCATCCGCTTCGAGCGCGCGGGCGTCAGGATCAACCTCGGCGGAATTGCCAAGGGCTATGCCGTGGAGCGCGCGGTGGCAGTGCTCGCCGAGGCAGGCTACCGTCGTGCGATCGTTACGGCGGGCGGTGACTCGCGATTGCTCGGCGACCGGGGCGGTGAGCCCTGGGTGGTGGGCGTGCGCGACCCCCGCTCCGAAGAGGGCGTCGCCGTGCGCCTGCCGCTGGTGGACGAGGCCATCTCCACGTCCGGCGACTACGAGCGCTATTTCGAGGAGGGCGGCGTTCGCTACCACCACATCCTCTCGCCGGACACCGGCGAGCCGGCGCGGGGCGTCTACAGCGCGACCGTCGTGGGCCCGGACGGTGTGCTTACGGATGCCCTCTCCACCTCGGTGTTCGTGCTCGGCGTCGATCGCGGCCTCGCCCTCATCGGTGAGCTGCCGGGCTACGAGGCCATCGTCATCGATGCCGGCGGGCGCATGCACTACACGGCCGGGCTGGCCCCGCCGGGGTGACACGGGCGTCGCCATTCGGCGACAGGAAAAGACGATAATTTTCAGCGCCTTACCCGGGCATTATCCGGGCCTGTCCGCTGCGGCCGACAGCGGCGCCTGCTACCGCACACCGCCCCGCCGCTAAGTCCCTGATAATCGGCACCCCGCAGCAACTGGCACGCCATTTGCTAGAACTCCCTACGGCGGCCGTCGCTGCCCGTCACACCCGTGCCCGTTAGCCGTTCCGGCGCAGGCCTCGCGGTACTGTGACAGGCATCACGGCCGCTTACGTGCAAGCACTGCGACCATTATGTCCGGTCGCCGACGGGCTCTTCGCCCGAGCAATCAGTGAGGAGTTCGAGATGGAGATGAGGAGATCTTTGGCAGCCCTGCTGCTCGTGGTGATCGTGACCGCGCCGGCCTCGCCGGTGCTGGCGAGCAAGGGCGCGCTCGACGGTCAGCAGGCGCCCGACTTCGCCCTGACGACCCTGAACGGCGAGAACCTGCGCCTCTCGGAGTACCGGGGCGAGGTCGTGATGATCAATTTCTGGGCCACCTGGTGCGGACCGTGCCGCCAGGAGATGCCGCTGCTCGACGCACTCTACGATCGCTACGAGCGGGTAGGTTTCCAGCTGCTCGGCGTGAACATCGACGACGACCCGCGCCGTGCCATGGAAATGGCCGAGGAGCTCGGCATCAGCTTCCCCGTGCTGTTCGACGACCGCAAACAGGTGAGCGAGCTGTACCGGGTGGAGGCGATGCCGGTCACCGTGATCCTCGACCGCGAAGGCGTAGTCCGCTACACGCACTATGGCTACAAGCCCGGCTACGAAGAGTACTACCTGGACCAGGTCCGCACGCTGCTGCGCGAATGACGGCGGACGGAACCGGTCGCGAACAGGCGCCACGGCGCCCGGAGTCAGGACAGTGAGACGATTGCTTTTTCCCCTGTTGCTGCTGGTGATCACCGGGATCAACGCCCACGTGCTCTCCGCCGACGCCGCCGACACCGGCGACGAGCAGGAATTCCGCAGCCTCGATCAGCAGGTCCAGTCGCTGAAGAAGGAGGTGCTGGACCTCAACCGGGAACTCTTCCTGCTGGAGGAAGACCTCCTGTTCCCCGCCAACTCCCAGGTCGCGATGTTCGTCTCCCTCGACGTCGGCACCTTCTTCGACGTGGAGTCGGTGAGCCTGGAGGTGAACGGCAAGGAGGTCGCCAATTATCTTTATACCGAGCGCGAGGCCGAGGCATTGCGCCGGGGCGGCGTACACCGCATACACGTGGGCAATCTGAAGGTGGGCGAGCACGAGCTGGTGGCCTTGTTCAGCGGCAAGGGTCCCCACGGCCGGGACTACCGGCGCGGGGCGGATCTGGTGTTCGAGAAAGGCATCGGCGCCAAATATATGGAACTCAAGATCTCGGACCGCAAGCACAAGCAACAGCCCGAGTTCGTCGTCACAGAGTGGGAGTAGGGATTTGGTGGCCGGGCGAAAATTCCTGGCCGCCCTGGCGGCCCTGTTGCTGCCGGCGGCTGCCGTCGCAGAGCAGGGCCCGGTCACCGTGGAGGACCCGCATTACGGCGAGGTCCTTTTCCATTTCTATCAGCGGGACTACTTCACCGCGCTGGTCAATCTGACCGCTGCGGAGGAACGCGGGCTGGTGGCGGATCACGCCGCGGAGGCCGAGCTGCTGCGCGGCGGGCTCTACCTCTCCTACGGTCAGCATGAGGAGGCGTCGCTCATCTTCGAGCGCCTGCTGGCGGACAGCACCGATCCGTCGATCCGTGACCGGACCTGGTTTTTCCTCGCGAAGATCCGCTTCCAGCGGGGCTACCACCGGGACGCCGAACTGGCGCTGGCGGAGATCCGTGACGCGCTGCCGGACGAGCTGGAAGCCGAGCGCCGCATGCTCGCCGCCCAGGTACTGATGGGCCAGGAGCGCTATCAGGAAGCCATCGACGACCTGTCGGACTGGCGTGGTCGCGGCGACTGGCTCGCCTACGCCCGTTTCAACCTGGGCGTGGCGCTGGTCCGAAACGGTCAGCTGGAGGCAGGGGCGGAACTGCTCGACAAGGTCGGGCGCCTGTCGGCCGACAGCGAGGAGCTGAGGAGTCTCCGGGACAAGGCGAATGTAGCGCTGGGCTACAGCTATCTGCAGGACGAGCGCCACGAGGCGTCGCGGCCCGTGCTGGAGCGCGTGCGCCTGCAGGGCCCGTTCTCCAACAAGGCATTGCTGGGCACCGGTTGGGCCGATTCAGCGAGCGCGGAATTCGAGCGCGCGCTGGTGCCGTGGCGGGAGCTGCGTTCCCGGGACCTGCTGGATCCGGCCGTGCAGGAGTCGCTGCTGGCCGTGCCCTACGCCTATGGCCGGCTGGGCGCGAATGGCCAGGCCGCGGAGCATTACCTGGGGGCCATCGAGGCGTTCGAGACCGAGTCGTCTCGTATCGACGGCGCCATAGAGCGCATCCGGCGGGGCGAGATGATCGACACGCTGCTGGCCGCCGACCCCGGTGACCAGATGGGCTGGTACTGGCAGCTCGACGAATTGCCGGCGACCACCGAGAACCGCTACCTGCTGCATCTCCTGGCGAGTCACGAGTTCCAGGAGGCGCTGAAAAACTACCGTGACCTCCGGTTCCTGCAGCGCAACCTGCTGGACTGGCGGGACAGTGTCGGCGTGTTCAGCCACATGCTGGAGACCCGCCGAATCGCCTATGCCAGCCGGCTGCCCCGGGTGGAACAGGCGCTCGCGGACGCCGACCTGGAGGCGATCGATCAGCACCGTCGGGAGCTCGAGTCCCGCCTGAACCGCATCGTCCAGGAACGCGACACGCTGGCCCTGGCGACGCCACGGGAACACAGCCTCTCGGCGGAGGTGCGGACCCTGTCCGCCAACCCGGCGCTGGCGGCGGACCTGCCGGAGGCTGAGGACGCCGCGGCCAGACTCCGGCTGATGCGCGGGGTGCTGGCCTGGGACCTGGATAAGCATTTCAAGGCCCGCGTCTGGCGTCAGCGCAAGAACCTGCGCGACCTGGAGCGAGCGCTCGCGGAAGGCCTGCGTTCGCGGCAGAACGTCGAGCAGGCCCGGGTCGACGGTCCGCAGACCCTCGCGGATTTCCAGTCCCGCATCGAAAGCCTGTCTCCCCGCCTCGAGGATATGCTCGCCCGCCTGGCCGATCTTGCAGATCGTCAGGAGGCCTACCTGCGGCGTATCTCCGTGCGCGAGCTGGAAGCGCAGAAGAGCCGCATGGCCACCTACACGGTGCAGGCGCGTTTCGCACTCGCCTCCATCTACGATCGTGCCGCCCAGCTGAGGGAGGCACCGTGAACGGCGCCGCCATCAGCCTGATCGCGCTGAGCTGGCTGTGGCCGTTCGGTGGCGACGAGCCGTCAGGCGAGGAGACCATCGGCAGCCTCGAGAAGCAGCGCGTCGAGGTGGAGCCTGCCGGCCCTATCCCGGGCAGCAATCGTCTGGCGCGGGAAAATTACCGGCGGTTCCTCGAACTCGCCGACGACGACCCCCTGAAGGCAGAGGCCATGCGCCGGCTGGCCGATCTCGAGCTGGAGGCCACCGAGGCCGCCGAACTGGTCGCCAATGCCGAAACCATCGAGCGCCTGGGCTACGACAATGCCATCGAGCTCTACGGCAAGTTGCTCGAGACCTATCCCGATTACGCCCGCAACGACCTGGTGCTCTACCAGCTGGCGCGGGCCTACGAGAGCGCCGGGCGCCAGGAGGAGGCCCTGGGGGTGCTGGACGAACTGGCAACCGCGTGGCCTGACACGGTGCATTTCCACGAGGCCCAGTTCCGCCGCGGCGAGATGCTGTTCTCGCTGAAACGCTATGCCGAAGCCGAGGAGGCCTATCGAATCCTGGCGGAGGGCGGTACCGACACCGGGTTCTACCAGCAGGCCGTGTACAAGCTCGGCTGGAGCCGTTTCAAGCTGGCGCTGCACGAGGAGAGCCTCGAGCCGTTCTTCGCCCTGCTGAATTTGAAGATCGCGCCCGGCGCGGTGGACCGGGAGGCCATGCTGGAGGGGCTGAGCCGCGCCGAACGCGAGCTGGTGGCCGACACTTTCCGCGTCCTTTCCATCACGTTCTCGTATATGGGGGGTGCGACGAGCATCGATGCCTACCTGGACGATCACGAGGCGCCCAATTTCACCTACGCGATCTACGAGAATCTGGGCGACCTCTATCTGGAGAAGGAGCGCTATGACGATGCCGCGGCCACGTACCGGGCTTTTGTCGAACGCGACGCCCTGCATGGTCGCGCGCCCCACCTGCTGATGCGGGTGGTCGAGGCCTATCGGGCGGGCGGTTTCCCGACCCTCGTGCTGGAGGCCAAGGAAGAATTCGTCGAGCGCTATGGCATGGACAGGCCCTGGTGGGCCGCGCGCCAGCGCAGCGAGCACGGAACCGTGGTGGGCTATGTGAAGTCCAGCCTGACCGACCTCGCGCAGTACTACCATGCGCGTGCCCAGGAAGAGGGCGAGACCGCGGACTACCAGCGGGCGGCGCGCTGGTATCGCAAGTATCTCGACTTCTTCCCCGGCGAGGAGGACTCGGCGAAGACCCATTTCCTGCTGGCGGAAATCTTTTTCGAGAGCGGCGACTATCCGGCCGCCACGGACGCCTACGAGGCGACCGCCTACGGCTATGCCTTCCACGACCAGGCGGCCGAAGCGGGTTACGCCGCGCTGCTGGCCTACCGCCGTCACGAGCAGTCCCTGGACGCGCCGGCACGCGCCGCCTGGCACGAGCGTTACCTCGACAGCGCACTGCGCTACGCGGCGACCTTCCCAACCCATGCGGAGACCGGTGCGGTACTTACGACCGTGGCCGAGGACCTCTTCGGCCAGGGCCGCTTCGAGGAGGCCATCGCGGTGGCCGGCGACGTGGTGGCGAAGATGCCGCCGGTTGACCCGGCGCTCGAGCAGACCGCCTGGCGGGTGATGGCCCACTCGCGCTTCGACCTGGGCCGCTATGCCGAGGCGGAGAGCGCTTATCTGGAACTCCGGGCGCGCACCAACCCCCAGGATACCGAAGCCGTGGCGGAGATACGCAAGCGCATCGCCTCTTCCATCTACAGGCAGGGCGAGATCGCCCGGGATGCGGGTGAGCAGGAGGCGGCAGTCGGGCACTTCCTGCGCGTCGCCGCCGTCGTACCCGCCGCGGAGATCCGCGAGACGGCCGAGTACGATGCGGCCGCGGTGCTGATCGCGATGCAGGCCTGGGGCCGGGCGGCGGGCGTCCTGGAGACTTTCCGCCGCGATTATCCCGACAGCGAGCGCGCGGACGAGGTGACCAGGCGGCTCGCCGTCGTGTACATGGAATCGGGCCGCAAGGGCCGGGCGGCGAGCGAGTTCCGCCGCATCGCCGCGGCGGGCTCGACGGCGCCGCAGATGCAGCGTGAGGCCCTCTGGCAGGCTGCCGACCTCTACCGGGAGACCGACAACGCCGAGGAGCGGCAGGTGCTCGAGGATATCGTCGCGCGATTCCCTGCACCGGTGGCCGAGGCCGTGGAGGCGCGCCAGCGGCTCGCCGACCTGGCCCGGGAAGCTGGCGATGCGAGCACCCGGCAGCGCTGGCTGGAGGCGATTGTCGCGGCGGACGCCGGCGCAGGTGACGGACGCACGCAGCGCACGAGGTTCCTCGCGGCGAAGGCCTCGCTAGAACTCGTCGAGCCGAAGTGGCGCTCTTTCGCCGCCGTGCCGCTGACCCATCCCCTGAAAGAGAGCCTGGCCGCCAAGAAGGCCATGATGGAAGAGTTGCTGAATGCTTACGGCAGGGCGGCCGACTACGGCGTCGCTGAGGTGACGACCGCGGCCACCTTCCGCATCGCGGAGGTCTACCACCGGTTCAGCAAGGATCTGATGGACTCCGAGCGGCCGGCGGGACTGGATGAACTGGAACTCGAGCAATACGAGATCCTGCTGGAGGAGCAGGCATTCCCGTTCGAGGAGAAGTCCATCGAGCTGCATGAGGTCAACGCTGCTCGCGCCAACGACGGCGTCTATGACGAATGGGTGCGCCGCAGCTTCGAGGAGTTGGCGGCGCTGATGCCGGCGCGTTATGCGAAAGCGGAGAAGATGGAAGATGCGTTACCGGGGCTTTACTGAGGCGGGCACCGTCCGCGCCCGCTGGCCGCGGCTGGTGCTGCTGGCCGGCATGGTGGCTATGGCGGCGCTGGCCGCGGGCTGCGCCGGCACCGGCGGCGGGAAGACCGGCGCCGGCGCCGCGCCGGCGGATCCGGAGGCCGGGGTCGCCCCGGGGGTCAGGGCGGATTATGAGAAGGCCGTGGCGCTCCTGGAGGCCGGAGATCTGGAGGGCGCCGAGGCGCTGCTGCGCCGCTTCGTCGATGCCAATCCGGCCTACCCGGGCGCCTGGACGAATCTCGCTGCCGTCTACCGCCGCAGCGAGCGGCCAGAGGACGCACGGGCGGCTCTCGACCGGGCACTGGGCCTCGACGAGGGCTATGCGCCGGCCCTGAACCAGCTCGGCGTCATGCACCGGGAGGCCGGGCGCTTCGCCGAAGCAGAGGCCGCTTATTTGAAGGCCGTCACAGCGGATCCCGGGTACCCGTTGGCACACTTCAACCTCGGCGTGCTCAACGACCTGTATCTGGGCAGCCCGGAGACGGCGCTGAGCCATTACGAGCAGTACCAGGCGCTCACCAGCGGAGACGACGACAGGGTGGCGATGTGGATAGTGGATATCAGGCGGCGTCTCGGCATCGAGACCCAGTCGGCGAGGGCGGACTGATGCGCAGCGCGTCCGCCATGCACCTGCTTGCACTGCTGACTCTGTTGGCTGCTCCCGCTTTCGCGCCCCTAGGCGCGCAGGAGAGCGATGAGCGGGATGCGATGGAACCGGCCGTGTCGGGGGAGAGGCTGTCGGGTGAAACACGGTCACCGCCCGTTCGCAGCGATACCCGCGTGATGGATGAACTGGACCTGGAGCGCACTGAGATCACCGGTAACCGGGAGCTACCCAAGGTGCTCTACATCGTGCCCTGGAAGGCCTCCGACCTCGGCGACCTGGTTGGCCGGCCGGTAAACAGTCTGCTTGACGAGGTACTCGCACCCGTGGACCGGGAGGTCTTCGTCCGCCAGGTGAATTACTACCAGAATCTGTATGCCGGCCGGCAGGCCGGTGCTGAATCCGGCAGCGATGCCGGCAGTTCGCAATGACGTTTGATTTTTAGAGGAGCAATCAAATGGATATGTTCGGCGCCATCGTGCGTTTCTTCCAGGACGGGGGCGAGTTCATGTACCCCATCCTGCTGGTATTCGGGCTCGGTATGGCGATTGCCATCGAGCGTTATCTGTTCCTGACGTACTCGGGCGCTTCCAATCGGCAGCTCTGGAACAAGATCGTGCCGTATCTCAAGGCAGGCAATTTCCAGAAGGCCGTGGAGCTGACCAGCAAGTCGAAGGCGGCCATCGGCACCATCCTCACCTACGGCCTGTACCGCATCCGTTCGGCCAAGCGCCGGGACGACATCGAGAAGGCTATGGAGGAGAGCATGATGGAGGTGCTGCCGAAGCTGGAGAAACGCACCCATTACCTGGCTACGCTGGCGAACATCGCCACGCTGCTCGGGCTGCTCGGCACCATCATCGGCCTGATCCGCGCCTTCACGGCGGTGGCTAATGCCAACCCGGCGGAGAAGGCGGACATGCTGTCGGCCAGTATTTCGGTGGCGATGAACACGACGGCCTTCGGCCTGATGGTGGCCATCCCGCTGCTGCTGTTCCACACAGTACTGCAGACCAAGACCAACCAGATCGTGGATAGCCTGGAGATGGCCTCGGTGAAGTTCCTGAATGCCATCACCGAGCGTCAAGGCAAGGGCGCGGAGGCAGCATGATCCGCAACCGCAGGCCCCGGCGCCACATCGAGGCGGCGGAGCTCAACATCACCGCGTTTATGAACCTGATGGTGATCCTGGTACCGTTCCTGCTGATTACGGCGGTGTTCTCGCGACTGGCGATTCTGGAGTTGAATCTGCCAGGCTCCTCTTCCGAGCCCGCCGCCGAACCCCAGCAGACGCTCACCCTGGAGATCACCGTGCGCTCGGACTTGATCGAGATCGGTGACCGCAATCAGGGCCTGCTATCGCGTGTCCCCAACACCGGTGACGGCTACGACCTGGAGACGTTGGCGGACAAGCTGAAAGCCATCAAGGCACGTTTCCCGGACAAGCTGGATGCCACGCTGCTGTTCGAGCCGGATATCCCCTACGATGTGCTGGTACAGGTGATGGACAAGGTGCGGGTGGCCGAGACGGTGGTCGCGGGAAGTCTCGTCAAGGGCGAACTGTTCCCGGAGATCTCCGTCGGGGACGCGGTCGCGAGAGCCGACGGAGCCTGAATCATGGCATTGCACTCGAATCGCGCGAAGCGCATGGATCGCCGCCACAAGCGCTCCAAAGGCGCGACCGGCCTGAACCTGGTCTCGCTGATGGACATCTTCACCATCCTGGTGTTCTTCCTGCTGGTGAACTCTGCGGAGGTGGAAGTACTGCCGAACGCGAAGGACCTGCAGCTCCCCGAGTCGATCGCCGAGCAGAAGGCCGAGGAGACGGTGGTGATCATGGTCTCCGAGACGGAGATCCTGGTGCAGGGTGCGCCGGTGATCACGATCGAAGCAGCCATGGCGCGTGATACGGACGTGCTGGAGCCGCTGAAGGCGGCGCTGCAGTCCCAGAACGACCGGGTGCTGCTCAAGGCTGCGGAAGCGGAGGTGGCCCAGCGCTCGGTCACGATCATGGGCGACCGCGATATTCCGTACCGGTTGCTGAAGAAGGTGATGCGGACCTGCAGCGATGCCGACTACGGCCGGATCTCGCTGGCGGTGTTGCAGAAGAGCTCGGAGCAGCTCGCCCAGGTGACCGACACCGGGGCGTGACAGGGAGCAGAGGTTTGGATATTCCTTTCTACAGAGAATACGAGCTGCCCTGGACCGTCTCGACGGATCAGGAGCAGCGCTTTCGACGCATCCTCGCGATCGTCTGCGGCGTGCTGCTCGTGTTCGGGCTGATCTGGCCCTGGCTGCCCGTGTCCGAGCGCGACCCGCTGGAGACGGAAGAGATTCCGGAGCGTTTCGCGAGGCTGTTGCTGGAGGAGCGCACACCGCCGCCCCCTCCGCCGCCGCCTAAGGTGGAGGAGAAGCCCGAGGAGCTGGAACCCGTGGTCGCGGAAGAGACGGTCCCCGAAGAGGTGGTGCCGGAGCGCGAGCCGGAACCGGAGCCCGTCGACCGGATGGAGCAGGCGCGGGAGAAGGCTTCGGTGGCCGGGTTGCTGCCTTTCGCCGATGAACTCGCGGATCTGCGCGAAAACGAGGCGGTGGCCGCGGTCAAGGCCGACAAGGATCTGACCGGATCGGTCGGGAGCGGTCCCAGCAATGAGCGCTCGCTGATCACCTCCAATGTCGCCGGCGGCAGCGGCGGCATCAATACGGCTTCGCTGTCGCGGAATACGGGCGGCAGCGGCCTGGCCGCGCGAGATACGACGAAGGTGGAGAGCCCGGTTGCCGGCGTTGGCGGCGGTGGCGGCGAGGCGCGGCGGACCGGCGATAGCGGCAAGGCGTCGCGCAGTCGGGAAGAGATCGAGCTGGTGTTCGACCGGAACAAGGGCGCAATCTACGCGCTATACAATCGGGCCCTGCGTCGCGACCCGACCCTGCAGGGCAAGCTGGTGCTCAAGCTGACCATCGCGCCGTCGGGGGCGGTCACGGCCTGCGAGATCGTCTCGAGCGACCTCGGCGATGAGGATCTCGAGCGCAAACTCGTCCAGCGCGTGAGACTTTTCCGCTTCGATGCGAAAGACGTCGAGGCTGTCACAACGACCAAACCCATCGACTTCTTCCCCGCCTAGCAGGTGCC
>CAYRUH010000044.1:22556-27930 GCA_964427415.1 uncultured Woeseiaceae bacterium | reverse complement strand
TCGGTGGTGAACGACTCAAACCCTTCGATAACGCTTGTTACGAGGCGGTAACGGGAGGGGCCGTCAGGCGATGCGCACCGCCGTGCCGCTGACGCTCACCATCAGCATGCCGTTGGACTCGCCCAGCACCTCGTAGTCGATGTCGACGCCGATGACCGCGTTGGCTCCCATTTCCCGGGCCGCGTTCTCGAGTTCCTCGAAAGCCACTTCGCGGGCCTTGCGCAGTTCTTTCTCGTAGGAGGCGGAGCGGCCGCCGACGATATCGCGCAGCCCGGCGAACAGATCACGGAACAGGTTGGCGCCCAGGATCGCCTCACCGGTAACGACGCCCAGATAGTCGCGTATCTTCTGCCCCTCCAGCGTGGGGGTGGTGGTCACGATCATGGTCACTCCTTGTCGGTTGCTCTATTGCGGGTCGCGCCATCGGCGGTGGCCTCGGCCATTGCCCTGCGCATGGCTGCCAGGATGTCGTCGTGCTCGCGCTGCCGGGCGGCGTCCGGGTCGTCGGCCACGGGGATGGCGGCGATGTTGTCGATATACGCTCGCGGGAAGCCGTGGAAGCGGGCGCCGTGCAGCACCAGCTCCCGGTACCAGCGGAACGGCACCAGGGAGCCGTCCTGGAACTCCGTGTCGGCCTTGTAGGTATGCACCTCGCCGAGGCCGGGCAGCGACAGCACGTGGGTATGATAGCCTCGGTTCACTCCCTCGATCCGATCCAGTGCGGGTTTCTCGTCGATCGAGAGCTCGAAGATCGCCGCATGCACGAGATCCCTGCCGTCGTCGGTCGCGCCGATGGTGGCCTTGGCCGAGCCGTCGAAGCCCCGCTTGTCGAAGCTCAGCCTCCAGCCGGTGAGCTCCCAGGTGGTCAGCAGCGCCGCCGAGGGCGTGCGCCGCCGAAGGCGCTCCGGATGCAGATTCGAGCCGTAGGCGAGATAACGGATGGAAGCCATGGCCGCCGATTCTCTACGGCGCCGCCGGGGCCATCAAGTCAGGCAACGGGGTAAGCGCTAGGACCCTTGCGCGGACGGGCCACAGCCAGTAGACTCTTTAATGAGAATGATTCTCATTAACATAAGAGGAGGGGAAAAGATGATGACAGACTCAGCCTGCGGACCCGCTCCCCGGGACATCCGGGCTAACGCGCCCGCCGAGGAGGCACGCCGGGAGGACCGCTACCGTCTCAGCATCGCCCGGGTCCCCGGCGGCGCTGCGGCGCTCGAGGTCCACGACAACGAACGCGGCTGCCCGCTGCTGGGCTGGCAGGGCGACGTGGCCCGGCAGATGCTTGATTCCGGTATCCTGCCGGCGGAGTATTGCCGCGGCGGCTGCCACGGCTGCGACAAGTCGCTGGTGCAGCGGCTGATCATGGCCGGCGCGGCGGCGGAGATGCGCATCCGGGCAGTCGACGAGGCCACACACTGAAACGCAGGACGCCGGCCGGCCCGGCGGCGGTGTTCCATGCAAGCGACCGTTGCCGAGGCATTACATCGCGTCCCGGGCCTGGCGGGGCTCGGAGACCGTGACACAGAGGCGCTATTCGGCGCCGCCGCCCTCCTGCACCTCGGGGCAGGCGATACCGTCTTCCACGCCGGCGCCGAATGCCGGCATTTCCTGATCCTCTCCGAGGGCTCCGTCCGCGTCACGCTGAACGCGTTGTCCGGCCGGTCGGTAACCCTGTATCGCCTGGAGCCCGGCGACACCTGCGTACTCACCACCTCCTGCCTGATGAGCAGCCGCCGCTACCCCGCCGAGGCGCACACCGAGACGGCGGTGACGGCACTGGCGATGGGGCGCTCGACCTTCGATCGCGGTCTCGAAGAGTCGGCAGCATTCCGCCGCTTCGTGCTGGACAGCTTCTCGCGGCGGCTGGCCGGCGTGATCGAGCGCATGGAGGCAGTGGCACTGACGCCCGTCGAAGCGCGGCTGGCCGCCCTGCTGCTGGCCCTGGACCGCGGCAACGGCGAGGTGGAGATCACCCACCAGCGCCTGGCCGAGGAACTCGGCACCGCCCGCGAAGTGATCTCCCGGCACCTGAAGCGCCTCGAGGGCGCCGGGCTGCTCAGCCTCGGCCGCGGCCGTGTGAGGCTGACCGACGGCGCCGGGATCCGTGCCATCGCCGACGCACTCCCGTTCGGCTGATCCTGCCGCCGCCGCTCCCGCCCCTCTCCTGTAGCAATAGCGACAGCCGCCCTCTGTGACGAAGTCACTGAGACGGGTGCCGGCGCGCAGCACACTGGCCCCGTGACATCGCAAACCCCTCAAGGAGGCTCGTCATGGCATTCCGTAACGAAGGCACCGTCGACCGGGCCGTCCGCGTGACGGCGGGGCTGGTACTGCTCAGCCTGGTATTCATCGGACCGCAGACCCCCTGGGGCTGGGTCGGTCTCGTACCGCTCGCCACCGGCCTCATAGGCTGGTGCCCGGCCTACTCCCTGTTCGGCATCAGGACCTGCAAGACCGACTAGTACCGCACAGCAGCGGTAATTTAGCCGCGGCGCGCCATAGCCGGTAGACTAGCGCCCTGTCACCCAACCCGCAGAACAGGGAAACCGGCTATGGCGCTATTGATTCTGGGGCTCGTGCTCTTCCTGGGCATCCACTCTTCCTCCATCGTAGCGGAAGGATTCCGCGACCGGATGGCGGCGAAGAGCGAACTGGGATGGAAGGCGTTCTACGGCATCGTCTCCATCATCGGTATCGTGCTCATCGTCAAGGGCTATGCCGACGCGCGCATGAACCCGACGCTGCTCTACGTGCCGCCGTTGTGGATGAAACATCTTGCGGCGTTACTGCTATTGCCCGTCTTCATCCTGTTCTTCGCACCCTACTTCCCGGGCCGGATAAAGGCCGCCACCAAACACCCGCAGCTGGTGGCCGTGAAGCTGTGGGCGGCGGCCCACCTGCTGGTAAACGGCACACTGGCGGACGTCATCCTGTTCGGCAGCTTCCTGATCTGGGCGGTGATCGACCGCATCTCCTTCAAGCGGCGGGTCGAGCGCCCGGTGCCCTCGGCGCCGGCGAAAGGCATCAACGACGTGCTGGTGGTGGCCGCCGGGCTCGGCGTCTACGTGATTTTCGTGCTCTGGCTGCACGAGGCCTGGTTCGGGGTGGCGCCTTTCGGCTGAGTGGAGCGGGCTGGCTAGAACAACGCGGCCAGCAGCATCACCAGCGTGGCGACGAAACCGACGCTCCAGATAAGCGAGCGGATCAGGAAGACGCCGGAGACGTAGGCGGGCACGTACAGGATGCGGGCCACCAGATAGGTCCAGGCGGCCGCCTCGGTGGCCGGCGTGGACGCCGCGCCCAGCACCACCACCACGACCGCAATGGTAAACAGGATCAGGCCCTCGAAGTGGTTGTCGAGCGCGCGCTTCAGGCGCCCGGCCATACCCCAGGGCTGCTTCTGCTCATCCCGGCTGCCGCCGGTGTATTCAGTACCCAGCTGTTTATTGACGGGCACGGCCATCAAGACGAACTGGATGAACTGCAGCAGGGCTGCGTAACCGAGGACCTTCAGTTCTACCGGCATGGGCTTCTCCCTGCTTCTTTTTTGTCGGCGGTATCCTACGCGCCGCTCTCGCTGATGGGAATGCCGCCGCAGGCGGTCAGGCCGCGGGCGATGCGCAGCATCTCGTCAAGGCCGTCGATAGAGGCGGCCGGCGCTGTTTGCTCGGTGGGCGTCTCGCCATAACCGTAACGGGCGAAAACCACCGACACGCCCGCCGCCCGGCCGGCGGCCAAATCGTTGGCGGAGTCGCCCACCATCAGGGCCCGGTCCGGCCGCATCCCCAGCGCATCCAGGCAGGCGCGCACCGGCGCGGGATCCGGCTTCAGCGGCAGACCGGCATCGCCGCCGACGACCGTCTCGATCCAGCGGTTGAGCCCGAGCGCGGAGAGGATATGGCACGCGATCCCGACCGGCTTGTTGGTGCAGACGGCATGACGACAGCCCTGCTCCGAGAGCTCTGCCAGCACCTCCGTGGCGCCGGGCATCGGCCGGGTGTTCCGCGTGGCCTGGTCGCTGTAGAGCGCCAGGAACCGGCGCCGCAGCGCCGGCAACTCGGCGGACGCGAGCGTGGTGCCCGCGGCGGCGAAGCCCCGCCGCAGAAGCTCCGTGACACCGTCGCCGATCATTCCGCGGACCGCATCGACGGACCGGGGAACCAGACCATGCTGGCGCAGCACGCCGTTCAGGGCAGCGGCGAGGTCGCTTACGCTGTCGACTAAAGTGCCGTCAAGATCCCAGATGATAGCCGAAGGACGGGCGTTGCTCACTCAATCTCCGCTAACCCATTGTTACAATTAGGTTAAATTGTTGCCCTTGGGGGTGGACGCGAGGAAGTCAAGTCAGGATAATACCGCGTATGGTGCACTGCAGCATATAGGTATAGTCAGCATATGGATTACACGGATGTTTATTTCACACTCGACGGAATCGCGCTCGCAGGACTGCTGGCCGCGACGGCCGTCGCCTGCTATCTCACGCAACGACGCTACCGGCGCCGGTCGGAAGAACCGCGCGAAGGGATTCGGCGCCGCAGAGTCTGAGCATGGGCCGTGAGGCTCGTCTGACGCAGGTCAGGACGCCCGTCAGATCCCGGACCGTGATGTGACGGGTCACTTACTTCCGCAGCGCCTTCCTGATGACCAGTTTCAGCCCCGACCACGTCTCGTCCACCCCGCAGACCTTCACGTCCACCAGCCCCATCGGCAGCGCGAACTCGCGGATGACGTCCTCGGTCACGTCCGTCTCGACACCGGAGGCCTTCTTCGGCCAGGAGACCCACAGAGCGCCGTCCTGGGGAATCTCGCGGATGCCGCGGTCCAGTTCGGCCCGGCGCTTCGCGCGAGACCTGGTGAAGACATGGAGGATGTCGAACGGCGGGCGAAGTCTTGCCGACACGATCGCTCCCTCAGGCAGCGGTGACAGCAGATCCGCATAAGGTGCCGGCGCGCCCCGGACCTTTACCCGCGTGCCGGGATTGATGCCGAGTTTCCTGCTGAGCGGGGTGCCTGAGTATCCGGCCATTTATGCGGCCGATACGAGATTCTTCCGAATGATCCTCGGATGGCGCGCCGCAATCCTGAGTAACGCAAGCGC
Source organism: uncultured Woeseiaceae bacterium (assembly GCA_964427415.1). Lineage (GTDB taxonomy): Bacteria > Pseudomonadota > Gammaproteobacteria > Steroidobacterales > Woeseiaceae > Lentisalinibacter. The sequence continues at coordinate 22,829 of CAYRUH010000044.1, read as the reverse complement.
CGGCCCTTCGGGCTTCCCGCGGCCGTGCTCCCAATTGCGCAAAGTGTGGACGCTGATCTCCATGGCGCGAGCAAACTCGGTCTGACTGAGCCCGACGAAGCGTCTCAGGGCGGCGATATCGTTCCCTGAAAACGCCCCTCCTCGCATCAACCGGGTCCGGAGCCTGACCGGCAGCGCTCTCCGGAATTGTTCGTCCGAAATCTCGGGAATGTCACTCATCCGGTCTTCAGTTCCTCTCGCAGGACTCGCCGCAACGTCGCCTCGTCCACCGGT
>CAYRUH010000044.1:13154-22456 GCA_964427415.1 uncultured Woeseiaceae bacterium | reverse complement strand
GCGCAGGGTATACACCACCGTTAACAGACGCGTCCTGGCGCTCATGCCGATCAGCACCCAGCGCGACTCGCCTTCGGCCCACGCGTCCTCTTGAGCCAAGGCCCGCGGATCGAGCAGGGCAGTCGATGCTTCTTCGAAGCTAACCCGGTGCTTCTTTAAGTTCGCAGCCGCCTTGATCGAGTCCCATTCAAGATCTATATGCATTGAGTATGCATAGACCGATCGCTTTGCGCAAGGGAATGGCGTCGACTACAGGAGTTGCTCGGCGTTTCAGCAGAAACATTTTCGAGAATCTACTTTAGGAATGAGTCGCAGGTGCGGCGTTCATCGTTCGCCGCTCGGGAGCCATTCTCTCCAACGTCGACGAGCGCCACCACCGTAGGCAGGTAGGCTTAGAGACGCAGTGACATCATTGCGCTCCCTTAGCTAGCTGGCCACTCGAATTTCAAGGCGATTGTTCGAGAAACTCCGAGTCGATGTGGGTACGCTTCGACGCCCTGTAAGCTCCGACACCGACCATTCCTCAGTAAAGATCGAAGCCACTCATAAGCTCGGACCTCTTCTCGGACAACTAAATTCGGTTGACGATAACCTCATGAGCGAAAATTAGCATAAGGAATCGAATAGGAGATGACGCCATGCGGCAATTTCCTAATAGCGTCAAAGAGCCGGTGGGGTATGGTCCGCGACCCGCCAAGCAGGATATTTCACCCCGCTGAATGGGACGTAGGGTTGATCAATCCGGGAAATCCGTGGAGCGCGGACTACTCCACCGTCACCGACTTCGCCAGATTCCGCGGCTGATCCACATCCGTCCCCTTCAGCACGGCGACGTGATAGGCCAGCAACTGCAGCGGCACGGTATAGACGATAGGCGCGATCAGCCGGTCGGCATGGGGCATGTCGATGACCTTGATGCCCTCTTCGCTCTTGATGCCGCTCTCCTGGTCCGCGAAGACGTACAGCTGCCCGCCGCGGGCCCTTACCACCTGCATGTTCGACTTCAGCTTGTCGAGCAGTTCGTTGTTGGGCGCGACGACCACCACCGGCATGTCCTCGTCGATGAGGGCCAGCGGGCCGTGCTTCAGTTCGCCCGCGGCATACGCCTCGGCGTGGATGTAGGAGATCTCCTTCAGCTTCAGCGCGCCTTCCATGGCCACCGGCCACATGGGGCCGCGGCCGAGGAACAGCGTGTGGTGCTTCTCGGAGAAGTCCTCGGCCAGCAGCTTCAGCTCGTCGTTCATGCCCAGCGCCTCTTCTACCGCCGCCGCGGTGTGCATGACGTGCGGCACCAGCTCGGCCTCCCTTTCCGCGCTCATGCCGCGCTGGCGGGCGAGGATGAGCGTCACGAGTAACATGGACAGGAGCTGGGTGGTGAAGGCCTTGGTGCTGGCTACGCCGATCTCCGGCCCGGCCTGGGTCATCATGGTGAGATCGGATTCCCGCACCATGGAGCTGTGGGCGCTGTTGCAGATGGTGAGGCTGCCGACGTAGCCGGACTGCTTGGCGATGCGCAGCGCCTCCAGGGTGTCGGCGGTCTCGCCGGACTGGGACAGCGTGAGGAACAGGGTGTTGGGCGGTACCGCCACCTTGCGGTAGCGGTATTCGCTGGCGATCTCCACCTGGCAAGTGACGCCGGCCAGCGACTCCAGCCAGTATTTCCCCACGCAGCCGGCGTGGTAGCTGGTGCCGCAGGCGATGATGTGGATGTGCTCGACGCCGGCGAGCATCTCGGCGGCCTGGGGTCCGAGTGAATCCGGCACCACCTTGCCGCTTTCGATGCGTCCGTACAGGGTGTTGGCCAGCGCGCTCGGCTGCTCGAAGATTTCCTTCAGCATGAAGTGGCGGTAGGGGCCTTTCTCGGCTGCCTCACTGCTCCACTGGGTCTCGTGCACGTGGCGCTCGACGGCGTTGCCGTCGACGTCGAAGATGTGCACGGCGTCGCGAGTGATTTCGGCGAGGTCGCCCTGCTCGAGATAGATGAAGCGCTGGGTGACAGGCAGCAGGGCGGGTACGCCGCTGGCCACGTAGTTCTCGCCGATGCCGAGGCCGATGACCAGCGGGCTGGCCACGCGGCTGACCACGAAGCGGTCCGGGTCGGTGGCGTCGAACACCAGCAGGGCGAAGGCGCCGGTGAAGCGGGCGACGGCGCGGCGCACCGCCTCGGGCAGGTCGCAACCCGACTTCAGGTGGTCGTGGACGAGGTGGGCGGCCACCTCGGTGTCGGTCTCGGAGAGGAACTCGTAGCCCCTGGCCTCGAGCTCTTCCTTGATCTCCTGGTAGTTCTCGATGATGCCGTTGTGGATCACCGCCACCCGGTCGCCGGAGAGGTGCGGGTGGGCATTGGCCTCGGTGACGCCGCCGTGGGTGGCCCAGCGGGTGTGGGCCACGCCGAGGCGGCCTTCGAGGGGATCGGCCTCGAGTTTCGCATCCAGTTCGGCCACCTTGCCGACGGTGCGCCTGAGGCCGATGCCGCCGCCCGGCTGCAGCACGGCCACGCCCGCGGAGTCGTAGCCGCGGTATTCCAGACGCCGCAGTCCTTCCAGCAGGACCGGGACCACGTTTCGTTCAGCGATGGCGCCGACGATGCCGCACATAGGTTTTCTCCTTGCTGCCGCCGCGAGCCCGTCAGGACTCTTTCTTCTGCGGCCGCTTCCAGTGTTCCAGTGTGATCTGCTTGTTCCGGGCCAGCGTCAGCTTGTCCGCCGGTGCGGGCTTGCTGATGGTGGAGCCCGCGCCGATGGTGGCGCCGGCGCCCACTTCCACCGGCGCCACCAGGTTGACCCCGGAGCCGATGAATGCGCCGTCGCCGATGACCGTGCGGTGCTTGTTGGCGCCGTCGTAGTTGCAGGTGATGGTGCCGGCACCCACATTGACCTTGCGGCCGATGGTGGTGTCGCCGATATAGGTGAGGTGGTTCACCTTGCTGCCCTCGCCGATCAGGCTCTTTTTCACCTCGACGAAATTGCCAGCCTTGGAGCCGTCGGCGAATTCCGCGCCGGGGCGCAGGCGCGCGAACGGGCCGATCTGGCAGCGCTCGAGGATCACGCTCTCCTCGATCACCGTGTGGGGGTGGATGACCGAGTCTGCACCAATGCGGCTGTCGCGGATGACGGCGCCGGGGCCGATGTGCGCCCGGTCGCCGAGCACCACCTCGCCCTCGAACACGGCGTTCACGTCGATGAAGACGTCGCGGCCGACGCTGAGCGAGCCGCGGATGTCCACCCGGGCCGGGTCGGCCACGGTGGCGCCCGCCAGCATGGCCTCTTCCACCCGCCGGCGCTGCAGCGCCCGTTCGGCCTCGGCCAGCTGGCGCCGGTCGTTGATGCCCATGACCTCGGTCCAGGTGTCCGCCTTCACGCCGTGCACGGCGACGCCGTCGGCCACCGCGCTGGCGATGATGTCGGTCAGGTAGTACTCGCCCTGGGCGTTGTCGGCGCTCAGGCCCCCGAGCCAGCCCGAGAGACGGGCGGACGGCGCCAGGATGACGCCGGTGTTGATCTCGGCGATGTCGAGTTCCGCACCGCTCGCGTCCTTCTGTTCGACGATGCGCTGCACGTCGCCGTCGGCGCCGCGGACGATGCGCCCATAGCCGGTGGGGTCGGGCAGGTCCACCGTGAGCACGCCCACGCTGCCGTCCGTGCAGGCAGCGGTAAGCCGCTGCAGCGTCCCGGGCAGGATCAGCGGCACGTCGCCGCAGAGCACCAGCACGTGGTTGGCCTCGGGGGTTTCCGGCAGCGCCTGCATGACCGCGTGGCCGGTGCCCAGCTGCTCGGCCTGCAGGGCCCAGCGGAGATCGCTCTCCGGGAAGGCCTCGCGCACCCGGTCGCCGCCGTGACCGTAGACCACGCACACGTCGTCCGCGCCCAGGGCACGGGCCGTGTCGATCACGTGGGCGAGCAGCGGACGGCCCGCCAGCGGCTGCAGGACCTTTGGCAGGTGCGAACGCATGCGGGTGCCCTGTCCGGCCGCGAGGATGACGATGCTGAGTGGCACGGGTTTCGGGTCTGTGTGTCGGACTATTTACGTAAAATCGAATGATAGCGCAGGCGCCGGGGCCGTGATGTTACCCGGTTCACAGGCGTGACGGTGCTCAGCGTCGGTTCAGTTTGGCTGTGGCAGAATCCACGCAACTCAACCCTCCCGGGAGGACGGACATGATCGGCAGCCCGAACAGAGGGGCCGCGCGCCGGCTCCGCCCGGCCGGCAGGCCGGCTGCCGCCGTGGTCATTGTGGCGACGATGGCCCTGGCGGCCTGCGACGGCCGGATCTACGTGCGCGACGGGGTCACCGACGGCGACACCTTCTACCTGCCGCCCGAGGTGCTGATCGACGGCAGCCCGGACCTGCAGAGCTGGGTCGCCTACAGCCTGGACCGCAGCACCTGCCAGCTCATGATCGGCGGGGATAACCCGGCCCGCAACCACTCCTGGGACTGCGAACTGGGAGCCCGCCAGACCCTGGTCGAGACCTGGCACGAGCAGAGCCGCATAAAGGACGCCCGGGACGCGTATCTGGATACGCTGGCGGCAGTGGCCGATGCGGGCCATCTCGACGAGTACGTCTGGCACTACCATGCCCGGGACGACTGGCGCCGGCCGCCGGATCTGGAGCAGGCCGCGTTCGATCGCTGGCGCCGGGTACAACTGGCCGACCACCGGCCCCGCACCCGCATTGTCGGCTCCTGGAATTACGCGAGCGTGACCGGGTCGCTGCGCTGAGGGGCCTGCTCGGTGGAACGACTGGAGCGGCGGAGCCGGCGAAGCCGGGATCGGCCGACCGTCAGACTTCGAGCCGGCGGTCGAAAGCCACCGTCTTTACCAGCGCATAGACGGCCAAACCCGGCTCCAGGCCCAGTTCCCGGACCGCCAGGCGGGTGATGCGCGACCTCACCATCGCGCCGCCGCAGTCCAGCCGCAGTTCGGCGTGGGCGCCGGGTTCCTCTCGGATCTCCACGATCTTCGCCGGCAGCTGGTTGCGGATGGACACCCCCTCCAGCCGCTTGAGCGACACCGCGACGTCCCGGGCCCGCAACCGCACCCGTACCCGTTCGCCCATGCCGGTATGCATGGCGCCCGGCGTCCAGAGCAGGCCCGCGCCGACGTCCACGCCGGTCAATGCATGCTCCTCGTCGTGGCGGGTGACGTGGCCCTCCAGCAGGGAGCCGGCCTCGAAGTGGCCGGTGACGTCGGCACCGAGTCGCTCCAGCATGGGCACGGTCGGGCCCTGGCCGACCGTGCGGCCGTCGCGCACGGCGACGAGCCGGTCGGCGATCTGGGCGATCTCCTCCACCAGGTGGCTGACGAACAGCACCGGCAGGCCGAAGCGCCGGGGCAGGTCGGCGATCATGGCGAGGATGATGGCCTTGCGTTCCCGGTCCAGCGCCACCAGCGGCTCGTCCATCAGCAGCAGGCGCGGGCGCGCCAGCAGGGCACGGCCGATGGCCACGCGCTGGGTCTCGCCGCCGGACAGCGTATCCACGCGGCGGTCGAGCAGCCCGGCGAGCCCGAGGGCGGCCACCACCTCGTCGCGGCGTACGGAGGGGCCGCGGGGGTCCGCCCGGCGGGCGGCGAAGTCGAGATTGCCGGCCACGTCCAGGTGCTCGAACAGGCGCCCGTCCTGGAAGACCACGCCCACCGGCCGGCGATGGGCCGGCACGAAGCGGCGGCCGTCCTGCCAGACCACGCCTTCGGCCTCGATGCGCCCGCTGCCGGGCAGGAACCCCGCCAGGGCCTGCAGCAGCGTGGACTTGCCGGCGCCGCTGGGGCCGAACAGGGCCGTGATGTCCGTCAGTTCCAGCGCCTCTTCCACCCGCAGTTCGAAGCGGCCGCGGCGGACGTGGAGGTCGAGAGCCAGGCGCATCAGGCTACCCGCGTGCGGTAACGGCCGTTGGCGAGATACACCGACAGCAGCACCACGAAGGAGAAGATCAGCAGCGCCGCGGCCAGACGGTGGGCGGCGGCGTAGTCCAGGGTCTCCACGTGCTCGAAGATGGAGATGGACAGCACTCGGGTGCGGCCGGGGATATTGCCGCCCACCATCAGCATGACGCCGAATTCGCCGAGGGTGTGGGCGAAGGTGAGTACCGCCGCGGTCACGTAGCCGCGCAGCGCCAGCGGCAGCGCCACCGCGAAGAACGCATCCAGGGGACCCGCCCGCAGGCTGGCCGCCGCCTCCAGCCGTCGGCGCCCCACGGACTCGAAGGCATTCTGCAGCGGCTGCACGGCGAAGGGCAGCGAGTGCAGACAGGAGGCGATGACCAGCCCGGTGAAGGAGAAGCTCAGGGTGTCGCCGGTGAGCTTCACCCACCAGGCGCCGATGGGCCCGGCCGGGCCGAGCAGCACCAGCAGGTAGAAGCCCATTACGGTGGGCGGCAGCACCAGCGGCAGCGCCACCACAGCCTCGGCCACGGGGGCCCAGCGGCCGCGGGCGAAGGCCAGGCGCCAGGCCAGCGGGGTGGCGATGAGGATCAGGACGACGACGGTGGTGCCAGCCAGCAGTAGCGTGGTGCACGCGGCATCCCAGTCGGCGGTCGACAACATATCAGGGCGCGCGATAGCCGGCGCGGCGGATGACGGCACGGGCGTTGTCGCCGCGGAGAAATTCGAGGAAGGCCGTGGCGCCGGGGTTGCCGGCGCCCCGTTTCAGGAGCACGGCGGACTGGCGCAGCGGCGTGTACAGCGCCTGGGGCGGCTCCCAGTAACTGCCCTCCCGGGCATCGTTCGTGAGGACGGAGGACAGCGCGATGAGACCGAGGTCGGCGGCGCCGGAGGCCACGGCGGACCAGGCGCCGGCCGCGCTTTGAGAGCGGGCGATACGGCCTTGCAGGGATTCCCAGCGTGCCAGCGCCATCAGCACTTCCTGCGCGGCGGCACCGTAGGGTGCGGTGCGGGGATTGGCGATGGCGAGGTGGTGGAAGTCGCCCTCCAGCGCCTCGGGGCCGCCCACCCGGTGCGGCTCGGCGGACCACAGCACGAGTGTGCCGACGGCATAGACGAAGGCGCTGCCGGGCATCGCACGGCCTTCCTCCAGCGCGCGGGCGGGCCGGGCCTCGTCGGCGGCGAGGAAGACGTCGTAAGGGGCGCCGTTCGCGATCTGGGCATAGAGGCTGCCGGTGGAGCCGGCGGCGAGCTGCAGGTCATGTCCGGTGCGGCGCTCGAACTCCGGCTCCAGTTGCCGGAGCGTATCGAGGAAATTGGCGGCGACGGCCACCGTGACCTCCGCGGCCCGCGCGCCGGCCAGGGTATGGGGCATGAACAGGGCAACGGCAATTGCGACCAGCAGATTCGTCAGTGCAGTGACCTTGAGGAGGGCCGCTCGGCCGGTGGCGGTGTAGCGCATGGGGTGAGCCTCGGTGCAGAGGCCCTAAATCTGCGCGGGCGCGCAGACGGGGTCAAGAGGCACTCAGCCGGTCTTGCCCTTGAGCTTCTGGGCCGCCCGGTAGCGGGCCTCGGCCTCGGCGAGTTCCTGCTGGGCCCGGGCCAGGTCGGTCTCCTCGGCGGCGCCTTCCAGGGCCTTCTCCGCGGCTTCCTTCGCCTGCAGCGCAGCCGCTTCGTCGAGCTGCTCGCCGCGCAGGGCAGTGTCGGCCAGGATGGTGACCATGTGCGGCTGGATCTCGAGCACACCGCCGGTGAGGTAGAAGTTGTGCTCGGCGCCTTCCTCGCTCTCCACCCGGCACATGCCCGGCTTCAGCGTGGTCAGCAACGGCGCGTGGCGGGGCGCGATACCCACCTCGCCCTCGGCCGCCGGTGCGAAGACCATCGCAGCGGTGCCGGAATAGATCTCGCCTTCCGCGCTGACGATGTCGACTTTGATGGTTGCCATGGGTCGTTAGCCTCGTGTGCCGATGCAGCGTCTGTTACTGCATCTTCCTGGCGTTCTCCACCGCTTCCTCGATGGTGCCGACCATGTAGAAGGCCTGCTCCGGGATGTGGTCGTACTCGCCGTCGACGATGCCCTGGAAACCGCGGATGGTGTCCTTCAGCGTGACGTAGGTGCCGGGTGTACCGGTGAACGTCTCGGCCACGAAGAACGGCTGGGACAGGTAGCGCTGGATCTTTCGCGCCCGGTTCACGGTGAGCTTCTGCTCTTCCGAGAGCTCGTCCATGCCGAGGATGGCGATGATGTCCTGCAGCTCCTTGTAGGTCTGCAGCACGGCCTGCACCGAGCGGGCGCAGTCGTAGTGTTCCTGGCCGATCACGTTCGGGTCCAGCAGTCGCGAGGTGGAGTCCAGCGGGTCCACGGCCGGGTAGATGCCCAGCTCGGCGATCTGGCGGGACAGCACCAGGGTGGCGTCCAGATGGGCGAAGGTCGTGGCCGGCGACGGGTCGGTGAGGTCGTCGGCGGGGACGTACACGGCCTGGAAGGAAGTGATGGAACCGGTCTTGGTGGAGGTGATGCGTTCCTGCAGCACGCCCATCTCCTCGGCCAACGTCGGCTGATAGCCCACGGCGGACGGCATGCGGCCGAGCAGCGCCGAGACCTCGGTGCCGGCCAGGGTGTAACGGTAGATGTTATCGATGAACATCAGCACGTCGCGGCCCTCGTCGCGGAAGTACTCCGCCATGGTGAGGCCCGTCAGCGCCACACGCAGGCGGTTGCCCGGCGGCTCGTTCATCTGGCCGAAGACCAGCGCCACCTTGTCGAGGACGTCCGCCTCCTTCATCTCGTAGTAGAAGTCGTTGCCCTCGCGGGTGCGCTCGCCGACGCCGGCGAACACGGACAGACCGGAGTGTTGCTTGGCGATGTTGTTGATCAGCTCGAGCAGGGTCACCGTCTTGCCCACACCGGCGCCCCCGAACAGGCCCACCTTGCCGCCCTTGGCGATGGGCATGATGAGGTCGATGACCTTCACGCCGGTCTCCAGCAGCTGGGTGGCGGCCTCCTGGTCCTCGTAGGCAGGCGGCTTGCGGTGGATAGGCCAGCGCTCCTCGGTGGCGACCTCGCCCGCATCGTCGATGGGCTTGCCGAGCACGTCCATGATGCGCCCGAGCGTGCCGGTGCCGACCGGCACCGAGATGGGCTGGCCGGTGTTCTTCACCGTCATGCCGCGCTGCAGGCCCTCACTGGAGCCCATGGCGATCGTGCGGACCACGCCGTCGCCGAGCTGCTGCTGTACCTCCAGCGTCAGCCCGCCGTCTTCGAGTTCCAGCGCGTCGTAGATATTGGGGATGGACTCCCTGGGGAATTCCACGTCCACGACGGCGCCGATGATCTGCACGGTCTTTCCGCTGCTCATGCGTATTTCCTCGTCATTCGAATCGGGTCTGAAGGCCTGTTCGGGCCTGAAGGCCCTCCTACAT
>CAYRUH010000044.1:0-13054 GCA_964427415.1 uncultured Woeseiaceae bacterium | reverse complement strand
TCGGGCCTGAAGGCCCTCCTACATAAAAATATCGTCAGCCGCTTACGGCTGCTGCGCCGCCCACGATCTCGGAGATTTCCTGGGTGATGGCAGCCTGGCGGGCCTTGTTGTACTTCAGCTGCAGGCTCTCGATGATGTCGCCGGCGTTGTCCGTGGCGGACTTCATGGCGATCATCTTCGCGGCCATCTCGCAGGCGAAGTTCTCCACCGCGCCGCGATAGACCTGGGATTCGATGTAGCGCTGCAGCACGTCGTCCAGCAGCTCCGCCGGATCGGGCTCGTAGATGTAGTCCCAGTGGCTCTGCAGCTCTTCGTTGTCGCCCTCGATCTCGCTGACCGGCAGGACGGTCTTCACCTCGGGCTTCTGGCTCATCGTGCTGACGAACTCGTTGTGCACGAGGAACAGCCGGTCGATACGGCCCTCGCTGTAAGCGTCGAGCATCACCTTGATGGAGCCGAGCAGGTCGTTGATCTGCGGCGAGTCACCCAGGTGGCTGGCGGTGGCCACGACGTTGCCGCCGACCCGGCGGAAGAACTGCACCGCCTTGGCGCCGATCAGGGCCAGGTCGAACTCCACCTCCTGCTCCTGCCACTGGCGCAGCTCCCGGATGGTGCGCTTGAACAGGTTCACGTTCAGACCGCCGCAGAGACCACGGTCGGTGGAGATGACGATGAAGCCGACGCGCTTCGCCTCGCGCTGCTCCAGCCAGGGGTGGCGGTAGTCTGGATTGGCCTGGGAGAGGTGGCCGACCACGCGGCGGATGCGCTCGGCGTACGGGCGCGACGCCTCCATCTGCGCCTGCGCCTTGCGGATCTTGCTCGCAGCCACCATTTCCATGGCGCTGGTGATCTTCTGCATGTTCTTTACGCTCTTGATCTTGGAGCGTATTTCCTTCTCGCCAGCCATATTGCTCTCTTGCGCCCTCTCGCAGCTGCCGTTACCCGGTGCTTACCAGGTGCCGGTCTCCTTGAACTGTTCCACGGCCTTCTTCAGGCCGGCCTGGATGTCGTCGTCGTAGGCGCCGGTATCGTCTATCTTCCTGATCAGCTCTGCGTGGTTCGCATGGGCGAAGGCATGCAGGGCGGCCTCGAAATCCACCACCTTCTCCACGGCCACATCGTCGAGGTAACCCTCGTTGACGGCGTACAGGGACAGGCCCATCTCGCCCACCGAAAGGGGCGAGTACTGCTTCTGCTTCATCAGCTCGGTCACGCGCTGGCCGCGGGCCAGCTGCTTGCGGGTGGTTTCGTCGAGGTCGGAGGCGAACTGGGCGAAGGCCGCCAGCTCACGGTACTGGGCCAGCGCCAGGCGCACGCCGCCGCCGAGCTTCTTGATGATCTTGGTCTGGGCCGCGCCGCCCACGCGGGACACCGACAGGCCGGCGTTGATGGCGGGGCGGATACCCGCGTTGAACAGGTCCGTCTCCAGGAAGATCTGGCCGTCGGTAATGGAGATCACGTTGGTAGGCACGAAGGCCGAGACGTCGCCCGCCTGGGTCTCGATGATCGGCAGCGCCGTCAGCGAGCCGGTCTTGCCCTGCACCTCGCCGTTGGTGGCGCGCTCGACGAAGTCCGCATTCACGCGGGCTGCGCGCTCCAGCAGGCGGGAGTGCAGGTAAAAGACATCACCCGGGTAGGCTTCGCGGCCCGGCGGGCGGCGCAGCAGCAGCGACACCTGGCGGTACGCCCAGGCCTGCTTGGTGAGGTCGTCGTAGATGATCAGCGCATCCTCGCCGCGGTCGCGGAAGTACTCGCCCATGGCGCAACCGGCGTAGGGGGCGATGTACTGCATGGCGGCGGATTCGGCGGCAGTGGCTGCGACGATGATGGTGTGATCCATCGCGCCCTCTTCCTCCAGCTTGCGCGCCACGCCCGCCACCGACGAGGCTTTCTGGCCCACCGCGACATAGACGCACTTAATGCCCTTGCCTTTCTGATTGATGATGGTGTCGACGGCGATCGCGGTCTTGCCGGTCTGGCGGTCGCCGATGATCAGCTCGCGCTGGCCGCGGCCGATCGGCACCATGGAGTCGATGGCCTTCAGGCCGGTCTGCACCGGCTGGTCCACCGATTTACGATCGATGACGCCCGGGGCGATCTTCTCGATGGGCTCGAAGCCGGATTCCTTGATGTCGCCCTTGCCGTCGATGGGACGGCCCAGTGAATCGACAACGCGGCCGAGCAGCGCCTCGCCCACCGGCACCTCCAGAATGCGGCCGGTGGTCTTCACCGTGTCGCCTTCCGAGATGTGCGTGTAGTCACCCAGGATCACCGCGCCCACCGAGTCCTGCTCCAGGTTCAGCGCGAGGCCGAAAGTGTCGCCGGGAAACTCGAGCATCTCACCGTATTTCGCATCCGTGAGGCCGTAGATGCGGGTAATGCCGTCGTTCAGACCAATGACGGTGCCGACGTCGCGCGCCTCGGCGGCGGACTCGAAATTCCGGATGCGTTCTTTAATCAGTTCACTGATTTCAGAAGCCTTGAGTGCCATGTCTCGTTCCTCTTAGCTGCCCAGTACGTTGGCGAGCTTTGCGAGCCGCGAACGTATGGAGCCATCAATGACAAAGTCGCCGGCGCGTATCACGGCACCGCCGATGAGCTCTTCGTCCACCGCCGTGGAGAGTGTCACCTCCCGGCCCAGTTTCTTCTCCAGTGCCTCGCAGATCTTCGCCGTCAGATTGTCGGTGAGCGGTGAGGCGGCGGTCACGGTCACCTCGGTGGTGTTCTCCAGTTCCGCCTTCAGCTCGTCGAAGTGCGCGGCAATCTCCGGCAGCACTTCGATGCGGTCGTAATCCACCAGCAGCCGCAGCAGGTTCGTGCCCTTCGTCTCGCCGCCCGCGAGCATCTTCGCCCGGGGCACCTCGGCGAACAGGCCGGTCAGAAACTCGATCCGCTGCTTGTCGGAATAACGCGGGTCGTGCATCACCCCGGCCACGCCGTCGTCGGCAGCGACGGTCGCCGCAACGCCGAGCGCCGAAGACCACTCGTCCAGCGTGCCGTCCTGGCGCGCCAGGTCGAACAGCGCGTCGGCGTAGGGTCTTGCGAGGGTGTGCTTGTCCGCCATGGTTCTCTGCCTAGAGCTGGGCCGCCAGCTTGTTCAGGATGTCTTCGTGGCTGGCGCTGTCGATCTCGCGCTGCAGGATCTTCTCGGCGCTGGCCACGGCGATGGCCGACACCTGGCCGCGCAGCTCCTCGCGGGCCTTGTGGGTCTCCTGCTGGATCTCCGCGCGCGCCGCGGCCAGCTGGCGCTCGCGCTCGCGTTCGCCCTCTGCCTTGCCTTCGGCAATGATCTGGTTGGCCCGTGCGTTCGCCTGATCCACGATCTCCTGGGCTCGCTCGCGAGCCTCGCGCACGAGCTCCTCCACCTTCGCTTCGGCCGTCTCGAGACTGTGCTGACCGCGCTCGGCCGCCGCGAGGCCGTCGGCAATGGTCTGCTGGCGTTCCTCGATGGCGTTCATGAGGTGCGGCCAGATGAACTTCATGCAGAACCACACGAAGAACAGGAATGCGATGGACTGGCCGAACAGTGTCAGGTTGATATTCACCTGCGTATCTCCTCAAGCTTTCCTGGGCGCCCCGACTGGGGCCGGTCGTCATGCAGGGACCGCGACTGCTCACGGCCCGGGAACGGCCGGATGCTCAGCCGAGCGTTGCCTGCAGCTGACCGACGAACGGATTCGCGAAGGCGAACAGGAGGGCGACGCCCACGCCGATCATCGCGACGGCGTCGAGCAGGGCGACGACCAGGAACATCTTGGTCTGCAGCATCGGTGCCAGTTCCGGCTGGCGGGCAGAGCTCTCGAGGAAGCGGCCGCCGAGCAGCCCCATGCCGATGGCCACGCCGATGGCGCCGAAGCCGATCATGATTGCCACCGCAATCGCCGTCATGCCAATTACAAAGTCCATCAGTTTCTCCGTCTCAGGATCAGGTCGGTTGAAAGAAATCGATAAAAAGACTCGTCCAATAAAATCAGTGGTGCTCGTGAGCGAGGCTCAGGTAAACGATCGTGAGCATCATGAAGATGAAGGCCTGCAGGATGATCACGAGGATGTGGAATACGGCCCAGGCGAAATGCAGCGGCAGCTGCCACAGCCCGACCAGTGCGATCAGTATGAAGATCAGCTCGCCGGCGTAGAGGTTGCCGAAGAGTCGCAGCGACAGCGACAGCGGCTTGGCCAGCAGCGATACGCTCTCGAGGATGAAGTTGAAGGCGATGACGAAAGGCGCGCCGATCAGGCCGATGCCTCTGGACGGCGGCTTGATCGGGTGCAGTGTGAGTTCGCCGATGAACCCGCCGATACCCTTGACCTTGATGCTGTAGAACACGATCAGGGCGAATACCGACAGCGACAGCCCGAAGGTCACGTTGACGTCGGTGGTGGGCACCACCTTTAGATAGGGGATGCCGATCACCTCGGCCGAGTACGGCAGCCAGTCAACCGGCACCAGGTCCATCAGGTTCATCAGAAACACCCAGATGAAGACCGTGAGTGCCAGCGGTGCGATGAGATCGCTCTTGCCGTGGAAGGCGTCCTTCACGGAGCCGTCCACGAAGTCGACGATGAGCTCGATGAAGGCCTGCAGCTTGCCGGGCACGCCGCTGGTGGCGGCGCCGGCCACCTTGCGGAACAGCCAGATGAAGGCGAGACCGAGAATCACGGCGACCACGATGGAGTCGACGTTGATGGCCATGAAGGTGGCGCCGCACTGGTTCCAGACCCACTCGCCGTCCACCCGGCACACCTGCAGGTTCTGCAGGTGGTGCGAGATGTATTCGCTGGCGGTTCTCTCTGCCGCTCCGTGGGATTCGCCTGCCATGCCCGTGCCGCTCTCGCTATCCGTCAGAATGTGTTTCGCGCGCGCCGCGCTCGAGTGCGGGCGCAAACAGAATCACCAGTTGTGCCAGTATGAATCCGGCGAGCACCGCCACAAACGAGAGCGGTCTCACCAGTGCAAAGACCACGCCGAACAGAAGCACGGTCAGTGCGAACTTGCCGATCTCGCCGAGCCAGGCGCCGCGCATGAGCCCCTCAAGATCCGCTTTCAGGATCCGCGCCGCCAGAAACGCATTCGGCAGAATGCAGATCAGGCCGCCGATCAGCAGCGAATAGCCCGGGACCGCCCCGTAACCGATCCAGACCACGGCGGTCAGGAGCAGCGTCAGCCCTGTCTGTGCCAGCAGAATCTTCAGCACCAGGTGCCGAGGATCGCGACCATCACCACTATTGCGAGCTACTCGGTCGCTTCCCGGGGCGCTCAAGAGTAGCCCTCGTTCCTGGATGATGCCGACAATAAAAACGCCACTAACCCCGGGGTACGTGGCGCGGACAGGTGTTTGGAAACGATCCTGTGCAAACCCGCGTAGTATAGAGAGCGTCGTGCTGCTACGCAACATGGCTCGCCCTGGCCTCCGTCCGGCCTCCGGCCCCGGCGCGGCGGTCTGCGAACTGGCGCACAGAACCCCCGCGCGGCGGCTTTATGATCAATGCTCACGAGCGATTCTGCGGGCCGCCCGAACACGCGGCAACGACCCCGGAGGTAATGAATGACGTACAACGCACAGACGCGGGAGCCCCGCATTACCGGGCACGAGCTGGAAGCAGCCGTGGTGCGCCGCGAGTTCGTCGTGCAGTTCCAGCCCAAGGTGCAGCGGGTCGGGGAGACCGGCGAATGGCGCACGACGGAGGCTGAGGCGCTGATCCGCTGGCGTCATCCCCGGCACGGGCTGCTCGGGCCCGGCGCCTTCCTGCCGGCAGCCGAGCGGTGCGGGCGCATCGCCGAGCTGGACGAGCTGGTACTGCGGAGCATGCTCCGGAACCTGTGCAAGTGGCGTGAGCGGGGCCTGGCGCTCAAGGGCTGCATCAACCTGGCGCCCGTGGAGCTCACCGACGCCGCGCTGCCCTGGCGCTACGCCCAGATCGTCGAGCAGTACGGGCTGGCCTGCGCCGACATCACGCTGGAGATCGCCGAATCGGCCGTGGCCGACCCGCACTTCGCCGGGCGGCGCGTCGTCTCGGCGCTGCGCCAGCAGGGCTTCCGCATCTCACTGGACGACTTTGGCGCCGCGGCTTCGTCGCTGAAGGCATTCGGGGCGCTGGAGCTCGACGAGATCAAGATCGACGCCAGCATGCTGGCCCACGCCCGGGCCAGCGAGATGTCCCGCAAGGCGCTGGCCGCGATCACGGGCCTGGCCCACAGCTGCGGCATCACGGTGTGCGCCGAGGGGGTGGAGGACGAGGAGACGCTGGCCTTCCTGCGCGAGATCCGCTGCGACAAAATGCAGGGTTTCCTGATCTCGGCGGCGGTCATGCCGGAGATCATCCGCAGCTGCTATCCGGCGGCGGCGGCTACGGCCGCCTGAGACCGGGCGCCGGGTTTCGGCGGCGGGATTGGCAGCGGGATCAGCGGATGTGCTCGAGGATGCCCTCGAGCTCGTCGAGGCTGTTGTAGCGGATCACCAGCCGGCCCTTGCCGCCGGCGGCATGCTCGAGTTCCACCCGGGCACCGAGCCGCTCCGCCACTTCGGATTCCAGCCGCCGGATGTCCGGGTCCACTATTTTCCCGGATTTGCCCGCCGACGGCTTCTTCGCCGGCGCTTTGAGTTTCTGCACCAGCTGCTCGGTGGCCCGCACCGAGAGCTCGCCCTTCGCCACACGCCGGGCGGCCTCCAGCTGCGCGGCCGGCTCGGTGAGCGCCAGCAGCGCGCGGGCATGGCCCATCTCCAGTTGCCGCGCCGCCACGAGCTTCTTCACCTCCTCGCCGAGTTCCAGCAACCGCAGCAGGTTGCTCACCGCGGCGCGCGAGCGGCCCACCGCATCTGCCGCCTGCTGGTGGGTCATGTCGAATTCGGCGATCAGGCGGGACAGCGCCATGGCCTCTTCCAGCGGGTTGAGGTCCTCGCGCTGGATGTTCTCGATGAGGGCCATAGCCACGGCCGCCTCGTCCGGGATCTGCCGGATCACAGCCGGGATGGTGTCGAGGCCGGCGAGCTGAGCCGCGCGCCAGCGCCGCTCGCCCGCCACGATCTCGTAGCAGGTCTCGCCGCTGCCGGGCGCGCCCGTCGAGCCAGTCGCGCCAACAGGGCGCACGACGATCGGCTGCACGACGCCCTGGGCGCGGATGGAGTCGGCCAGCTCCTCCAGCGAGTCCTGGCGCATGTCGGTGCGGGGCTGGTAGCGGCCGCGTTGCAGGAGATCCACCGGGACCTCGCGCAAGGTGTCGGATTCGCCGGCCCGAGCCTGCTCGCCGCTGTCCCGGACCCGCGCGGACGACTGGGACAGCAGCGCGTCCAGTCCTCGTCCCAGCCTCTTCTTCTTGGTCACCATGTCGGGATCTCGCGAATTCTCTCGTGTCGCCGTCAGCGCCGGGCCGGGGGGCGGGAATTGTAGCAGGTTCGCCCGGTACCGCCGCTGCGTCAGGAGGCGGTGCGCACCCGCGGTACCGGCTCGCCTTCACGGCGCAGAATCTCGCCGGCCAGCGCCAGATAGGCCAGGGCGCCCCGGGAGTACTTGTCGTGGTAGAGCACCGGCAGGCCGTAACTCGGCGCCTCGGCCAGGCGGATGTTGCGCGGGACGACGGTGCGGTAGACCTTGTCGCCGAAGTGCTCGATGAGCTGGGCGGAGACCTCGTTGGCCAGGTTGTTGCGCGGGTCGAACATGGTGCGCAGCAGTCCGTGCATCTCGAGCCGGGAATTCACGCTGTCGCGGATTTGCTCGATCGTGTTCAGCAGCGCGCTCAGACCTTCCAGCGCGTAATACTCGCACTGCATCGGGATGAGCACGCCGTCGGCGGCGGTCAGCGCGTTGATGGTGAGCATATTGATCGACGGCGGACAGTCGATCAGCAGGAAGTCATAAAGCCCCGCCACCGGCTCCAGCGCCCTCGCGAGCTTCATCTCCCGGCCGATCTCCTGCAGCAGCTGCACCTCGGCGAGCGTCAGGTCCTCGTTGCCGGGCAGGAGCGCGAAGTTGCCGGTGGGCACGGAGACGATGGTGTCGGCGGCGCTCGCCTCGCCGAGCAGCACGTCGCAGGTGCTGGCCTCGAGCTCCATCTTGTTCACGCCGCAGCCCATGGTGGCGTTGCCCTGGGGGTCCATGTCCACCAGCAGCACGCGGCGGTGGGTGGCCGCCAGCGAGGCCGCCAGATTCACGGCCGTGGTCGTCTTGCCGACACCGCCCTTCTGATTCGCTACCGCGATGATTCTCGTCATGCCGCCTTCTCTGTTCTTCTCAGGCTGACCACGTGCCGGGTCTTGGCGAGACCGGGCACCGTCACCGGCTCCGATTCCGCCGCCCAGCCCGGCGGCAACGCGCCCAGCTCTCCGTCGGGCGAGAGACCCTTCTGCGCCAGCAGCTTGCCGTGTCCGGTGATGAGGTGGGCGCTCGACTCGACGAACCGTGGCAGCGGCGCGAACGCTCTGCAAAGCACGGTATCAAAGCCGGCCTCCGGCGCATAGTCTTCCACCCGCGCCTGCACCACCTCCACGTTGCCGAGACCGAGTTCGGCCACCGCGTGGCGCACGAAGCGCAACTTCTTGCCGCTGGCATCCAGCAGGGTGAAGCGGCGCTCCGGTTCGGCGATCGCCAGCACCAGGCCGGGCAGCCCGGCGCCGGTGCCCACGTCGGCGATGCGGCCGCCGTCGAGCCAGGGCCGGATGCTCAGCGCATCCAGGACGTGCTCGGTCACCATGTCCGCCGGCCGGCGCACGGCGGTGAGGTTGTAGGCGCGCGACCACTTCGCCAGCAGGAGCAGCAGCCGGGCCAGCCGGCCCGCCGCGCCGGCGGGCAGCTCCTGGCCGAGGCCGACCGCGCCGCGGCTTATCGCCGCTGCCAGTTCCGCCGCTGAGTCGTCCGCCATCGCCTGTCGCACCGCCAGGGGGCAGGAGATTATAGCGGCTGGCGGCCTCGGGCGGCGCCCGGCAGTCCAACGGGCGGACGGGCAATCTGCGACACAGATCACGCCCGCGAAACCCACGATCCCTAAAATTCTCGCATTGATTATGTGAAACCCTCCGACAGGGCGCTTTGAGCAAAAATCCCGAGCCCAGTGTCAGACCGGCGCGTCGTGTCCTCGTGGTCGAGGACAACGAGCACACCGCCTATATGCTCGAGTTCCTGCTGCACCGCTCCGGCTACGAAGTGCTGGTGGCGCCGACCGGCCGTGACGCCCAGGAGGTCATGCGCAACGTAGCGCCGGTGGACCTGATCGTGCTGGACCTGATGCTGCCCTACGTCTCCGGCTACCAGATCATCCTCGACGCCCGCGAGGATCATGCCTGGCGGCGCGTGCCCATCCTCGTGCTCTCCGGCAAGGTGCTGGAGATGGACGTCACCCGGGCGCTGGACCAGGGCGCGGACGACTACGTCACCAAGCCGTTCCGGCCCCAGGAACTGCTGGCCCGCATCCGCCGCCTGATCGCCACCCGAGAGAGGCTGTCCGCATGAGCCGGACCGGCCTGGCAACGATGGCGGTCTGGCTACTGGTCCTGCCACTGGCCCTGCTGCTGGCCGCGGCCGGGCCGGCGGAGTCGGCCGGGGAGCGGGATGGCGGGATCGCGAGTGCCGCCATCAGAGCACAGGACTGGCCGGCAGCGCTTCGCTTGTTGCGCGGGACGCTGGCCGAGCGGCCCGACGATCCGGCGCTGCGTTTTCGCCTCGCCCAGGTGCTGCGCTGGTCGGGAGACCCGCAGGCCGCGCTGGCGGAATACGACGCGCTGCTGGCCCGGTATCCCGATAACGTCGACTACGTCTACGGCCGCGCGCTGGCGCTGGAGCAGCTCGGGCGCGATGCCGAGGCACTGGCGGCCGCGCGCCGCGCCGCCGGGCTGGCGCCGGGTTACCAGGCGGTGCGCCAGCTCGCGCAGCGGCTCGCCGGGGCAGAGGATGCCGACGCGACAGACGCCGGCACGCGCTACTTCCTGACCGCGGCCGCAGGCTACGAGGATCTCACCGACGGCCTGCCCGGCTGGCAGCAGCAGTTTCTGCGCCTGGACGCCGAGACCCCGGAACGTGGCAACTACCACGCCAGCGTGTCGCGCTACGAGCGCTACGAACGGTTGGACACCGAGCTCGGCCTGGGCGGCGCGTGGCAGGCCGGCGAGGACTGGACGCTGCAGGCCGAGCTGGCGCTGGGCGGCGACGCCGACTTCCTGCCGGATACCGGTTTCTACGGCCGCGCCCTGAGACGCCTCGGCGGCGGCTGGAACGCAGGCGCCGCCTTGCGCCATCGCCGCTACGAGACGACCACCGTGAGCACCTGGTCCGCCGAAGCGGAACGCTACTTCGGCGACTACCGGGCTGCCTACACGGTGAACGCCTCGCGCCTGCACGGCGCGACCACCTCACTGTCCCACGTCGTCTCGCTCGGCTGGTACCCGCGGGACGGGCTGGCACTCGGGCTGGTGGCCGCAACGGGCGAGGAGGCGGAGGTGATCGCGCCCGGCCGGATCCTGGAGACCGACGTCGACAGCGTCACCCTGACCGGCCGCCACGCATTGACGCAGAGGATCACCCTCGACTGGTGGCTCGGCACCCACGCACAGGGAGACATCTTCCGGAGGCGCTATGCTGGCCTGGCTGTTCGATACGGCCTATGACACCCAGGTGCGGGCCGCACTGTGGTCCACGCTGGCGGCGGGTATCGCCACGGTCGTGCTGTTCGTCTACACGCTCGGCCTGCGGTTCGCGACGATTGTCGGTGCCCGGCGGCGGCGCCACCTCGTGTCCCGCTGGCGCGGCATCTTCGCCACGGCGGTTCTCTCGCGCCGGGACGCCGAAAACGCGCTGCTGCCCCGGGTGGAGCGCCGTCACCAGACCGACCTGCTGGAGGAGTGGAACCGGGCCCGGGACACTGTCGAGGGCAGCGCGGCCGAGAACCTGATCGCTGTCGCCGACCGGCTCGGCTTCGCGCGTATCGCCCGGCAGCTACTGCGCAGCCGCCGGCTCAGCGCCCGCCTGCTGGGCGTGCAGACCCTCGGGCATCTGCGGGATGCGGATAGCTGGGGGGCGATCACCGCGCTGGTGGCCAGCCCCAACACCGCGCTGTCCGTCACCGCAGCGGTGGCCCTGGCCGAGATCGATCCGGCACGCGCCGTCGAGCAACTGGTGCCGCTGATCCCGCAGCGCCTCGACTGGCCGCGCACCCGGGTCTCGCGGATCCTGCGCAAGGCCGGTGCCGAGCTGGTCAGCGAGCCGCTGTACCGGGCCATTCGCTCCGGCAGCGACGACGAGAAGATTTACCTGCTGCAGTTCGGGCCGCTGGCCGAAGCGGAGATTGTGGACGCACTCTGCGACGAACTCATCCGCACCACCCATGATCCGGGCGTGCTGTCCGCGGCACTGAAGCAGGTCAGCGGCCATGCAGGCGTGCCGCGGCTGACGAGCCTCGCGCGCCATGACGCATGGTACGTGCGGATGCAGGTCGCCAAGGTGCTGGGGCGGGTCGGCCAGGTGGAGCACGTCTCGCTGCTCGCCTCGCTGCTGGACGATCCGGAGTGGTGGGTACGCTACCGCGCCGCGCAGGCCCTGGTGCGGCTGCCGTTCCTGGGCCCGAACGCGCTGCGCGATCTGCGTGGGCGCCAGGCCGACCGCTATGCCCGGGACATGCTGGAGCAGGCCATGGCCGAGACGGGCCTGGCATGACCGCCGCGGACGTCATCCTGGGCGCCCAGTGGATCTTCCTGGCCTACTTCGTGGGCATCAACCTGGGCTACCTGTCCCAGAACGTGATCGCGACGATGGGGATCCGCCGCTACCTGCAGACCGCGGACCAGTTCGAAGCGGAGGGCGTCTTCTCCGCGCTGGACATCCCCATCAGCGTAGTCGTGCCCGCCTACAACGAGTCGGCCTCCATCATCACTTCCGTGAAGGCACTGCTGCAGCTCGAATATCCGGATTTCGAACTGGTGGTGGTCAACGACGGCTCCAGCGACGACACGCTCGAGAAACTCATCGATAGCTTCGGCCTGCAGGCATTCCCGGAAGCCTATCGCGCGCGTGTGGCCTGCAAACCCGTAAAGGCCATCTACCGCTCGGCGCGCTATAAGAACCTGCGAGTGATCGACAAAGAGAACGGGGGCTGCAAAGCCGACGCCTCCAACGCCGGCATCAACGCCTGTCGTTACCCACTGGTGTGCGTCGTCGACGCTGACTCGATACTGCAGCCCGACAGCCTGCGCCGCATTGTGAGGCCGTTCCTGGAAGACTCAACGACGGTCGCCGTCGGCGGCACTGTACGCATCGCCAACGGCTGCACGGTGCGCCAGGGCTTCCTGGAGAAAGTCGGGCTGCCGCGCAACTTCCTGGCGCTGGTGCAGGTGGTGGAATACTTGCGCGCCTTCCTTTTCGGACGTATGGGCTGGTCGCCGATCAACGGTCTGCTGATCATCTCCGGCGCATTCGGCGTCTTTCACAAGGAGACACTGGTCGAGGTGGGCGGTTACAACCCGCAGGCGGTCGGCGAGGACATGGAGCTGATTGTGCGGCTGCACCGGCGCATGAAAGAGGAGCGCAGGCCCTACCGGATCACGTTCATACCCGACCCGGTGTGCTGGACCGACGCCCCCGAGACACTGAGGGATCTGAAGAGCCAGCGGGTGCGCTGGCAACACGGTCTCGGCCAGTCCCTGTTCATGAATCGCTCGCTGATCGTCAACCGGCGGGGCGGCGCGGTGTCGTGGCTGGCGATCCCCTTCTATCTCATATTCGAGTTGTTCGGCCCGATCATCGAGGTGGCGGGTTACGTCTTCATCATCGTCTGCGGCTGGATGGGCTGGCTGTCGTGGCCCGAAGCCGGGATATTCCTCGCGCTTGCCATCGGTCTGGGGGTGCTGCTCTCTACCAGCGCGATCATGCTGGAGGAGCTGTCGTTCCACATGTATCCGCGCACCCGCGACCTGCTGGTGCTCTACCTCATCGCGGTGGTGGAGAATTTCGGCTACCGCCAACTCACCGCCATCTGGCGGTTGCAGGGCCTTCTCCGCTGGTGGCGGGGCGGCCAGCACAAGTGGGAAACGATCACCCGCAGCACCAGCCTGGCCGACAACTAGCGTAGGAG
>CAYRUH010000043.1:0-28723 GCA_964427415.1 uncultured Woeseiaceae bacterium | reverse complement strand
GTGAAACCAATATCCTACGCGATACCAGCACAAATTCATGAAATCTTCGGGCTAAGATGTAACCAGGCAACCCACGAGCCAACGAATCCATGCCCAAGGCAATCGACTCCATTCTCGAACAGGCACCGGCGCTGCCGGTGGTGACGATTCATTCCGTCGAACAGGCCTCGGCGCTTGCCGAAGCACTGGTGAGCGCCGGGCTGCCGGTGATCGAGGTGACGCTTCGCACCGACTGCGCGCTGGAGGCGATCCAAGCCATGAGTGAGGTCGACGGCGCCATCGTCGGTGCCGGCACGGTGCTGACGCCGGCCGACCTCGAGCGCGTCGCCTCCGCCGGTGCGGCGTTTGCGATCTCGCCGGGTTGCACCGGCGCGCTGTATCGGGCGGCCGCGGCGGCCGACATTCCATTCCTGCCGGCGGTGGCCACGGCCAGTGAGATCATGACCGGGCTGGAACACGGCCATGGCCGATTCAAGTTCTTCCCGGCTGAGGCCAGCGGCGGCATCGAGGCGCTGAAGGGCTTCGCCGGCCCGTTCCCCGACGTGAAGTTCTGCCCCACCGGCGGCATCGGCACGAAAAACGCGCCCGACTACCTGCGCCAGCGCAACGTCATCACCGTCGGCGGTTCCTGGATGGCGCCGCAAGACGCCATCGCGGCCGGGGATTGGGGCTGCATCCGTGGGCTGGCCAATGACTGCGTGAACACCTGCAAGACCGATTGAGCCTGGCAGGAAACGTGGCCCCCGGGCAGCCCGGGGGAGCGAACAGCCCCCGGGGAGCAATGTGCGCCAGACGCCCGCTCCCCGGTGAGCACTCCGGCGCTCTGCCTGGGTGGAGAGCCCTCCGGTAGGTCGGCTGCTCCTGGCAGCCGACGTCTCCGCCCACGGAGGCCAGGGCCCGGCCGCCTGTCGGTTGCCAGGAGCAACCGACCTACGCCCCTCGCCGTGACGCCAGCCGACCCATGGGCAAGGGTCAGGTAGAGGCCGAAACTCAGGCCGCAGGGTTCGAGGATCGGATTTCTGTCCCTGGAATCCTCGCCTCTGTCACCCGCCGTCCAACACCTGCTTGAACTCGTCGGCCCAGGGCAGCTGCCACTGGCTGCCGGGGAACAGCTCGCCACGAAAAGCTGCGCAACCCGCACCGGAATGCCGGGCTGGCCGGCAATCTCGCCGAGCTCGAACACCTGACCACGAGTCAGGCACTGCGCCTCTCGCTGAAGCCGAACTGCGCGGGCCTGGCTCGCGACCGCGAGCTGACAGCGCTGTCAGATTCGCCTATACTTGCGTGCCGTGGGGTGACGCCGGGCAGCTCCCGAGTCTTGGGAGCATGCCGGGCTCACCGGAACAGGCGCAACGAGCAGCACCGGGGCACACGTCCGAACAGCGTCCCTGCGCCGGATCCCTCGCAAGCGCGCGGAGATCGAGATGATCAACACGCAAATCCTGCGCGGCATCACTGTCGGCCTGGCATTCCTCGCGCCCACGACGGCGGCCGCCGAGGCATCCCATTATGCAGGCAGGACCGAGTACCAGGCGCCCCGGGCGGCTGCCGCACCCGCGGTGGACGGCGTGGGCGACGAGGCGATATGGGATCGGGCGCCGTGGCAGGAGCTGAAACACCGGTGGCTGGGAGACGCGTACACACCCGAGGACTTCCGCGGTCGGTACAAGGTGGTCTGGACGGCGAACCGCCTGTACATCCTCGCCGAGATCGTCGACGACGTGCTGTTCGACGCCCACCGCGACCCCCTGAAGCAGTACTGGGACGACGACTGCCTGGAGATCTTCATCGACGAGGACTACTCCGGAGGCGAGCATCAGTACAACCACAATGCCTTCGCCTATCACCTCTCGCTGGATAACCGGGCCATCGACATCGGCACGGACCGCAAGGCCCGTGACTATTCCCTCCACGTCGAGAGCCGCTGGAGACAGACGGCCGACGGCGTCGTCTGGGAGGTCGCGATCCGCATCTACGGCAACGACTACGTGGACGGCGCCGATGACAACCGCGCCATTGGGCTGGAGACAGGCAGACAGATGGGTCTGATGCTGGCCTATTGCGACAACGACGCCAGCGAGCTGCGGGAGAACTTCATCGGCTCCGAGTCGGTGCCCAGCGGACCGAAAGACCGCGGCTGGATCGACGCCGGGCTGTTTGGATCGCTGCTGCTCGTGGAATGAAGGAGAGAGACCTTTGAGTACCGGCTGGAAGATCGAGCCCACCGATTGCCTCGAGGCCGAGGGCGAATTCGGCGACTTCGACAATGAGCGCCATTACGTCATCCGCAACGTCGACCGGATGCCCCCTTTCTTCATCACCGTCGTCTCGAACGTGGATCACTGGCTGTTCGCCTCCTCCACCGGCGGCGTCACCGCGGGCCGGGTCTCGCCTGACACGGCGCTGCTCCCCTACGTCACCGTGGACAAGATTCACGAGAGCGCGCTGCACACGGGCCCGAGGACCTTCCTTCGCCTGGAGGCCGACGGGCGGCTGCACCACTGGGAACCCTTCAACCGGGAGCAGGACCAGAGGTTCGCCGTCAGCCGCAACCTCTACAAGAACGTGCTCGGCAACCGGCTGTGCTTCGAGGAGATCAACCACGACCTGGAGCTGGCCTTCCGCTATACCTGGGAGACCAGCGACACCCACGGCTTCGTCCGCCGCTGCGAACTCGCGAACCGGGGCCGCCACGAGCGCTCCGTGGCTCTGCTTGACGGCCTGCAGAACATCCTCCCGGCCGGCACTCCGCGCTTCGCGCAGACCAACTCCAGCAACCTCGTCAACGCGTACAAGTGGACGGAACTCGACACGGAGACCGGCCTCGGGCTGTTCACCCTCTACTCCGGCATCACCGACCGGGCGGAACCCTGCGAGTCCCTCAAGGCCAACGTCGCCTTCTGTCTCGGCCTGGACGACCCGATCATCCTGATCTCCTCCCAACAGGTGGAGACCTTCCGCCACGGAGGCGCGGTACGTCCCGAGAACCACAGGCGCGGCATCCGCGGGGCGTTCCTGGTCAACCAGACCCTGGAGCTGCCTCCCGGATCGGCGCGCTCCTGGCAGATCGTCGCGGATGTCGAGAAGAGTCAGGCGGAAGTGGTCGAACTCTCGCGGCAGCTGGGTCACAGGCCCGGACTCGCGGCCTCGATCGACGCCTCGGTGCGGCGCGGCTCGGACGAGCTGGCCCGCATCATGTCCAGCTGCGACGCCTTTCAGACCACCGCAGAAGAGACCGTCACGCAGTCACACTACGCCAACGTGCTATTCAATGTGCTGCGCGGCGGATACTTCCCGCACCGCTACGAGGTGGTCGGCCGCGACTTCCGGGAGACGGTGCGCAGTTTCAATTCGCGCGTGTACGAGCGCAACGCCGCCCTGCTGGACGGGCTGCCCGACAAGCTGCCGTTCCCCGAGCTGCTGGCCGCCGTGCGCAGCCGCAACGACCGCCAGCTGCAGCGGCTGTGCCACGAGTATCTCCCCATCACCTTCGGCCGGCGCCACGGCGATCCCAGCCGGCCGTGGAACCACTTCTCCATCCGCCTGAGGGACCGGCACGGTTATCCGGTGCTGTGGTACGAGGGCAACTGGCGGGACATTTTCCAGAACTGGGAGGCGCTCGCGGTCAGTTATCCCGAGTTCGTGGAGAACATGATCGCGAAGTTCGTGAACGCCTCCACGATGGACGGCTACAACCCCTACCGCATCACGAAGGGCGGCATCGACTGGGAGGTGGAAGACCCCGACGACCCCTGGAGCCACATCGGCTACTGGGGCGACCACCAGATCATCTACCTGCTGAAGCTGCTGGAGATCTCAAGCCGCTTCCATCCGGCGCGACTCGCCCGTCTGCTCCATGAGCCGGTCTTCGCCTACGCCAACGTGCCCTATCGCATCCGGCCGTTCGACGCGCTGCTGCAAGACCCCAAGAACACCATCGACTACGACGAACGTCTCGCCGCCGAAATCGGGCGGCTCGAGGCGGAGATCGGGGCCGATGCGCGCCTGGTACTCGAGGGGGACGGCGAGGTCCGCCTGGTCACGCTGCTCGAGAAACTGCTCGTGCCGCTGCTGGCCAAGCTGGGCAACCTGGTCGTGGACGGCGGCATCTGGATGAACACCCAGCGCCCGGAATGGAACGACGCCAATAACGCCCTCGTCGGCCAGGGGCTTTCCATGGTGACGCTGCACTACCTGCGTCGCTATGTCAGTTTCCTGCAGGAGTTCCTCAGTGACCAGGACGGCCCCTGTGAGCTCTCCGGGGAAGTCTGCGCCTGGCTGGACGAGACCGCGGCCGCGCTCGGCCGGCTGCGCGCCGCGCTGCCCAAGGGTGACATCGGCGCCGGACGGCGCCTCGCAGCCCTGACGGAACTCGGACAGGCGGCCAGCCGCTATCGCGAGGCCGTCTACGGGAAGGACGGCCTGTCCGGCAGCAAGACGTGGCCCATGAGCCAGGTGGAGCAATTGCTGGCCGACCTGCTCGCCGTGGCCGATCACAGTATCCGCGGCAATCGCCGCGAGGATGGCCTGTTCCACGCCTACAACCTCCTGGAGCAGGATACGGACGGAATCCGTGTCGAAACCCTCTATCTGATGCTCGAAGGACAGGTCGCCGCCCTGAGTTCGGGGGCGATCGGGCCCGACGAGGCCTGCCACATCATCGAGTCGCTGTTCGCCAGCGACGTCTACCGGGTCGACCAGGACAGCTTCATGCTGTATCCGGACCGCCTTCTGCCCGGCTTCCTGGAGAAGAACCGCATACCAGGGCGGGAGATCGAGCGCATCCCGCTGCTCGGCCGGCTGCTGGCCGAGGGCGACCGGCGCATCGTTCTGAGGGACGCCGACGACTGCTACCGCTTCAGCGCCGAGTTCGCGAACGTGGGAGATCTGCTCGCGGAACTGGACCACCTGGCCCGCACCCGCGGCCGCGAGGTGGAAGATGCCCGCGCGCCGCTGCGTGCGCTGTTCGAGAGGACCTTCGGCCACCAGTCCTTCGCCGGGCGCTCCGGAACGATGTTCGGCTTCGAAGGCCTCGGCTGCATCTACTGGCACATGGTCTCGAAGCTGCTCCTGGCCGTGCAGGAGAATTTCTTCTCCGCCCTGGACGCCGGGGCGGACGAGGCGACTCTGCTGCGCCTGGGCAGCGAGTACTACCGGGTGCGGGCGGGGCTGGGCTTCAACAAGACGCCGGCCACCTACGGCGCATTCCCCGCCGACCCCTATTCGCACACGCCGCGCTACAGCGGTGCACGGCAGCCGGGCATGACCGGTCAGGTGAAGGAGGGAATACTGGCGCGCTTCGGCGAGCTGGGCGTGCGCGTCGCCGACGGCTGCGCCCGATTCGAGCCGCGGCTGCTGCGCCGGCGCGAGTTCGCTGACTCACCGGCTGCACTCCGCTACCTGGACGTCCACGGCACGTGGTCGAGCGTGCCGGTACCCGACGCCGGTCTGGCGTACACCTGGTGCCAGGTCCCGGTGGTCTACCGGCTGGCGGAGGGGCCGGCTTCGTCCCTGACGGTCGCCTACCGGGACGGCACCGAGTGCTCGCGGGAGACCAATGGCCTGTCGGCCGAGGACAGCGCATCGTTGTTCCGCCGCGACGGCCGGATCCGCCGGCTCACGCTCACGGTGAATCCGAGCACCCTGCTCGTTGTGTAGCTGCAAGAGGTCACCCGATGTCGAACCTGTATCAGAGAAAACTTTCTCTGGCCGGACTCAAAGTAGCGGACTGGTCGGAGGCCGAACTGCGGGAGCTCGTGCGCGGCATACTCGCGCAGAAGATCCACGGCCTGTCGTTCAGCCCCTACGGCGAGGGGCAGGGCCCGGGCGCGAAAGTCGGCGAAGACCAGATTCGCCGGCGGCTGGCGATCATCGCGCCGTATACGAGATGGATCCGGACGTTCTCCTGCACCGGCGGCAACGAGCACATCCCTGCCATCGCCCGGGAGTTCGGCCTGCGCACGATGGTGGGCGCCTGGCTCGACGGGGATACTGAGAAAAACGAGGCCGAACTGGCCAACGCCATCAGCGTGGCCCGCGCGGGCCACGCCGACATTCTCGGGATCGGCAACGAGGTGCTGCTGCGGGACGAGCTGACCGAGGCCCAACTCGTCGCCTATCTCGACCGGGTGAAGGCGGCGGTACCGGAGGTCGACGTGGGCTACGTCGACGCCTACTTCGAGTTCGAGGACCATCCCCGGCTGGCGGCGGCCTGCGATGTGATACTGGCCAACTGCTATCCGTTCTGGGAGGGCTGCCCGGCCGGGTACGCGCTCCTGTACATGAAGGAGATGTACCGGCGCGCGGTGCGCGCTGGCGGTGGCAAGCGGGTCATTGTGAGCGAGACCGGCTGGCCGGATACCGGCACGGCGACCGGGGGCGCCGTGCCCTCCCGGGAGAACGCCATCAAGTACTTCGTCGATACCTGCCGCTGGACGGAGGAAGACGGCATAGAGGTCTTCTGGTTCTCCAGTTTCGACGAGGCCTGGAAGGTCGACTCGGAAGGCGACGTCGGCGCCTACTGGGGCTTGTGGGACAAGAATGGGAGCCCCAAATATGTTTGACAGGTTGAAGACCCTCATGGCGGACACCTCGGGACACCGGCTGGCCCACGGCAATGCGATCTGCTATTCCGGCTATCGACAAGGCCAGAGCCCCGTCGAGCGGGTCTATCCGTCCTACAGGCAGATCCGCGAGGACTTGGTCATACTGCAGCGCAACTGGAGATTCATTCGCCTCTACGACTGCAGCCCGCACGCGCAGACCGTGCTGCAGGTCATCCGTGACGAGGGCCTCGACTTCCACGTCATGCTCGGGCTCGACATGGCGGCGGAGATGAGCAATCCCCATTGCCCGTGGGGGGCGGAATTCGACGACGAGACGCTCGCCGCCAACCGCCGCGCCAACGAGCAGGAGTTGGAGCGGCTGGTCGCGCTGTCCAGGGACTATCGCGACAGCGTCTTCGCAGTCTCGGTCGGCAATGAGGCCAGCGTGGAGTGGACCGATCACATGGTGCCCGTCGACCGCCTCGTCGAGTACGCCTCGGCGGTGGGCAGGCGCATCGAGCAGCCGGTGACGTTCTGCGAGAACTACGTGCCGTGGACCTACAAGCTCGAGCCGCTGGCGGAGATCCTGGATTTCATCGCCGTGCACACGTACCCCGCCTGGGAGTACCGTTCCATCCACGACGCCCTGGAATACACGAAGCAGAACTACTATTCCGTCGCCGACCATTATCCCGGCAAGCCGGTGGTGATCACCGAGGCCGGCTGGCCTACGGCGGCGAACGGGCGGGGCATCGAAGCGCACAACGCTTCCGAGGAACTCCAGGCCAGTTACTACGGGCAGCTTCTCGAATGGACCACCGATGAAGGGATCCTCGCCTTCGTCTTCGAGGCGTTCGACGAGCCGTGGAAAGGCTCGGCGGATCCGCTGGAGCCGGAGAAGCACTGGGGTCTGTTCACCGTCGAACGGACGCCGAAACCGGTCATGCGCACGCAGTTCGCCGACCTGGTGCCCGAGCTTCCGGGAACTGTCGACCGGGCTGCCGGCCGCTGAGCAGCCTCCGCCGGACGACAACCGGGAGCCGCGGAAACCCTGATGCCGAGAGCCACCATAGACGACGTCGCCGAACTCTCCGGCTTCTCCATCAAGACGGTATCGCGGGTGGTCAACCGCGAACCCAACGTCCGGCAGTCGACCCGGGAGAAGGTCGAACTCGCCATCGAGCAGCTCCATTACCGCCCCAACCACTCGGCCCGCAGCCTCGCCAGCCAGCGTTCCCGGCTGATCGCCCTGGTCTACGACGACCCCGCCGCCTATGAGGCGCCCAGTGCGGGCTATGTAATCCGGCTGCAGGAAGGGGCGTTGCACGCCTGCCGAACCGCCCACTACGAACTGCTGATCCATCCCTGCGACCTCCGTCGCAAGGACGTGCGCAGAGAGCTCGGCTCGCTCATCGAGGAGACCCAGCCCGACGGGGTCGTCCTGGCGGCGCCGCTGTCCAACATGCCCCGTATCGCCGCCGCGATCGCCGCCACGGGCAGCCGCTTCGTGCGTCTGTCGCCGGGCAGCCGCAACCACCAGGAGCTGTGCATCGCCACCGACGACCGGGAGATCAGTGCGCAGATGACCCGCTATCTCGCCTCCCTGGGGCACCGGCGAATCGCTTTCATCGCCGGAGACCGCCGCCACAAGGCGGTGGCCAGGAGACTGCCGGGATACCGGGACGGCCTCGCCCAGAGCGGCCTCGAATACTCCGAAGAACTGGTGATGCAGGGCGACAACTCGATCAGTTCGGGAGAGGCTGCGGCGGAGCGGCTCCTGGCGCTGGGCGACCCACCCACCGCGGTCTTCGCGGCCAACGACGACATGGCAGCCGGCGTCATCCGGGTGGCCTACCGGCTGGGGGTCGGCGTTCCCGGGCGGTTGTCGGTGGCGGGCTTCGACGACGGCGCACTCGCCCGGCTGGTCTATCCCGCACTGACGACGATCCGCCAGCCATTGTCGAAGATGGCGGAGCAGGCCGCCCTCGATCTGATCAACGGTTTCGGCAAGCCGGCACCGAAGCCTGAGACGGTGGTCATCCCGTCGACGCTGCAGATCCGCGAATCGACCGGCCCTGCACCGTCCTGAGATCTGTGCCCTCGGCAATCCCGGGCGGCGTTCCGGAGGACGTCAGCGGAGGTAGCGGATATCGTCGAGGTAGACCGTCACCGGGGTGGCCCGTCCGGTCAGCGTGACCACGAATCCGGTCTTGACGCTCGACAGATCCGCTCCCGTCAGAGGCACCGTGTAGCGGCGCCACTCCCGGGTCAGCACGATGCCGTCCACCTTGCGAATGGCCGAGTCAGATTGAGCCTTGTCTTCCTCCAGCAGGCCGACGCCGAAGCTCACTCTCTCGCCGCCGTACTCGCCCCGGGCCCAGAGCTCCAGCTCCCCGGCCCCGCGTAGATCGTAACCGCCTTCCTGGTCGCCCCAGTTGTTCGGCGGATCCTGCCAGGCGACACCCACCCAGCCGACCGGCTTCTCGAAGCTCAGGCGGATGCTGTGCGCCCCCTCACGAACCTCGTCGGGGTACTCGCCGTCCAGTGCCAGGTGATCGATGTCGCCCATCCAGCCCGACGGAATCCAGGGCATTGACCGGAACCCGTCCTCGTACACCGGGAACGGCAGCGGCCTGCGCTCCTCGCCCGCCACCAGCAGCGGGACGTTGGCTGTGGCCCCATGGCCGGCCTCGTCGTAGGCATACAGGAACAGGCGATAGGGACCCGGCTGTGCGGGCATCCGCACCCTCGCGCCGTCGATGTCCCCCGCTTCGATTGCGCCCTCGATCGCGGGCATGTCGGGCCGAAACAGGACGGCCGGATGGTCCTTGTAGCGGAGAACGGCCCGGCGCACGCGCTGGCGCTGCTCGGCCACCTGCTCCGGGTCGTCGTAGTCGAAGCCGTGACGCTGGTGGCCGAGCCAGATGCCGACGGTCACCGTGAGGCCGAGGGCATGGGCCTCGTCGAGCAGGGGCTCCAGATCCTCCGCATCCCAGGTGCGCACCGAGTTGGCGCCGGCCGCGGCCAGCAGCTCCAGCGAGTGGTTGCCGCCGGCGCCGCGGATGAAATACGGCTCGCCGCCGCGAAGCAGCGCCCAGCTCCCCTTCGTGCGCTTCAGCTCGACCGGGGTCGCTTCCGCCATGGCCGGGTTCCGAAAAGGCAAAGCCCTGCGAGCAGCAGGGCCTTGATTAATCGCATGCCGAGTCTTCGCGGCAGGCAGTCAGTTGCCGATAACCGACACGACACCGTTGTCGAAGTTGGGAGGCGTCGCGGGCTGATACACAAAGCCCCAGTCCAGCAGCACCCCCTGCGCGAGGATGGGATCGCCGGAAACCAGCCGCCGGAAGCCCGTGGCATCCGTCCGGAACAGGTTATCCGCGGTAAGTTCATTGAGCGGCACGGGGAACGGTACGGGTTCCCCATCGGGGCTTGCGCCGGGGCAGCATGTGAACACCGTGACCGAGCTGAAGAAATTCTCCAGCACGGAGCGGTAGGCCCTGCGCGCCTGCTCGCGCACCAGTTCGTCCTGCGAGATCGCGTTGCTGTTTGCATCGAACAACTCGTGCAGCGCGAGCGCAGTGAAGTACTGGTTCTCGCCAGAGGGCCGCTGGGCCAGCGCGGTGGCCCAGAAGTAGAAACGCGCCTTCGCACCGGACGGCCCTGGCGGCAGCGAGTTGAACAGGTCGAACTTGTTCTCGGCCCCCGGGTTGTTCACGTCGAACTCGATGATGGTCGTGGTCGCGAACGGATTCTCCGGGTCATCCAGGACGCAGGTCTCCGGGTGAACGCCGACATCCTCGCAATGCAGGTCGAGGACCACATCCGTCGGCAGCACGATGGTGTTGATCCGCTCGCCATCACCGTCATCGCGCTCGCCAACGCAGCCGGCACAGACCAGCGCGGCGACACCGAGCAGCGCAAGGAGCAGGGGCTTGCCGCGAGCCGGCCTGGCATTTTGTCGCTTCAGCTCACTCATTCCAGTATTCCTCGGCTGTGCATGCGCTTCGCTAGAACTGATAGATGAAGTAGGCGTTGACGCTGAAGATGTAATCGCTGCCCGGGAAATCATCCTCGGCCTCGGAGTCCTCGCCGAAGGAACGGAACAGGGCACGGATGCCGACCTTGCTCGCCTGGTCTTCGGACACCCGGTCCGAGATCCCACCGGATCCCGATCCCAGCAGGTACGCGTAATCCAGCTTCGCCTGCTCCGGGAACGTGATGTTGAACTGGCGGTAGAAGTCCTGCGGGCCCCAGCGGTTCTTCATGAAGAAGCCGGACAGGATGTGGCGGCCGCCCAGGACAGCCTTGCCGTGCAACTCCCAGAAGTTGCGGGTACCGCCGTTCGGGTCGCCCGTCGACTGCTGGAAGCCGCGTATGCCGTTAAGGATAAAGCGGTTTCCGCTCGGCGTGTTGAACGTCACCCGGCTCGAGAGCGTCCAGACGTCCTCGGCCGGCAGGCCCTGGCCGAACGCCGCGTTGGACTCGGTGGGCGCGAAGAAGAACCGGAAGGAATCGGTGGCGGTCGGGTACTCGGTGTAGGTTCCGCCGAGGTCGATCGCGAACGGCGCGTCCTCGCGCCACTCGTTGTCCCAGTCGTAGTAGGGCGTCGCACCGGTCGGATCCCAGGTGAAGAAGATCTCACCCGAACGTGCCTCACGATTGCCGAGAACCGCGAACGGATCAGCGTCACGGTCACGCGGGTTGGTGCCCGGCTGCAGAACGCCGTCGATGATCTGCGGCTCGACCAGCGGATTGGCGTCGACCAGGTTGTCGCGGTAGAGCACCCGCGGAAACACCATCAGGTTGCCGAAGAACATCTGTGAGCCCGCGATGAACTCGCGCTTGTTGCCGAGGCCGGAATACGGCAGGTTGCTCGGGTCTGACACGCCGTAGACCGTGTGATACTGGCCGGCGTCGGCGACGATGCCCGCGTGT
This sequence comes from uncultured Woeseiaceae bacterium, assembly GCA_964427415.1. Lineage (GTDB taxonomy): Bacteria > Pseudomonadota > Gammaproteobacteria > Steroidobacterales > Woeseiaceae > Lentisalinibacter. Next base: position 17,243 of record CAYRUH010000043.1, on the reverse strand, counting down.
TCAGCGGACACGAAATTGCGTGTGTTCAGGAGCGGGAAGGTCAGCTTGGCCTTGACGCCCAGGGTGTCTTCCCATTCGACCTCGTCCCGACGGACGTCGCCATCATCGAAGGTATCGAAACTCTCGCCCACTTTCTCCGTCGCGGACATGATGCCGCCGAGTTCCAGCTTCCAGTCGTTCGCGAACTCCTTCTTCGTGTAGATAGTCGTCTGCCGGGACTGGCGTTCGGTCTGTCCGGCTCCGCCCACGGACTCGCCGGTGCGCGCAATGTCTTCGGAATGGATGAACGTCCAGTCCGTGTCCGCAAGGTTCCAGTCGTACTTGACCACCGCCTTCGGGTTCGCTCCCCAATAGACCTCGGGGCCGGCGAGCAGCGTCAGCCCCTCCCACGCCCCCTTGCCCTCGAACTCGACGCCCGAGGGCGCACTGTCGTCCCAGACGTCGATACCCGCGATATCGGTGGCTTCCCTGACGAGACCGTAGAAATCGCCCTCGAAACCCCAATGGAAACGTGGCGTATGAAAGAAAGCCTCAAGGTCGAACGCGTCACCACGATACTGCGCGCTGAAGTCGTAGATAATGACCCGCCGGCCGTCGTCAACGCGGACAGGAGTCACAGGGATACCGTCGATCTCCTCCGTGGCTATCGTGAATTCGCGGTCCAGGCCCCGGTCACCGAAGCTGAACTCCAGCGGCCGCTTGTCGGCGACATTGCCCAGAATGTTAATACTGAACTGGCCATCCAGTCTGGGGCTCGCGTCGAATGCGAAGTCGAGAAACAGCATTTCACCGTCGCTGAACGTCAGGGCATCCTCTCCTTCCTCGTCGATGGGCTGCTCCTCGCCCCGGGTAACGTACTCCGCCTGGAAGCGGCCACCCGTGAACCTGAGACCGCGTTCGGACTCGGCGACTGCGGCCTTCACCCGCCGCACGTCAGCCCGCAACTCGTGGAAGTCCACGTCCATGGTGGCGAACATGCGGTTGATCTCGCGCCTGGAGGCCTCGTAGGGGTCCATCGAGAAAACTTCCGTCATGACGTCATAGGCCATGCGTGGCACGGCCTCATGGACACCCTCCGCATTGCGCGTACCGAGCGCCGTGATGCCGAACCATTCCTCGTTCATGTTGTTGCCGTCCGGCGTCCAGTCGAACTGGTACGCCTGGTTGGACCAGGAGGCGTTGGTGTCCTGGGTCTCGAGGTTCTCGGTCTGGAGGTACTTCCACCACTCGTCGCGCCATTCGAAGATATAGCCGCCGATCGCGTTACCCACCGCGCCGTTGCCATAGGCCTGCAGGTACATCTCCTGCCACTGCTCTTTCAGTATCATGGCCTGGGATACCTGGTCCTCCCGGAACGTGCGCGCATTGAAGGCATCGCTGCCGAACTCGAAGAAGACCACCGGAAGGTCGAGCTTCTCATCGACCTGCTGCCAGAGATCCGTAAAGCTGGGGCCTCGGTAAACGTTGCTGCCGAGCACGTCGAGGGACGGGACCAGCTCGGCGATGAGGTCGATGTACTGGATGTCACCGTTCACGATGCTGAACGGGTGATCGGGGGCGATGGCCTTGCCCGCCGAGATCACCTCCTCGAACAGGCTGTACAGATATCGCGCCCTCGCCGTGTTCTGCTCACCCTCCGGCAGGTCCTCGATCTCGAAGCTCGACCAGGACAGGCCGTAGTTGCTCTCGTTGCCGAAGGCGAACATCAGGACACCGGGGGTATCCTTGTAGCGGCGCACAAGCTCCTGCATGTCCCGCTTCAGGGTCTCCCGTGTCAGCGGATCTGAGTAGTCGGTGAACGGCACCCAGTTCCCGCCGACGGTATAGCCGTAGCGGCCCATCAGCGGATTGATGACCGTCATGATGCCGTGTTCGCGGTAGATGTATTCCACCCACTCCGGCGGAATCATCGTGAACGTGCGGATCGTGTTCACGCCCATTCTCTTCATCAGGCCGAAATCGTAGTCCAGCACCTTGCGGATGAAGTCGTCGGATTCGTTGAACAGCCCGTAGCTGTAGTTCTGGCCGCGCGGCGAGTAGCTCCAGACGACCCCTTTGACGTAGAAGTCCTCGCCGTCGACCTTGAGCTTCCAGCCGTTCCCGTCCTTATAGGTTTCGACCTTGTTCGCCTGGGCGTGAGTCACGGCGGGCACGGCGCAGATCAGCACGGCGGCCAGCAGGCTGCCGATGACGGCCATACTCTTGGAAAAGCTCGATTTGGCCATGGCGCCTACTCTTGCTTGGTATCTGAGTTTTTTATGAACGTCGATTCTTTGCATTTGCTGTGCCTGCCGCGCCATCAGTTGGTCACAATGGAAACGTTGTCGATGGAGATATCCGAGACGCATCCGGCAACGGCTCCGCAGATCGCCGTGAACTGCAAACTCACCCCGCCGCTGACATCAGGCCCAGTGGTAATTGTCAGCGGACCCACCGAGGTCCAGTCCGCCGGGAATCCGGCTCCCTCGCGAATGATTTCCGTCGCAGAGACGCCGCCGCCACTGAGCTCCGAGAACAGCCTGATATCAATGACGCCGCCATTCGCATCACTGCCCTTCCAGTCGAAAGACACCGTAACCTGCTGGCCGGGCGTCAATGCTCCCGCGCCCAGATTGGCCGCTTTCAGAGTCGGATTACCTGCGGCGGTGATATTGAGATTGGCGGCAAAACTACCGGTCGAACTATCCGTCGTCGTTGTGATCGTCCCGCCGTTAGGCGACGCCTCCCAGCCAGCCAGGTCCCCGGTTTCGAAGCCGCCGTTCACCGCCAGCTCGCCGGTGCCACCAGCACCGCCACCGGCACCGCCGCCACCACCGCCTGCGGTCGCCTCAGTCAGGCTGACGTCGTCGATGTTCACGGTGCTGGTCACACCGCCCATATCAAACAGCACACGGCTCTCGGCAGTGCCTATATCGGCCACCGCCGTCAGGTTGAAGCTGTAGCTCTGCCATTGCGTCGTCAGGGGAACCGTCGCCGTGTCGGCCGTAAAGGGCGCGCCATTGAGCCCGATACCCGCGATCATGTCGCGAGCGACGGATGCCCTGGCCCTGAATGCCAGGACGTACTCCGTACCCTGGGTGATGACAGCCACCTGGCTCAGGTTCGTCTCGAAGACCTGCTGGCCATCGAGGGCATCGGCCGTATAGAAGTTGTTGGTCGCGACACCGCCGGCATTGAGCCATGGCGCCTTGTCCGTGGCGCTGGCCTCGAAATCACCGTTGGTCAGAAGCCCGGCACCACCGTCCGCGGGAGTCAGGCTGACGTCGTCGATGTTCACGGTGCTGGTCACACCGCCCATATCAAACAGCACACGGCTCTCGGCAGTGCCTATATCGGCCACCGCCGTCAGGTTGAAGCTGTAGCTCTGCCATTGCGTCGTCAGGGGAACCGTCGCCGTGTCGGCCGTAAAGGGCGCGCCATTGAGCCCGATACCCGCGATCATGTCGCGAGCGACGGATGCCCTGGCCCTGAATGCCAGGACGTACTCCGTACCCTGGGTGATGACAGCCACCTGGCTCAGGTTCGTCTCGAAGACCTGCTGGCCATCGAGGGCATCGGCCGTATAGAAGTTGTTGGTCGCGACACCGCCGGCATTGAGCCATGGCGCCTTGTCCGTGGCGCTGGCCTCGAAATCACCGTTGGTCAGAAGCTCGACGCCGCCCGACGCTCCGTCACCAGGCGCGACGGCGATATCGTCGAAGTAGTAACTCTTGTCGCCCGCTGTGGCCCCGTCGGTGCCGAAGTTGAAGAAGATCGAGACCTTGTTGTAACTGGCCGCGGGATCGAAGGCAGGCGTGCCTGCCGCTTCGTTGGCAAAATCGAAAATCAGCGTCTCCCAGGCGTTGACAGTGCTCGTCAGCGCCTCGGTCTCCACCGATATGGCGTTATCCGACGCATCCTCGATCTTGAGGCGCACCGGGATGCCCGCGTCCGGCGAGAAGACGCGCACCGACATCCGCGTATTGGCGACATCCAGGGGGATCGCCGGCACCGTGTCGCCCGGCAGGGTCGACACCGTCGTGCCCGCAAAGGCCTGGGCGGTAGTCGACTTCACCGTCAACACGACCTGGTTTGGTCCCCCCGCGGGGTCATTGGTCACCGCGGAGGCCGCGCCACCGAAGTCGGTCAGGGTGTAGGTGGTCGCCGGATCGTCGAACGTGATGGTCGTGAATTCCGGTGCCGCCGGCGGCGGCACGGGGCAGGGCTCGCTCGTCTGCCGGATATCGTCGTAGAAGAACGTCCAGTTGTCCGGGTCGTTCGCCACGTCGCCGAACGCGCCCAGGTCGAAGAAGATGGAGATACCCGCGACCGGCGGGCCCGCGTTGTCGCCGGTGAAGTCGAAGCACAGTTCCTGCCAGAGGCTGCCGCCGTCGTGGGTGTCGCTGCGCTCCACGGCCGGTGTGCCCTCCGCCTTGAACAGCACCGGCACCTCCCGTTGCGACCACACTTTCATCCTGAAGATCTCGCCCTGGGTCCAGTCGACCCCCGCCGGCAGCGCCAGCGTGCTGCCGCCGAAGTCCGACTCCGACGTCCTTGTCATCTGCACCACCTGGCCGCTCGGGTTAATGCCACTCTGGTCCGGGTTGGCGATCACAGTGGATTCGCCACCACCGAAGTTGTCAAAGCTGAAGCTTGCGGTATCGCCCTCGAACCCCACTGAAGTCGTCGTGTCGAGAGCGGCTGCCCCGCTGAAGCCGACATCGGTCAACAGGTAGGTGAAGGACTCGGCAGGTGCCGGAGCTATGGTCTCGAACAGAAGGTCCGTCGCCGTGGCGATGCCCTCGAACTCCGTGACCGGCACCGAGACCTGGTGCCAGCCGTTACCCAGGGGCGTCGCGAATGCCGAAGCGGTCACGTTGATATCGAGGTAGGGCGGATCGGGATCATTCAGGAACTTGACGCGGATCACGTCGCCACTGAGACCCTTCACCTTGAAATCGAGCGTCTCGTGGACAGTACCGAAGCCGGAATCGAAACCCAGGTACGCGAGCTGCGCATTCCAGATGTCAAAACCGAAACCCGTGGTAATGGCCAGCGCGGGGCGGAAGTCCAGATCGCCCCTGAAATTGTCGTCTATGACAGCGCCGGAACCGAACACGGATATCTCCGCGAAATCATCCGGGATCACCAAGTCCGGCGCGCCGTCTCGATCGTATAGCGATACCTCCGGAACAACGCCCGGATCCGCGGGCACGAAACTGCCAGTGCCGCTGAAGCCGATATCGTTCAGCAGCATCCGGAACTCCATCGCCGCCGAGTCGTCGCTCTCGAAGACGATGCCGGTAGCCTGGTCGGCGCCGGCGAAGTCGTCCACCGGGATCGACAACTGAAACCAGCCGTCGCTGAGTTCAGACGAATAGGAACTGCTGGTGAGGTTGAGGCGTAGCGCGTCGAACCCGTCGTACAGCTTCACGAAGATCACGAAGCCGGGCGCGCCCTTGACCTTGAAGTCGACGGTCTCGTAGCGGGCCAGGAAGCCTTCCGGGAAGCCGATGAAACCGACCTGGGCGATATTGGCCCCGGAGTCGGTGCCGCTGAAGACCGAGAGTACCGGGCTGAACGTCTCGTCGTCCGCAAAGTCCGGATCGATGACCGAACCCGAGCTGAGGGGTGTGCGCTCGGCATAGTCGTCGGGGATGACCAGGTCGGGGGCCCTACCGCTCGAGAACACTGCCGAATCCGGCTGGATATCAATAGCCCCGCCAGCGTCGGCGCAGCTCTCCAGCTGCGTTATGTCGTCGTAGTAGAAAGTCCAGTTGTCCGGGTCGGTATCTGCCTGGCCGAGGGTGCCGTTATCGAAGATGATCGTCTGCGCAACCACGGGCGGCGGGACCGCCTGCCCCGTGAAGTCGAAGCAGAGCTCTTCCCAACTGCCGCCGCCGCTGTGATCCTGGTCCACGGTCAGGCCGCCGGCGGGATTGTCCTGTTCCTCGAGCTTGAAGGAGACCGTCACCGGCCGCGGCGACCAGACCTTGACCGCATAGGACTCGCCCTCGCTGAAATCAATGGGCTCCTCCAGGTTGAGCAGAGTGCCGCCGAAGACCTCGTCGGGGAACTTCTGCATCTGCGCGACCAGGTCACTGGTATTGATGCCGCTCGGATCGGGATTGTCCGCGATGATCGTCGCGCCGCCATTGAAGTTCACCACCTCCGGGCTGGAACACTCCAGCTCGAAGTTGATCGGGTCGCAAAAGCCGGGGGCAACCGTGGGAAGCGGTGTCGCGGGCTCGTTGGCAATGGACTCGGGTCCGTCGCCGGAGCAGGCCGCCAATAGCAGGGCAATGGCGACTAGTGCCAGTTTGCCAAAGGATCGTGTTCCTGCAATTGCGTGCATGAGGAAACCCTCTGCAAAGTATCCGGTTTGAATTTGATTCTCGGATCTAGTTGATCACGATGGAGATGTTGTCGTAGTGGACATCCGCAAAGCTACCGGGGCCGCCCGTGGTAGCCGTCAACTGCAGAGTTATGCCACCGGATACGTCCGTAGTGATTGGCACGACGAATTCGAAGTCGGCCCATTCATTCGGATCGGGGTTCAGGGCCAGGGGGCCGCCGCCAAGAATCTGGGCGCTGGAAGTACCTTCGCCAGCCAGTTCGGTGAAGAACTCGGCGAAAGCCACGCCACCAGGCCCGAAACTGCCACGGGCCGAGAAACTGATGGTGGCGGTCTGCCCGATTGCAACCGGCCCCAGGTTCGCCTGCTTGATGATGGACGCCGTTCCCGGAGTCGTGTTGTTGATGCGGCCCGCGAAAGTGCCAGCCCTGGGATTGGTGGTGACGACCGTCTGCTCGTTCGGGTCCGCGCTGGTCGGGAACAGATCCCAACCCGACAGGTCACCGGTTTCAAAGCCGCCGTTTACGGCAAGGTCGCCGGCCCCGACAGTGCCACCACCGCCGGTGCCACCACCATCTCCTGTCGCCGTCAAATGGATATCATCCAGATACAACGTGCCGGCCAGCAAAACGTCAGCGCCATCCCGTGCGTTGAAGAAACCGAGCTTGTTCACCAGCGCGGGGTCGAGCGCCGTGAAATCAGCCAATGGAATCTCGTATACGGCCCAGTTCCCCGAAGTCGCTACCGGCGTATGGCTCGCCAGTGAGACGTTGCCGCCGGCAGTGCCGCCGGGAGGCGGCTCGAACTGCACCGTCAGATTCGCGAAGCCCGGGAACGCCGACGTATCGATGCTGAACCTCAGCGTGTCGAACGCTGATATATCTTCATCCTCGAACTCGAAGACTGCGCCACCGAAACCGTTACCCTGGCTGTTGTCCGAGTAATTGAGCGCCAGCGACACGGAGCCATCGAACGGCGTCACCGCCGTGCTTGCCGTATCGATGACTACCGGGTTACCCGCCGAGACGATATCCGTGATGGTCACCGTCGTTGCGGTACTGGTCTCGGAGAAAATGCCCAGACCTGTTCCGCCGCCGGTGCCTCCACCACTGCCGCCCTCAACGTTGAAGCCGATGTCCGCCAGGAAGAACCTGTGACCTTCCGGATACACGCCCACCAGGGTCTCGAAGACGATTTGACTGAAGGTGGAGACATCCCCGTAGGCAGTCACCGGAATCACCACCTGCGACCAGCCGTCACCAAGGTCGCTCACCGTGACATTGGCGGGAGGCGCGGTCAGATCCACCTGAACGGGAATCGACGCGCCGGGGAAGGGCTCTTCCAGCTTCGCGACGATGGTGTTGTCCGTATCGAGACCCTTGACCTTGAACAGGAACTCGGCGAGTCCGGTCGCGAAACCGGGCGTCAATCCAGTCAGGCCAAGCTGGGCGAGAGTACCGGCACCATCTCCGGCTCCAACCGTGACCTCTACGACATTGGCGTAGGACGTATCCCCTGCAAAGTTCTCGATGAAAGTGCTGCCCGAAGCGAAAGTTTCGAAAGTGGGCGTCAGGTCCGGCGCCGCCCCGTCTGCAGCACTGATTACGACCTCCGGGACAATCCCGGGATCCGCCGGCTCCGGCTCGGGCTGCCCGCCCGAATAGACGCGGACCCAGTCCACCTCCATGGTCGCCGGAAAAGGCGTCGAACCGTTCGGTGCACCGGGCAGGTCGCCGCCCACCGCTAGATTCAGGATGACGTGGAAGGGCTGGTCGAAGGGTGCCGGAAAGGGCGCCGCGTCCGAGAACCAGGAATTCTGGACGGCGTAAAGTATTCCGTTGAAAAACCAGCGGATCTCGAACTCGTCCCACTCGAGGGCGTAGGTGTTGAAACCGGCGGTCACGTCTTCGGAGGGCGTGTAGTCGACGCTTGAGAACTGGTTGGCCGGAAACTCGCCGCCGAAATGTAGCGTGCCGAATATGTTGTTGCCGCCGCCAACGCCGCCGGGGCCCGGCTCGCCATCAAGGTTGACGGCTTCCAGGATGTCGATCTCGCCGGTCGCCGCCCAGCTGCCGTACGGGCTGCCCTGGGACAGCATCCAGAACGCCGGCCACAGACCCTGGCCGGATGGCAGCTTGATGCTCGCCTCGATGCGGCCGTACCTGAATGCGAACCGGTCACGGGTCGTGATCCGGGCCGACGTATACCTGAAATTCCCCACCGCCTCGCGCCGAGCGGTGATCTTCAGAACACCGTCGTCGATCTGCGCGTTGTCCGGGAGGTACCACTGCAACTCGTTGTTGCCCCATCCGGACGGCAGGCCCATGACGCCGCCGTCGCCGACAAAGTTCGCGCCATCTCCCGACTCGAAGAACCAGGTCTCCGGGTCGAGCTGGGCGCCGTCGAACTCGTCACTCCAGACCAGGGTCAGCAGATCGCCGTCGCTGACCGGAAACGTCGTCGGTAGCGCCAGCGCCGGGTTATCAATGTTGAAGTTGGTCCGGGTGGCGGTGTTGGCCGCCGGGATGTCGATCGATTCGACCTGCTCCAGCGGTTGGTCACGATCTTCCGCGGTACAGGCAGACAACAGCACCAGGGTGGCCAGTGCGGCGACAAAACGTGGCAATCCTCGCGGGCCGGGCATCATAAGTTCTCCCTCAAAGACGGAAACCCCGAAGGCTGAGGCTGATTCACGGGCTGACGCTGACACGCGTCTCGGGATCCGGAGCCGGGATCGGGTAGATCCGCGGTTCGACCTGGGACCAGGGCGCCGCGCGGTCGCGGCCGCCGCCGTTGGATGCTTGGAAGGATGACAGCGCTGTCGCGGACAGCGGCACGTGCAGCGGCACGTCGCTACCAGGTCTCATGGCTCCTCCGAAAATCGTCCCCGCTGAGCGGGTCTGACGTTATGTCGTCATGTTCTTCTGACAGGCTTAGCAGCGATTGACAGCGTTGTCAACTGACAGGCTCAGCTCGCGGGGCAGAGTCAGGCGGCGAGCCGGGGCGTCGCCGGCTGCGGGACGCAGGGGAAGATCGGCGCCCGGAGCCTGTCGGACCTAGAGGCCGTCCGTGACGAGCCGACTTGGAGAGCGAGCCCGGCGGGGGCGCGGGCCTGATGAGGCGGGCAGCGTCGCACCCGGCATTTCTCGGGGACTGTTCAGGCCGGGTCAGAGATGGGCAGGGCCCGCTCCGATGGAGGGTGTAGGGCGCGGGCTTGCAGGCACAGCGCCCGGATTGCTGGATGCGCCCGGCTATCTTCCTCCCTACGCCTCGGACGCCAGCCGCAGCATCATCGAGGGCGTGTTGGCTGCCCAGGCGAGCCGCCCCTTACGGATGAATCGGCTGGCGTCACAGCGAGCCGCGTAGGGTTGCGCCCGGCAATGGACAGGCGGCCCGGCCACAGCCACCGTGGGCGCAGACGTCGGCTGCCAGGAGTAGCCGACCTGCCGGCCGGCTCACCACCCAGGCAGAGCACCGGGGCCCGGTCTCTTGAGCGAGGCTAGGCAGCCTGCCGCCCGGGCGCGAAGTAGCGGGCGAGGAGGTTCTCGACTCCGCGCAGGGTGCCCGTCGGGTTTTCCGGGGCTGCCACCGGCGCCGGCCGCCGCAGTCTGGCCTCCCAGGCCTGGTTGATCTTGTCGTCGGGCATCGTGGGCATGATGACGTACGGGTTGATCGCCACCCTGCCTCTCAGGCTGAACCGGAACGGGTCACGGGTTCGGTTGGCTTCGAAACGCATGTGTGACTCTCCATAGCGATGGTGTTTCTTGCGATCTGCCGGCCTGCTCGGCCGACGCCACCCAAGATAGGGCCGTGGAGGTACGCCCACAAACGAAGAAAACTCAGGCCAGGGTTGAGAAAAAATCAGTCTCCCTCGGTACAATTATCGATAATCCAATGCCTTAGGAGTCCGATCGCCGGGTCATCTGCGTCCTCGAAACGGCTGATCAGGTAGTAGCTCACCGCCTCGACGAAGTCCTGCTCGAACAGCCGCACGATGCTGCCGTACTTGAACCAGAGGTCCGCGATCGGCACCGGCACCAGCGCCGCACCGATACCACGTTCGCAGGCGCGCACCACCGCGATCATCGAATCGAGCCGCGTGACCTTGCGACCCTTCGGCAGCGATATGCCGCTGGCCCGGGACCAGCGCTCCCAGGCGGTGGGGTGGGTCTCGTGCACGATCAGCGGGAAGTCGCTTGCAACGCGCTTGCCGCGGACGAGCAGCTTGTTCCGGAACTCCGGTGACCCCGCCGGGACCAGACGCAGGGGCATCAGCAGGTCGGATCTGACGCTCGCGGGCGGCGAGCGGAACAGGCGGATTGACAGGTCGGCGTCGGCGGGATGGGTCTCGGCGGTCTCGTCGCTGGTACCCACCTCGATGTCGATGTCCGGATGCGCCGCCGTGAACTCGCTCAGCCGCGGCACGAAATACTCGCTGGCGAAGAACGGCTGCACAGATATGCGGATCGAGGGCCGCCGCGTGTCTTTCTTGTAAGCTGCGACGGCAGCATCCAGCTGCTCGATCAGCGGCCAGGTCTCCTCGTACAGCGAGCGGCCGGTCTTCGTCAGCCGCAGTTCGCGGGCATTGCGCTCGAAGAGCTGCGCGCCGAGTTCCTGCTCCAGACTCTTGATCTGGTGGCTGACGGCCGACGCCGTGATGTAGAGCTCGTCGGCAGCATTACGGAAGCTCTCGTGCCTGGCCGCGACACAGAACGTCCGCAATCCGCGTAGCGAGACACTGGAGCGGCCGGGCACGGGACGTCAGGCGCTCTCGACGAGCCGGAAGGCGGTCTGCAATTGCGTCGCCGAGCTGCCGCCGATCCAGGCATGGAACTCCCCGGGCTCGCTGCGCAGGCGCATGTCCCGCCCGTAGAAGGCGAGATCCTCCGCCCGGAGGCTAAAGCAGACGCGGGTCCGCTCGCCCGGTTCCAGCCGCAGGCGCCGGAACCCCTTCAGCTCCCGGACCGGCCGGGTGACGTTTCCGACCAGGTCGCGGACGTAGAGCTGGACCACCTCCACGGCCGGCCCCTCGCCGGTGTTCGTGACATCGGCGCTGACGGTGACCGCGCCACCGGGGGAGAACTCTTCGACGTCGGTGCCGATATTTTCGTAGTCGAAGCTCGTGTAGGACAACCCGTGCCCGAACGGGAACAGCGGCGTGTAGCCGGCGTCCAGGTGGAATGCGGTCATGCCGAGAGAGAGTTGGGGCGCGCTCGGGTCGATGTCGTCGATGTGGACCACGGTCTCCGGGGAGGGCGGCTTGCCGGTGTTCTTGTGGTTGTAGTAGAGCGGTACCTGGCCGACCATGCGCGGGAAGGTGACCGGCAGCTTGCCACTCGGCGATTCCACGCCGAACAGCAGGTCCGCCAGGGCCGGGCCGGCCATCGTGCCCGGGTGCCACGCGTACAGTACGGCGTCGACCTGATCCACGATGTCCGAGAGCGTCAGCGGGCGGCCGGCCAGGATCACTGCGATCACCCTCTTGCCGGCTGCGCTCACCCGGGCGACCAGCTCCGCCTGAGCCCCGGGCAGGCCGATGTCCGCCCGGCAATGCGCCTCGCCCGACAGGATGGCCTCCTCGCCCAGGAACAACAGCACGGCATCGGCGTCTGCGGCCAGCGCCGCGGCCTGCTCGAAACCGGCCGTGTCCCGGCTGCGGGAGGTGTCCATCGCCCGCAGATAGCGGACGTCCATCGCCTCCCCCGCGCGTTGGCGAATGGCCTGCAGCGGCGTGATGCTGAGACTCTGATCACCGTCGAAGATCCAAGTCCCCATCTGGTCGTGCGGCGCATCGGCCAGGGGGCCGATCACAGCGAGGGTACCGGTCATGTCCAGCGACAGCGGCAGCGCCTGACGGTCGTTCTTCAGCAGGACCGCGCTCTCCAGAGCCGCCCGCCTCGCGGTGGCCAGCGCCTCCTCGTCCGCCGCCGACGGGAAGGCGCCCGGGTCAGTGTAGGGGTTCTCGAACAAGCCCAGCCGGAACTTGAGCGTCAATATCCTGGTGACCGCAGCATCGATGCTGGCGATGGCGACCTCGCCATCCTCGACCAGCTGCGCCAGGTGGCAGAGGTAGGCGTCGCCGTGCATCTCCATGTCGACGGCAGCCCGGGCCGCCTCGAGGGCAGAGCCCCGGTCGTCCGCGGTCAGGCCATGGGTGCTGAGCTGGCGGATGGAATCCCAGTCGCTGACGACGACGCCCTCGAAACCCCACTCGCCGCGGAGCACCGTATCCAGAAGGAACTCGCTCGCGGTGGCCGGTACGCCGTCCACCTCGCTGAACGAGGTCATCAGAGTGGCGACGCCGGCGTCCACCGCGGCCTGGAAGGGGCGCAGGTGGACGTTGCGCAACTCGTTCTCGGGGACGTTGGCGGCGGCATAGTCGCGGCCGCTCTCGACGGCACCGTAGCCGGCGAAGTGTTTCGCGCAGGCGGCGATGGCCCCCGCGTCCGACATCGCGGCCTCGTGTTCGCTCCCGTTCTTATGCCCCTGGTAGCCCCGCACCATGGCGGCACCGAGTACACTCGCGAGTTGTGGATCCTCGCCGAGGCTCTCCGCGATGCGGCCCCAGCGAGGGTCGCGGGCGATGTCGATCATCGGGGCGAAGGTCCAGTTGACCCCGGCGGCGGCGGCCTCCCGGGCAGCGACGGCCGCGCACTCGGCCGCCAGGTCCGGGTTCCAGCTCGCCGCCTGGCCCAGCGGGATCGGGAAGATGGTGCGGAAGCCGTGGATCACGTCCCGGCCGATCAGCAGCGGGACGCCGAGCCGGCTCTCCTCGACGGCGATCCGCTGCAGCTCGTTCACCGTGTCCACGTCCACCTCGTTCAGCACGGAGCCCACGCGCCCGGCGCGCAGCGCCTCGGCGAGGTAGTCGTGGATGTAGCTCTCGCCGCCGTTGACCTGGCTCATCTGGCCGACCTTCTCATCCAAAGTCATATCCGCCAGCAGGGCGGCGACGCCTCGACGGATCGAGTCAGCAGCCTGGACCGGGCTGGAGCTGGCATTGGAACTCGTCATCGGAAAACCTCGCAGGAGCCTGGTGAGGGGAGACGATTTTCGGGCTCGTGCTCCGGCCCGATTATCGATGCAGTTTGACAGCGCTGTCAATTTGACCGAAGATTGATGACTTGGCGTTGTGCGGTCCGGGGGTGCACGAAGAATCATGAACGAAGCCGCGCACTACCAGACTGCACCGCAGGACCGCATCCCGTTTGCGCTGAAGCTCATCTACGGGCTCGGCGCCTTCGTCAACAACCTGCTGGCCGGCGCCATGGGCGGCATGATCATCGTGCTCAACCTCGGCCTCGGCATGAATCCGGCCCTCGTGGGGCTGCTGGGTGCCCTGCCCCGGCTGACCGACGCGATGACCGACCCGCTGATGGGCTACATCTCGGACCACACGAAGTCCAAGTGGGGACGCCGCCGTCCGTACATCTTCGTGGGCGCTATCGCTGTCGCGATCATCTACACGATCCTCTGGCAGCTGCCCGAAGGCAAGAGCGAGTCTTTCTATTTCTGGTACTTCCTTGGCGGCTCGCTGATCTTCTACCTGGCCTACACCGTGTTCGCCACGCCCTGGGTGGCGCTCGGTTACGAACTCACGCCCGACTACCACGAGCGCACGAGGCTGATGGGCGTGCAGAACTTCATCGGCCAGCTCGCCTATGTCGTCGCACCCTGGTTTCTCTGGATCATGCAGAACGAGGCGTGGTTCGACGATATGGCGCAGGGCGCGGCCGGTCTGGCGATCGTCATCGCGGTCTTCGTCGCCGCCATCGGCGTCCTGCCTGCAATCTTCCTGCGGGAGCGATTCAAGGAAGCCGCCCCGGGCGACGGCGGCCTGCTCGGCGAAGCAGCGAAGGAGGTGGCAAGCGGGTTCCTACACAGCATGCTCGACTTCTTCCGCGGTTTCGCGCTGGCGCTGAAGTTCAAGCCGTTCGTGAAACTGTGTATCGCCACCTTCCTCGTGTTCAACGGCTTCATGCTGATCGCGTCGTTCCAATTCTACGTCATCATCTACTACGTGTTCGGCGGCAACACGGAACTCGGGTCCAAATACGCCGGTTACGCCGGCTCCCTCGGCGCAGTCTCGACCTTCCTGGTAATCATATTCATCACCTGGCTGGGCACGAAGATCGGCAAACGGCAGGCGTTCTTCGTGGCCATCGGGGTATCGATGGTGGGCTATGCGCTGAAGTGGTTCTGCTACAACCCGGAGTTGCCCTGGCTGTTGCTGTTGCCCGCGCCGTTGATGGCCTTCGGCCTCGGCGGGCTGTTCACCCTTATGCCGGCGATGATCTGCGATGTGGTGGATGCGGACGAGATCAATACCTACGAGAGACGTGAGGGCATGTACGGCTCCATTTTCTGGTGGGTCGTCAAGCTGGGCATGGCGGCAGCACTCGCCGCGAGCGGCTTCCTGCTGAATGCCACGGGCTTCGACATCGAGCTGGCGGGTGACCAGACCGATCGCGCCATCTACCTGATGCGGCTCTGCGACGCGTTCATTCCGACGATCACGTCGGCGATCGCCATCTGGATGATCGCCAGCTACTCCATCACCGAGGAGAAGGCGCACGAGGTGCGCATGCAGCTCGAGGCACGGCGAGGGGCCGTCTGATCGAATAGCCGCGCCGGCAGTCGCCGAACCGGTCAACTCTATGGCCGGGGGAGCTTTGCTCAGCGTGGCCTCAGGCAGGATCGAAAGTGCGGCGAAGGCAGGCGGATTCCATGAAATATCAGAGATCCTGGATGCTGGTTGCGGTGGCTTTCGCGCTGGCCGGTTGCGGTTTGGCGGCACCCGATGCGGGCATGGATGTCGCCCGGGATCATGGGCTGACCAAACGCCCCTTTGAGCCGACGCTGGACGGCCGATGGATCGGCAACGGAATATCCTACGGCGCGTACCGCGATGGCGAGGCACCGGGCGAGGCGCTCACGTCGAAGGAGCACATCCGCGAAGACCTGAGCATTCTCGCTCGGCGGTGGAACCTGATTCGGCTCTACGGCGCCGACGCCCAGGCGCGAAACATCCTGGAGGTCATAGAGGAGCACGACCTGCCGATCCGGGTCATGCAGGGTATCTGGCTGGATGCGAACAAGACCGAGCAGGAGAATGGCGAGCAGATCCGGCTGGCGATCGAGTATGCAAATCGCTTCAGCGCCATCATCGTCGCGTTGAATGTCGGCAACGAAATATTCGTCGACTGGTCGCAGCACCGGATCGATGACATGGACGGCGTCATCGAGCAGATCAGGCACGTGCGCGCGAACGTCCCACAACCCGTGACGGTGGCGGATGACTACAATTTCTGGAACAAGCCCCGGGCACGCCGGGTCGCCGATGAACTCGACTTCATCTGCCTCCATGCCTATGCGTTCTGGAACAACAAGACCCTGGAGGTCGCGATGGACTGGACCGAGTCGATCTACCGCGACATCCGGAGCCGTTACCCCGACCGGCAGATTGCCTACTGCGAAACCGGCTGGCCCACCAGCCGGGTCTATGGCGAGGGCAGCTACGAAGGCGGATTGATCGGGAAAGCGGGCGAGGCCGAGCAGCGGAGCTTCTTCAACCAGTACGATTCGTGGGTGGACCGAAACAGCCTCGTCTCCTTCTACTTCACATCATTCGACGAGAAGTGGAAGGGCGGGTTCGACGGGGACAACGCCATGGACAAGGCGGAGAAACACTGGGGACTCTACTTCAGCGACCGGACACCGAAGCAGGTCTTGCGGTAGTCCAATCCACGCGGTTGCTGATGGCGACGCGCTCGACGGGATCCCGTCTCGACGACCCTGCCAGGCGCCGAATCGGCCCAAGGGCGGGCCTCCCACAGGGGGCACGGCCCGGCGCCGGGGGACAACTCCTGTGGGAGCAGCGCCCTCGCCGCGATGCTTCCTGTGGCTGAGACAGAGATATGATCAGGTCTTCTCAACTTGGGTGTCGGGGCCACGGCGGCTTTGGCCCGGCAACCGGGCCCGGGGTACGGGGGCCGCGGCGCGGCCAAATCTACATCAACGAGTCAACCGGATTAAGGAAGCCCCATCTCGCCCAGTCTGCCAGCCACCAGGGCGGAGGGGAGAGGAAGGTGAGAGGTACCGCCGCCGGTTGCGTAACCGCGTAGCCGGACGCCGGCCTGGCTCGGCGGAGATCGCGGCGGGGGCGCCGCGCTCCCACAGGGGGGCTCCCAGGCGCTCGGCCAGGGCCCCTCCCCCATGGTCGCTCTGCGTCCGGCAGTTGTGCGAAGGTTCGAACAGCGTTAGCGTCTCGCCATGGCTTAGTGCCCTACCCTGTCTCACTCTGGTCACCAAGCGGCTGATCGCGCACGACCCCCTTGGTGAATCAGGCTGGGTAATGGAGTATCCGTGGAGTGTTCCCACATACTCAGGCTGCCGCCAGGGCCGTAGTGGCGTGTTTCTCGCCAGCGCTCAGGCTCGGTGTCGGCCTCCCGCTGGTGCTCCAGGTAGCGTGCATGCAGGAAGGCGCCGCCGTTCCCTACTCCGTGGACACGGGCGAGACCCGTATCGTCACGGCACGCCAGGCCGACGGGGCGCGGGTGATGGAGTTCCAGCTCCCGGCGAGCGCCAGGGGAGGGCTTCAGATTCAGCTTCGGGGCCCCCTCGTGGGGGCTCAAGTCTCGCTCAGAGATCCCCGGGGCCGAGTCCGTGTGGCACCCCCTGAGGTTCGCTACACCCCCGCGGAGGAGTTGAGTAATTCCGAACACGGTGATCTCGCCGTGCTTCCTCGCGTTTCTGACCTGACCAGCGGCACCTGGCAAATCATGGTGGCGGATCAACCCGCCGCGGGGCTGACCTACGCGGCGGTCACGGTGGCACCCCGCTACCGGATCGCCATGCACCTGAACGGCCGGGTTTTTCATGTGAATCAACCCGTTTTCGTGCAGGTACA
>CAYRUH010000042.1:8741-28789 GCA_964427415.1 uncultured Woeseiaceae bacterium | reverse complement strand
CTAGCGGCGAGGGAGGCATGGAGCACCTGGAGACGGACGTGATGCGCTTCATGGCCATCCTCGCCTTCTGTCTGGTGGCGATCTTCGCGTTGGTGCAGAGCGTCCCCGAACAAGTTGCAAAACGCACAAATCAGGTGCCGGACACCGTTTCTTCTGTTTCGCAACAATCGGCGGAATCGGTACCCCGTACGCCGCCTAAACCCGCGCCGCAGCCGCAACCGCGACCGGAACCGACGCCGCAATCGCAGCCGAAACCACAACCGCAACCCGTCGCGGCGTCCGTGCCTGAACCCCGGCTGGAGGCACCACCGCCGAAACCCGCACCGGCGCCATCGCAACAAACGGCCACCCGCCCGGCGCCGGAGCCGCGGCCCGAGGCTGCGCCGCCGTCCGCCGCCGAACCTCAGCCGGGCTTCTCCCTGCGCTTCGATTCCGACGCGGCACTGGTCGGCCTGGTGGAGCGCAACGAGGTGGCGCTCTACGCTTTCGCGGGTGACCGGATCTGGCGCTTCATGATGGTGGAGGGCCGGCCCGCCTTCCGCACCGCCGCCGCCCCGGGCCAGGTGCACGAGATGACACCGGAGACGGTCCCGGCGCCGGTGCTGGATGGGCTGCGCCGCAGCGCGGTGCTCCCGGCCGGCGGCCTGCGCTGGGGCGTGACGCTGCCGCCGCCCACCGCCGCCGCCCTGGGGCGCGTCATCGCCACCAACGACGGCGGCGAACTCGTTATCGACGCCGACGGATTCCTGCGTCTGGAGGACCCGTCATGAGGTCGCGTGGGCGCACCGGCCGCCTCGTCGCCCTGCTGGCTCTGGCTCTGGCGCTGGCTGCTGCCGGGTGCGCGACGGCGGACTACGGCGCATTCGCCTGGTCCGGCAGCGACGAATCGTCCCTGGAGGCCTGGCTCGACCAGGACCTGGAGCCCTATCTGGCCGAGACGCTGACGACGCATCCCCGTTTCCGCCGTGAGACGGTCACCGTCGCGCTCATGCGCGGCGAAGAGCCCGAGGCGGCACCGGACTCTCTGTCCCGGGCGCTGTCGCTGCGCCTGACCCGCTTCCTGCAGTCCACGCCGGGGGTGAACCTGGTGTGGGAGGGTGGGCGCAGCGCCGGCGATTGTGTCCGGCGGGAAGACGCCCATTACGTCATCGCCGTCGACCTGCAGCAGAGCGGACCGGGTTCTCATCGGCTCGCCATCCGCGCGCTGGACCGGGAGGAAGGACTCTGGATCACCGGATTCGGCAGGGAGTGGAACGGGCGGCTCAACCGCGGGCAGTACGCGCGCTCCCGCCAGCCCGCCGCCACCGGGGAATCCCGCGGCCTGCGCGACGACCCCTTCCGCGAGGACGAGGGCGACCTGCTGGCCGAACGGCTCGCCGCTAAACTCGCGGCCGATTTCTGCGGTTTCGTCGGCGAGCCGCTGGTGGTACACGCGGAGGCTGCCGATCAGGACGCCTTTGTCGCCGACACCGTGCAGCTGGTAGCGAACAACCTGGCCCGCTCCCCGTACATCCGCAGCGTGCCGGATCCGGCCGCAGCCAACCTGATCCTGAGTGGCCGGCTGTATGCCCTCGACGGCGATCTGCGGCAATTCTGGGTGCAGGCCCGGCCGGTCGCCGCCGGCGCGCGTTTCCCGGTCGCCGATGTGGCCGCCTATGTGAAGACGACGGCTGCCGGGCGCCTCGCACGCCGCTCGCCGGCGGAAGCGGCAGCATTGGCCGAACCACTGCCCGCCGCAGCGCCCGGGCGATTGGCCGGCCCCGGTGCCGGCGGCGGCGTCCAACTCGGCGCGCTCCGGGTGCTGACGCCGAACGATCACTGGATGTGCCGCCGTGCCGACCCCTGGCGACGGGGCGCCCGGGTGCTGCGCGCCGGCGAGAGTCTGGCGGACGATGCCTGCTTCGCGCTGGAGATCGAGGTCAGCGGCGACGCCGAGGTATTCCTGCTGCGCCACGACCCGGCGGCCGGCCTCGTGCGCATGATGCCGGGCCGCTGCGGCCGCCACGGCCGGGTGCCCGGGCGCAGCTACGGCGAGGCCACCCTGCGATTCCCGTCGGCGCCGGCCGGCTGGGCGCATGCGCTGCGCCCGCCCCGGGCCGCTATGCACGAGCGCTGGATCGCACTGGCCCTGCCGGCGAATGCCGGTGCCACCGAATTCCGCCGGCATCTGGCGCAGCTGCCCGACGACTGTGCCGCGGAGGACGGCGCGACCATCGACGCCGACCTCTGGCTCTCCGGCCTCGACCGGTTGGCCGACGCGACGGTGTCCCTGCGCCGCCTCGACGTGCCGGTGGGCCGGCAGGCGGCGAGGAGGGAATGAAGTCATGACCCGCCTGCTCGGATTCCTCTCGGGTCTCCTGCTGGTGGTCGCGCTGGCGTTCGTCGTCCTGCGCTATCCGCCGACCGACCAACCGGTTGAGGAACCAGGCCTGGGAGCGGCCCGGCAGCCAGCCCGGGAACCCATCCAGGAACCCATCCAGGAACCAATTCAAGGATCGACTGCGGAGGCGGACCAGGAGTCGGCCAGGCCACCGGTCACGGTCGAGACACTGTCACGCGTGGACGACCCGCCGCCGGCTGCCGTCACGGCAGCCGCCGCCGAGGTCGCAGAGGACGCAGACAACGATGACACTGCCACCGCCGCCGACGATGCGGACCAGCCCGACCGCCAGTGGCACGCCTTCTGGCAGCCGTTCCACAGCGAGATCTCCGCCGAGGGCTTCCGCCGCCGGCTGGAGGGCGTGACCGGGCTCGACTACCGGGTCGTCTCGCCGCGGCCCGGCGAATACCAGGTGGCTTTCGCCTACCGGGACGAGGCCGAGCGCCAGGAGAACCTGGCGGCCATCGAGGGGGCCACTGGGCTCGTGCTGCGGAGCCGGATGCTGTGAGGGCCTTGGTCGTCACCGCCGGGTTGTGTTTCGTGCTCTGGGCCTTGCCGGGCCTGGCCCGCGGCGAGGCGGAGGGCCTTGAGCTGGCCGCGGCCTGGCAGCGATACGTCGCCGAGCACGCGGCGCGGGAGCCGGCGGTGAAGTTCCCCTTCGGCGAGTGCTTCAGCCGGGCCGCCATCGTCAATCAGCTGCCGGAAACCCTGCTGCTGGCGGTGGCCCGGGGCGAGAGCGACTTCGACCCGGCGGCCCGGTCCCATGCCAATGCCCACGGCGTAATGCAGATACTCTGGCCCGGCACGGCGCGTCATCTCGGCCTGTTTCTGTTATCCGATCTGTACGAACCCTGCAAGAACATCGACGCCGGCGCCCGCTACCTGAAGGAGCTGCTGGCACGCTACGACGGCGACCTGCACCTGGCGCTGGCGGCCTACAACTACGGCCCGAGCCGTATCCCGAAGTCCGGCGTTATCCCGTCCGGGGCGGTCTGGTACAGCGGCTACATCTACCGCCACCTGCAGTACGTGCTCGGCCGCAGCACGCCGGCGGGGAATCCGCCCCGGGATTACGGCGAGCAGGGCAAGCTCACGCTCATCAACTTCGCCGCTCCCTATCGGGCGCAGGCTTTCGTCGCCGCGCTGGAGCAGGACCCGGGCGGTCTCGCGGTCGACTGGTTCCGGGCGGGCCCGGCCGAGTTCCGCGTGGTACTGCTGTACGAGGACGAGGCCGATTTCGACCGCAGCCGCCGTCGCCTCGCCCGGGCGGGATTCCCGCTGCCCTGACCGGCGCCGCACTCGCGCCCGGTGCGCCATTCGGGCCATTCGTGCGATTTGCCACCGTTAGCCGGGGCGCTACCATGCGCTTCTCCTGTCACCGGGCCGCCACCCCCATGCACCCGCTCGATCATCTCTACCTGCTGCTGCTCGTGGTCGGCCTGCCGCTCTATAGCGCCTGGTCCTGGCGGCGCTGGCTGGCGAAGCTCGCCGCGGGCCACCGGCCGCGGCGGTTGCGGCTCTATCTCGGCAGCCTGGCGCAGCTCTGGCTCGTATTCGCCGTGCTCGCGGCCTGCTGGTGGTGGCTGGGCCGCTCACCCGGCCCGCTCGGCTTCACCGCGCCAGGCGGCAATGGATTCTGGCTGGGCGCCGTCCTGGTGGCGCTCGCCACCGGCGCCTTCCTGCAGTCCTGGCGGAGCATGGTGCGCGCCGATGCGGCGGACCGGCGCCGATACCGGGAGCGATTGGCCGAACTGGGCCACATGATGCCGCGTAACAGCCGGGAATACGCAGCCTTCGTCGCGCTCTCGATCACGGCGGGTGTGGTGGAGGAGACCATCTTCCGCGGCTGGTTGATCTGGTATCTGCAGGCATGGATGCCGCTGACGGCGGCCGTGCTCGTCTCCTCGGCGGCATTCGGGCTGGCCCATCTCTACCAGGGCGCGGCGGGTGTCGCCAAGACCGGCGTCCTCGGGTTGCTGATGGCGCTGCTGTACTTGCTGAGCGGTTCGCTCTGGCTGCCCATCCTCGCCCACGCCATGATCGACGTGCTGCAGGGGGCGACCATGATGGAGCTGTACCGGTGCCGCGCCGGCGACGACGACGGCGGGGGCGGCGAGGATGGCAAGGGCGGCGGGCCGCCGGCTGCTACCATGAACCGATGACCCGGCAGCCGATGACGCCCGAGAGCAAACTGCCCGAGGTCGGCACGACCATCTTCACGGTGATGTCGGCGCTGGCCGCCGAACACGGCGCCATCAATCTCTCCCAGGGCTTCCCGGACTTCGAGCCGCCCGGCTTCCTGCTGGACCGGGTCGCTGCCCACCTGCGCGAGGGCCGGAACCAGTACGCTCCGATGGCCGGCGTACCCGCGCTGGTCGCAGCCGTGACGGAGAAGATCGGCGAGCTGTACGGCGCGGAGGTCGATCCGGCGGCCGAGGTCACCGTCACCAGCGGCGCCACCGAGGCGCTGTTCTGCGCCATCCATGCGGTGGTGCGGCCGGGCGACGAGGTGATCGTCTTCGACCCCGCCTACGATGCCTATGAGCCGGCCGTGACTCTGGCCGGCGGACGCACGGTCCACCTGCCGCTGACGGCGCCGGACTTCGCCTTGCCGTGGCCCGCACTGGAGCAGGCGCTGACGTCCCGCACCCGGCTGGTGATCGTCAACTCGCCCCACAACCCCACCGGCGCGATGCTCGCAGCGCAGGACCTGGCGCGCCTCGGCAGTGTTCTGGCGGCACGGGAGTGCTACGTGCTGGCGGACGAGGTCTACGAGCACATCGTGTTCGACGGCGCCGCTCACGCGAGCGTGCTGGCGGAGCCCTCGCTGCGGGATCGGAGCTTCGCCGTGTTCTCCTTCGGCAAGACCTATCACGCTACCGGCTGGAAAGTGGGCTACGCCGTGGCGCCGCCCGCGCTGACCGGGGAGTTCCGCAAGGTGCACCAGTTCGTTACCTTCACCACCAGCACGCCCGTGCAGTGGGCGCTGGCCGACATGCTGCGCGAGCACCCTGAGCACCATCTCGAACTCTCGGTGTTCTACCAGGCGCGCCGGGACCGCTTTCGGGAGATGCTGGCGCCGTCGCGCTTCGAACTGCTGCCCTGTGCCGGCACCTATTTCCAGCTCGCCGACTACGGCCGCATCTCCGACGAGCCGGATACGGACTTCGTGCGGCAGCTCACCACCGAGGCGGGCGTGGCCGCCATCCCGGTCTCGGTCTTTTACGATAGCGCGCCGGACGCGCGTCTCGTACGCTTCTGTTTCGCGAAGGAAGAGGAGACGCTGGCCCGGGCCGCGGAGGTGTTGTGCAGGATCTAGAAGTCGCCATCATCCAGGACGAACTCGACTGGCACGATCCGGCCGCCAACCGGCGCCGGTTCGACGAGCACCTGCGGCATCTGCCGCCGGCGGATCTGATCGTGCTGCCGGAGATGTTCACCACCGGCTTCACCATGGCCGCCGCCGAGCACGCGGAGACCATGGACGGCCTTACGTTGGCCTGGATGCAGGAACACGCCCGCAGCCGCGATGCCGTGATCTGCGGCAGCCTCATCATCCGGGAGACACGCTTCGGCGCAGCGCGATACTTCAACCGCCTGATCTGGGCGACGCCGGAGGGCACGGTCACCCATTACGACAAGCGCCACCTGTTCCGCCATGCCGGCGAGACGGAGCACTACGCCGCCGGTTCCGAGCGGGTGGTGGTGGAACACCGTGGCTGGCGCATCGCGCCGATGATCTGCTACGACCTGCGCTTCCCGGTCTGGAGCCGCCGCCGCAACGATTGCGATGCCCTGGTCTACGTGGCCAACTGGCCGGCGGCGCGGCATTTCGCCTGGGAGACGTTGCTCAGGGCCCGGGCCATCGAAAATCAGTGCTACGTGATCGGCGTGAACCGGGCCGGCCGCGACGGCAACGGGCTCGACTATCGGGGCGGCAGCGCCGCCGTCGACTTCCTCGGCGCCGCGCTCAGGGACTGCGGCGATGCGCCCTGCGCCACCACCACCCTGCTGTCCCTGGAGGCGCTGCGCACTTTCCGCCGGGATTATCCTTTTCATCTGGACGCAGATACGTTCCGTTTGGCAGACTAGGGCTCCTGAACATAAGGCGCCGGTGCGGGGCAAGGACCCGTCCGCCGGGCGCCCCGGCGCCGCCACAGAAGCTCCGCCCGTCGGGCGGGGAAACGCAGAGAGCGGCCGCCGCAGCCAGTGCCGACCCGGCACCGAAGGCGCTCCGGGGAGACCGCTCCGAGGAGCGCGGACATGGCTACGACCCGTCATCATCACTGGCGCTCGCGTGCGGACGAGCGCCACCCGCAACCGGCTGCCACCGCCTCGTCCGGAGAACGCGCGCTGCAGCGCCTCATCGAACCGGCCGGCCTGACTCTGAACGGCAACCAGCCCTGGGATCCGGTGATCCGCGATCCGCGGGCCGTGTCAGAGATTCTGCGCCGCGGATCCCTCGGCACCGGCGAGGCCTATATGCGCGGCTGGTGGGACGCCCGGGACCTGTCCGATCTGTTCTACCGGCTGATGCGGACGGGGCTGCCGCAAGGCTTCGGCCGCTGGCAGGTGCTCAAGCTCGTCATGCGGGAGTGGCTGACCAACCCCCAGCGGGCCGGCAAGGCCTTCGAGGTCGGCGAGGCCCACTATGACAGGGGGAACGACCTGTTCCGGGCCATGCTGGACAAGCGCATGGTCTACAGCTGCGGCTACTGGGAGGGCGTCGACGACCTGGATGCGGCCCAGGGCCAGAAGCTGGACCTGATCTGCCGCAAACTGGGGCTGCGCGCCGGCCAGCGGGTGCTCGACATCGGCTGCGGCTGGGGCAGCTTCTGTCGCTTCGCCGCCGAGCGCTACGGGGTCTCCGCCGTGGGCGTCACGATTTCCCGGGAGCAGGTGGAATTCGGCCGCGAGCTGTGCGACGGCCTGCCCGTGGAGCTCAGGCTGCAGGACTACCGGGAGCTGGACGAGCCCTTCGATCACATCGTCTCGGTGGGTATGGCCGAGCACGTGGGGGTGAAGAACTACGGCACATTCCTGGATGTCGCCCGGCGCTGCCTGAAGCCCGAAGGACTGTTTCTGCTGCACACCATCGGACGGCCCCGGACCACGCCCTCGGCGGACGCCTGGGTCAGCCGCTACATCTTTCCCAACGGCCATCTGCCGTCCCTGCGCCAGCTCACGGGCGCCTGCGAGGGCCGCTTCGTGGTGGAGGACGTGCACAACTTCGGCGCCGACTACGACCGCACGCTGATGGCCTGGTTCGCCAACTTCGACGCCGCCTGGCCGGCGCTCCGGGAGCGCTACGACGAGACCTTCTACCGCATGTGGAAGTACTACCTGCTGTCCTGCGCCGGGGCGTTTCGCGCCCGGGATATCCAGCTCTGGCAGCTGGTGCTGTCGCCGCAGGGCGTCGAGGGCGGCTATTGTCGACCTCGTTAGTCGACCCCGGTAGTCGACCTCGCCGGTAGAGAACGGTAGCCACTTCGTCAGTCGACCGGGCCGCCGGCGTCTGCCGCGCCCGCCGCCGGCGCGACAGGCCCATGGGCTCTTGCAGACGTCGATTTCCGATGGTAGCTTGTACAACAAGACTTACACGGGAATATCGAGGGATTGACCATGCCTGTCGAACGCGTCGCACACATCGAGCCTACTGTCCGCACCAAGGATCACCCCTACCTGAACCTGCAGGAAGGGTGGCGACCCAACTACGACGAATACAACGCCACCGATATGGACGTGATCGGCGAGATCCCCGCCGACATTGACGGTGTCTATCTCCGCAACACGGAGAACCAGGTCCACGATCCCATCGGCCGTTACCATCCCTTCGACGGCGACGGCATGATCCACATGATCAGCATCGCCGACGGCAAAGCGGAGTACCGCAACCGCTTCGTGCGTACCAAGGGTTTCATGGCGGAGCAGGAAGCCGGGCGCTCGCTGTGGGCCGGTCTGATGGAGCACCCGTCCTCCTCGCTGCGCCACGGCTGGGGCGCTCAGGAATGGCTGAAGGACTCCTCCTCCACCGATGTGATCGTGCATGCCGGACGGGTGCTCTCCACCTTCTACCAGTGCGGCGAGGGCTACCGTCTAGACCCCTACACGCTGGAGCAGTTCGGCACCGAGGGCTGGGTGCCGCTGGACGGTATCTCCGCCCACACCAAGCTCGACGAGCAGACCGGCGAACTGTTGTTCTTCAATTATTCCAAGCATCCGCCCTACATGCACTACGGCGTAGTGGGGCCGGACAACAGGCTGAAGCACTATGTGCCTATCCCGCTGCCGGGTCCGCGGCTGCCTCACGACATGGCGTTCACGGAGAACTACGCCATCCTGAACGACATGCCGCTGTACTGGGACGAGACGATGCTGGAGCGCGGTGTGCACGCCGTGCGCATGCACAAGGACACGCCGACCCGCTTCGCCGTGATCCCGCGCATGGGCCAGCCGGAGGACATCAAGTGGTTCGAGGCCGAACCCACCTACGTGCTGCACTGGCTGAATGCCTGGGAGGAGGGCGACGAAGTGGTCCTCGACGGCTACTTCCAGGAGCACCCGGAGCCGGCCAACTATGAGGGCGCGCCCTCAGGTTACGAGCGCATGATGGCCTATCTCGATCAGGGACTGCTGATGCCGCGCCTGCACCGCTGGCGCTTCAACATGAAGACCGGCGAGACGAAAGAGGAGCGACTCGACGATCGCACACTGGAGTTCGGTACCATCAACCAGCGCCACGGCGGCCGCGGCTACCGTTACGGTTACAGCGCGGTGCCGGTCGACGGCTGGTTCATGTTCAAGGGTTTCACCAAGCACGATATGCAGACGGGCGCCTCCTCGACCGTGGAACTCGGCGACGGCCGCTATGGCAGCGAAGCCGGCTTTGCGCCTCGCATGGGCGCGAAGTCCGAGGATGACGGCTATCTGGTCACTTTCGTCTCCGACGTAAACGAGGACCGCTCCGAGGCCCTGCTGATCGACGCCACCGACTTCGCGGCGGGTCCGGTCTGCCGCATCATCCTGCCGCACCGCATCTCCAGCGGCACGCACGCGACATGGGCCCACGGCGAGGATATCCGCAAGGCGCAAGCAGACGCTGCGCCCTGGACATCGGCCGGTGACCGGTAGGAGGGCCTTCAGGCCCGATGCATTATCGGTAATCGGGCCTGAAGGCCCTCCTGCCTTGCAATGATCCGCGCATTCCTCGTCTTCGTCTTCATCGCGCTCGGCGGCTGCGCCGGCGTGCGCGGCCCCGCCGGCGATTGCGCCGCCCTTGCCGCCCTTGCTGGCCAGCCGCTGCCAGGCGGCACCGTCACCGCCGCGGTTGTCGTGGACGCAGACGACGGGCTCCCCGCCTACTGCCGCGTGCGCGGCGTCATCCGGCCGCGCATCGGTTTCGAGGCCCGGCTGCCGGTGGCGGAGTGGAACGGCAAGTACTACCAGTCGGGCTGCGGCGGGTTCTGCGGCAGCGTGCTCCCGGACAAGCCCGGCTTTTCCAACACCATCAACGAGGCGCTGAAGCTCGGCTATGCTGCCGTCACCACGGACGCCGGCCACAGCGGCGGACTCGGCGACGCTTCCTGGGCCGCAGACGACCCCGATGCCGTCGAGGTCTACGCCCACCGCGCCATCCCGCTTAGCCATCGTTTCGGCACCGCGCTGGTGGCCCGCTACTACGGCACCGCGCCGCGCTACGACTATTTCGGCGGCTGCTCCAACGGCGGCCGCATGGGCGCGATGGCGGCGCAGCGCTACCCGGCTCTCTTCGACGGCATCCTCGCCGGCGGCTCGGTGCTGGATCTCTCCGGCAACGGCGGCATCTACGGCCCCTGGGTGGTGCAGTCGAACACGCACAGCGACGGCGAGCGCATCCTGACCCGGGACAACTTCGCCCACAAGCTGCCGGTGCTGGCCGCCGAAGTGCTCGCCCAATGCGATGGCGCCGACGGCCGCGAGGACGGGCTGATCGCCGCGCCGCGGGCCTGCATGCCGGACCTCGAGGCGCTGCCCGACTGTGGCGACGGGGTCGTCGCAGACGTCTGCTTCACGGCGGCCGAACGCCGGGTGCTGAAACGCTGGTACGGGGGGCCGCGGGATTCTGCCGGCCGGCAGCTGTACCCGGGCATGCCGCCGGGCAGCGAGCGGTACTGGGCCGTCTGGTTCCTGGATGCCGGCGGGCGCACGGCGCCTGGCAATGCGCTGGGCAGCGATTACCCGAGATATCTCGGCCTCGCCGGCCGCGTCGGCAAGGACTGGAGCGCGCTCGATTTCGACTTCAACGCGGACCCGGCTCGACTGGCGCGAACGGCGCCACTGCTGAACGCCACCGATCCGGACCTGGCCGCGTTCCGCGCCGCCGGCGGCAAGCTGCTGATGTGGCACGGCTGGGCCGATCCGCTGGTGCTGCCCGACCAGAGCGTCGCCTATCACGGCCGCGTCACCGAGGCGGCCGGCGGCGAGATAGACGATTTCCTGCGGCTGTTCATGATCCCGGGCCACGGCCATTGCTGGGAACTGCCGGCGCAGACGCCGGACCGCTTCAACCCCATCCGCGTCCTTGAGCGCTGGGTGGAGGAGGGGCGGGCGCCCGAGCGCATCGCGGCTACCGCGGCGGATCCGCAAGCCGCCCGGGTGCCCGAGGCGCTGCTGTGTCCCTGGCCGGACGCCGCCGTGGCTGTGGCGGGGCATGACGGGGCCGCGGAGCGGGCCTGCGCGTCGCAGGAATAGTTCGAAAAAAAGCTGCGAGTTGCCACCCCGACCGGGTATCTTGCACAATTAGACGCAGACGCCATCTCAGAGGGGAGATAGTTCATGAAGCCGAAAGTACTTTTCGCCAGTTGCGCGAGCGCTTGCCTGTTACTGACCGTTCAACCCGTAACCGCCCAGCAGGCGGGCGTGCTCGAAGAGATCATCGTGACCGCGCAGAAGCGCGCGCAGAGCCTGCAGGAGGTGCCCATCTCGGTGACCGCCATCGGTGAGCAGGCCATTCAGGAGGGCAGGATCACCGGCGTACAGGACGTGGCACTGGAGACGCCCAACTTTACGGTGACCCAGTTCAACATCGGCGAGCCCCAGTACTACATCCGGGGCATCGGCAACTCGCTGGACTCCGCCGGCAGCGACCCGGCAGTGGCGACCTTTATCGACGAGGTCTACATCGGCCGGTCCGCCGGCACGGCCATGGACCTCTACGACCTGGACCGGGTCGAGGTCCTGCGCGGACCCCAGGGCACCCTGTTCGGCAAGAACGTGGTGGGCGGCGCGCTGAACATCATCACCAAGAAGCCGAGCCCGGAGTTCGAGGCCAAGCTCGGTGCCACGGTGGGCAACTTCTCCCAGACCGTGCTGCGGGGTTTCGTCAACGGCGCCATCGCTGACAACGTCTCCGGCAAGTTCTCCTTCAGCCGCCGCCAGCGCGACGGCTACGTGGATAACGTCGTCGACGGCCAGGAGTACCACGACGAGGACAACTTCAGCGCCCGCGGCCAGCTCCTGTTCAGCATTTCGGATGCCACGGAGGTGCTGGCGGGTTTCGACTGGACCACCGACGACCAGGCCGGCAACTGCCGTAACGTGAATAACCTGGACAAGAACGACCCGCTCGGGCTGGCCGTGTTCTACCCGCCGGTCATCGCGGCCACCACCGGCGGCGACGTGCGCAAGTGCGCCTCGGAGGCGGAGGCCTTCCAGGAGCGCGATGCGCTCGGCTTCCTGCTGCGCGTGGACCACGACTTCGCCAACTCCACGCTGACCTCCATCACGGCCTACCGGGAGACCGACTACGCCTGGCTGGAGGACCTGGCCGGCGTGCCCCTGGGCGCCACGCCGTTCAATCTGACGGACACCGTGGAAGAGGAAGCCGACCAGATCAGCCAGGAGCTGCGGCTGGCTTCGGCGGGCGGCGGCGCCATCGACTGGCTGGTGGGCGGGTTCTTCATGACCGAGGACGTGGACCGCAGGGAGCGGTTCATCGGCTCTTTCGGTGCACCGCTGGCAGCCCAGGGCTTCAATCTCCTCAATGGTGACGTGAGCTTCAATCAGGTCAACGAGACCACCAGTACCGCCGTGTTCGGCAAGATCGACTGGCACATCAGCGACCGCCTCACCTGGAGCGTCGGCGCCCGCTACGCCCGGGACGAGAAGGAAATCCAGCAGGCGGTGGAGAACTTCGAGGACCCGGCCTTCGACAGTGCTGTGCTGAGTGGCATCCTCGGTGTGCCGGTGGAGCTGGTCGTGCTTGGTATCCCGGTGAACGGCCCCGGTGAGCTGGTCGCGTTCCTGAGCAGCGGCGACCCGTCGGTGCTGAATACGCCTTATAACATCTCGGCGGACGAGGACTGGAGCGAGTTCGTGCCCTCGACCAACGTGAGCTACCAGTTCAACGAGGACGGCTTCGTCTACTTCACGGCGGCGCGCGGCTACAAGAGCGGTGCCTTCGTGAGTCAGACCGCCACGCCGGGGGCCGCGGCGACGCCGCTCGACCCGGAGATCGCCACCAACTACGAGGTGGGCGTGAAGAGCGAGTTCATGGGCAACCGGCTGCGGGTGAACGCGGCCCTGTTCCGCATGGACTACGAGGATCTGCAGGTGTTCCGTCTGGACGGCTCGCTGCTGATCGCCGCCAACGCCGAGGCCACCAGCCAGGGCCTGGAGCTGGACGCGACGGCACTGCTGACCGACAACTGGGTGCTGAACGTGAATTACGGCTACCTGGACGCCGAGTACGATCAGTTCATCTCCGGCGGCCAGGACTTCACCGGCAACCGCCTGCCGCGCGCGCCGGAGAACAGCTACAGCATCACCAGCAACTACACCTTCAACCTGGCCGGCGGCTCGAGCGTGGATTTAAACCTGAACTACGCTTGGCAGGACGACTTCTTCCACGATCCGAGCAACGCCAACGGCTCCGACGAGGACGCCTACGGCCTGTTGCGCGCCGGCTTCACCTGGACCAGCGCGAGCGGCGCATGGGACGTGACGGCGTGGGGCAAGAACCTCACCGACGAGGAGTACCGCACCCACACGATCATCAGCAATATCGCCGGCACGGTGGACCTGTGGGGCATGCCCCGCACCTACGGCCTGACGGTGAACTACCGCATGCAATGACGGCCCTGCAGGAGGGCCTTCAGGCCCTGTAGGAGGGCCTTCAGGCCCGATTAGCTCAAGGTCACGGCAGCGAAGATCGGGGCTAAAGCCCCTCCTGCAGCCAGGCGGGGGCCTTG
The DNA here is from genome assembly GCA_964427415.1 of uncultured Woeseiaceae bacterium. Lineage (GTDB taxonomy): Bacteria > Pseudomonadota > Gammaproteobacteria > Steroidobacterales > Woeseiaceae > Lentisalinibacter. The sequence continues at coordinate 15,181 of CAYRUH010000042.1, read as the reverse complement.
CCCCGGCGCGGGGCTACCGCCATGCGGCGGGAGACGGAGGCCTGGTAGCGGCGGGAGTGGACGGTATCCACGATGTGGTAGCGGGCCTCGGCCCGCTCGCGGCCGAGCTCGAGTGCCAGGAAACCGCGGTGGGCGACGTCCGTGTGGTGCAGGTTGCCGTTGGCCTGGCGCAGCATCTGCTCGATGCGGGACGGCGTTATGCCGAGGGTTTCCGGATAGCCCGGTGAGCTGATGGAGGTGACGCCGAATTCCACGGCGGCGGGCGCACCGCTCGCCGGGTCCAGCACGTCAAAGGCCCAGGCGGCATGGGAGTCGCCACTCAGCACCACCGGGCTCGCCTCCGTCTGGCGGCACTGCTCGAGTAACCACGCCCGCTCGGCCGCGTAGCCGTCCCATTTGTCCGCGCTCAACGGTACGCCGAGGCGTGTGAAGTCCACGTACGGACGCACGTAATCCGGCAGCGCTTCGATCTCGGCGGCGCTCATGTTCTCCGCCAGGTTGGGCGCCGTGATCTGGGCCATCAGCACCTGGTTGCCGAACAGCTGCCAGGGTTTACCCGCCTCCCGGGAGCCGGCGAGACGGCCGGCGACGAAGCGGCGCTGGTCGTCCGAGAGGAGGCGGCGCGCAGGGTCGGCCAGGTCGGCGGCCAGGGTATCGGACTCGACGGATGCCGGCAGGTCCAGTTGTGCGCTGCGCGCCGACAGCCGGGTCTCCAGCATGACCAGCGTGGCGAGGTCACCGATCTCGAACGCGCGCCAGTTGGCGGACGGGTCGTCGCCGTGCGGCTCCCGGATGGGCATCCACTCGTAATAGGCCTGCATGGCGGCCCGGCGCCTGAGCGGCCATGCTCCTTCACTGTCGTCGTGGTTTTGAGCCCCGTCCCGCCAGGCGTCGTTGGCGGACTCGTGGTCGTCCCAGCTGACGATGAACGGATGCCGCGCGTGCACCGCCTGCAGGTCCGGGTCGCTCTTGTACTGGGCGTGGCGCCGGCGGTAGTCGTGCAGGCTGACCAACTCGTGGCCCGGTACCGACTCCCGGTGCAGCTCGCGGGCGCGCGCGGAGGCGTAGCCGGTGGCCTGGTACTCGTAGATGTAGTCGCCGAGGTGCAGCACCACGTCGATGTCGTCGTTCTGCGCCATGGCGCGGTAGGCGTTGAAGTAGCCGGCGGGGTAGTTCGAGCAGGAGCAGGCGGCCACCACGAAGCGCTCCACCGGCCCTGCCGGCAGGGTCAGCGTGCGGCCGGTCTGCGAGACCGCGCCCAGCGCCCGGAAGCGATAGTAGTAGTGGCGGCCCGGATCGAGGCCCGCCACCTCCGCCCTGACGGTGAAGTCGCGCTGCGGCAGCGCCGCCGTCGTGCCGTGGCGCAGGATGCGCTCGAAGTCCGGGTCGGCGGCCAGCTCCCAGGTCACCTCGGTCGCGGCCTCGAAGCGGGGCGTCACCCGCGTCCACAGCAGGACGCCGGTGGCGGTCGGGTCGCCGCTGGCGACGCCGTGGACGAAGCTTGCGCCCGGGCTGGCTTTCGCCGGCGGCAGCGCCAGGGCCAGGGCGGCGCCCGGCAGGAGGTGGGTGACGAATCGGCGTCGAGTCAGTTTCATCGCTATTGCTCCCTGCTCAGAAGGGACGCCAGGTCGCTTCGATACCATACATCCGCGGCGGACCGCCGATAAAGGTCGGCGTGCCGAAGGCACCGCCGGTATTGCCGGCGTCGATGATGTAGTTCTTGTCGAACAGGTTCGATACGTAGCCCTCCACCGACCAGCGGCCGTCGGCCGAATCGTAGCCTAATCGGAGATTCGCGAGCTGCACATCGTCCTCGGCGATGTCCAGTCCGGCGATGGGGGCGTTGGCGTCCTCGAAGAAGACGTCGCTGCGGTAGCTCCCGGTCAGGGTAGCGAACAGGCTGCCGGCCGGGCCCAGATCCCGGCTGACGGTCAGCCCTGCCGAGGCGGTCCATTCCGGCTGCAGGCGGAAGCGGTTACCCGCGAATTCCTGGGGATTGCCCTCGGAATCGGTGTCGTCGAACTGGGCGTCGATGTAGCCGACATTGACGAAGAAGGAGAACCAGGGGGTAATCTCACCGGTCAGCGACCCCTCGAAGCCGGCGTTGGTGGCCTCGCCGGCGTTCACGGGTGTCACGTCGCCGGAATCCGGGTTGATGATGGAGGTCTGGAAGTCCTCATACTCCTGATAGAACACGGCCGCCTCGTAGAAAATGTTGCCGAAGCGGCCCTTGATGCCGGCGTCGTAGCTGAGGATCTGCTCCTGCGGCAGGACGGTGATTACCGGCGTCGGGTTCGCGGCGCCGCCGACACCGGCCACATCCACCACGTTGGCGCGACGGCCCTCGGCGATGCTGGCGTACAGCAGCAGATTTTCGCGCGGTGTGAAGTCGATGAGCAGCCGCGGCGTGATGTCGTCGAACTCCCGCGCGTCGGATTCCACCAGCACGCCGCCCGTATCGCCGAACGGCAGCAGCGGGGCGCCGCCGGTCAGTACGGCCGGATTGCCGGTGGCGAGGAAACCGCTCTTCTTCTCGTCGTAGACGTAGCGCACGCCGGCCGTGATGTTGATCCGGTCGGTGAGGGCCCAGGTGCCGTCAAGGTAGACCGACCAGGTGTCCGTCTCGCCGGTGTTGGCGAACAGGTCGTTGTAGATCACCGGCACCGGGAAGACGGAATTCACGGAGCCGTCCGGGTTCACGCAGGGGACGCCGGGCACCAGGCCGCTGCACACGGCGAACACACCCTCGTCGGTGGAGAAGGGCACGCCCTGTCGTCCCTCCTCGTGGAAGAAGCTGACCCCGGCGAAGCCGGTGAAGCGCGCCCCGCTTTCGTAGTTGACCCGGAGTTCCTGACTGAATTGCTCGCCGTCCGCGTCTTCGGCGAACTCCAGCCAGTAGGCGGCGGTGCCGTCCGCATCGAACACCTCCAGAGAGTCGAACTCCCGCCGGTTGGTGATCGAGGTCAGGCTCCAGGCGTCGCTGATGTCGTAGTCGGCCTGCAGTGTAACGCTCCACACTTCGCGCTCGATGCCGATCCGGCCGCCGAGGAAGTCGTTGGGCGTGGCACCGTGGGGGCCGAGTTCCGCGAAGCTGTTGGGGTCCGTCGTGCCGCCGGTCGGCGGGATGGTGCCGCTCTTGAACGAAGTTCCGGATGGCGTGTCTTCCTGGTAGTTCAGTATCAGGTCGAACAGCAGGTCGTCGGTGGGTGACCAGCTCAGGAAACCGCGCAGCGCGAGGGTCTCGGTGCCGTTCAGATCGTCGGCATCCACGCCGACCGGCTGTTGGGAGCGGGACGAGCCGTCGCTATTCTCGATGTAGCCGTCGCGCTCCTTGTAGATCCAGGCGAAGCGGCCGCCTAAGCCCTCGGCGAGTTGGCCCGAGGCATAGCCGCGGGTCTTGAGCATGCCGAAGTCGCCGGCGCCGACGCCGATCTCGGCTTCCGGCTCCGGCGTCGGCCGTGCCGAGATGAGGCTGATGGCGCCGATACTGGCGCCGGATCCGAACAGTGTTGCCTGGGGGCCTTTCAGCACCTCCACGCGTGCGAGGTCGTGGAGTTCCACGATGGAGCCGCGGGAGCGGCTGATATCGACGCCGTCCTGGTAGATGGAGACCCGGGGCGCGATCTGTGCCGAGCCGCTGTCGGAGGTGATGCCCCGGATCACGAAGCCGGGATTGTTGACGCTCTGTTCCTGGACGACCAGGCCGGGGACGTAGTCCGAGAGTTCGTCGAACTCCTCGATGCCGACCGCCTCCAGGAAAGCGCCGTCATAGGCGGTCACGGTCAGCGGCACCTCGAGCGCGCTCTGCTCGCGCTTCTGGGCGGTGACGGTGATGACTTCCAGGACTTGGTCGGCCGCGGGTTGCTGCGCGTGTACCAGGCCGGGCAGTGCCGGCGCGAGCAGCAGGACGATCCGGTGGCGGGTTCGCTTCATTCTCGTTCTCCTCCGACGCCGTGGCGTAGAACCGCGAGAAGTTAGCGAGTGTTCGGGTCAGCTCTGTTGCCGACTGATTAAGATTGTGTTTCGTCCGCAAAGAGAGGGCCGGCACGCCCGTTGGAACGTGCCGGCCGGCTACTGGATATTGGTCAGTCCGCGAATTTCACCTCCTGCAGGACGATGGTGCTGCCGATGGTGCGCAGCTCCTCGCGGTCGATGGAGGCCATGCGCATCGCTTCCATGGAGCCCTTGAGCTGCTCGGAGACCTTCTCGAAATACTCGATCCCCTGGTCGAAGGTCGCCCAGTTCTTGTAGGTGACGCTGAGGATCAGGTCGGGCTCGCCCTGCCGGGCATTCGGGTTGGAATACATGGCGTAGTCGATGACGTGGCCGTCCTTCTTCTGGATGTCCAGGGACTTGCGCCACAGGTTGTTGAGGTCGTTGATGTAGGCATTGAACATGCCGGGCTTGATGTGTACGTGGGTGATCTGCACCACGTGGCCGTCCTCCCAGTTGCGGGAATGGTCCTGTGCGACGGCGCCCGTGGCAGTCAGGCACAGCAGCACTGCGGCCGCGAAAAGGCCGGTGATCTTCGTCTTCATTTCGCTCTCCCCTTGAGGCTTGTCGTTGTGATTGTGATGTTTGTTGGCGGCCGCAGCCGCCAGGCCATCATACGCCAAAGTCCCGGGGGCGCTTGACTCAATCGGTCGAAGCGCCGACTGCGCCGGATCAGATGAGGAGTTCGCTCAGGGGGCGGCGGACGCTGGCCTTCGTTTCCGGGCCATAGCCGAAACGGAGCAACAGCTGGGGCGTATGGTCGGTGCCCATCACGTCCTGTAGCAGGGGGCGGAGCTGAGGCGTCTCCAGCGGCTGGTTGAGGCAGGCCGCGGTGGCGCCGTCGGCGGCGAGACGCAGCAGCACCCGGGACAGGGCCCGGCCGGCGTGCAGCCAGTCGGCCGCGCTATCGTGCGGCGTGCTCAGGATAGCCGGCAGCGGCGGCGGCAGACGGCATTGCTCGAACGCGTGCCGGGTAGTCCGCCGCTCCGGGATGGCCTCGAACAGCGTCCGCTCTTCCTCGTCCGGCGTCACGGCCTCGCCGAGGCGGAACACGGCGAGCAGGTCCCCGTCGGCCTCGTCGGGCAGGCGGGCGGATGACAGCACGGGGCTGGTCGGTTAGCGTCTGTGGTCCGGGCCATGCGCAGGGGAGTGACCGTTTTGCTGAAAACCGATGCCGGAGAACTGGAGGGACTGCTCGATTTCCTGCGCGCCGCCGAGCGCCTGAAGGAGACCGAGCGCCACGCCTGGACCTCCGGCGGGCGGCGGGAGAGCGTGGCCGAGCACACCTGGCGGCTGTGCCTGATGGCGATGCTGGTGGCCGACGAATATCCGGACCTCGATTTTTCCCGCCTCATCCGGCTTTGCATCGTCCATGATCTGGGCGAGGCCATCGGCGGCGACGTGCCCGCGCCGCAGCAGGAGGACACGCCCGGCAAGAGCGAGCGGGAGCGCCGTGACCTGCAGACCCTGGTCCGCCCGCTGGCTCCGCGGCAGCGCGAGAGCCTCGTCGGCCTCTTGGAGGAGTACGAGGCCGGCCGCACGCCCGAGGCCCGCCTGGCGAAGGCGCTGGACAAGCTCGAGACCATCCTGCAGCACACCCAGGGCGACAACCCGTCCGGTTTCGACTACCGCTTCAACCTGGACTACGGCCACCGCTACACCTCCGACGACCCCCTCATCCTGCTGCTGCGCGAGCTGCTGGATGTGGAGACCGAGCGCAGGGCGGTGGCGGCGGAGAACGCCGGCGGCGACGACGGATCCCGTTGACACCCATCAGCGGGCCGCGCGGCGTGTCAGGGCAGCTCCCGCGCGTGGGTGCGCACATGCGAATGGAGGTCCATGGCGATCTTCAGCGCGATCAGCAGGACCAGTCCGGCCAGCGGCGCGTCCAGCGCCGTCAGCAGCCCGCCGCCCGCAAGGATGGTGACGTGCAGCAGCACGATGCGGCCGTAGGGCCGCGCCATCAGTTGTTTGGGCGAGGCTTTCCGGTACTCGCCCCGTAATACGAAATTGACCACGAAGGAATAGCCGTGGCTCGCGCCCAGCGCCAGCACGGGCAACAGCAGGTGCTCGCGGGCGATGACGTCCGTGACCAGTTCGGCGTCCGGCAGGGCGCCCGACTCGGCCATGTCGCTGAACAGGCTCAGCACGAAGCTGCCGTGCACGGCGGTGAACATGCCGTAGTGGACGCAGAAGAACGCCACCAGGAACAGCTTGCCGGCCCACAGCACCGGCTCCGCCGGCCGGGCGGTCAGCATGCGTGCGGCGTTGAAGAAGCCGATGACGATATTCTCGAACCAGAACAGGAACAGGATCGGGAACACGGCCCAGTCCCAGGCGAATACCCCGTACAGTGGGACGAGATTCGCCAGAATCAGTGCGACGGCCGTCGAGTCCAGCCGCCGGATAGCACGGATGAGGTCCATGGCAGCGCATCATACCTGCGC
>CAYRUH010000042.1:0-8641 GCA_964427415.1 uncultured Woeseiaceae bacterium | reverse complement strand
AGTCCAGCCGCCGGATAGCACGGATGAGGTCCATGGCAGCGCATCATACCTGCGCTCGCGACGGTCGAACCGGTATGCTGTTCCCGTATGCAACGGAGCCGCGCATGAGTGTCTGGTCGGCGCCGGCCGAGGCGGTGTCGGGAGGCCGGCGCCACACGCTGGAGGAGCGGGGCGCTCCTCGACCGGCTGGAGGACTCGCCACTCTGGCTCAGTACCTCGGGCAACGGCGTTGCCTGGCTGCACGTCCGTCTGGATCGGCGGCCGAAGTATTACCAGCACGCGCCCTACCGGAGTACGCTGTGAGGCCGCGCCGGGCGGCCGCGGCAATAGCCAGGGCAATAGCAGCCTCGAGCCTGCTGTTCCCCGGTGCCGCTGTTCTGGCGGCGTCGCATTGCCTGTCGGCCGCCCTCGGCTACGCCGCGCTGCCCGCAGGGCACATGTCGTTGCCGCCGGGCGCGGAGGTCGCCACCCGCGAGTCGACCCTTTCGGCCTGTTTTCTGTCGGTGGACGGCAGCCGTTTCGGGCTCGATCTGGGCATGGACTATGCCTACGTGCGTCACGAGTACGACGGCGTGGCCGGACGCGACCGGGACCTGCATCGCTTGCAGCTCCCGCTGACCCTCCGCCGGCAGGGCGAAGGCTGGCGGGTCGACGGGCTGCTCGCCCCCGGCGTGGCGACGTCGTCGAATGTCTTCAAGGACCTGGGCAGCCGGGCCGCCAACGAGGACTTTCTGCTGACCGGTCGCATCGAGCTGCGACTGCGGCGGGGTCCGCGCAGCGCCTGGTTGCTCGGCGCGGCCCACGACCGCAGCCGGGGAGAGAGTCGCACGCTGCCGGTGGCCGGGCTGGAAATCCGCCCGTCCGCGGCGCTCGGCCTGCGGCTCGCGTGGCCGGACCCTTCCCTGCAGGTGTCCGTCTCGGAGCGCCAGTCGGTGGTCTTCGACGCTTTCCCTGCCGGCCAGCGCTGGCACGTGGTGAGCGACGAGCTCGGCGAGGCCTTCGACTACCGGATGGAGGGCTGGCGCGCCCGGGCCACCTGGAGTTACCGGCTGACCGACGGCCTCGCGGTCGACGTCGGCGTCGCCCGCGAATTCGGCCGCGAACACGGCTTCATCGACGACACGGGTCGGCCCGTCGACGCCGCGGTGGATGCCGGTTGGGTCTTGACGTTCGGCATCCGCCTCGGCGGCATGCCGCTGCCCCGCGGCCGCGGCCCGGCGCTGCCCCGGTTCGCGCCATCGACCCGGGCCGGCAGTGCGGCTACTCTGCGGCCATGAGCGAGGCGGAGAAACAAGCGGCCGGGAAGAAAGAGGGTCGCATCGCCCGCCAGCTGCGCATTGCGCGGGAGGTGCGCGCCGAGCCGCGCACGGCCTTCACGCTGATCCGCGGCTGGCTGGTGGGCCTCTGGACGGCCCGCGGCGGCGGTCTCTATGGCCTGGGCGTCGTCGTGAGCTTCCTGATCCTGGAGGCGCGGATGATCGCCGACGACGTCGCCGGCAGCAGCGGCGTCACGGATTTCCTGGTCGGCGAACTCATCGAGTTCGTCTTCCGCCTGGGCTTCATGTCGGTCCTGAACGGCGTCCTCGCCCTGCTCTGGCCCCTCTGGGTGCTGGAGCGGCTGGGTTTCTGGGGCATCGGGCTGCTGGCCGCCGCCTACGGGGCGTTCGAGTACGGCCTGCGCCCGCTGGTGGAGTCCCGCGTGCCGGAACTGGCCGAGGCCCGGGAAGCGACGGCCGCCCGCCGGCGCGAGAAGCGGGAGAAGAAAGCCGAGCGGGCCCGGCGCCGCGCGGAGAAGAAAGAGCGCCGCCGCGGGGGCCTGCGGTAGGATGAAGGGATGGTGCCGTCCATCGTCATGTGCCGCGGAAAACAGGGAGCGTTGAGCCGTTGAACGCCCTGACAAAGCTCGGACCGGGCCACGTCTGGTTCCGCGCCTTCAAATACACCGTCTACTGCCTGCTGGCATTGAACGTCTGGCTGTTCTTCCTGGACGACTATGCCGCCAGCAGGGAGCTGTTCGTCGACGGCGTCGCCTGGGGCAATCTGGTGGAGGCGTTCTCGGCCACCGTGGACACGCTGGCCTGGGTCATCCTGCTGCTGTTGTTCGAGCTCGAGACCGCGGTCATACCGGACGAGAAGCTGCAGGGTCGGCTGAAATGGGTGCTCACGGCGCTGCGCGGGATCTGCTACACCTTCATCGTCTACGCCTTCTACGGCTATGTCAGCAAATATTTCGTGGTCACGGATCTGGTCGGGCTGGGCCGCGTGAACGTGTGCGCACTGGCCGATCAGGGCTACGCCTGGGTGGCCACGCTGGACGAGTACCCGCGGCTGACGGCCGAGGCCTGCGCCGCCATGCAGGGCCAGCCCCTCCTGCAGATCGCGGGCACGAAGATCGTCGGCACGCCCGAGCAGCTCGGACTCGCGAAGTCCCTGGCGCTCACGGATATCATCAATGCCGGCGACTGGCTCATCGTCGTGGCCCTGCTCGAGGCCGAGGTCTGGCTGCAGCTGAAAGGCCTGCTGAGCGATCGGCTGCTGGCCATCAGCAAGTGGATCAAGGGCTTCCTCTACGCCGTGCTGTTCGCCTGTGCCATTTACTGGGGCATCGACGGCGACTTCCTCGACTTCTGGGACGCCTTCCTGTGGCTGGTGGCCTTCATTTTCATCGAGCTGAACATCTTCGAGTGGCACGAGGAGACCGAGCAGGAGGAGGCCGCGGCCGGAATCGCTCATGCGTGATCTCATACGACGCCATCGCCGCCTGTTGATCGTCGTGGCGGGACTGATCGCCGCCTGGACCCTGGCCGGCTTCTTCCTGGCGCCCTGGCTGGTCGAGCGCCAGGCGGTGAAGGTGGTCGCGGAGCAGTTCGACTCCGAGCTCCGTCTCGAGGGCGTGGCCGTCAACCCGTACGTGCTGAGCCTCACCATCGACGGCCTCGAGCTGGACGACCCCGCCGGTGACCCTCTGGCGCGGGTGCGGCAGATCCACGTCAACTTCCAGACCAGCTCGCTGTTCCGCCGGGCCTGGACCTTCGCCGAATTGCGCGTCGACGCGCCCGAAGCCTTCGTCGCCCGGGACGGCGACGGTGCGTTCAACTTCACCCGCCTGCTCGCGGCGCGGCCACCGGGGCCAGAGGAAGAACCGCCGGCGAAGGACGAGGGCGCGCCGGTCAGCCTCATCGTCCACGCTATCTCCGTGACGGACGCCGCCCTGCACTGGAGCGATCAGGTGCCGCCGCAGCCGGTGCAGACGCGTTTCGGCCCGGTGGACGTGAGCGTGCAGGGTCTGAACACGCTGCCGGAGCAGCCCGGCCGGCAGGAGGTGGTCATCCGGACCGCGACAGAGGGCACGCTGACCTGGTCCGGCAGCCTGCAACTGAATCCTCTGCAGATGGTCGGTGAGGCAGCCATCGACGGCTCCCATTTCGAGCTGCTCTCGGACTACATCCGCCACGAGACGGGACTGGACATCACCGACGGCGACGCCGACATCGACTTCGCCTACAGCATCGCTTCCGGGCCGGACGGCAGTCTGGGCGTAACCGTGGACGACCTGGACGTCGTCTTCCAGGACGTGCGGATACGCACGTTCCCGGCGGCTGCCGACGGCGGCCCGGGACGGGAATCCCGCGAACTGCTGTCGGTGCCGCGCATCGCCCTCGACGGCGGCCGCTTCCTCTGGCCGGAACGCAGCGTCTCCGTCGAGAGTGTCGGCATCGACGATGCCGTTCTCGCCCTGCAGCGCGAGCAAACCGGCACGCTGGAGGTAATCCGCAACCTGCCGGCACGGCCGTCGTCCGACGCGCCTGTCGGGCCCGACGGCGAGCCGTGGCGTCTCGCCCTCGGGCGCCTTCGTGTCGGCAATTTCGCGGCGAGTCTTCGCGACGAGAGCGTGCAGCCTGCCGCCGAGCTCGGCGTTGAGTCGCTGGATCTGGAGATCCGCGACATCGACAACCAGCCCGGTGCCGTGTTCCCGACAACGCTGTCGCTGCAGGCGGTGCGGGGCGGCACCGTCACGGCGGAGGGCAGCATCACCTTATTGCCGCAACCCGTGCTGGACTTCGCGATCGAGACCCGCGAGCTCGCCCTGGCGGCCGCCCAGTCGTATATCGAGCCGCTCGCGGACGTGAGCCTGGACTCCGGCGTGCTCGACGCCGACGCCCGCTTCGCCAGTTCTCCGGACGATCCGCTGCTTTTCGAAGGCGACCTGTTCCTGCGGGATTTCCTGATCACCGAGACCGACCTCGACACCCGGCTGGGCAGCTGGGACCGGTTGGCGGCCACCGGTGTGATCTTCAGCGCTGCGGGCGAGAGCCTCGAGGTTTCCGAGGTGCGCGTGGATCGCCCTTACGGCGACATCCTCATCACCGAGGAAGGCCGCGTGAATCTCGGCCGGATCGCGAAGGGCGCGCCGGAAAGCGGGGACGGCGCCGCGGAAGAGGCGCCCGCCGGCCAGGAAGACGCCCCCGGCGGCAGCGACGGCGCCGAGGGCGGTCTGCCCATCGAGGTCACGGTGGGGCGGGTCGTGATCGCCGACGGCGCGGCCGACTTCGCCGACCGTTCCCTGCCGCTGCCGTTCAGCGCGAAGATCACCGAGCTGAACGGCGATCTCTCCACGATCGCGACGGCCAGCACCGAGCCGTCTTCAGTGTCGCTGGAAGGCACGGTGGACGAATACGGCTTCCTGCGGGTCACCGGCAGCGTGACGCCTTTGAACCCCGCCGCGAACACCGATATCCGGGCGGAATTCGAGAACGTCGCCATGCCGAAGTTCTCGGCCTACTCGGTGCCTTTCGCGGGGCGCAAGATCGCAAGCGGCCGCCTGGACCTGGACCTGGGTTACCAGGTCACCGACGGCCGCCTGGTGGGCGACAACAACATCGTGCTGCGGGAGTTCGAGCTGGGCGAGGCGGTGGCGCATCCGGACGCCCTCAGCCTGCCGCTGGGCCTCGCCGTGGCCTTGCTGAAAGACTCGAGCGGCAACATCAATGTAGACCTGCCTGTCAGGGGCGACGTCGACAACCCGGAATTCAGCGTCGGCGGGATCGTGGCGAACGCGCTGGGCAACCTGATCGGCAAGATCGTGACCTCGCCCTTCGCGCTGCTGGGCAACCTGCTCGGCGTGGAGGCCAGCGAGCTCGAGCAGGTGACCTTCCTGCCCGGCCGCGCGGATCTCACGCCGCCGGAGATGCAGAAGGCGGCGAATCTCGCCGAGGCGCTGAGCCTTCGGCCTCAGCTCGTGCTGGAGCTGCCGCCGGTGCGCTCGCCGGCGGCCGATGACCAGGCGCTGAGAGAGGCGAAACTCGAGGCCGCGGTCGCGGAACGGCTGGCGGGCGTGCCGCAGGGCGAGGAGCCCGGTGGGCCCTATGCAGAGCGGCGCCGGGAAGCCCTGGAGGCGCTCTACCGGGAGCTTGCACCGGTGGAGGATCCGCAGTCCCGTCTCGACGCCCTGCGCGCGGAGAATACCCGGGCGGTGGAGACGGCCGAGGGTGAGCCTGGTGAGACGCGTTTCGACGCCACGGCCTATACCGCCGACCTCGCGGCCGAACTCGTGCCTCTGCAGCCGCTGGAGGAAGGTGCGCTGGCGGCACTCGCCGCCGAGCGGGCCGCGAACCTGCGTGAGACCATCCTGGCCGCCGGCAGCGGTGTGGAGGGGCGGGTGCTCGTCACCGAGCCCGTCGGGGTGTCGCTGACCGACAACGGTCGCATCCCCATGAAGGTCGTCCTGACCGCCGACCGGCGCGCCGACGCAGTGTCGGAACCTTCACCAGAGAAGGATTCTCCTGCCCCGGAAACCGCCGCCGGCGACTGAAGGTAGTGATCCAAAGCGCCTCCGCCTGGGATAAAATGGTCACGTAAGGAAGCACGGGGCCGTAGCTCAGCTGGGAGAGCGTCGCGTTCGCAATGCGAAGGTCGGGAGTTCGATCCTCCTCGGCTCCACCACTTCCCTCACCGGCAAGGAGACAAGCCATGCACGCGACAACGGGAAGACGGTTCACGGTTCTGGCGATCGCCTGCAGCGCACTGGTGGCAGCCTGCGCCACGGGTCCGCAGCTGCGCACCGACTACGACCGCAGCGTCGACTTTACCCGCTACGAGACCTTCTCTTTCGCAGAAGAACTCGGTACTGACCGGGCGGGGTATTCCTCACTGATAACCAGCCACTTCAAAACCGCGGTGCGCGACGAGATGGAGGCGCTCGGTTATCGTTACTCGGAGGACGCCCCGGACCTGATCGTCAACTTCTACACCAGCGTGCGCGAGCGGAGCGAGGTGCGCAGCCGCCCCTCGATGACGGTCGGCGTCGGCTATTACGGCTACCGCTACGGCCTGTACACGGCCTGGCCGCTGTACGAGCAGGAAGTGGACACGGTGCACTACCGGGTGGGTACCGCGAACATCGACGTGGTCGATGCCGAGCGCAAGCAGCTCATCTGGGAGGGCGTGGCCGAAGGCCGGCTCACCCGCGAGTCGCTGGAGAACCCGAAGCCCGCCATCGAGAACGTGGTGCACGACCTGTTCATGCAGTTCCCGACCCGGCAGGACTCCGACGCCGAGGGTTGAGGCCTCGGCCTCGCGTCCGCCGGCGCTAGCCGGTCGCGCTGCGGCTACATCCCCTCGCGCCCGTGGGGCGCGTCGAAGTCGAGTTCCGGCCCCACCGGCACAATGCGGGTGGGGTTGATGGTCTCGTGGCTCGCGTAGTAATGCTTCTTGATGTGCTCGAAGTTCACCGTCTCCCGGACCTTCGGATGCTGGTACAGGTCCCGGGTGTAGCCCCACAGGTTCGGGTATTCGTTCAGCCGGCGGACATTGCACTTGAAGTGGCCGTGGTAGACCGGGTCGAATCGCACCAGTGTCGTAAACAGCCGTATATCCGCCTCGGTCAGGGTGTCGCCGACCAGCCAGCGTGAGCCGGCGAGGCGCTCCTCCAGCCAGTCCAGGGTTTCGAACAGGGGATACACCGCCTCCTCGTAGGCCTCCTGGGTCGTGGCGAAGCCGGACTTGTACACGCCGTTGTTCAGCGTGTGATAGACACGCTCGTTCACCGCGTCGATCTCCCCGCGCAGGGCCTCGGGATAGAAGTCGCCGGGTTCCGCGCCGAGATGGTCGAAGGCCGCATTCAGCATGCGGATGATCTCGGAGGACTCGTTGTTGACGATGGTTTCGCGCTTGCGGTCCCAGAGCACCGGCACCGTCACCCGGCCGGTGAAGGTGGGGTCCGCCTTCTGGTAGAGCTGGTAGAGGCGGTCCACGTTGTGGATCGGGTCCGGGATCACTCCAGGACCGGGCTCGAAGGTCCAGCCGTGCTCCGCCATGTACCAGTGCACCACCGATATCGGCAACATCTCTTCCAGTGCCTTCAGCGCGCGGACGATCAGCGCTCGGTGCGCCCAGGGGCAGGCCAGCGAGACGTAGAGGTGATAGCGGTCGGCTTCGGCCGCGAAGCCGCCCTCGCCGGACGGGCCGGGCTCGCCGTCGGCGGTGATCCAGTTCCGGTACGCCTGTTCCTGGCGCTTGAACTTGCCGCCGGTGGACTCCGTGTCGTACCACTGGTCCTTCCACTGGCCGTCTACGAGCAAACCCATTGCTGGCTCCCTGGTGTCGGTGGATGGAGAGACGTCTGCGGACGAAGACAGTCACCGGCCGGGCAGTACCGGCCTTGATGTCCTCCCAGGCGTCGCACTCCTTTTCTGCGCTTCTGTTGCAGACATGGGCGCGGATACGGCGCGATCAAGGTGTATCGCGAGGATTCATCCCAGCGTTGCGTCGAGGAACATCATCACCACGAAGCCGGCCAGCAGCGAGAACGTGGCAATGTTCTGCAGCCCGCGCCGATGGGTCTCCGGGATGATCTCGTCGCTGATGATGAACAGCATGGCGCCGGCGGCGAAGGCCAGTGTCCAGGGCATGAGCGGCCCGGCGACGGACACCGCTGCACTGCCGAACAGTCCGCCGATCGGTTCGGCGAGGCCGGTGAGGAAGGCCACCAGCCAGGACTGCAGCCGGGTGTAGCCGGCGCCGATCAGCGAGACCGCGACGGCCAGGCCCTCGGGCAGGTTCTGGATGCCGATGCCGGTGGCAAGCGCGAGTCCGTTGTCGATATTGCCGCCGGCGAAGCCTACCCCGACCGCCATGCCTTCGGGGAAGTTGTGCAGCGTGATGGCGATGATGAACAGCCAGATGCGTTCCAGCGCCGCCGTGTCCGGGCCTTCGCGCCCGGTAAAGAAGTGCTCGTGAGGCACGTAGCGATGAATACCGGCCAGCGCCAGTGCGCCCAGCAGCAGACCCGCGATGACCACGCCGACCGCCGCCTGCCGCCCGCCGAATTCCGCCTCGCCGTAGGCAATAGCCGGCAGCAGCAGCGAGAAGAAGGAGGCGGCGAGCATGATGCCGGCGGCAAAGCTCAGCAGCAGATCCTCGGTGGCGGCCGTCAGCCGGCGGACGAAGAACACGCCGACGGCGCCGAGGCCGGTGCCGAGGCCGGCGACCAGACTCGCGACGAAGCCGAGCCAGACGACATTGACGGCGGTTTCCTGCATGTGGCGGGATCGGGGCTGAAGCCCCTCCTACGCAGAGCACAATGATCACAATGGTGCCGGACCGAACTTTCGAAACTTTTCCAACTTATTCGCGCGACGAC
>CAYRUH010000041.1:0-30696 GCA_964427415.1 uncultured Woeseiaceae bacterium | reverse complement strand
TCGACGAGGTCGTGCTCTTGCCGATGCCGCCCTTGCCGTAGACGGCGAAGACCTTCGCTCGGCCTATTTTCTCAGGCTCCATGTGCACCTGCACGCTGCCCTCGCCGTCCAGGCCACGGGACCGATTGCCGATCTCGGTCATCGGAACGCTCGTTACATTCATGCTACTGCTACCCCCTCGACCACGCCTTCCAGCCGGTCTTCCAGTTCATCGCCCGCCCGCTGCAATGCATCGAGCATGCTCTCGTCGGGCGTCCAGTATCGCCGTTCGTGGGCCTCCAGCAGGCGGCTCGCCACCCGTGCAGAGGCCGTCGGATTGAGGTCGGCCAGTCGCTGGCGCATCTCGTCGTCGAGGACGAAGGTCTGCGTCAGCTGCCGGTACACCCAGGGCGCCACCTGTCCGGTGGTGGCCGACCAGCCCATGGTGTTGGTGATGTGGGATTCGATCTGCCGCACCCCCTCGTAGCCGTGTTTCAGCATGCCCTCGTACCACTTCGGATTGAGCATGCGGGTGCGGGTCTCCAGCGCCACCTGCTCCGACAGCGTGCGCACAGTGCCCTCGCCCCGGGTCTGGTCGCCGATGTACACGGGCACGCTCTGCCCGGCGGCGCAATTCACGGCCCGGTTGATGCCGCCGAGGGTGTCGAAATAATGGTCAATGGTGGTGACGCCGAGCTCGACCGAATCCACGTTCTGGTAGGCGAGCTCCACGCCGCCCAGCACATTCTTCAGGAGTTCGGCATGCTGGGTCGGCTGTCCGTGCCGCCCGTAGGCAAAGCACTTGCGCCGCGTGTAGGTCTCGGCCAGCTCGTCCTCCTCGTCCCAGCAGCCGCTGTCGATCAGCTGATTCACGTTCGAGCCGTAGGCGCCGGCGGCGTTACTGAAGACGCGCAGCGCCGCGGTGTCCAGGTCGCAGTCGTGGGCCTCCTGGTAGGCGAGGACGTGCTTGCGGATGAAGTTCTGTTCGCCCGGCTCGTCCGCGCCGGCCGCCAGCCAGGCCGCCTCAGCCAGCATGCGGGTCTGCAACGGCAGCAGGTCGCGGAAGATGCCGGACAGCGTCACCACCACGTCGATGCGCGGGCGGCCCAGCTCCTCCAGCGGGATCAGCTCGGCACCGGACAGGCGGCCGTAGCTGTCAAAGCGGGGGCGTGCGCCCATCAGCGCCATGGCCTGCGCGATCGGTGCTCCTTCGCTCTTGAGATTGTCCGTGCCCCACAGCACCAGGGCCGTCGTCTCCGGCAACCGGTTGCCTTCGGACAGGTGGCGTTCCAGCAGCCTGTCGGCCTGCCGTGCGCCATCGGCCAGCGCGAAAGCGCTCGGCATGCGGAACGGATCGAAGCCGTGCAGGTTGCGCCCGGTCGGCAGGATGTCCGTTGTGCGCAGCAGGTCGCCGCCCGGCACAGGCCTGATGAAACGCCCGTCCAGCGCCCGCATCAGAGCGTCCAGCTCGTGGTCCCGGGACAGCAGCGCCGCCGCGGTGGCCAGCTCGCCGAACAGCTCCAGATTGCTCTCGTTCTTCTCCATGCCGCACGCCGCAAGCGCATCCGCCGCCGATGTCCCGGTCGCCAGCGCCTCCATAGCGGCCGCCGGCGGCCGCTCGCCCGTTGCACCTTCGGCAATGGAGGCCAGCATATCGGCCCGCTCGGCTGCCGAGGGCGCCTCGCCGACCACATGCAGGCCGTGGGGTATGAGTGCGTATTCCAGCTCCAGCATCGCCTCGTTCAGGCGCGTGATCTCGGCCTCTGCGGCTGCCGCGCTCCACTGTGGCTCGAGTTCGGCCAGATCCAGCTCTGCCGCCTGGGCCTGGATCAGGGCAGTCAGTTCCCGGCCCTCCTTGTCCGAGTCGGGCGCCAGCCCGCGCCAGCGCTCGATGCTGGACTTCAGATCGGCGAGCCCGCGGTAGAGGCCGGCCTGGGCCACCGGCGGCGTGAGGTAGCTGACCAGCGTGGCCGCGGCGCGGCGCTTGGCGATGATGCCCTCGGACGGGTTATTGGCGGCGTACAGGTAGAGATTCGGCAGATCGCCGATCAGGCGCTCCGGCCAGCAGGCGGCGGACAGGCCGGTCTGCTTGCCCGGCATGAACTCCAGCGCGCCGTGGGTGCCGAAGTGCAGCACTGCGTGCGCCGCGTAATCGTCGCGCAGGTAGCGGTAGAACGCGGAGAAGGCATGGGTCGGCGCGAATCCCTGCTCGAACAACAGCCGCATGGGATCGCCCTCGTAGCCGAAAGCGGGCTGGATACCCACGAATACGTTGCCGAAGTGCTCACCCAGCACGAAGATCGAGCTGCCGTCCGTCTGCTGCCGCCCAGGAGCCGGCCCCCACGCGGATTCGATGTCGGCAAGCCAGGTCTCGCGGCGGACATGGTCGTCGGTGCCGATGCGCGCGCAAACATTGGCATCGGCGCCGTATTGCCGCGCATTGCCGCCGAGCAGACGCTCGCGCAGCGCATCCAAGCTCTCCGGCACCTCCACATCGTAGCCCTCGCGCGCGAGCGCACGCAGCGTGTGCAGCAGCGAGGCCCAAACGGAAAGATAGGCGGCCGTGCCAGTCGCACCGGAATTCGGCGGGAAGTTGAACAACACGATGCCCACCCGGCGCTCGGCCGCTGGCGTGCGCCGCAGGCGGATCAGACGTTCCACACGAGCCGCCAGCGCATCGGCGCGTTCGGGCTGGCAATGCATGTCGCGCTGACGGTCCTCGGCGCCCGCCGTAGAGCGCCCGCCGAACAACATCGGCGACGTCGCGCCATCCAGCTCGGGGATTGCGACCATCATGGTAGATTCCACGGGCATCAGCCCGAGGGTGGAATCCTCCCATTGCTCCAGAGACTGGAACTCGACCGCGTGGGCGGCCAGGTAAGGTACGTCGAGTTCGCCCAGCAGCTGCTCGGCCGCGGCGGAATCATTGTAGGCGGGACCGCCGACCAGGGAGAAGCCGGTCAGGGAGACGACCGCATCCACCAGGGTCTCGCCGTCGCGGCGAAAGAAACGCTCGACGGCCGGCCGCGCATCGAGTCCGCTGGAGAATGCGGGTATCACCCTGAGCCCGCGCGCCTCCAGCGCCGCGATGACGCCGTCATAGTGATCGGTGTTACCCGCCAGCACATAGGAGCGCATCACCAGCAGACCCACCGTGCCATTGCGGCCGTCCGCCTTCGGCAGCCGTTCGGCATCCTCGCCCATCCGTTTCTTCAGGCGCGGATGGTAGACGCCCACGTCCGGGTACTCGGCCGGCAGCTCGGCCTTGACCTGACCGCGCAGCGCCCGCCGCGGGCCGTCCGCGTATCGGCCGATCAGCAAGCGGACCATGTTGGCGATGTTGTCGTCGGAGCTGGCGAGCCAGTACTGCAGGGTCAGGAAGTAGGCACGGACGTCCTGGGCGGTGCCGGGGATGAAGCGCAGGATCTGCGGCAGACGCCGCAGCATGGCCATCTGGCGCGCCCCCGCCGTACCGCCTTCGGTCTTCTTCGGTTTCAGCTTCTTCAGGAAGGCGAGCGGCCCCTTCTGACTGCCGTCCAGTCGGAAGTTACCGAGCTTCGTGAGCCGTGCCACTTCGGCGGCGGACATGCAGCACACCAGCGCGTCGCAGCCGTCGCGGCGGGCGCGCAGGTCCTCGATGACGGGCCGGATGTGGTCGTCCATGAACATCATCGTGACCACGATGATGTCGGCCCGGGCGATGTCCTCGCGGCAGCGGGCCAGCGAATCCTCGTCGGCCGTCCACTCGGTGGCCACGTGCAGATGCATCGACAGCCGCGGCAGCTCGCGGCGCAGATGGCGATGGGCGCGCTCGACGGCACTCGCCATGTGACTGTCGAGCGTCAGCATGACGAAATTGATGGTCGTATCAGCGGCCGAAGTGTGCTTTGGCATCATACAGTGTCTCTACGGTGATGTTCGCTACGCCCTGTTCGGTGGCATAACGCTCGGTGTTCCTGCGGGCCTTGCCGCGGACGAAGAACGGGATCTTCTTCAACTCCTGCTCGGCGTCCTCCGTCCACACCGCGACGGTAGGGTCGAAGGCAAGTTCGGCGGCGGGAGCCTGCTCGGCGGTCCGCTCACCCGCCGAGGGCTTGCGACCGTGACCGAGATGGGACGGCATGGCCTCGTCATTGAATTCGAAGTCGTCCCGGAACATGGTTAGGAGGTGCTCCTCCAGGCCCATCATCAGGGGGTGCACCCAGCTGTCGAAGATGACGTTGGCGCCTTCCCAGCCCATCTGCGGCGAGTAGCGCGCCGGGAAGTCCTGCACGTGTACCGGCGAGGAGATGACGGCGCAGCCGATGCCGAGGCGCTTGGCAATGTGGCGCTCCATCTGGGTGCCGAGCACGAGCTCCGGCTCGAGTTCGGCCACCTTCGCCTCCACTTCCAGGTAGTCGTCGGTAATCAGCGGCTCGACGCCGTATTCCTTCGCGGCCTGGCGAATCTCGCGGGCGAATTCCCGGCTGTAGGTGCCGAGACCGACCACGTCGAAGCCCATCTCCTCCCTGGCGATTCGCGCCGCCGCCACCGCATGGGTGGCATCGGCAAAGATGAAGACCCGCTTGCCCGTGAGGTAGGTGCTGTCGACGGAGCGCGAGTACCAGGGCAGGCGCGAGGCGGACTCTGCCACGGCCGCACTGACGTCCAGGCCGGCCAGCTCGCCTACCTCGGCGATGAAATCCTGCGTGGCTCCGACGCCGATCGGCACCGTCTTCACGAAAGGCTGGCGGAACATACGCTCCAGCCAGGCGCAGGTGGTGTGCGCGATCTCCGGGTACAGACAGACGTTGAAGTCCGCATCGGGGATGCGCAGGAGGTCTTCCGGCGTCGCCCCCTCCGGCGCGATCACGTTCACATCCACGCCGAGGCTTGCGAGCAGCCCGGCGATCTCGCGCACGTCGTCGCGGCAACGGAAACCGAGCGCCGACGGGCCGAGCAGGTTCGCCGCGGGACGGCGGTCCGCGGGCCGTGGCGCGGGCTCGCTGCCCGGCGCCGGTATCCGGCCGGTCAGCAGCGTGCGCACGAGGTGGTAGAAGGTTTCACTGGCGCCCCAGTTCTCCTTGCGGGAGTAGGACGGCAGCTCCAGCGGCACGATCGGCACGGGGAAATCCATGCTCTCGGCCAGCGAGCCGGGCTGATCCTGTATCAGCTCGGCGGTGCACGACTCGCCCACCAGCATCGCCCGGGGACGGAAACGCTCGTAGGCGTCCCTGAGCGTAGCCTTCACGAGGCCCGCGGTATCGGCACCGAGGTCGCGCGCCTGGAAGGTGGTATAGGTCACCGACGGGCGAGTCGGGCGCCGCTCGATCATGGTGAACAGAAGATCTGCGTAAGTATCGCCCTGGGGCGCGTGCAACACGTAGTGCACACCCTCCATGGAGGTGGCGATACGCATCGCCCCGACGTGGGGCGGACCTTCGTATGTCCAGAGCGTCAGCTGCATGTCACACTGCCAGCCTTTCCATGCGGTTCAGCGGCCGGGCGAACAGCTCGGCGAGATCCGCCGCCTGCTCGAAACCGTGTACCGGCGTGAAGACGAGCTCGATGGACCACTTGGTGCGGAAACCCTCCGCCTCCAGGGGATTCGCCAGGCCCAGGCCGCAGACCGTCAGATCGGGGGCGTCTTCGCGCACCCGGTCCAGCTGTCGCTCGACGTGCTGGCCCTCGGACAGCCGCACGTCCTGGGGCAGGCGCTCCAGCTCGGCCGCCACCACCTGGCGGTCCAGATAGGGCGTGCCCACCTCGACCAGCTGCATGCCGCATTCCTCGTGCAGGAAGCGGGCCAGCGGAATTTCCAGCTGGGAGTCCGGCAGGAACGTGATACGCCGGCCGGAGAGCTTTTCCCGGTAGCGCTCCAGCGCCCGCCGCGCGCGCGATGCCGGCGCCTCGGTGGCAGTGCGGACCCGCTCGGCAGGGATATCCCGGACGGCAGCGGCCGCCTCGAGCCAGGCCAGTGTGCCTTCCACGCCGAAAGGATAGGGCGCATCGATCAGCCGGGCGCCCCGCGCGGCCAGCGCCCTCGCCGTCTCGCCGAGAAAAGGCTGGGCCAGCAGCACGTCGGTGCCGGGACCCACCGGCGGCAGCTCGGCCGCGGTCCGCGGCGGCAGGAAATCCACGTCGCCGATGCCGATCTCGCGGAACAGGCGGGCGAACTGGTCCTCCACCACGTCGGCCAGGGTGCCGACGACCAGCAGTGAGCGCTCGTTCGGCGCCAGCTCCGGCAACTCCGGCACAAGCGCTTGCAGGCAGTTGTCCTCGCCCTGGGTGAAGGTCGTCTCGATGCCGCTGCCGGAGTAATTCAGTACGCGGACCCGGCCCCGATGGGCATGGGACAGCCGTTCTGCCGCCTTGGCGAGATCCAGCTTGATGACTTCCGAGGGGCACGATCCCACCAGGAAAAGCGTGCGGATCTCGGGCCGCCGTTCCAGCAGCCGGGCGGCGATGCGATCGAGCTCGTCATTGCAGTCGGCCAGGCCGGCGAGATCGCGCTCCTCCAGGATGGCGGTGGCGAACCGGGGCTCGGCGAAGATCATCACGCCGGCGGCGGACTGTATAAGATGTGCGCAGGTACGCGAGCCCACCACGAGGAAAAAGGCGTCCTGAATCTTGCGGTGCAGCCAGACGATGCCCGTGAGCCCGCAGAAAACCTCCCGCTGGCCCCGCTCGCGGAGCACCGTCCGCTCGGAGCAGCCGGTGGACGGGGCAGTGACTGCGGCGCTTCGGTTCATTCGACCGCATACCTCGCTGGAGCGGCGCTTGCCGACCCCGTTCCGGGCGCCGATTGCTCGAGCCGCGCAGAGCGCAGCTTCAACACGAACTGCGTTGCGTTGATGACATAAGCGGCGTAGGCTCCCAAGGCAAGGAGCAGTTGATGCCTCGCCTCCATAACTCCAAAGACAAGAGCCGCGAGATAGGCCGTATGCAGCGCCAATACCAGCATGCTGACCACGTCCTCCCAGAAGAAGCTGGGCGCGAACAGCCAGCGGCCGAACACGACTCGTTCCCAGATCGATCCCGTCACCATAATTGCGTAAAGAATCAACGTCTTCACAACCACGGAGACGGTGGCAGCGTAGTAGCCCTCGCCGCTGCCCAGGTAGCGGATCACCAGGGCAAAACTCACCAGGAATACCAGGAACTGGAGCGGCGCGAGTATGCCCTGCACCAGCGTCCAGCGGGACTCGTCCCGCCTCTTGCGCTCTGCCGGAGTGTAAAGAGGTCTTGTGTTCTTTTGCCGGGTCATGCGACCACGTTTCTCGCTAGTCTCGGTGCCGTTGTTCAGGAATCTAGACGCCTTGTTTCCATCTGTCAACTAAACCAGACGTAAACAAGACTTGACAAAACCGGGGTAGAATTCGATGATGAGTTGCGCGTCCCTGTAAGGGCGGCGCCCGACTGTCGAATTTGCTGCTCCCGGAAGGGGGGGCATCCGCCGCCGGACCCGCCAGCAGGCGTGACGGACGGTGGTTGCCGAAGCTGGGCCTGAGGGCCCGCGGCGGTCCGGCCACAGTCATACGGCCGGCCGCTCGAGAAAAATGTGAGGAGGCACACCATGCCCGATCAGGGAGCTCGGCAGCTGGCCACAGACGGCCAGGAACGGAACCAACAGGCGCTGGTGAAGAGCGAGACGGACGAGCAGCGATGGAGAGAGGACGATGAAGACTGCGAGGTACCACGGGACCGTCTGGCCCAGCTGGTACGTATCATCGAATCCGAGACCATCCCGAAACTAGTGCTGGCGCATCAGACAGAGGTCGCTCTCGATGACCCGCCGCAGGAGCAGGAGCCCGGGCCGGCCGTAAGCCCGGAGGCGGTGCGGAAACTCGCCGGCCTGGTGCTGTCTCCGGATCAGCAGATCGCCCTGAGTTATGTCCGCGCGCTGCGCGACATGGGCATCCGGCGGGAACAATTATTCCTCGACCTGCTCGGCCCGACGGCCCGCTACCTCGGCAGCCTGTGGGACGATGACCTCTGCGATTTCACCGAAGTGACCGTCGGCCTGTGCCGGCTGCACCAGCTGGTGCGCGAGATGAGCCCGGGCTTCATGCGCGCCGGCAATGGCCGGCAGGTCAGGCGCGCGCTGCTGGCGCCGACGCCCGGCGAGCAGCACACCTTCGGCCTGCTGATGGTGACCGAGTTCTTCCGCCGCGAGGGCTGGGACGTCTGGGGCGGCCCGTCCGCCAGCCACAACGACGTGCTGCAGGTGGTGAACGCCGAGAAGTTCTCGGTGGTCGGCTTCTCGGTGAGCTGCGACGACCGGCTGGACGAGCTGACGCAATGGATCCAGACCATCCGCAACCATTCCCGTAACCCGGAGATCGGCGTACTCGTCGGTGGCCGGGTGTTCGTTGATAACCCGCAGCTAACGCGCGAAGTCGGCGCCGACGCGACAGCCCTGGACGGGCGCCAGGCACCGCTTGAAGCCCTGGAACTGCCCCGTCAACTGAAGAGGCATTAGTGACCAATCCGCATCAGGCAGGCGTAAGTCGACAACGGCACACGGCGATCAGGAGGGCCTTCCGCTCCGCGGCCCGCACGCTGGATCAGCTGACTGCCAATACCATCGCCACCCTGATTGCGGCCAGCGCCGACGTCGCGCTGGTGATCGACGCAGAGGGCGTCATCGTGGACCTGTCCCTCGGCGGCAGCGACCTGCCGCCGGAGTTTGGTGACCACTGGCTCGGCAAGCCCTGGCTCGAGACGGTCGCCGCCGACAGCCGGCCGAAGGTGGAGGCGCTGCTGGAAGATGCCGCCCGCGGCGAAACGCCCCGCTGGCGTCACGTCAACCATCTCACGGCGGACGGACAGAACATCCCCGTGCGCTACTGCACGGTGCGACTGCGCAAGGACGGCAACATCGTGGCGGTAGGCCGCGATCTGCAGGCCATCGCGAACCTGCAGCAGAGGCTGGTGGACGCCCAGCAGTCGGTCGAGCGCGACTACTGGAACCTGCGCCAGCTGGAGACCCGCTATCGCTTCCTGTTCCAGACGGCCTCCGAGGCCGTGCTGATCGTCGATGCCGGCAACCAGAAGGTCCTGGAAGCGAATCCGGTGGCAGAGAAATTGCTGGGCGAACGGGGCAGGAAGATCATCGGCCGACCGCTCGGCGACGTCTTCGCCAAGAACAGCACGACGGCGATCCACGACTTCCTGGCCGAGGTGCGGTCGGCCGGACGCGCCGAGGACATACAGGCACGGCTGCCCGACAATCGACGCCTTACCGTGCGGGCCGCCCTGCTACGGCAGGAAAGCGGCACACTGATGCTGGTGCGCCTGAACACGCTGGACAGGACGGAGGCGGACTCTTCACTCTCAGAGGCGAAGCGCCAGCTCGCCAGCATCGTGGAGAGCGCGCCGGACGGCATTGTGGTTACGAACCAGGATGGACGCATTGTCAGCGCCAACGCCGCTTTTCTCGAGCTGGCACAGCTCGCCGGCGAAGACGAGGCCAAGGGCGAGTCACTGGACCAGTGGCTGGGCAGACCGGGCGTGGATTTGAACGTGCTCATCGCCAACGTGCGCCAGCACGGTTCGGTGCGCTTGTTCTCCACTGCCGTCCAGGGCAATTACGGCACGGTCACCGAAGTCGAGATCTCCGCCGTGGCCATCCGTAGCGAGGACCGCTTGCGCTTCGGTTTTGTCGTCCGGGATGTGGGCCCGCGGCTGGCGGCCGACAACCAGTCCGTGCAGGCGCTGCCGCGCTCGGTGGAGCAACTGAAGGACCTGGTAGGCCGGGTGCCACTGAAAGAACTCGTGCGCGAGTCCACCGACCTCATCGAGAAGCTCTGCATCGAAGCCGCCCTCGATCTGACCGAAGACAATCGCGCGTCCGCGGCCGAGCTCCTCGGGCTGAGTCGTCAGAGTCTGTACGTCAAGCTCAGGCGCTACGGCCTCGGCGACCTGGGACCCGACACCGGGGCCTGAAACCATGGGCGGACAGGCTACCGGCAGCGTGCACTCGCCGGCTCCGGCGCCCGGGGCCGTACTCGAACTCCTGAAACCCATCACCTGGTTCCCGCCGATGTGGGCCTTCATGTGCGGTGTGGTCTCGTCCGGCGTACCGCTTTCCGGCAACTGGCTGCTGATCGCCGCGGGCATCGTGCTGGCCGGTCCGCTGGTGTGCGCCACCAGCCAGGCCGCCAACGACTGGTTCGACCGCCACGTTGACGCCATCAACGAGCCTGACCGCCCGATCCCGTCCGGCAGGATCCCCGGCCGCTGGGGGCTCTACATCGCGATCGCCTGGACGGTGCTGTCCCTGGCCGTAGCCGCTGCCCTCGGCACCTGGGTATTCGTGGCCGCTGTGGCCGGGCTGATCCTGGCCTGGATCTACAGCGCGCCGCCGCTGCGGCTGAAGCAGAACGGCTGGTGGGGCAACACGGCGGTCGCCGCCTGCTACGAGGGACTGCCGTGGATCACCGGCGCTGCCGTCATGATCGGCGGCGCCATGCCGGCGGGGCGCGTGTTCGTGCTGGCAGCACTGTACAGCGCGGGCGCCCACGGCATCATGACGCTGAACGATTTCAAGTCAGTGGAAGGCGACCTGCGCATGGGTGTGGGCTCCATTCCGGCGCGCATCGGACCCGAGCGAGCGGCGATTCTCGCCTGCGTCACGATGGCGCTGCCCCAGGTCGCTGTCATTGCCATGCTCTGGTCGTGGGGCCTCGTCCCGTGGGCCCTCGGCGTCGCCGCTGTGCTCACCTGCCAGCTCGCGCTGATGCCGCGGCTGCTACAGGACCCCCGCGGCAAAGCCGCCTGGTACAACGGCACGGGCATCACGCTGTACGTATCCGGCATGATGATCAGCGCCTTCGGCCTGCGCGCGCTGGAGCTCGCGGCGTGAAACCGCTGGGCTGGTTCGGCATCTTCCGTGTCGGCCTGGTGCAGACCGCGCTAGGTTCCATCGTCGTGCTGACGACGTCCACGCTGAACCGGGTAATGGTGGTCGAGCTGGGCCTGGCCGCCATGCTGCCCGGCGCGCTGGTGGCGCTGCACTATGCCGTGCAGGTCTCCAGGCCGCGGCTCGGCTATGGCTCCGATCTGGGCGGGCGGCGGACGCCGTGGATCATCGGCGGCATGGCGGTGCTCGGCGTCGGCGGCATCACGGCATCCGGCGCCACGGCGTGGATGGCCACGGATCCGGTCGCCGGCACAGCCCTGGCCGCACTGGCATTCCTGCTGATCGGCGTCGGCGTCGGCGCCGCCGGCACATCGCTGCTGGTGTTACTCGCCAAGCGGGTCACGCCGGAGCGCCGCGCTCCTGCGGCCACCACGGTGTGGCTGATGATGATCGCCGGTTTCGCCGTCACGGCCGGGGTGGCGGGCCATTTCCTGGATCCCTTCTCGCTGCCGCGACTGATCATCGTTACCAGCGTGGTCTGCGGCGC
Source organism: uncultured Woeseiaceae bacterium (assembly GCA_964427415.1). Classification (GTDB taxonomy): domain Bacteria; phylum Pseudomonadota; class Gammaproteobacteria; order Steroidobacterales; family Woeseiaceae; genus Lentisalinibacter. The sequence continues at coordinate 19,327 of CAYRUH010000041.1, read as the reverse complement.
GGCCTTCCTGCTGACGCTCGTCGCGATCCACAACCTGGAGGGTCACGGCAAGCCGGTACCGGCAGCTGCGGATGCAGCCGCGCGTGGCGTCGCGGAGGAACCGGGGCCGCCGTTCCGCCATGCGCTGGCGGAGGTCTGGTCAGAACCGCGGGCCCGGCGGTTCTCCATTTTTGTCTTCGTCTCGATGCTCGCCTACAGCGGCCAGGAACTCATCGTTGAGCCTTTCGCCGGGACCGTATTCGGCCTGACCCCCGGCCAGTCCACCCAGCTCGCCGGCGTGCAGAACACGGGCATGCTCGTCGGTATGATGCTGGTGGCCGTCGGTGCCCGGCGCTTCGGCACATTGACGGGCTGGACTATCGGTGGCTGCATCGCCTCCGCCATCGCCCTCGTGGCCCTGGCGGCGGGCGGGTTTTACGCCGACGGGTGGCCGCTCCGGGCCAGCATCTTCGCGCTCGGCATGGCCAACGGCGCTTTCGCGGTGGCCGCCATCGGCTCGATGATGGCGCTGGTAGCGGCGGGCAAGGAACGCCGGGAAGGAGTGCGCATGGGTCTATGGGGTGCCGCCCAGGCGGTGGCCTTCGGTGCAGGCGGCTTTCTCGGCACCATGGGCGTCGACGTGATGCGCAGCCTGGTGAGCCTGCCGGCTACCGCCTACGGCACCGTATTCGCCAGCCAGGCGGTGATGTTCCTCGTCGCCACCGTGCTGGCGGCGCGGGCAGGCGACACCGGAAAGCGCAATAGCGAGACGCCACAGACTGCCCCCGTGCGACTGGCGACGGAGACGGGCAGACAATGACAGAGGAAACGACATGGAAGAATTCGACGTAGTCGTCGTCGGCGGCGGACCCGCCGGCGCCACCGCCGCCGCCACCCTCGCCCGTGCAGGGCGCTCCGTGATGCTGCTCGACCGGGAAGGACGCATCAAGCCCTGCGGCGGCGCCATCCCGCCCCGCCTGATCCGGGATTTCGAGATACCCGATGCGCTGTTAGTGGCGAAGGTGGACTCGGCACGAATGGTGGCACCCTCCGGCCGCAGCGTGGACATGCCCATCGAAGGCGGCTATGTCGGCATGGTGGACAGGGAGGAATTCGACGAATGGCTGCGCGAGCGGGCGGCCGCCGCGGGCGCCGAGCGGCGCCAGGGCACATTCCGCGAGATCACCCGGGATGGCGACGGCACGGCCATCGTGCACTATCGCGCCCGCGAGGACACGCGCGACGCGCCGCCGCGGGCGCTCCGCGCCCGGGCCGTCATCGGCGCCGACGGCGCCAACTCACGGGTGGCGAACCAGATGGTGCCCGGCGGCGACGCCATTCCCTATGTCGCCGCCTATCACGAGATCATCCGCTCGCCATCGCAGGGAGACGGGGACTTCGACGGCAAGCGCTGCGACGTCTACTACCAGGGACATCTGTCACCGGACTTCTATGCCTGGATTTTCCCCCACGGCGAGCACACCAGCGTCGGCGTCGGCAGCGCCAACAAGGGCTTCTCGCTACGGGGCGCAGTGGCCGAGCTGCGCGCGGCCACCGGCATGAGTGGCTGCGAGACTGTGCGCCGGGAGGGCGCGCCGATACCCCTGAAGCCGCTGAAACGCTGGGACAACGGCCGCGATGTCCTGCTGGCCGGCGATGCCGCCGGAATTGTCGCGCCGGCCTCCGGGGAGGGTATCTATTATGCGATGGTCGGCGGACAGTATGCCGCGGACGCCGTGAACGAGTTCTGTGCGACCGGTGATGCGAAGATGCTGAAGAAAGCGCGCAAACGCTTCCTGAAGGAGCACGGCCGCGTCTTCTGGGTGCTGGGCCTGCTGCAGCGCTTCTGGTATTCCTCGGACAAGCGGCGCGAACGTTTCGTCAGTATCTGCGACGACCCGGACGTACAGCGGCTCACCTGGGAGGCGTACATGAACAAGCGTCTGGTGCGCGCGAAGCCGGTCGCCCACGTGCGCATTTTCTTCAAGGACCTCGCCCACCTGCTGGGCATCGTCTCGCCGTGAGCGCGGGCGCCCTACGCCCGCTGCCGATCCTCGTCGCCGCCCTCGCCGTCCTGGCGATGGGTGCCGCCGGCGGATTACTGACCGACCTGGGCCCTTGGTACCAGAACCTGGTGCAGCCGCAATGGAAGCCCCCCGACGTCGCCTTCGGGCCGGTCTGGACCAGCATATTCGTGCTCGCCGGCATCGGCGGCGTGCTGGCCTGGTCAGCCGCCGACGGAGCCGCGCACCGGCGCCGCATTCTGGCACTTTTCGGCGTGAATGCCCTCCTGAACCTGGGCTGGAGCGTGACGTTCTTCCAGTTGAAGCGCCCGGACTGGGCACTGGCGGAGCTGATACTGCTGTGGCTGTCGATCGTAGCGCTGATCGTCGGCCTGAAGCGGATCTCGCTTGCCGCTTCCCTGCTGGTCGTTCCCTATCTGGCGTGGGTGACTTTCGCCGGCGTCCTGAACTACGCCGTCGTGCAGCTGAACCAGGGCCGAGGGCTCAGCTGAAGACCCGGTAGACGGTGAAAGCGCCGAGGTAACCGAGCGCGGTCATGTGCACCCAGGCGAAGACAGGCCAGCGCCAGCTGTTGGTTTCCCGGTGGATGACGGCGAGCGTCGCTGCGCACTGCAGACACCAGGCGTAGAATACGAGCAACCCGAGGACCATCGGCAGTGTGAACACGGGGCTACCGTCCGGCCAGGTCGCGGCGCTCAGGCGCTCTGACAATCGCTCGTCCTCGGCCTCGGCGCCGACCGCGTAGATGGTGCCGAGCACCGCCACCACCACCTCCCGGGCCGGAAACCCGGCCAGCACGGCGGCGGATACCCGCCAGTCCCAGCCGAGAGGGTGGAAGACGGGGGCGACGGCCTCGCCGGCCCGTCCGAGCCAGCTCTGGGCCAGCTGGGCGGCGGCCGCCTCGTTCTCTATCTGACGGAGCCGGCCCTCGAGCGCCTCGCCCTCGTAGGCTGCCACCGCCTCGGCGGCGGCCTCCCCGGCTGCCTGCTGCACGGACTCGGAGCGGGGGAAGTAGGCGAGCGCCCAGATGATCACAGCCACCGCGAAGATGACCGTACCGGCACGGCGCAGGAAGATGCGCGCCCGGTCCAGTAACTTGATCGCCACCGTGCGCAGGTTGGGGTAACGGAACTCGGGCAGCGTCAGCATGAAGGTCGGCCGTTCACCGCGCAGCGCCGAGCGCTTCAGCATGAGAGCGGTGCCGATCCCGCCGAAGATGCTGAGGAGATACAGGCCGAACAGGACGAGTCCCTGCAGGTTCAGGGGACCGACGCCGCGATCCGGCACGAACGCCGCAATCAGCAGTGCATAGACGGGCAGCCGTGCCGAGCAGGTCATGAAGGGCGCCGCGAGGATGGTGGCGATACGGTCGCGGCGATTCGGGATGACGCGGGTCGCCATGATGGCGGGTACGGCGCAGGCGAAGCCGGACAGCAGCGGAATTACCGAGTGACCGGAAAGCCCGGCGCTGCGCATCGCCCGGTCCACCAGGAAAGCCGCCCGCGCCAGATAGCCCGTATCCTCCATAAGGATGAGGAACAGGAACAGGATCATGATCTGGGGCAGGAAAATCACCACGCTGCCGACGCCGGCGATCACGCCGTCGACCAGGAAGCTGGTGAGGAAACTCTCGGGCAGGCGGGTCTGCAGGAACGCCCCGGTGCCGCTGACGGCCGCGTCGATGAGGTCCATCATCGGCGTCGCCCAGGCGAACACGGCCTGGAAAACCACGGCCATGGACAGGATGAACAGCCCGGTGGCGGGCCAGGGCCGGCTGAACCAGGCGGCAAGCCGCGCACCCTGGCGCTCGATGACCGAGCCTTGCTGCTGAACGTCCGCGAGGGTCTCGCGAATCCAGCGGTAGCGCTCACGCGCCTCGACGGCCCGGGGCGGCTCCTCGCCGAACAACTCCCGTCTGGCGTCGGCGAGCGTCTGCCGGCCGCGCTCGTCCAGGGTCTGCTGCCGCCAGGCGACGGTGGCCGGATCATCGTCGACCAGCGCACGTTCGATATCAACGATGGCGACATGGGGCGGCAGGTCGGGCAGACCCTCTCTGAGCCGCTCCGCCTTAGCACGCAGGGCCGGCCAGAAGCCGACCCGCCGGCGCGGCTCGGTCTCGGTCAGCGGTGCGAGCCGCCGCTTAAGTTCGCCGAAGCCGCGCCCTGTGGTTGCCACGACCGGGACGACCGGGATACCGCCAAGCTTCGCAGACAGCGCCTCGACCTCGATGTGCGTGCCGTTACGATGCGCGATATCGGTCATGGTCAGCGCGACCAGCAGCGGCCGTTCCAGCTCGACCAGCTGCTGTAGGAAGTACAGACTCTGGTAGAGCTGCGTTGCGTCGACGACCGCCAGGATGGCATCCGGTGGCGGTGTCCCGGGCATGCGGCCGAGCAGAACATCCACGGCGATGCGCTCGTCCGCGGAGTAGGGGCTCATGCCGTAGGTGCCGGGCAGATCGATCAGGTCGAACTCGCCCTCGGGCAGAGACGCGCGGCCGGACTTCTTTTCGACGGTAACCCCGGGGTAGTTGCCCGTATGCTGGCGCATGCCGGTGAGGCGGTTGAAGACCGTACTTTTCCCCGCGTTCGGATTACCGACCAGTGCGATCGTGCCCGCCGCCCGACGGGTCATCGCGACTGACGCAAGTGGGACGGCTATTTCCCGGTTACTGCTCATTCCCCGCCGGCGACACCATTGCGGTCCAGGTGTTCCACCCGGAACCGTCTGGCCTGGTCCTTGCGCAGAGAGATGGACGTCCCATGGAGGCGGAACTCCAACGGGTCGCCACCCAGCGAGCCGTGCAGGAAAGTGAGTTCCGCGCCCTCCACCAGGCCGAGCGTCATCAGGCGCTGTACGCCCGGGTCGGAGGGATCGACCGACGCAATCCGCACGCGATCGCCGTTCTTGAGGTCTTTCAGAGTCATTTCAGCTCTCTGTTCCGGAGCCGAATGATAATCGTTTGCGTCTTTTCTGGCCACTGCGGCAAGCGCGTACTCTTACGCGTTCCACCACGCACCCGGCGGCTTTCGCCCCTCCGGCGACCCGCGGCTGGCGGCATCCGTCCCGGCTACGGTGGGGATGACGCGCCGATGGCGCTCAGCTGGCGGCTTTCTTCGTGGACGCCTTCTTCGCGGATGCCTTCTTCGTCGCTGCCTTCCTGCGCGCTGTCTTTCTGGCAGCCGTCTTCCGCGTGGTCTTTTTCGCCACCCGCTTCGTGGCGGCCTTCTTCCTCGTCGCTTTTTTCTTTGCGGGCAGCTTCTTCGCAGTCTTTTTCGCCGTCTTCTTCGCTGCGGCCGTCTTCTTTTTCTTCTTCCTGCCGGTCATCCTCGCGACCTGCTTCTCGACCTGCTCGATCGCCTTGTCGATGCGCAGCGCATGGGTGAGGTGTTTGCGCGCCGAATTGAGGTCGTCGCGCACGAGCCTGAGGTCCTTGCGCATGTCCGCGGCTTCTCCCCGCGCCTCGCCGACCGTCTTCTTCAGGTTCTCGATCTGTTCTTTCAGCTCATTGCGAGCCTTATCGCTGGTGACCCTGCTGAGCTTCTCCGCCTTCTTCTGCAGGTCCTTGCGGGCTTTCTCGACGCGTTTGTTGGCTTTCTTGATCTCGCGCATCAAGCGGTCGCGGTCCCGGCTAAGCCGCTTCGTCGCCGACTCCGCCGCCTTGCGAAATTCCTTCTTGGCGTCCTGCAGGGCGCGGTGCTGGTTTCTGACTTCTTCGATCATGGTGCTACTCCATCAACGACTACGGGGTCGCCTGCCCATTTATGCCTCGAAACGATTTCTACTGAGATCTTCGCACGGTCACCGGCACCTTAACCCGACTCCCCGTTCCGGGTCATCCGAGAAAACCGGGGGCTGCATTCTGAAGTTCCCTCCATCGTTCAGCCTGCGGCGGCCGTGCCCTCGGCTACGTTCGACACCGAACCGCCCGGCGGCGTCGAGCCGAGCAGGAAGCGGGCCAGTGCCGGCAGCAGTATCAGTGCACCCAGCATGTTCCAGAGGAACATGAAAGTGAGCATCAGACCCATATCGGCCTGGAACTTGATCGGAGAGAAGATCCAGGTGGCGACGCCGACGGCCAGGGTGATGCCGGTGAAGGCGACCGCCTGACCGGTGGTCTGCAGCGTCATGTCGTAGGCGGTCTTGAGATTGTGGCCATCGCGCAGATGAGACTCGAGCTTGCTGTAAATATAGATACCGTAGTCCACGCCGATGCCCACACCCAGTGCGATCACGGGCAGGGTCGCCACCTTGACGCCGATGCCGAGGAAGGTCATCAGCGCCTGTGCCAGCAGGGACGTGAGCGCCAGCGGCAGGATGATGCAGACCACCGTACGCCACGATCGGAAGGTCAGCAGCACGAGGAAGCTGACCACGCCATAGACCAGCGCCAGCATCTGGTACTGGGCCCTGGCGATCACCTCGTTGGTGGCTGCCTCGATACCCGCGTTGCCCGCGGCCAGCACGAAGCGCACCTGCTCGGTGTTGTTCGCCTGCGCGAACGCCTCAGCGTCCTTGACGACCCGCTGCAGCGTCTCCGCCTTGTGGTCGTCGAGGAACAGGAGTACCGGTACCATGCTGCAATCCACGTTCATCAGGTTGGACGGAACCCGGGACAGCGAATTGTTCAGGATGTACTGATTCCGACTGAGCGTGTGCCAGAGCGGATTGCCTTCGTTCATGGCCTGTATGACGAGCTTCGAGACATTGACCAGCGAGGCCACCGACTGGACGCCTTTCGTATCGCTCATAACCGTCTGGAATCGATCGATGGCCGCCAGCGCCTCGTAGTTGCCGCATTGCTGGGGCGGCGTCTCGACCATCACCACGAACACATCGGTACCGGTGGAGAAATTGCGGGTCAGGAACGCGTTGTCGATGTTGTAACGGGAATCCGGACGCAGCTCGGGAGCGCCCGGATCGAGGTCGCCGATGCGCAAATCCTGACTGAAGTAGAGGCCCAGCCCGCCGAGGACGATGGCGATCACGATCGCCGCAGTCGCCCTGCCACGCTGCACGAAGTTGCCGAAGAAGCGCCAGATCCGCGAGGGTTTCTCCCGGCGTTTCTGCAGGTGCCGTAAGCCGCGCTCCGAAATGCCGGTGTAGGAAAGGAGCACAGGCAGGAGAAACAGGTTCGTAAATATGATCACCGCGACGCCGATACCGGCAGTGAGCGCAAGCTCCTGGATGACCGGTATCTCGATGATCATCAGCGTCAGGAATCCGATACCGTCGCTGACCAGCGCCACCATGCCGGGGACGAACAACACCCGGAAGCTGCCCCGGGCGGCCTCTTCGGCGCCGGCGCCGAGGCTGGAGCGGTTCGCCACGTTGTTGATGATCTGCACGGAGTGACTGATGCCGATGGCGAACACCAGGAACGGCACCAGCATCGAGTAGGGATCCAGCCCGTAGCCGAGGGTGCGCAGCAGGCCGAGCTGCCAGATGACCGCCGCGGTCGAGCAGACCAGCGGCATCATCGTGGCCCAGTGACAGCGCGAATAGTAAAACAGGAGCACCAGCGTGATCAGGAATGCGATGGCGAAGAACGAGGCCACCAGCGTCGCGCCCTCGATGAGGTCGCCGACCACCTTCGCGAAACCCGTGATGCGGATCTTGATGGTATCGGTCTCGTACTTGTCGCGGACCAGGCGCTCGAGATCCCGGGAGAACTCGTAATAGTCGAGTTTCTCGCCGGTCTCCGGGTTCTCATCGGTGAGCGGGGCGATGATCGCTGCCGACTTGAAATTGTTCGCAACCAGGCGGCCGACCTGGCCGGACCGGTCCACGTTCTCGCGCAGATTCTCCAGCGACTCCGGGGAGCCGTCGTATTCGTCCGGTATCACGGCGCCGCCGCGGAAGCCCTCCTCCGTCACCTCACTCCAGCGGACGTTCGGGGTCCACAGCGACTCCAGCTTGGAGCGGTCGACGCCGGCAATGAAGAACACCTCATCGGTGATCTCCTTGAGTGTCTGCTGGTACCCGGCATCGAAAATATTGCCCTCGGTCGTCTCCACCACGATGCGCACGAAGTTGCCGAGGGCCGCGAGGTCCTGCTTGTTGTCGAGATAATTCTCGATGTACGGGTGCGAGACCGGGACCATCTTCTCGAAGCTCGCATCCGGTCTGAGCTGGCTGGCCTGGAAGGTCAGGAACGCGGTGAGCAGCGCGAACAGTAGCAGCAGGATCGGACGCCTGGCGAACAGCATCGTCTCGAAGGCATGCTCGAGGCGTCCGCCCCGATAGGTGGCATATTCCTCCTCGACAGCCTCTTTGCTCAATTCGCTCATTCGTTGCTGTCTCCGCTTCCGGCGAGCCCGATAAGCACGCCGCCGAAGCCGGCGAAGAACAGCGTGCCGTCAGCGTCGGCCTCTACCGCGGCCAGTGAGGCACGAGTCTCCAGCGCCGGCTTTGTGAAGCTGCGGCCGTCGTCCCGGCTCTCGAGGACGGTACCGCCGGCGCCAACCAGGACGATGCGTCCGCCGTCGAATGCCCGGCCGCCGAACAGCGTGCTCTCGCCCGGCGCGTCGATGTACTCCCAGCTGTCGCCGTCGTCCACCGAGCGAAAGATGCGCCCGCGCAGGCCGAATATGAGTAGCGAGCCCGAGTCCGTGGCCAGCGCTCCGAAGAACGAGCCCTCATACGGCGAGTCGAGCGCCTCCCAGGTCTCGCCGTCATCCACGGAGCGGTGCAGCTGGCCGGCCTCGCCGACAATGATCAGGGCGCCGCCAGTGGTGCGGATGATGTCGTAGAGGTGAAATCCGCTGGGGTTGTCGAGGCGGTTGGAGTGAAGCTGCCAGGTCGCGCCACCGTCGTCCGTGTGCAGCAGCATCCCGTAGGCGCCCGTCACGTACCCGGTGTCGACGTCCGCGAAGCGGACGTTCAGCGCAGGATGGGTGATGCCCTCTTCCTGCGCGCGACGCGCATCCTCAAGAGCGAAAGTCGCATCCTCCAGCGCCCACTCGGCATCCTCGAGTTCTTCCTCGGGGGCCGCATCGACCGCCGCCTCGGCTTCGGCGACGAGCCGTTCGGCAGCCTCGATCTGCAGCGCCGCGATGTCCTCGCCCTGCAGCACGACCGTCCAGGTCTCGGCACCGTCACCGCTGTAAAGCACGATGCCCTCGTGGCCGACCGCCCAGCCTTGCTCTGCCGAGGAGAAGTCCGCTTCTGTGAGCATGAGTGACACCGGCACCTCGGCGTGCTGCCAGGTATCGCCCGCGTCGTCCGAGTAAATGATATGGCCGGCCTCGCCAACCGCCACCAGGCGCTCGCCCGCCCGGGCGAGATCCGTCAGCAAGGCTTTGTCCGCGTCCGGCGAGGGGATTGCCGACCGGTAGGCAAAAGGCTCGCGTGCCACACCCGCCAGGCTCCACAGGCACAGCAGTGCCGCGATCGCTTTCTTCAAAGACTCCCCCCCGCTGCAGAAATCGCGGCCGGCCGCCATCACCCGGCGGCCGGCCGCGCTGTCGATTGACTACCGGATGCCGGATCTCCTGAGAGCCGCCGGTGTGTACTCGCGCTCGGTGGCCTCGTAACCCCACACGTAGCCGTAACCGTCGACCTCGTTATCCAGTCCGATCGGCAGATGCCGGCCGGAGATCAGGTCGTAGGAGGAGGTCGCGATCGCCCACGGTACCTGCGCCTGGTAATGGACGATCTGATGAGCTTCCTTGACCCGCCACAGCTCACCGCGGCCGTCGTACTGGTCCGCCACGGCGATCTGCCACTGGTCCTCGTCCACGTAGAAGACGCGCTTGGCGTAGACGTGGCGCTCGCCTTCCTTCAGCGTGGCCTCGACGATCCAGACGCGATGCAACTCGTAACGCAGGTATTCCGGGTTCAGATGCCCCGGCATCACGATGTCCTCGTAGCTCAGGCTCTTGTCGGCCAGCCGGTACGCATTGTACGGGATGTAGAGCTCTTTCTTGCCAATAAGCTTCCAGTCGTACTTGTCGGGCGCGCCGTTATACATGTCCAGATCGTCCGCAGTACGCAGACCGTCGGAGGCGGTGCCGGGACCGTCGTAGGCCACATCCGGCGCACGGCGCACGCGGCGCTGACCGGCGTTATACACCCAGGCCGCCCGCGGCTCCTTCACCTGGTTGATGTTCTCGTGCACCAGCAGCACGTCACCCTCCAGGCGGGCCGGCGCGACGATGCGCTGCTTGTAATAGAACAGCCGGTTGGCCGGCGCGTCTTCCAGGTAGCGCGCATAGGTGAGCTGGTCCTCGAAGATGACCGGACTGAAGGCACCGTTGGCCTGCACCGGGATCTGGGCGTAAGTGCGCTTGAAGCTGCCGCCACGGTAGCGCATCACGTGATTCCAGACGATCTCGATGCCGCTCTCGGGGAGCGGAAACGGAAAGTCCGAAGCGAGGTTCTCGAGCCCGTTACCGCCGGCGACCAGCTGGACGTCCACGGCACCGGACTTGACCTGATCGTAGACATCCTGAGGGTAGCCCGCCGTACGCCGTGTCTTATACACGGGCATCCGGTAGCTATCGGGGTAACGCTTCAGGACGGCGATCTGGCCGGGCGACAGGTTCTCTTCGTACTCCTGGTAATTCTCCGCCGTGATGACGAACAGCGGTTGGTCCCCGGGGAAAGGATCGACGAGCGGGCCGCCGTCCGTATAGTTGGCGGGCGGCTCGGTCAGGCCACCGGTCCACTCCGGGATCGTGCCCGCCCCGTTGCCCGCGCGCTCGGCGCCCATCGGGGTCAGTTCAGGGCCGCCCAGGCGCGCGGCCTCCTCGGGCGAGATGCCCGCCACGGCGGTTCCGGCCAGCAGGCAGGCTGCGGCCGACACCATGGAGATTGCTGATCTGCGCATTCGATTCTCCATTAAATTCGTTGATTCAAGATATCAGAAAACGAGGCCGAAGCTCAGGGAGACGAAATCCCTGTCGCTCTGCGTGTTGTAGTCGCCGCCGCTGAACCTCGTATAGGACAGCGAAGCCGTGTATCGATTCAGATAGTCGGCATCGATCCCGACGCTCAGCGCCTTCGCGCCCTCGTTGAAGTTCGTGTTCGGCGAATAGCCGTCCACGTCGTGAGACCAGGCGAAGTTCGGCGAGAGGTTGATGCCGGCGATAGCGCTGTTGTAGGTCAGCGAACCGCTGATGCGATATCCCCAGCTCGTCTCTGTCACGTAGCCGTCGTCCGTGCAGTGCTCCGGCGTGATATTCGGCACGATCTCGGGGACCCCCAGAGCCTGCAGCGGCGGCGGCGGGAAAAACCCTTCGCACGTGAGGTCGCCGGGAACGGGGATATCGAAATTCGCGAGCGGGATCGGCTCAAAGGAGCCGGTACCGTAGATCGGTGAGCGGCCGTAGCGCGTTGAGGTCAGGGTCGACGGCGGCAACGAACTCACCCGGTTGCCGCCGGCCTCCGCGACGAGGGACAGGCGGTCAGCCCCCAGCACCTGCTCGAAGAACTTCACGACAGTAAACTGCCATTGCAGCACATCGAAATCGTCGAAACCCTCCGCCCGCTCGCCCGGCGGCGTCGCGAGCACGCGGGGCGTCACAGGGCTCCAGGGCGCCAGACCCACCGCGGCCTGCAGCAAATCCACGGTGTTGATCTGCACCGGGAAGTCGGGCCGGTAGCTCACCTCACCAGAGAAGGCCAAACCGGCGACGTTGGTCGCGAACGTCGCGCCGAATATCTCGATGTCTTCCGGGTAGACGATGGTGTAGCGCGGGTTTCCGCCGAAGGGGTTACCCGGGATGAATGGTTCGAAGTCCGGATTCCCGTCCGGTGCCCCGAGTGAACCGTCAGGGAGAGTCGGGTTCGCGGATACCACGCCGCTGAAGTAAGGCGTGCGGCTGTGGATGTTCAGGTAATACAGGCCGAACTCGCTGAAGTTCAGGTTTTCGGCAAAGTACCTCACACCCACGCCGAACTGGCCGCTGTCGTCCGGGGTGTCATCCACCGTGCGGTTGATGAACAGCCCACCCAGGATGTTCTCCCGATCCGGCCGGGTCGCATCAAGGGTCACTCCGTCGCAGCCCTGGGCCGCCGGGTCCGTCTGCGAGAAGTAGGTGCCGCAACCGTCGATCGCGGTGCGTTCCCACTCGAGCTGGTAAAAAGCCTCCACGCTCAGCGCCTGCGTAAGGCCCACATTGAACGACACCATGCTGACTGGCAGCAGCCCCTCTTTGATCTCAGCGCCGGGCCGGCGGAATGCAGAGACATCGATGGGGTTGATGGAGTTGATGCCGTTCTGGATGAAAGTGCTCTCGCCCCAGGACAGCACCTGGCGGCCGATACGGAAATCGAGCGGCACTTTATCGAAGATGGTCAGGTCGGCATAGAAGAACGCATCCAGCAGTTCGATACCGGACGACTTCGCGAAGTCGTTGAAGTCCGAGTCATCGAGCTCTTCCCCCGGCACGTAGCCGTTCAACAGATTGCCGTGGGGCCGCGAGCCGTTCTCGAGTTCCTGGTCGTACCAGTATTTGCCGCGCAGAAACACGCCCGTGTTCCTGTAGCGGAACTCCAGATCATGCGTACCCTTGAAGATCAGCGAGTAGATGTCGCCGTCCTCGAAGTTCAGGTTGCCGTCGTCTGCGGTGTTGCTCGAGGCGCGGCCGCCCGGAAAATTGCCCGGCGTCACCAGACCCGGATCAATGTCGTCGACCCGCCAGCTGGCACCGATGGAGAGTTCCGAATTGAAGCTCCCCTCGATGTCCCCGATCGTGAACTCGGCTGCCGACGCGGGTGCCGGTAGCGCGAGGACGGACCAGACCAGCGCCAGAAGCGCCGGCACAGTTATTCTGTTCATAGGACCCCTCATCGATTCTTTCAGCTTGTGGTGCTGCCGCTGCGAGCTATTCCGCGCAGCGTGTCCGACTGAGCGTAGCACCCCCCCCAGCAACCGCCCGTCCGTAAGCCGCGCAGGTCACTGACGGATTTCACCTATATGACGAAACGGCGTCAGGTGCTATCGGCGGCGCTGACGATGCGGCTCCCCCGGACGCGAGCTAGACTTGCACACGAGAACGCTTCTGGCAACACCTGTTTGCGCAGGGCGTTGCTCGCGCGGGAGACCAGCCCGGCCGCGACGCGGGGCACGGGGAGGCCGAGGGAAAGACTGGTCATATAGTACTGGTAGACCCCTTCCTTAGCGGCCGCCAGCAGCGGGCTCGCCAGCACCCTCCCGCCGGCCACCAGGTAGGTGTCCAGATCACCGAGCGAGATCAGCAGAGGCTTGTGCGACGGCCGGAAGGCCTTGAGCGGCCGGCCGCGCAGGAAGTGCTGCAGGTTCCAGGCCGCATACTCGCCCATGTCCAGCGCGTGGTAAGCCTGCTTGCGCAGCGGCTCGGGCAGGCCGGCACAGTCGCCCGCCACGAACAATGCGGATGAGGCCTCGGTCTGCAGCGTGTCACGAACGGGCACCCAGCTCAGCCCGGGCCGCCCGGCGGGGATCAGTCCCGACTCCGCCAGGAAAGGCGGCGGCGTCAGGCCTGCCGACCAGATGGCGAGATCCGCCGCGAGACGCTCGCCGGAAGCCAGAACCACGGACCTCGCGGCGAGCCGGACGACGGCCGCGCCGGTGTGCCAGTGCACCGGCAGTCCGGCGCAGCGCGCACGCACGTCCGCCGCCAACGCCGCCGGCAGGCCCGGGAGAATCTCCGACTCGCGCTCCACCACGTGCACGGCGAGCCCCTGCGAATCTCGGTGGCGGCGCAATATCTCGCCCACCGCCTCGATAGCGGAGACGCCGCCGCCGATGACCACCACCGAAGCACGGCCACGCCGGGTAATCGCCTTCAGCCGCTCCCCGATGACGGCGGCATCGGCGGCATGGCGGAACTCGACGGAATGCTGCGCGGCGCCGGCGACTCCGCCGCGCGCCCTTATGCCGCCGGGGCTGAGCAGACAGGCATCGTACTCCAGCGATATTCCGGACGCGGTGCGGGCACGGCGGGCGTCGGCGTCCAGGCGATCCACTGCATCCTCCAGGAAGCGGTGGCCGGCATTCTCCACCAGAGCGCGGCTGTCGAGCAGGACGTCGCGGCGGCTCTTCACGCCGGAGATAATCTCGTGGATATTCGGCGTCCATTCGAACGCGGCGCTCGGGTCCACCACGGTCACGGCATAGCGGCGGGATATCGCGGCCGCGGCGGCCAGCCCCGCGAATCCGGCGCCGACGATGAGAATGCGCTGCTTCTTCAACAACGTCGGCGCCCCGGTTCGAGATTCCGGCGCCGCGTCACGGGCAGCAATCGCCGACCGGGCTGCGGTTAGCGGGCTTGGCGAGCACCATCTGGACGTCGCCGATGGCGCGCTCGCGGAAGCCGCCTTCGCAATAGCAGAGGTAATACTCCCACATGCGGATGAACACGTCGGAGTAGCCGAGTTCGCGCACGGCCGGCAGGTTTGCCATGAAGCGCCGGCGCCATTCGGCCAGCGTGCGGGCGTAGTCGAAGCCGATCTCCTGCAGATCGCAGAGCCTGAGCGTCGTCGCCCGGGTCATGATATCGAGCATCGCCGTGACGGAGGGCAGGCCGCCGCCGGGGAAGATGTAGCGCTTGATGAAATCCACCGAGCGGCGCGCGTGGTCGTAGTTCTGGTCGGCAATGGTAATCGTCTGCAGCACCATCAGCCCGTCCTCGGCGAGCAGGTCGTCCACCTTGCGGAAATAGGTCTCGAAGTACTCGTGGCCCACCGCCTCCAGCATCTCGACGGAGACGATCCGGTCCCAGGTGCCGTCGAGGTCGCGGTAATCGCAAAGCCGCACGTCGACCCGCTCGGCAACGCCCTGCGCCTGCGCGCGCCGCTTCACTGCGGCCAGCTGGTTGTCCGAGAGGGTCACCGTGGTGACCCGGCAGCCGTACTCCTTCGCCGCATGGACGGCCAGCGCGCCCCAGCCGCTGCCGATCTCCAGCAGTCGGTGCCCCGGCGCGAGGTCGAGTTTCTCGCACAGCAGGCGGATCTTGTTCCGCGAGGCCTGCTCCAGGGTGGTGTGCTGTTCATCGAACACGGCCGCCGAGTACATCATGGTGTCGTCCAGGAACAGGCGGAACAGTTCGTCGCCAAGGTCGTAGTGGGCCTGGATATTGCGACGGCTGCCGCGACGGGTATTCCGGTTCAGCCGGTGCGCGAGCCGGAACACCGGGTGCAGCAGCCGGGCGGCACCGCCGTCCATGCTCTCGAGGACGTCCCGGTTCACCAGGAACAGCCTGACTACGGCGGTCAGATCGTCGGCCAGCCACCAGCCGCGCATGTAGGCCTCGCCGGCGCCGAGCGCGCCGCCCATCGCGATCTCTGCCCAGGCGCGCGGATCCACGATGTCCACCGTCACATCCAGCGGCCAGCGCTCCGAGGTCATCCCGAAGCGATGCTCCCGCCCGCCCTCGCGCACCACCATGCGGCCGCGGCGTATGCTGTTCAGGCGGCCGAGCAGGCCGCGGCGGGCCAGCGAGTCGCTCCACGGCAGTTTCCGCGGCCGGCGCTCTTTAGCGGCAATGGCGATGTCGTGATGTCTCATGGGTCTGTGACGATGTTCATGTATCGGGCCTGAAGCCCTCCTACAGCGGTTTTCCGGGGTGGGGGACGTAGCGTGCCTTCTTCAGCCACAGACGCAGCGCCTCCCAGTGGATACCCGCCGCCACTTTCAGCGTCATGAAAGGATAACGCATCAGGGCCAGTGCCAGCTCGCGGCCGGTGAGCGGCCGGCGGCGCAATACCATCGAGGCCTGCAGGCGCAGCTCGCCGTTCTCGAAGTCGTTCATGGCCACGGACAGCGTCTCGCCGGGGCGGGAGAAGTAACATTGGTAGCGCATATCCATCGGCAGAAAGGGCGAGACGTGGAAGTCCTTGTCGAAACCCGCACGCCGCCCGCCGGCCGCGGGGCACAGGGAGTCGCCGGCCAGCACGTAGCAATGCTGCTCGCCCCAGGGCGTATTATTCACCTCCAGCACGACGGCTTCCATCTCGTCGCTGCCCTCGTGCATGCAGTAATAGATACTGACCGGATTGAAAGAATGACCGAAGTAGGCGAGATGGGAGAGAAGGAAGATGCGTCCGACGGGCTGCCGCCCCGTGCGCGAGGCGACGAGTTCGCGGACGCATGCGTCCAGGGGCCGCGACGGATCGCCGAGGTGATCGGCCCGCCGGAATCGGACGGGGGCAAAGCGGCGCGCCGACCACAGCAGCAGACGCCCGCGCAGCCGGTCCAGCTCCTCCAGGTTCAGGAACACCATGAACAAACGGTAGCGGAAGTCGTGCTCCGGCGCGCCGAAACGACGGTGTCTAACCCACCCGCGATAGATACAGCTCTGCATCGCTCATCTGCTCCCGGCGGCTGCCCCGCACGTCCTCGACCGCCGCCAGCGCGCTCTGCACGCCATCCTCGTGGAATCCGAAACCCCAGTAAGCGCCGCAATAGGCGGTCCGGTTGACGCCACTGATCTCGCGCCGCCGTCCCCGGGCCTCGACCGAGGGAACGTCGTACACGGGATGATCGTAACCGATGCTGCGGATAATCCTGGCGGGATCGATGTCTGCGCTGCGGTTCAGCGTCACCAGATACTGGGTCTCCGTCGGCAGGGACTGCAGAATGTTCATGCTGTAAGTTACCGCGACCCGGCGCTGCGGATGACGGGGCCGATGGTAGTTCCATGCCGCCCAGGCCCGGCGCCGGCGCGGCAGGAGGCGATCGTCGGTGTGCAGCACGGCCTCATTCGGCTGATAGCCGATGGCGCCCAGTACCTCGCGCTCCGCATCGCTGGGGTCCGCCAGCAGGGCCAGCGCCTGGTCGCTGTGGCAGGCCAGCACGGCGTAGTCGAAGCGCTCGGGCGCCTCTCCCTGCGCCGTCACCGTGACGCCGCCGCGGTCCCGGGCAACGCGCTGCACCGGCGTCGACAGCCGCAGGTGGTCGGCATACGAGCGCATCAGCGGCGCCAGGTATTGCCGCGAGCCGCCCGTTATGACCCGCCAGCGGGGACGGTCCGACAGCTGCATGAGGCCGTGGTGGTCGAAAAAGCGGGCGAGATAGGCGAGCGGGAAGTCACCCACACGGTCCGGCGAGGCGGACCAGATGGCGGCGGCCATCGGCAACAGATATTGTTCGCGAAACGCCGCCGAGTAGCCGTTGTACTCCAGGTACTCGCCAACGGTCAGCTCTTCGCCCTGCGGCGCGGCCGAGCGGGCAATCGCCGTGCCGGCCTTGTTGAAACGAAGAATGTCGCGCAGCATTCGATAGAAGCCCGGCCTGAGCAGGTTGCGTCGCTGGGCGAAGAGGCCGTTCATGGAACTGCCGCAGTACTCGAGACCGCTGCGCTCGCACTGCACGCTGAAGCTCATGGCGGTGGGCTGGCTGTCAACGCCCAGTTCGGCCAGCAGCTTTACGAACTCCGGATAGTTGCGCTCGTTATAGACGATGAACCCGGTATCGATGGCAATCGTGCCTTCCGGCGTCTCCACGTCGACCGTATGGGTATGGCCGCCCGGCCGCTCCGTGGCCTCGAACACCACCACCTCGTGCTCGGCGGCCAGGCCGCGTGCCGCGACCAGTCCGGAAACACCCGCACCGATGACCGCTATCTTCATGTCTTGCGTCGCCTTGTCAGCAGATACAACGATCCAGCCTTGGTCCGCGCCACTTCGGCACTGATACTCTTTTTCGTCCCGCTGCAGGCTTCGGATGCGGGCGGCGGCGCTGCTACCATGGCGGAGCGTGCCATCATCACACCATGACAGGAGAAGCGAGCGATGGCTCTGACAGAATCCCGAATGCTGCCGCTGGGCATCGAAGCCCCGGCCTTCACCCTGCCGGATTGCGAGGGGGCAGAGCACTCGCTGGCGGATACCGCGGATGCGCCCGCCTTGCTGATCATGTTCATCTGCAACCACTGCCCTTACGTGAAGCATGTGCGCGGGGAGTTGGCGCGGCTGGCAAGAGACTACACGCTGCGCGACGTCGCGGTGTTCGGCATCAACAGCAACGACGCCTCCACCTACCCGGACGACAGTCCCGCGAAGATGCGGCTGGAGGCGGCAGAATGGGACTACAGCTTCCCCTACCTGGTGGACGAGGACCAGTCGGTGGCGAAGGCCTACGGCGCCGCGTGCACGCCGGACTTCTTCGTCTTCGACGGCGACCGGCGGCTGGTCTACCGGGGCCAGCTGGACGACAGCCGGCCGGGCAGCGACGAGCCGGTCACCGGCGCCGACCTGCGCGCGGCGCTGGATGCCGTGCTCGAGGGCCGGCCCGTGCCCGAGCCGCAGAAACCGAGCATCGGCTGCAACATCAAGTGGAAGGCGGGCAACGAGCCGGACTGATCCGCCGGCGCGGCCTCACTGCGCTGCCGGAGCGTCCGCGCCGCGCATCAGCCTGATCTCCAGCGGACTCGTCGTGTCCAGGTGCACATCGCGCTGCGGAAAGGAGATCACGACGCCGGCCTCGCTGAACTTGCGGTTGATGGCCCGGTGCAGATCCGTCGTGGTCTGCAGACGCACGTCGATCGACGGCACGAAGCAGCGCAGCCCCAGGTTCAGCGAGTTGTCGCCGAAGGACTCGAAGGTCACCAGCGGCGCCGGGTCGTCGAGGACGACCGGATGCTCCCGGGCCGCCTCCTCGATCAGCGCCAGCGCCTTCTCCACGTTGCTGCCATAGGCGACGCCCACCATGAAGTAGATGCGCAGGATATCGTCCGTGAGTGACCAGTTCAGCACGCGGCCGGTGATGAACTCCTTATTCGGCACCAGCAGCTCCTGCCGGTCCCAGGTGCGGATGGTCGTGGCCCGGATCTGGACCCGGGTCACGGTGCCGCTGGTATCGCCGACGGTGACGATGTCGCCGACGCGGACCGGGCGCTCCATCAGGATAATCAGGCCGCTGATAAAGTTGGCCACGATCTCCTGCAGACCGAAGCCGATGCCGACGCCCAGCGCGGCTACCAGCCACTGCAGCTTCGACCAGTCCACGCCGATGGTGGCAAGCACGTAGGTGACACCGATGCCGGCGATGCTGTAGCGGGCGAGCGTGGCAAAGGCCAGCCGGCTGCCTGGCGTCACCGAAGGGCGCTGGCGCAGCACGATCTCGAGCAGGGAGGGAAAACTGCGGGCGGCGACCGCGGTCAGCAGGATGGCGAGCGCGGCGGCGAAAATGTCCATGAGCGTGACCGCCCGGACCTGTTCCGCGCCGCCGACCTGTTGCACCGACTGCCACAGGGTGATGTCGCTGAAGGCACCGAGCGCCGGCAGTACGCCCGACCAGATGCCGCTGAATCCGAGCAATGCGCTCACCGCCAGGGCCACGTTGACGAGCTTGCGGGTATCGGCATCGAGCGAGCCGATGTCCACCGGAGTATCGGCGG
>CAYRUH010000040.1:6919-32311 GCA_964427415.1 uncultured Woeseiaceae bacterium | reverse complement strand
GGTGCCGGGTTTCGATCCGGGCTGGCAACCGAACGGCTGTGGCGTGGGCGGGTGGCGCGACTTTCTGCTGGCGCGGCTGGCAGGAATCAGCATGCCCACATTCACGGGTGACCTGGATGAGCCGTTTCCGGGAGTCAGCTTCGAGTCCGCGTGCAACGCCCATGATCGGTGTTACGGCGTACAGACACCCCAGTATCAGTGCGACAACCGGTTCTATGCCGGCATGCAGCGCGCCTGCGAGAGCAACACGGCGAATGCAACCCGCACTCTGTGCATGAGTACCGCCGCCCTCTACTTCGGAACGGTCGCCCAACATGGCGAGAGTGCCTACGAGTCCGCCGGCGCGGACCGTGCCTGCGCGACATGGCATCGCGAGATGGAAACCAATGACTGCAAGGCATCCTGACTCCGAACAGCGAGAATAGATTATGGTCCGATACATCTTCGTGCCGCTTGGGTTGGCGACGACCGGGGTTGTCATCTGGTTGGTACTCGGTGCATTCCAGTCGTCACCTGAACATCCGGCGCCATCTTCCCTGAAAGTCGCGGAGACGCCGGCGACAGACTCCGAGGACAAGACTGCGTCATCGCCTACCGGCCAGCTCGACGAGACGGGAAGAGCCGTGGCCAGCAGCACCGATGTCGCCGAGGATAGACCGACCCGTCCCACACCGGCACCCAGCCCGCTCGCTGCGCGAGGGCACGCGGCTCGGGCGCCGGATTTCGTAGAATTGCTGACCGCGTATGATTCCGTCTCAGCAGCAGCGCTGGAGGAATTCAACGCGCGTTATGCCGATGCCATCGCGTTCCGCACCGAGGGCGAATTCGAGTGGATGAAGGAGCATGGATTCCCGCTGCCGGAGGAGATACTCGCCGCTGCAGACATGCCACTCTCGGATCTGCGCGCGCTCGCCGACAGTGGCGACCCGAAGGCGCAGTTCCTTTACCTCGATCGCACCCTGCAGGAGGTGCGGGAACTCAGGCAGAGCTACTTCCGCTCCGGCATGTCGCCGGATAGCTTGAAGGATATTCCAGAATACGGAAATGCCCTGGTCCGGGCTGCCTATGCCAAGAGTTTTCTGACCGACAGCGACTCGCCCTTCGCCGGTTACCTCATGGCAGAGTTCTCCCGAGCGGCGTTCGGCAACCCATACGGCTACATGGCGGGATTGCTCCACGCCAGTCATCTCGGCGATCCGCGAGCCTACGGCAAGCTCCGAGCATTTGTGCACCAGAACGACATCTCAGAGGATGCGCTCAACGCAATGGGCGCCTACGCGGTCATCGTCGAAGGTCGTGAGATGCTGCGGAAGCCTGAGTGAATACGCTCCCGCGAACCGGTCAATAACTCGGATCGTACATCGTCGCCTCGATCGCCGACCGGAGATCGTCCGGCACACGGTCGAGGCGGGCGATGCCTTCCTCCAGCGCGCGTTCCACGACGGCGGTGGCGATCGCGGCGGATATCTGGCGAATGCGGGTGAGCGGCGGATACAGCGTGCCGGCCTCCAGATCTTTCTCGCTGATGAGACCGGCGAGGGTCCGGGCGGCGGTGAGGAACATCGTATCCGGCACGCTCGTGGCACCGGCGAAGACCGCACCGAGACCGATGCCGGGAAAGATATAGGCATTGTTGCCCTGGCCCGGCCGCAAGAAGCGCCCGCCCCAGGTCACCGGCTGGAACGGGCTGCCGCTGGCGAAGATGGCGCGGCCGTTGCTCCACGCGTAAGCCTCTTCGGCGGTGCATTCCGCCCGCGACGTGGGATTGGAAAGGGCGAAGATCACCGGCCGCGGATTGATCCGCGTCATCAATTCGACGATCTCGCGGGTG
This sequence comes from uncultured Woeseiaceae bacterium, assembly GCA_964427415.1. GTDB lineage: Bacteria > Pseudomonadota > Gammaproteobacteria > Steroidobacterales > Woeseiaceae > Lentisalinibacter. The sequence goes on along the minus strand of CAYRUH010000040.1, from coordinate 30,480 downwards.
AACGTCCGCGGCGTTCCGGTGGCTCCGATCAGGACGTGGGGTCGATGCTCTTCCACAGCGCCGAAGAAGTCCGCCGGTTCGCTGTCCGCCGCGTAGTCCACCAGCGTATCCGGGATATCAGTGCGCTCACGGGTGATCAGACCCTTGCGATCGACGAAGCGGATACGGCCGCGCGCCTCCGCGACAGGGACCCCCTCTTCCACCAGTGACGACACCATGAGATCCGCGATGCCGGCCGCGGCCGAGCCCTTGCCGAGGAACATGACCTGCAGATCGCTGAACGGCACTTCGGTGATGCGGGTCGAGGCGATGACGCCAGCCAGCGCCACGGCGGCCGTACCCTGGATGTCGTCGTTGAAGCAGAGGACGTCGTCCCGGTAGCGTGCCAGCAGCGAGCGCGCATTCTCGGTGGCGAAGTCCTCGAACTGGATCAGCGCGTCCGGATAGGCCCCCTGAACCGCGCGGACGAATTCCTCCAGAAGTTCCATGTATTCCGGTCCGCGCAGGCGGCGACGGCGCAGACCGAGGTACAGGGGATCGTCCAGCAGGGTCTCGTTCTCGGTACCCACGTCGAGCATTATCGGCAGGCATTGCTCGGGGCGGATGCCGGCGCAGGCCACGTAAAGGGAGAGCTTGCCGATGGGGATGCCCGCGCCGTTGCCGCCGAGATCCCCCAGACCGAGCACCCGCTCGCCGTCGGTCACCACGATCACCCGGATGTCTTTCTTCTCCCAGTTGCCAAGGAGCTTCGCTATCTGTCCCTTGTCTTCCGGCGTGATGAACAGCGCGCGGGTATGGCGGTAGATGTGCGCGAATTCGAGACAGGCCTCACCCACGGTCGGGGTGTAGATGATGGGCATGATCTCCTCGATGTGGTCGATGACCGTGCGGTAGAACAGCCGCCGGTTACGGCCCTGCAGCGCGCGCAGGAAGATATACCGGCCGATGTCGCTCGACTGGCGCCGGAGATTCTCCAACACCCGGGTGATCTGCATCTCCTGGGTGGAGGTCGCCGGCGGCAGCAGCCCGCGCAGCCCGAGCTGCTCGCGCTCCTCCGCCGTGAACGCGGTGGACTTGTTGATATCCGGATCCCGCAGGACGTCAATGCCCCGGAGGTGCGACTTGTTCTCCATACGTGCCTCGCGTTGATTGGTGTGTTCGTCAGGCCCTGAGTGGCTGGCGCCGCCAGTATGTCAGTGATCGCCACAGCCATTCCACGGGTCCGAACCGGAAGCTGCGTAGCCAGATCGCGCTCAGCCAGAGCTGCAGACCGATCACGGCAGCCACGAAGGCCATCTGCCATAGCCGAGGCACGGTACCGTAGAGGCCGAGACCATAGCCATAGAAAACGGTGGTGAGTATCAGGGAATGCATCAGGTAGTTGGTGAGCGCCATCCGGCCGACGGCCGCGAAGCGGCGCATGAGACCGGCCCTCGAACCGGACTGCACGAGTCGCATCACTAGCCCGACATGGCCGAACGCCACGAGGATGCTGGCGAAATAGTTCGGGATCATGCCGACGCGGAAGGCATACAGACCGTCGAATTCATGCTGCCAGAGATTCCAGCCGCTGAAAGCGGCGAGCGGCAGCCCCAGACCGTAGCCGACGCTCATCATGCCCCGGTAGAACCCGGGACTGCGCCGGGCAGAGAAAACCCCGAGCTTCATCAGCGCCATGCCGATCAGCATGAGTCCGCCCACGCGCCAGAGGGCAAAGGCGATCGCGCCCTGGAATTGCATGCTGGCGACCATCGGCGCGCGATGCCTCGCGATCTCGCCGTAGCTGCCCTGGTAGGCCTCCAGATCCGCCTGCACGTCCTCGACCGTGGGCGCCACGAACGAGCGCATGGCCTCCGCCGCCTCCAGGCGCGCCGCTTCCTCCTCGCTCAACTCCTCGCCGGCATCGCGCTGCTCCTGCAGCGGGCGCGTGGCGGCCTGCTCCTCTTCCATATACTCGGCGCCGGCGTAGTTCATAAGGAGCGAGACCGGCAGCAGCAGACAGGCGACGACGATCAGCGTGCGTGGCGCGCGGCGGCGCAATGGATACAGCAGCATGCCCACCAGCGCGTAGTGAAACAGGACGTCGCCGAACCACAGCAGGTAACCATGGGCCACGCCGATCAGGAGCAACCAAAGCTGGCGCCGGTAGAAGATACCGGCGAATCCCGCCCCGCGCTCTTCGGCCCGACCGGCCATGAGTACGATACCCGCGCCGAACAGCATCGAGAAGATGGTCATGAACTTCTGATCGAACAGGAGATGAGTAAAGAACCACGTGCCGAGGTTGTACCACTCCTGACCGCCCATAATCAGCGGGTTCGTGTAGGCGGCGAACGGCATCGCGAAGGCATAGACATTCATGACAAGGATACCGAGCACGGCGACGCCGCGAAGAGTGTCTATGGCCGTGATGCGCTCGGCGCCGGTGACCGGCCCCGCTTCCGGCGGCTTGCCCGGGGCGTCCATCGTCCCATCCCGGAGTGCCCGTGTCTCGCTCATCACTGCCTCTGCGCCGCGCCGGACCCGCCCGGGACTGGCTCGCATTCTACTGCGCGAGCCCACCTCGGGCATCCGTGGATGTGACCGCGCTCACACCAGCGGCCGGGAACCCGTTATAGCCTCCCGCTTATTCTGTTTAATTGCTGTTCAATCGCTATTCAAACGCCCGCCGGGACGCGGGCACGGAGTGACCATGAAAACCCTGAGAAACCCCACTTTGACCGCTCTGCCCGCGCTGCTCGGCCTGGCCGCGGCGATGCCCGCACAGGCTGACGACGACCTCTGGTTCGGCGTCCGGGCCGGCACGCTCGGACTGGGACTGGAGGCCACCTGGCGCCCGGTGCCGTACCTGGACCTGCGCGGCGGCCTCAACCGGTTCAGTTTCGACGATGACGGCTCCGAGGCCGGTATCAACTACGACGGCGAGTTCGATCTGAACACCTGGTACGCCACGCTGAATCTGCGCGCACCGATGACGCCGTTCCGCCTGACCGCCGGTTATTTCTCGAACAGCAACGAGGTAAGTCTCGCCAGCCGTGACGGCAGCACGATCGAGATTGGCGGCACGGTCTATCCTGTCGATCAGGTCGGCACGCTCAACGCCGCGGTGACTTTCGACAGCGGCGCGCCCTACGCCGGCGTCGGCATGGACTTCCGCATCTTCGACACCGTTGGGCTGAGTCTGGATCTCGGCGTGCTGTTCCAGGGCGAGCCCCGGGTAGGCGTCACCGCCAGCGGACCGATCGCGGACGTGCCCCAGTTCCGGGATGACCTGGAAGCCGAGCGGCAGGAGCTGGAGGCCGAACTCGAGGACTACGACCTGTATCCGGTGGCCGTACTAGGCTTGCACTGGAATTTCTGATCCGCGTCCCGGCGGCTTCATCAGAACGTCACCGATGCTCCCTAGCATTGATCGTCAGCAAGGCCGTCAACAGGGAGAGAGAACGATGACGGAGAGTCAGCCGCGGGACTGGAACGAGCCGACGACAACGGACAGTATGGCGGATATGCCGCTCGACCGGGCAACAGGGAGCGGCGCCGGCTACGCGTTGCGCTTCCTCGGTATCGGCGGCGGCACCAGCCAGGGCAGCCCCATCGCGGTGGTCGAACGGGGATCGAAGCCGCTTCTCATGATCGACTGTGGGCCCGGCGCCGTGGAACGCTACCGCACGCAGTACGGCGAGCTCCCGGGCAGTGTGTATCTGACCCACACTCACATGGATCACGTGGGCGGTCTGGAGGAGTTATTCCATACCGCAGCGCCCCTGGTAACCAACGGCACGCGGCCGCCGGTGCGTCTGTTCGCGCCGGCGGCCATCGTGGCACGGCTGCAGGAAAGAGTCGTGGGCAACGCCTTCGTGCGGGCTGAAGGCGGCGCGAATTTCTGGGACGCTTTCCAGCTCGTCCCCGTCAGCGGCGGCTTCTGGCTGGACTCGCTGTGGTTCAGGGTCTTCGAGGTCCGGCACATGCAGCCCCGGTTCTGCTACGGCGTCGCACTGCCGGGCGCCTTCCTGTTTACGGCGGATACGCGACCCATCCCCGAGGTGCTGCGCGAGTACGCGACCGAGGGCGAGATCATCTTCCACGACTGCGCCGTGCGGGCGAATCCTGCCCACAGCGGCTTCATCGACCTGCTGAACGAGTATCCCGGAGAGACGCTCGACCGCGTTGTCGTCTATCACTATGGTTCGGTGGAGAGCGGCCGCCGCCTGGAGAGCCACGGTTTTCGCATCGCGAAGCTCGGCCGGTGTCATGACCTGCCAGCGCCACTGCGGGCGGGCGACGCGGCGACGCGCCTCCCGTCCTGAGCGCGACGCTTGCGAACAGAGCCGGGCCCCTCACGGGACCCGGCTTTAGCATCGCCGTCGTTCAAACGGCCGGGGATCGACTCGGGCGTCTGGCCTGTCAGGCCGCGTTGCGGCCACGCAGCCACTGCTCGAGATCGTCAGCACCGCCGATCAATTCGCCGTCGACGAACACCTGCGGGAAGGTGGTGGCCTTGGCCACGGCGCGCAGCGTGCGGTCCGTGTAGTCCCGGTTCAGCAACAGCTCCTCGTAGTCGATGCCGGCGTCGCGCAGCCGTGCCTTCGCCTCGGCACAGAACGGGCAACCCTTGCGCGACAGGATGGTCACGTCGTGGGGCTTCTCCGCGCTCGGCGCGATGTACTCCAGCATGGTGTCGGCATCGGAGACCTCGTACGGGTCGCCGGGCTTCTCCGGCTCGACGAACAGTTTCTCGACCTTGCCGTCACGTACCAGCATGGAATAACGCCAGGAACGCTTGCCGAAGCCGAGATCATCCTTGTCGACCAGCAAGCCCATCTTGGACGTGAACTCACCGTTGCCGTCCGGCAGGAACCGGATGTTGTAGGCCTTCTGAGCCTCCTGCCACTCGTTCATCACGAATGCATCATTGACGGAGATGCAGATGATCTCGTCGACACCGTGCTGCTTGAACGAATCGGCGAGCTGGTTGTAACGCGGCACGTGCGACGAAGAGCAGGTGGGCGTGAAGGCGCCCGGCAGCGAGAAAACCACTACGGTCCTGCCGTCGAACAGCTCACTCGAGGTCCGGTTGACCCACTCGTGGCCCTCGCGGGTACGGAATGTCGCGTCGGGTACTCTTTTTCCTTCCATCGATGTATCCATTGATTTCCTCCTGGTGTTTCTCGGTCCGGGCAGGGCCCGGGTATCTGATATCCCTCTCGGCCGATAACGGCCTTTGGGACACTGCGCACGCGCAGCCTCAGGCTGCCTGCTCCTTCAGCAGACTGCGGAGCATCCACGCGTTCTTCTCGTGAATCTGCATGCGCTGGGTCAGCAGGTCCGCCGTCGGTTCGTCATTGGCCTTGTCCACGACCGGGAAGATCTGGCGTGCAGTGCGCACGACGGTCTCCTGGCCGAGCACCAGCTGCCGGATCATCTCCTCCGCGTCCGGATCGCCGGTCTCTTCTTCGATGTTCGTCAGCTTCGCGAACGCGCTGTAAGAGCCAGGCGCCTTGAAGCCCAGGGCGCGGATGCGTTCGGCGATCTCGTCGACCGCCTGGGCCAGTTCGGTGTAATGCTCTTCGAACAGCGTATGCAGCGTGGCGAACATCGGGCCGGTCACGTTCCAGTGATAGTTATGCGTCTTGAGATACAGCGTGTAGCTGTCGGCGAGCAGTCGCGACAGGCCGTCTGTTATCTCCCTGCGGTCTTCTTCTTCGATTCCGATATTGATGGTCATGGTTAATCCTCCTTGGATGTTGCCTATCATAAGGTCCCCTATTGATAATTAAAATGGATTATTTCTATAATAGTGATCGATTTAATGAATACAATCTCCGGACCGCCGATCCATGCCTGTTAATCTCCCGAGCATCAAGCAGTTACGCTACTTCGTGGCACTCGCCGAGCGCGGCCATTTCGGCCGTGCTGCCGACGCCTGCCACGTCTCCCAGTCCGCTTTCAGCGTCGGCATCCAGGAGTTGGAGTCCGCGCTGGACGTCCAGCTGGTCGACCGCACCAACCGGCAGGTCACCATCACGGGCATAGGCAGGGAGGTGGCGGAGCAGGCCCGCCTGTGTCTGACAGACCTGGAGTCGCTCGTGCAGATGGCAAGGGCGGGCCAGAAACCGTTATCCGGCCCGCTGCGCCTGGGCGTGATCCCGACGATCTCGCCTTTCCTGCTACCCGGGGTGCTGCCGCTGGTCCGGCAGAGCTTCCCGGAGCTGAAGCTGTTCCTGGTGGAGGACCTCACCGAGAAGCTTCATCACAAACTCCTGGCGGGGGACATCGACCTGATGCTGTTCGCCGTCCCCTACGAGCTGCGAAATGTGGAGACCAAAACCCTTTTCCGGGACCGTTTCCTGCTGGCCGCGCACAGGCGCACCAGTCTGGTGGACCCCGAGAACTACCGCTACAACCGGCTGCATGCCGACAGCGTCCTGCTGCTCGAGGAAGGACATTGTCTGCGGGAACATGCCATCGACGCATGCCGCATCCGCAGCTCCGAGAAGGTGAGCCGCTTCTCCGCCACCAGTCTGCTGACCCTGATCGAGATGGTGGATGCCGACCTCGGCATCACCTTCCTGCCGGAGATGGCGAGGGACTCGGCGCTGCTGAGCGCGACGGACGTCGGACTCTGGCCCATGGGCGAGCGCTCCTACCGGGAGGTTGCGCTCGGCTGGCGCCGCGGCAGTGCCCGCGCGGACGAATTCCGCGAGCTGGGCGCTTTCATCACCAGCAACCGACAGCCCTGATCGGCATTGCCCGTTCCGGCACAATACCCCAGCTTATGTTGAATCGGGCCGCGCGGCGATGCCCGGGTCACTAGACTCCGGGGCAGAACAAGAACAACGAGGCGCTGTCATGAACTCCCACAGCGACGATAACGGGCATCGTGACTATTACCGCATCCTGCATGTCCAGCCCGATGCGCCGCTGGAGGTGATCCGCTCCAGCTACCGAACACTGATGCAGCGGATGCGAACGCATCCCGATCTGGGCGGCGACAATCGCCGGGCTGCGGCTCTGAACGAGGCGTGGGCGGTGTTGCGGAATCCGCAGAAGAGAGCGTCCTACGATGCGATCCGGACGGCATCCAGCGCCCAGCGCCGCCGCTCCCGGCACGAGCCACGTCCTGCGGAGGACTGCCTGTTCTGCGGCACGAAGCGCAGCCATCATGGTGCGCCGGAGGCTGGCGAACGGTGCACCGAATGTGCGAGCCCGCTGACGCCGGCCGACCGCAGTCGCCTCGAGACCCGTGGCCAGCGCGCCATTGCCCGCATCCGTCGCTCGCAGCCCGTCAGCTTCCTGACCCACTGGCCGCAGCACTTCCCCATGGCGGGACGAATGCAGGATGTGTCCCTGCACGGGCTGAAGTTCGCCACCCGGCAGGCGCTGGTCGCCGGCCAGATCATCCGCGTCGACAGCGACCCGTGCCGGGCGGTCGCGCGCGTCGTAGCCGCACAACCCTCGGTGGATCCGGGTGGCAGAAAATGGCTGGTGCGCGCAGAGTTCCTCACGCTCGATCTCGAGCGCACGGTCGGGGCTTTCGTCTCCGAGACTGCCTGAGACCTCAGACGCAGACCGTCACGAAGCCGAGGGCGATCCAGAGCACCGCGGCCCGCCGCAGGATCTCAAACAGCGTATCGCCGACCCGGCGCGTTAGCCCCCTGATCGCGAGGTCGTGGACGCGGTTGTCGATCTCCTCCCGGTGCAGCTCGTACGCCGCCTCGGAGGAGTCCAGATAACCCTCCGGCAGGAGCACGAGACCGTCCCCGCTGAACTCCTCTTCCTCGACGGAAGGCGATCCGAAGCGCTCAGCCATGCAAGAACTCTAGCCCAGGCAACCTGTTAGCGTCGTGAGCCCCATCACAGATACGGTGTTATCGCAGGCGGGCCGCTGGACACGATCCGCGCGAAGCGCGACAGTCTCGTGATGCAAAGCAATGACCTCTGCTGCTGGCGCTGCGGCGCGTCGCTCGCGAAACTCAGCCTGCCGCTGTCCCGGCTGGACGAATGCCCGGAGTGCGCCATCCCGCTGCACGTCTGCCGCCTGTGCGTCCATTACGATGCGACGGTTCCCCGCCAGTGCCACGAGGACGACGCCGAGGAAGTAAAGGAGAAGGAGCGACCGAACTTCTGTGACTACTTCCGGCCGTCAGCCGCGGCCTTCGAAGCGAGCGCCATCGACGCCGAGCGGCGGGCGCAGCGTGAACTGGACAGCCTGTTCGGCGGCACGCCGGAGCCCGGATCGCGCGAGGGAGAGGGAGCCGCTCCGCTGGCCGATGCTGAGGCGCTGTTCCGCAAGGATTGAGCCTCGGGCTGGCGGTCGCTCGGGCTACCGAGGCCCCGGGCCGCGCTCAACGGCGCTTGCGCTTTTTCTTTTTATTGCTGCGGCGGGCGTTGCGTCCCGGCTCGTCCGTGCCGCCCCACTTCTCGCGGTGGGCGGCCGCCGCCTGGGACTGCACCGAGGCGTGCCGGTTGGACAGCAGCAGGGAGTCGGGCGAGCAAACCCGGGCCTTGATCAGGCCCAGATCGGCTGCGGCATCGAACAGGCTCGGGTACCACCGCTCCCACTTAGGCAGCAAAGCTTCGACCTGTTCCCTGAGGCTCGCACTCATCGCACCCCTCCTCCTGGACCGTCCCCGGAATCTATCCCAACGTTCCCGTCAGAGGAAGGGCGGTTGTCCCGGCGCGCACCAATGAAAAAGGGCCGCATCGCTGCGGCCCTCCGTGAGTGGGGTGTCGTCAACCCCCGGGTATCTTCCGTACCCTGGGCCTCACCGCGACAGCGAAGGCTGCTCCACTGTCACCGCGAAAACCCGGGGCTGGATCGACACTCCCAATTTCTCACTAGACATTGGATCACCTCCTTTCAGTTATGGGCCGGATCGACAGCATCCAATAAATGACGGCGAATTCCAAGCGCTGCGAAGAAAAAGACGACCGCTGTCACAAATGCAGTTTCGACAGAGCCTAGTGTCCCGCGCGGGTAATTCGTTGACCTTCTGCGAGAATCTGAGCGCATGGGACACTAGTCCACGTCCAGCTTCGTGAACTTGGTGCCCTCGAGCGTGAGGTTGTACATCAGGCCCTTGCTGCCGAAGACGAAGCCGACCACCGGGTCCTTGATGTTCGCCGTATCGATCGTCTTGCCGGCACCCAGGTCGATCAGCGCGACGGAGCCGTCCACGCCCACCTTGAAGCCGGCGCTGTCACGGAACTTCGCCAGCGCCTCCTGCGTCATGAAGGCGATCACGATGCGCTTGGCCTGGGCGCCGAGCTGGAAGCCGAAAGAACCGGCCGCGGTGGAATAGTAGTCCACCGTCTCGCCGCCGACCCTCAGCGCGCCCTTGCCGTACTCGCCGCCGATGCCGATGCCGGCCTTGATGACCCGCGGGAATACCAGTACGCCGGCGGCATTGTTCAGGAACACCTCGGCACCTTTGACCTCGGACTTGAAGCTGGCCAGCGCCTCGTCGACGTCGGCATCGATTTCGGCGGCGCTATCGGCCAGCGCGGGCTGCGCGAACCAGAGCGCCGCCAGCAGCATGGCAGGGAATAGTCTCGGCATTCTCATGGCACAGGACTCCGTGGCAGGAAAGTGCCGGAATTCTAGCAGCAGCCGGTGAATAGGTGCTGAACGGCTCCGGGGCAGCGGCATCCAGGCGTGTGAAGCGATTCTCAGAATTCCGAGGGCCCAAGCGGGCATAATATGGCCAAATGCGCAGGAAAAGCGCGGAGTACGGCATGGCACAGGGATCGGACAAGCCCGGTAAAGGCGACACAGTCAGGCTCGCACGGCCCGGCGGCAAGGTGGGGCTCGACGAGCGCGGCCACTCGGTGTGGGTGGGCGACGTCAAGACCGGGCGCTTCGAGCTGATGAACACGCAGACGGTGGAAGCGCTGATCCACGCAGGCGACCCGAATCTGCGCGAGGAGATGGACCGTCTCGCAGGCGACGGGGCGGAGGGTGTGGTGGCGAGGGAGAAGGAAACGGGCCACTTCCGCATCCTGGAAACCGAGAGCCTCGACGACATGATGAGCCGCCCAGTCCCCGGACGCGAATCCGTGGCGGTCGGCGGACGCAATATTGACGACCTGGAGCCGGAGCCGGAGGAGGCCGGCGACGACGAATTGCAGCTGGTCAGCACCCAGATGCTGCGCCAGATCCTCGGCAAGGACGTAACCGGAGCCGGCGACGGCGACGAGGAAGCGCCGGAGGCGGCCTTCTTCAACCCCTACGACAGCACACCGGGAAAGAAGTAGGCCGGCGCCGTTTTATCGGCTGGTTTCATCAGCCTGTAATGCGTGCCCGCTAGTATCAACCTCGGATCGGGAACTCACCCAAGCCCGTTCCAGGCTGCGGACCCCCCACCCGACACCCGCAGCCAACCGTCCGGCACGCGACAGGATGCCGCAATGGATACCATGGAGGTACCCGGCCGGACGACTCCCCCCAGACCGGTGTACCGGCGGCCGCAACGGCCGCCGGTACACCGGCACTTTCAGTCCGTGAGGTCCTCGTCGCTGAGCCGGTGGCCCCAGTCCCGCTTGGCCGCCAGGTAACGCCGATTCCAGTCGCTAACGCCGACCACGTGCTTGACCGCTTCGATATCCGTCAGCCCGTGCTCGGCCAGGTCGGCGACCTTTTTCGGATTATTGGTCAGCAGCCGGAACGGCCGCGTGCCGAGGAAATGGTGCAGCAGGGCGGCTGCGTCGCTGAAGTCCCTGGAGTCGTCGGGCAGGCCGAGCGAACGGTTGGCCTGGTAGGTATCCTCGCCAGCATCCTGCAGGATGTAGGTCACCGCCTTCGCCCAGAGCCCTATGCCGCGGCCCTCGTGGCCGGCCATGTAGATGAGGATGCCGCCCTCAGGGTCGGCATGGATGCGCTGCATCGCCGCGACGAACTGCGGCCCGCACTCGCAGCGCTGGGAGCCGAAGACGTCGCCGGTGAGGCAGCTCGAGTGTACGCGCACGAGCGGCCGGTCGGCCGTCTCCGGTTCGCCGATCAGCAGCACGCTGTTGACTGCCATGGAAGAGGCGAGCGTGGCGAACAGCCGCTGGCCGCCCTGCTCCCTTAGCTCCCGGGCCAGATCCTCCACCTTGGACAATTCGGTATGGCGGACCGCCGCGTACCAGCGAACCTCCATGCGCAGGCCGGCGACGTCCAGCGGCAGCGGTATGGGGCCGAGCAGGTTGATCGCGGGCTCGCCAGGCGGCGGCGGATTGGCCGCGTCGATGACCCGTCCATCGCGGTCTATGCGGATCAGGCGGCCCTGCTCGATCAGCCTGCCGCGGATCGTGGGATCAATGTACGTGAACATGAGCGAAGGATAGCACCGCCGGCCGTCAGCTCCCCGGCCGCTCGCGGCGGAGATAGCACCTTTGGCGACGGTAACTCAGGAACAGCGGGGGCCGCACGGGATCCGCAGGGCACGGGCCGACCTCGGCGAGTATCGCCTCGGTGACATCGATGAGCCCGGCCGCGATGCTGCCGTGCGGATCCACCCAGCGAAGGCGGTGCAGCGGCGGCGCGACGCCCAGTGCCCGGAAGATGTCCCAGCCGCCGCCAACCGGACCCGGGTATCCCGGCACGCCCAGCACCAGGCCGGTCTCCTCGGCCGTCTCGCGCACGGCCGCCATGGCGAGCGCCCGGGCATGCGCGGGCGAGCGGAACGCGCCCCATTCCCCGGGCAGGAGCTCACTCGCCGGCCGCGCCCGCCGGTAGACAAGCAGGCTGGCCGCGTCCTGCGGTCGTACGAGAGAGCGACCGGTCGTTGTCATGCGACCGGTTTCACTCCAGCGTGGGCAGCGCCTCCAGCGCCAGCACGTAGTAGCTGACGATGCCCACCACCGTATGCGTCTCGTCGATCACCGGCGCGTGGCCGATACCCACACTCTCGAACAGGCGCGCGCAGTAGCGTATGTCCATCTGCGGCCGCACGGAGATGACCGGCTTCGCCATGATCTCGTAGACGTTCACACGCTCCGGCGCCCGGTCCTGGCCAATCACGTGCTTGGCGATATCGGAGAACAGCAGCATGCCGTACTCGTCGCGCTCGTGACGCCGCTTGACGATCAGGCACGTAGCCTGCACCTGCTTCATCGTCCTCAGCGCATCCAGCACGGTCATGCTGCCGTCGATCTCCGTGACCTCGCGATGCATCACCTCGCTGACGGGCACCCATTTTCTTTCAGCCATGATCACTCCTCTCTGTACGTCGGCAGCAGCACGGATTCCGTCCCCTCACAACTGCTCTTCCACGACCTCGGTCAGCTTCTGTGCCTGACTCGTCACGCCCACGGCGTCCTCGACATCGATCTGGATGGCGATACCCGTGCCGGGCTTCTCGTCGAACTTCCCCACCTCGCCGATGTGCTCCAGGATATGGCGGCTGAGATGCTGCTCGACCAGCATCATGACCACGTCCCGCTGGGTGGAGAGCGTGAGACCCAGGAAGGTCTTCTTCTCCTTATGGCCCTCGCCCCTGGCGTTGTTGACGACGGTGCAGCCGGTGGCGCCGGCCTCCCGGGCGGCCTCCATGATGGCGTCGGTCTTGTCGTCCTCGACAAATGCGATGATCAGTTTGAAGTGCATGATCTTATTCCTCTTCCGATGCGATGGACGGGCCCGGCCCTGCGCCGGCCGCGGCCCTGCGCTCCCCCCGCCATTGCGACAGCTGCGCGTAAGCGAGGACACTCATGACAGGGAACAGGGCGGCGAATGCGACCAGGCCGAAGCCGTCCAGGAGCGGGCTGCGCCCCGGGACGGACTCTGCCAGTCCGAGCCCCAGCGCCGCCACCAGCGGGACCGTCACCGTGGATGTGGTGACGCCCCCGGAGTCGTAGGCCAGCGGCACGATCAGCCGCGGTGCGAACCAGGTCTGCACGATGACCACTGCATACCCGGCCATGATGTAGTAAGGCAGGGGCGTGCCGGTGACGATCCGGAAACAGCCCAGTGTCACACCAACCGCCACGCCGAGGGCGACGGCCACCCGCAGCCCCCAGGGGTGGATGGCGCCGCCGGAGACGTCGCGGGCCTTCAGCGCCACGGCCAGCACAGCGGGCTCGGCCAGCGCGGTAGAGAAGCCGATGGAGAAGGCAAAGGCGTACACCCAGTAGTAGTCGGACCAGCCGATCTCCCCGAGGGCGGCGCCCACGCCGCCGATCAGTGCGGGGTCGGTGAGTTGCTCGGCCATCATGCGTCCCAGCGGGAACAGTGCCTCCTCCAGCCCCACGAGGAAACAGCCGAGGCCGACGACGACCAGCACGAAGCCCGCGAGGACGCGGTTGCGCTCGGGCATGCGCTCGCCGATCACCAGCCACTGGAACAGGAACAGGAAGGCCGCGATGGGCAGCACATCCAGCGCGGTGCCCCCGACGATGGCCAGGCTCTCGATGATCAGGTCCAATTGACCATCATCCCGTATCCCATGACGAAGAGGATCGGCGTCAGGGAGGCGAATGCGATCAGGCCGAAACCGTCGAGCATGGGGTTGCGGCCCTGCAGGGAGGAAGCCAGCCCGACGCCGAGTGCGGCGACCAGCGGGACCGTGACCGTCGAGGTGGTCACGCCCCCGGAGTCGTAGGCGATGCCCACGATATCCGGGGGCGCGATCATGGTCATGGCCACCACCAGCAGGTAACCGCCGATGATCATGCCGGGCAGCGACCAGCCGGCGAGGATGCGCACGACACCGAGGATCAGCGCGACGCCGACGGCCAGCGCCACGGTAATGCGCAGCCCGCCGGCGTAACGGCTCTGGGACTCGACCGACGCTTCGATGACGCCTGCCGCGGCGGCGATCTTCCCGGCCTCGGCCGCCACGGCGATCAGCGCCGGCTCGGCCACCGTCGTGCCGAAGCCGAGTGCGAAGGCGAACGCGATGAGCCAGAAGACGCTGCCCTTGCGCGCCAGCGCGTGGGCCAGGTTCTCGCCCACGGGGAAGAGCGCCAGCTTGAGGCCGTAGATGAACAGGGTGAGGCCGATGACCACCAGCGCGACGCCGCCGGCGAGCGGCGCGAGGGTTGCCGCCGGCTGACGCAGCACCAGCAGTTCGAACACCGCGATGACCACGACGATGGGAGTCAGGTCGCGCAGACTGTCGCGGAGATCGCGCCCGAGCGCGCGCAGGACATCAAACATGGCGCTGTGCGTTCTCTCCCCTGTTGTCGGCATCCCGATCCGGCGTGCCGGGCCGCCTCAGTGATCCAGGGCGTCCGCCTCGTTGCGGATGAACTTGTACAGAGTCTCGTAGGACGACCGCACCGAGGGACCAAAGACCGGATCGTGGGACTGGTCGGTCTGGCCGGGCAGCGCATCCCAGTCCTCGTCGGCGAGCAACTCGTCGGCCAGCGTGAAGAGCGCCGCCTCTTCCCAGCGCATGTGGTCCCTCAGCTTGCGCACATAGTCCGCGGCGGCCGCCGCGAGCTCGTCCCGCCGCACCACGGAGCCCGCCTCCACGGCGTCCAGCGCCTCGCGGAGCTCGATGCCGCTGCGGCCGAGCGCATCGTGTTCCTCGAGGATGCCCTCGATGCCGCTCAGCATATCGGGCGCCACGACCTTCAGCCGATGATAGATGCGATCCTCGCGCGGGTGGTGTACCGAGTCCGGATACGACGTCATGTAGCGCATGATGTCGTGAGCCAGCTCGTAGTCGGGCTCGAGGCCGTCGGCGATCCGCCGTGCCTCCTTCTCGAGCAGCTGGAGCAGGACGGCGATATTGCGATGGTCGTCCCGCAGCTGGGCGAGGATCGTGGCAACTGGTGTCGGCATCGTTCGTTCCTGACGCGTCTTCCCGGATATGCGCGCAGCCGGGCCGGCGGTGCCCGGTGCCCTCCCCGCCTGACAACCCATCCTGCGGAGGGCGGAAGGTGCAGCCTGTTCGTGATACCACTACCGCCCTGACGGCGCAACCGCACGCTTGTGGTAACGTATGCTGCCAACGACAATACGCCGGCGAGGCTCGCTGTGGAATGGATCACCATGCCGGAGGCCTGGATCGCGCTGGCCTCACTGACGGTGCTCGAGATCGTGCTCGGCATCGACAATATCATTTTCATCTCGGTGCTGGTGGGCCGCCTGCCCGCCGCGCAGCGCCAGCGCGCCCGCATCCTCGGGCTGGGGCTGGCGATGGGCATGCGCATCGTGCTCCTGCTGCTGATCACCTGGATCATGAAGTTGTCGGCGGACCTGTTCGAGGTGCTGGATGTCGGCATCTCGGGCCGTGACCTGATCCTGATCTTCGGCGGCCTGTTCCTGCTGGCGAAATCGACGCTGGAGATCCACCACTCGGTGGAGGGCGTGGACGCCGACGAGAAGCAGGCGCAGGTGGCCACATTCGGCGGCGTACTCGTTCAGATCGCACTCATCGACATGGTGTTCTCGCTCGACTCGGTGATCACCGCCGTCGGCATGGCCGACCACCTGGCGGTGATGGTCATCGCGGTGGTCATAGCGGTGGGCGTGATGATGTTCGCAGCCGGCGCCATCGGCCGCTTCGTGGACGAGCATCCCACCGTGAAGATGCTGGCGCTGTCCTTCCTGGTGCTCATCGGCACGGCGCTGATCGCCGAGGGCATCGACCTGCACATCCCGAAGGGCTACATCTATTTCGCCATGGCCTTCTCGGTGGGCGTCGAGATGCTGAACCTGAAGGTCAGGAAGAACCGCCGTCCTGTGGCGCTGCACAAGAGGGTGCCGAGAGAACAGGAATTCCTTGAACAGGGAAGCTGAAACAAAAAAGGCCGGGCGTGAGAACCCGGCCTTTTCCCATCCGATACTTTGCGGTATCAGAACTTGTAGCCCACGCTGATGCCGTACACCCAGGGATCGATCTCGACCGTGCCCAGATCCAGGGTACCGACGGGGTCGACCGTCAGCTCGGCATCCGTCTCGATATTGATCCAGCGCACTTCGAAGTTGATCGACCAGTTCTCGTTCAGGATGAAGTCGGCACCCACCTGGGCGGTGAGACCGAACGACGTATCAAGGTCGAGGTCCGCAGCAGTTACCTCGAGACCCGGATTCAGCGCCTCGACCGTGTCGATCAGCGTCTGGTCGACGTCTTCGCTGAAGAAGATCGTCGCGTTGAGTCCCAGACCTGCGTACGGCTGGAATGACCCATCCGGCAGGAAGTGATACTGCAGCGTGAAGGTCGGCGGCAGGTGGTCCGTCTCGGCGATCTTGCCGATGCCGGCAATCTCGATGTCGTGATTGAACGGCGCCGAGGCGAGGACTTCCAGCGCCCAGTTCGGCGTGAAGAAGTACGTGCCGTTGAAAGTCAGGGTTGTGCCACTGTCGACCTCGATCGTCACCGGAGCCGTGCCTTCACCGGCCGGCACGGCCGTATCGAGGTTGTCCGACTTCGGATCGACGGTGCTCACGCCGACGCGGAATAGCCAATCGCCTGCCTCATAGGCTTGTGCCGGTCCTGCAATCAGGAGGGACACACCGAGGCAGACAGCCGGAATTCTTAATGAAAAACCCTTCATCGTGAGTCTCCTTGGCCTGATGCAGCGGTCGCAGGCAACCAGACCGCCAATGAATGTTCACGCGACCGTCACTATTGTCCGTCGGCTCTGATTGCGGCGGTATACGGATTGTCCTGAGAGGACCCCCGAAAATTACTTATTGCGCTGCAGCATCCACGCTACGCCTCTCTGGCCGGACCTCCGGGCCTGGCCGTGCCCCGCTCCGGACGCCCTGATAAGCTCGCCGGATGAGCGGCGAGGCCAAGAGCTCCCTGCAGGCGCTGAAGCGCCTGTTGCACTACGCGCGGGGCTACCGCCGGCGCATTCTGCTGGCCACGGCCTGCTCCGTGCTTAACAAGCTGTTCGACGTGATGCCGGAGATCCTGATCGGCATTGCCATCGACGTGGTCGTTCGCCAGGAAGACTCCTTCGTGGCGGCGCTGGGCATCACCGAGCCCCGCTCCCAGATGCTGCTGCTGGGCGGGCTGACCCTCGTCATCTGGATCAGCGAGTCGCTGTTCGAGTACCTGTACCTGATCCTGTGGCGGAACCTGGCCCAGGACCTGCAGCACGGCCTGCGGCTCGATGCCTACCGCCATGTGCAGGATCTGGACCTGGCCTATTTCGAGGACCAGAGCACCGGCAATCTGGTCGCCATCCTCAACGACGACGTCAACCAGCTCGAACGTTTCCTTGACGGCGGCGCCAACAACCTCATCCAGGTGGCGACCACGCTGGTGGCCGTGGGTACGGTGTTCTTCGTGGTCTCGCCGCTGATTGCGGTGATCGCATTCACGCCGATCCCGGTCATCGTCGTCGGCGCTTTCTACTTCCAGCGCCGCGCCCAGCCCCTCTACGCGGAGGTCCGCGAGCGGGTCGGCGGCCTCGGCTCTCGCCTCGCGGCCAACATCTCGGGCATCGCCACCATCAAGAGCTTCGCCACGGAGCGGCTCGAGGCCGAGCGGGTGCGTGCGGACAGCGACGCCTACGTGAGCGCGAACCGCCGCGCCATCGCCGTGAGCTCGGCGTTCATCCCGGTGATCCGCATGGCGATCCTGGCCGGCTTTCTCGCCACATTCCTGATTGGCGGCTGGATGACCTTGTCCGGCGCCCTGGCCGTGGGCGCCTACGGCGTACTGGTGTTCCTGACCCAACGGCTGCTGTGGCCGCTGACCAGCCTGGCGGAGACGGTGGACCTGTACGAACGCGCCATGGCTTCGTCCCGCCGCATCCTGGACCTCATCGAGGCGCCGATCGCCATCCGCGATGCGCCGGGGGCCGAGGCGCTCGGCGGCGTGGAAGGCCGCATTACCTTCGAGCATGTCTGGTTCGCCTACGCCGACGGCGAGCCGGTGCTGCGCGACATCGACTTCGACATCGCCCCTACAGAGACCGTGGCCTTCGTCGGCCAGACCGGCGCCGGCAAGAGTTCGCTGATCAAACTGATGCTGCGCTTCTACGAGCCACGCCAGGGCGAGATCCTGCTGGACGGGCGGCCGATCCGGGATTTCACGCTGGAAAGTCTGCGCCGGCGCATCGGGCTGGTCAGCCAGGACGTGTTCCTCTTCCAGGGCACGGTGCGGGACAACATCGCCTACGGCGCGCCGGAGGCCAGCGAGCACGCGGTCATCGAGGCGGCCCGGGCGGCCGAGGCCATGGAATTCATCGAGCGGCTGCCGCGGGGCTTCGACACCGTCGTGGGCGAGCGCGGGCAGAAGCTCTCCGGCGGCCAGCGTCAGCGCCTGTCGCTGGCGCGGGCCCTGGTGAAGGATCCGCCGGT
The DNA here is from genome assembly GCA_964427415.1 of uncultured Woeseiaceae bacterium. Taxonomy (GTDB): domain Bacteria; phylum Pseudomonadota; class Gammaproteobacteria; order Steroidobacterales; family Woeseiaceae; genus Lentisalinibacter. Next base: position 12,236 of record CAYRUH010000040.1, on the reverse strand, counting down.
GCTCATCCTGGACGAGGCCACCTCCGCCGTGGATAACGAGACCGAGGCGGCCATCCAGCGCTCGCTGGCGACCATCTCCCACTCCCGTACGACGGTGGTCATCGCCCACCGTCTCTCCACCATCGTGCACGCGGACCGTATCATCGTGCTCGAGCGCGGTCGCATCGCAGAGACCGGCGATCATGCGTCCCTGTTGGCCCGGGGCGGCATCTATGCCAGCCTGTGGGCGGTACAGACCGGACAGGAGGCAGCCGCCCCGCCGGCCCATTGACCTGACGGAGACGAACAACGGCATGGAACTCCTGGACCGGATACGCGAACGCCAGCCGGCGCTGACCGAATGGCGCCATCACATCCACGCCCACCCGGAACTCGCCTACGAGGAGACGGCGACCAGCGATTTCGTAGCGGAGAAGCTGGCGGGTTTCGGTCTCGAGGTGCACCGCGGGCTGGGGGTAACCGGCGTCGTCGGCACGCTGCGGGCCGGCAACTCGGATCGTGCCATCGGCCTCAGGGCGGACATGGACGCACTGCCCATCCAGGAACTGAATAAATTCGATCACCGCTCCCGGCACGAGGGCCGCATGCACGCCTGCGGCCACGACGGCCACACCACCATGCTGCTGGGCGCCGCGGAGCACCTCGCCGCCAGACCCGACTTCGACGGGATCGTGCACTTCATCTTCCAGCCCGCGGAGGAAGGCCGGGCCGGCGCGAAAGCGATGATCGACGACGGCCTGTTCGAGCTGTTCCCGGTGGAGTCGGTCTACGGCATGCACAACTGGCCGGGCCTGCCCGTGGGCGAGTTCGCCGTGCGGGTGGGTCCGCAGATGGCTGCCTCGGACAAGTTCGAGATCACCGTGCGCGGCCGCGGCGGCCACGCCGCCATGCCTCACCAGACCATCGACCCGGTGGTCACGGCCGCCCACATCATCACGGCGCTGCAGTCGCTGGCCAGCCGCAACACCGAGCCGACCGACTCGGTGGTGGTCTCCGTCACCGTGCTGCGGGGCGGCGAGACCTTCAACGTCATCCCGGACGAGGTAGTGCTGAAGGGTACCGCCCGCACGCTCACACCGGAGTCGCGCGAGCGCATCGAACGCGATATCGCGCGGGTCGCCGCCGGCGTGGCGGAAGGCTTCGGTGCCGCGGCGCAGACCACCTACTACCGCACCTACCCGCCGACCGTGAATACGCCGGAGGAGGCAGAGATCGCCGCCCGCGCGGCAGCCGCCGTGGCAGGCGCCGGCAACGTGCACCGTGACCTGCCGCCGACCATGGGCGGCGAGGACTTCGCGTTCATGCTGGAGGAGAAGCCCGGCTGCTATCTGTGGCTCGGTAATGGCCCCGGCGCGGGCGGCTGCATGCTGCACAACGCCCGTTACGATTTCAACGACGAGGCGCTGCCCGTCGGCGTCGCCTACTGGGTCAGCCTGGTCGGCGAACTGCTCGGCGCCGGCGCAGGTGCTGCCGGGGCCGGCTGAGCGCTCAGCCGGCCTCCTGCGCCGCCCGGGCCTTGCCGGTCCGCTTGCGGTTGTAACCCTTCAGGCGGCGCGTCGCCGCCCGGAAGGAGTCGTTCACCGCCACGTACGGGTCCTCGTGAGCGTGGTTGTCTTCGTGCGGGTGGCTCACGACGATTTCGCGCCCCGGCACGTTGACGTCCACGATGACATGATAAATGCGCCCCTTGTTCTGATGCCGGTGCGGCGCCTCCACGGTCACCCGGCACGAGATGACGTCCGAGCATACCTGCTCGAGCTTGTCTGCCTGTTCACGGATGACGGTCTCCAGCGCCGGGGAACGCGGGATGTCCTTGAAGCGGATTTCAACGGGTATCTGCATTGGGCGACTCCTCTCCGGGTGCCTGTCTCGACTATGCGGCCGGCTTCGTCGGAGCAGCCATCAGTGGAATCCACGATCGTTCCTGCCGCCGACGACGGAGGATATTGGCAGGGCCGCCTGGTCCGGTCGGCACCCCTGCTCCGAGTATCCCGCCCGTGCTCGCCTGTGGGTCGATACTAGCAGTGGCGGTGCAGGCGCGCTCGCTGCAAAGCAGCACGGTTCGCCGGCTTTCGTCATGCGCCGGAAGGCCCGGGTACAGGCGCCGCCGGCCATGGTATTATTGACATAACGCTTGTCGTTACGACAAATACTTTGTCAGGAGGTCTGACATGCAGACACACTTCGACGACCTTTTCCACGAGGTCCGGCTGCTGTTTACCGCGCTTATCCACACCGGGGAGCAGCTGCACGAAGACTCCGAGATGACCCAGCCCCGGCGGGCGGTGCTTGAGCACCTGCTGCGCGAGGGCCCGTCCACGGTACCCGCCATCGCCCGGGCACGGCGGGTCTCGCGCCAGCACATCCAGGCACTCGTCAATCCGCTGCTGTACGAGGGACTGGTCGAGCGGGTGGAGAATCCCGCGCACCGGCGCTCCAAGCTGATACAGCTGACCGCGGCAGGACAGAAGGTGATCGAGGATATCCGCCGGCACGAGGCCCACCATCTGGACCAGGCCGGCATCGGCGTGTCCGACGACCAGCTCCGCGGCGCGGCGGAGGTGCTGCGCCACGTCCGCGAGGCGCTGGAGGCCTGAGCCGGCGCGGCGAAACTGTCGAAATTCTTTCCGGTCTGCGCGCTCGTCGTCCATAATGAATGAAGAATCTCGCGCGGACCGAGGTCATCTAAAGGGAGAGCCCCGGGAGAGAACATGGCAGGAGACAGCCGAGACGATAATCATTGCGCCTCGCGGCGCCGGTTTCTGGCAGGAGCCGCCGCAGGAGCCGCGATGCTGGGGCCCTGGAGCCGTGCAGCGGCAGCGCTGGAGACCCGCAGCCTCGCCTTCTCGCACAACCATACCGGCGAGAGGCTGAAGGCAGTTTATTACGAGGGGGGCGAATACCTCCCGGACGCGCTGGCCGAGATCAATCATCTGCTGCGTGATTTCCGTACCGGCGATGTGCGGGAAATGGACGTTCAATTGCTGGACACCCTGGCCGACCTGCGTTCCCTGACCGGCAGCACGGCCGAGTTCCAGATCATCTCCGGCTACCGCTCACCCAAGACCAACGCCATGCTGCGCAGCGCCAGTTCGGGTGTAGCCAAGCGCAGTCTGCACATGCAGGGCCGTGCCATCGACGTCCGTCTCTCCGGCTACGACACGGCCAAACTGCGCCGGGCTGCGATGAGTCTGCGGCGAGGCGGCGTCGGCTATTACGCGCGCTCGGACTTCCTGCATGTCGACACGGGCCGCGTGCGGAGCTGGTAGAACGATGCGCGTGACGCTACTGGCGGCGGCGCTCCTGCTGCTCCAGGCCGGCTGCGCGGAGCGCCCCGCCGGGCAGGCCGCCGGCGTCGAGCCGGCAGACATCGTCTTCACGGGCGGCGTCATCCATACTGTGGACGAACAACGCGGGCGTGCGGAGGCGCTCGCCGTGCGCGGCAACACCATCGTCGCGGTGGGCGGCGCGGGGGCGGTGAGCGCCTGGATCGGCGAGCACACCCGCGTTGTCGATCTGCAGGGCCGCACCCTCCTGCCCGGCTTCCATGATGCCCATATGCACCCGATCACCGGCGGGGAGATGCTGCTCGGCTGCTCGCTGTTCGGGCTAACGACTCGGGACGCCATCCTCGCGAAGGTCGCCGAGTGCGTGGCGCGCAGCGACCAGCAGTGGGTGATCGGCGAGAACTTCGACCTGGCCGCCTTCCCCGGCGGCAATCCCCACAAGTCCCTGCTGGACGAGATCGCCCCCGAACGCTACGTCTACCTGCGCGGCACCGACGGCCACAACGACCTCGCCAACTCGAAGGTGCTGGAGCTCGCCGGCATCACCGCCGAGACGCCGGACCCGCCCAAGGGCGTCATCGAGCGCGACCCGGAGACCGGCGAGCCGACCGGCATGCTGCGCGAGACGGCGCGGGCCCTGGTTGAGGCACTGCTGCCGCAATCCAGCTTCGAAGACCGGGTGGCGGCACTCGAGGCGACGCTCGCGGAGACGGCCCGCTACGGCATCACCTCCCTCGTCGACGCCTGGACTGGCGTAGCCGATTGGGAGGTGTATCGGGCGGTTGCCGAAGCAGGCGGCCTCACCGCCCGGGTCAAGGCCTCGCTCACCTACGGCGTCAACGCCAAACACCAGGGCGAGGAATGGCAGGCCGCTCTCGCCCGGCGGCACGAATTCGCCGGCGAGCGTTTTTCCGTGAGCGCAGTCAAGTTCTTCGTCGACGGCGTGCTGGAGGGCGAGACCGCCGCTCTGGTCGAGCCCTACACGGGGATGGACCATCGCGGCGTGCTCAATTTCGAGAGCGAGGAGCTGAAGGAGGCGGTCACGCGCTTCGACGCCATGGGCCTGCAGATCCACATGCACGCCATCGGGGATCTGGCCGTGCGTGAGGGCCTGGACGCCATCGAGGCCGCCCGGGCGGCCAATGGCGATACGCGCAACCGCCACCACATCACGCACCTGCAGCTCGTCCACCCCGACGACGTGCCGCGCTTCGCCGAGCTCGGCGTTGCCGCCAATTTTCAGGCGCTGTGGGCCTACCCGGACGCATGGATCACGGGCATCAACCTGCCGGTTGTGGGCCAGGAGCGGGTAAACCGAATGTACCCTGTCGGCAGCATCCACCGCGCCGGCGGCACCCTCGTCGGCTCCAGCGACTGGGCGGTGTCCTCCATGAACCCGCTTCAGGCCATCGAGACGGCGATCACCCGGCAGGATGCCGAGGGCCAGATCGACGGCACGCTGAACGCCGACGAAGCGGTGGATCTCGCGGCGATGATCGACGCCTACACCCGCAATGCGGCGCGGCTGCTCGGCCACGACGACATCACCGGCTCCATCGAGACCGGCAGGCGCGCGGACATCGTAGTGCTCGACCGCGACATCTTCGCCATCCCGGCGTCCGAGCTGAGCGAGGTTCGGGTGGACATGACGCTGCTCGACGGCGCGATCATCTACGAGCGCAATAACGAGCCCGAGGCGAGCGCGGCGGCGGAGAACGACAACTGAATACGAGGGCCGGTATTTATGGCTGAAGGCGGAAGCTCCGGCATTGCCGCGCCGCGGGCCACGTTCCACCAGGCCATCCGGTTGCTGAACGGCGGCGACGCCGAAGGCGCGATTGCCGTCTGCCGGGAAGCGCTGGCGGAAGACCCTGACGACATCAACTTCACCGCCCTCATGGGGGCGGTCCTCCTGAAGTCCCGTCGTCTCGACGAGGCCGAGGAGCAGTTGCGTCGCGCCATCGCTCTCGCCCCGTCGTTCGCCAAGCCCCACGAGGACCTGGGGCTGTTGCTGCTACAGCAGCGGCGCA
>CAYRUH010000040.1:5632-6819 GCA_964427415.1 uncultured Woeseiaceae bacterium | reverse complement strand
TCGTTCGCCAAGCCCCACGAGGACCTGGGGCTGTTGCTGCTACAGCAGCGGCGCAGCGACGAGGCCGAGCACGTGCTGCGCCGTGCCGTCACCCTCGACCCGGACCTGGAACAGGCGCATTTCCATCTCGGCCGTGCACTGCTCGCGAATGGCAAGAGTGGCGAGGCCGACGCGGCTTTCGAGCGCTGCTTCGCGCTGAACCCGGAGAAGGGGCACCTCGCGAAGGCCGCACGTCTGCACCGCTCGGGAAAGGTAGAGGAAGCCGAGAAGCTGTATCGCCGCGTCCTGAAGGACAACCCGAAAAACGTCACCGCGCTGCGGCTGCTGGGCGTGATCGCCATGCAATCCGGTCATCCCGGGAATGCCGAGGAACTGCTCTCGAAGGCGGTGCGGCTGGCGCCGGACTTCACCGGCGCGATCATCGACCTGGGACGCCTGCACCAGGACGAACACCGCCTCGCCGAGGCCATAGAGTGCTTCGAGAAGGCCGTCGAAACCGATCCGCGCAGCTCCCACGCCCACTTTCTGCTGGCGGCCGCGCTGGCGCCTGCGGCCCGCACTGCCGCGGCCGCTGCAGCCTACCGGCGCGCGATCGAACTCAAGCCCGAACACGCCGGTGCCTGGCTCGGCCTCGGCCACACACTGAAGACCCTGGGCCGTCAACCCGAAGCGATCGAGGCCTATCGGGAGTGCATCCGCCTGAAGCCCGCCAATGGCGAGTCCTGGTGGAGCCTGGCCAACCTGAAGACCTACCCGCTGGCAGACGAGGACATACGGGCGATGGAATCGGCGCTGGAGACGCCGGACCTGAACGAGCAATCCGAGGTCAACTTCCTGTTCGCACTGGCAAAGGCCTGGGAGGACCGCGAAGACTACGACCGTGCCTGGCACTACTACGACCGGGGCAACCGCCGCCAGCGCATGCGTGAGAACTACGACCCCGTGCAGACCGAGGTGAACAACGACGCTATCGTCGAGGTCTTCACGGAGGAATTCATGGCCGTCAACGAGGGCATCGGCTGCGATGACCCGGCGCCGATCTTCATCGTCGGCCTGCCGCGCTCCGGCTCCACGTTGATCGAGCAGATACTGGCGAGCCACAGTCAGGTGGAAGGCACGGCGGAGCTGCCCTATCTCGGCCGCGTCGCCACGAGCCTGAATCGCAACCGGGCCGACGGCGTGAATTA
>CAYRUH010000040.1:0-5532 GCA_964427415.1 uncultured Woeseiaceae bacterium | reverse complement strand
CGCCTGCTCGACTATTGCGAGCTGCCATGGGAAGACGCCTGCCTGAACTTCCACGAAACGGATCGCCCGGTGCGCACCGCGAGTTCGGAACAGGTGCGCCAGCCGATCTACCAGGGCGCCGTCGGCTTCTGGCGCCGCTACGAGCCGCACCTTGATGAGCTGGCCGAAGTGCTGGACCCGGTCCTCGGACGCTACCGGCACCTGCCGGCCTGACCCGCCGGCATGTCAGTACGGCCAGACCTCCAGGCCGTGAACCGCGTTGCGGATGTCTTTCGTGAGCGTCACCACCATGCGCGTGCGGCCGGTGGCCAGATCGTGGATGGCCACGCTCGACGGGGAGGACCCGGCCGCGATGCGGTGCTCGTCGATGACCGCCAGCCCCCGACCGAAGGCCTGGCGCGCGATGCGCGAGTCATCCAGCGCGGTGTGGGTCAGTTCCGCCGGGTCGTAGACCGGTACGCGGAAGGCCTGCTGCTGCCCGGGGGTCACGTAACGCACCAGGTCGGCCTGGGTATCGTTGAACAGCACACCTGCCTGGAACGGCCGGGCGTTGTGCACGCCCTGGGGCAGACTCGCCTGCGCGACGATGCGCCGGCCGTCGTAGGTGAGCAGCGCCCCCGTGCGCAATCCGCTGACATGCATGCCGCGCTCGTTGCAGTGGATCATGTTCAGGTGCAGGCGATTGCCGGGCTCGGGCCCGGGACCCTCGACGGGATCGAACGGTGCGCCGTGGAAATCGCCGTGACCGCGCACGACCTGCAGGCCCCAGCAGAAGCGCTCGGCGTCCAGGTCGAAGCCGAGCAGCGCATCATAGCCGGTGGAAGTGAGGTAGAGCCGGCGCTGGTAGACCGCGATCTCGTGGCAGTGCCTGAGGTAGGGATTGCGCCAGGAGTCGATGAGCCGGAAGTCGGGGGTGTAGGCAAACAACTCGTCGCTCGCTGCGACGTAGACCCGCTCGCCGTCGAAAGCGATGCCGCGTAGCCCCCGGTCCCAGCCGCGCCCCTGCCAGTCGATGTTGGCCGTGTTCCAGTCGACGGTCTGCACCACACGCTCGCGCTCGAGGTCTATCAGATACACGCCGCCGTGACTCTCGCCCTGGTGGCTGCCGCGCACCACGGAGGTGGCAATGAGAATAGTCACGCCGCGCGTACGGCGCCGGGCGGCAGGTAATCGAAGATGAACGTGATGCGGTCCTCGTCGCCCTTGTTCATGACGCTGTGCAACAACTGATTATTAAGCTCGTAGACCTTGCCCACCTCGAGCCGGTGCGGCCGGCCGTCGATCATGAAGCGCACCCGGTTGTTGGTGGTGATCGGGATATGGATCCGGTGGCTGGCATGGAACGATGGGTGGGAATCCCGATGCGGATCGATGCGTGCGCCCGCGGCCAGTCGCGCCGCCATGGCGCGGATGACGGTGCCGCCAGGGGCATAGTGGCGCGCGATGATGTCCTGCATCAGCGGCAGCGCGGCGTCCGCCAGACGGTCCCAGCCCGGCTCCTTGCGCACGGTGATCTGCGGCCAGTTCCTGCCGTCCGTGAATATCATCACGATCGAAGTGGTGCGCTTGTGGACTTCGTACTCCTGCTGGCGGTACTCCTGCTCGTTCCACGCCGAATCGTCCTGGCCCAGGATCGCATCGCGCAGCGGCCCGACGTCGATGTCACCGAGTTCTTTCAGGGGCTGATCGATTTTCATGGATACCGCCTGTTGCGATTCACCCTGTAGCGAAAAGCCCACATAACGGACTCTTCATCACACCAATCAAGCTATCAAGACAGATGCAGCCGTAACCAGTATTTGCTCTTTCGCCACGCTTCAGTAGTATTAAGCAAAAGCGGGAGAGACAGCAATGGCCGAAAATCAACAGCCGGGCACTGCCGCATACAGCCGCAGCGCCATCGCCGCCGCCGTATCCGCGGCCCTGGCGGGACCCAGCGCGTTCGCCCAGACACAGGGCGATGCCATCGAGGAAATCGTCGTCACGGCGACGAAACGCGAGGAGAGTCTCGCCGACATCCCGATGTCCATCCGGGCCTTCACGACGGACGACATCATCCGCCAGGGCCTGCAAGGCCTGGACGATTACGTCGGCAAGATACCCGGTCTCGCGCTGGCGCGAAGGGAGCCGGCGGGCAACAACGTGGTCTTCCGTGGCGTCGCTGCATCAGGCATCGATTTCGGAACTGGCCCGTCCAGCGGCATCTATCTCGACGAGCAGCCGATCACGGCCGCCGGCCTGAATCCGGACCCGCGGCTCGTCGACATCCAGCGCCTCGAGGCGCTGAGCGGTCCGCAGGGCACGCTGTTCGGCGACGCCTCCCAGTCCGGCACGCTGCGCATCATCACCAACAAACCGGACCCGACCGCTTTCGACGCGTGGGTGAAACTGGAGGCCAACCAGGTTTCGGACGGCGACACCGGGTACGACGTCAGCGGCATGCTCAACCTCCCGCTGGCCGGCGACAAACTGGCGCTGCGGCTGGTCGGCTTCACGGCCGAGGAAGCGGGCTATATCGACAACGTCCTGGGTACCAGCCCCGGCGGCACCTATACGAACGCCGAGTTCGCGGAAGACGACATCAACTCGACCACCATCACCGGCGGCCGGGCCGCGCTGCGCTGGTTCCCGAACGACCGCTGGACCGTCGATGCCTCCGCCATCTTCCAGTCGACCGAGGCGGACGGTTTCGGCGACAAGGACTTCGACCGCACGGACCTCGAACAGGTGCGTTTCTTCGACGAGCGCATGGACGAAGACTGGTACCAGGCGGCCGTGACCCTGGAGGGCTCGACGGGCATCGGTGACTTCCTGTTCAGTGTGTCCTACTTCGACCGTGACCTGCAATATGAAGCGGACGGCACGGAGTACATGTTCGCCTTCCAGCAGCTGAGCGACGAATTCGAGGCGTATTACAACTCGGTCAACGGCACCGATTACGACTTCGGCTTCTACGACTTCGGCGGCGACGTGGTCCGCGGCTACAATATTGACGATTCCCAGTCCGAGCGATTCAGCATCGAGGCGCGCTGGTCTACTCCGGAAGTGGACGACAGCCGCTGGCGCGGTATCGTGGGGCTCTTTTACCAGAGCTTTGAGACATCCGAGACTTTCAAGGCGGGCGCCGAGAACTTCGCGGGCTCGCCGGCCTTCTATTACCTCGCCTACAATTACTACAACACTTCGCTTAACGGTCTGCCTCCAGGTAGCTGGGACCCCTCCGACCCCGCCATTCAGCCCGGCGACTGGTTCTTTGGGCTCTACGATACGGAAATCGATCAGCTGGCGCTCTTCGGCGAAGCAACCTTTTATCTCACCGATAATCTGACCGTCACGGCCGGCGGGCGCTGGTACCAGGTAGATCGCAAAGAGGGACTGGTGCTCGGCTCGCTGCAACAAGGTCCCGTGCCAAACCCGGAGACCGACCTCATCACCACCGACGCGGTGGCTGACGAAAGCGACGACGGTTTCGTGCCGAAGATCAACCTCACTTACAATTTTAACGATCAGGGCCTGGTCTATCTCACCTACTCCGAGGGCTTTCGCAGCGGCGGCGCGAATGCGCTGCGACCGAATTCAGTCCTGCCGCGGAAATACGACTCCGACAAAGTCCAGAACTTCGAGGTGGGCTACAAGACGACGACGGCCGGCGGACGGCTGTTCCTGAGCGTGGTCGGCTATCACATGATCTGGGACGACATCCAGGTACAGGTGAACGACCCGCAAGACCAGGTCTTCCAACTCGGCGTGATCAACTTCCCCGAGGCCACCATCGACGGCGTGGAGCTACAGGCCTCCTGGGTACCGGCTCCCGGCTGGACGCTGGATGCCACGCTCGCCTGGAACGATGCGGAGATCTCCGAGAGCGCGACGCTGTTCCCGGGCAGCGGCGGGGAAGTGGAGGCGGTCGATGGCACGCGTCTGCCGATTACCCCGGACTGGAAGGGCTCGCTGTCCATCGAGCGCACCTTCGCGGACAGCACCTTGTTCGGCGGTACGCCGTTCGTGCGCGCAGACTACTCCTACACGGGTGAGTCCATCAACGCACTCGCGGGACTCGAAGCCACGGTGGTATCGCCGCCGCCGACCACCCAGGATTCCTACAACATCCTGAATCTCCGCACAGGAATCGATGCCGACAAGTGGAGCGTGGGCGCCTACATCGCCAATGTGTTCGACGAGGACGGCGATCAGTTCATCAACAACCGCTACGCCAAGCGGCGCGTGACCGTGACGCAGCCGCTGACCTTCGGCATCAGCTACCGCCGCAACTTCCGCTGACTACGGGGGCAGTCCGACGGGGGGGAACCGGGCCCGCGTGGCCCGGTTTTTTTCTGCACACGCGCCGTACTCTAGAATCCCGCCAATGAGCACTGGCAGGAAACATCGGGCACGGCCGTGACGCGAAGGCGCGCCATAGCGACTGCCATCGCCATCGGCGCGGCGATAAGCCTCGCCGCGTCCCTGGTTGCGATCGCGGTCTGGATCGCCGACCTGCGCAGCGAGCAGCGGGACCGGCTGCTGGCACGGCACGGCACCCTGACAGCGACGACAGCGAACACACAGGCTATCATCGCCGACGGGGCCGGTGCCGCGCCGGGCGGCTATCTGGACGAGACCGTGTCCCTGAGCGCTGATACCGGGTTGCGGGTAGACCTGCGGGTGCGGCGGCCGGAGGTGGCGCCGGGACAGCGGTTGCCGCTGCTGCTCCTGCTCGGCGGCCACCGCACGGGCAAGGACGCGGTGGCACTGGCCGGCGCGCCCGACGGCATCGCCTGTGCCGCCATCGACTACCCCTACGAGGGTAGCCAACGGCTCCGCGGCCTCTGGCAGATCCTGCGCGCCATCCCGGATATCCAGCAGGCCTTCCTGGACACGCCGCCGGCGCTCTCGCTCGCGCTGGACTGGCTGCTCGCGCAGCCCTGGGCGGATCCCGAGCGCGCGGAGCTGGTGGGCGTCAGCCTCGGCGTTCCCTTTGCAGCGGCGGCCGGCGCACTGGACGAGCGGTTCCGGCGAGTCTGGCTGATCCACGGCGCCGGCGACAACCACGCCTGGCTGGCCCACAACCTGCGCGAGGACTTCCCCGTCGACTGGCGCCGGGCGGTGATGACCGAGTTCTTCTATACGCTGATCTATGCGGAGAGCTTCCGCACGGCGCGCTGGGTGGAGTCCATCAAGCCGCGCCCGACGGTCATCATCGCCGCACGGCAGGACGAACGCCTGCCCCCGGAAGCCCTCGAGCCGCTGCCCGCCATCGCCGCGCGCGAGCCCGCCGTCGACCTCCTGTGGACCGAGGGGCTGCATATCGAGAGCGGCCGCCCGGAGGTCATCCGCCAGCTGCTCGACCTGGTGCTGGAGCGGGTGCGGCAGGACCCGCCCTCGCCGGCGCGCCCGGACAGCGGTGCCGAGCGGCGCTAGTCGCCCACGTCCAGCTGACCGACGATATCGCCAAGCGCAGGCTGCCGCTGCTTGCGTCCAGCACGGTCAGGTCGCCCTCGACGCCGGTGACGCCGGATTACTCATGGATGGAAC
>CAYRUH010000039.1:0-32974 GCA_964427415.1 uncultured Woeseiaceae bacterium | reverse complement strand
ATGCCTACGAACACACGTGGTATTTGTACACGGAATCGGCGCCTCGTTATCCGGCCTATCATATGGCGTTGTCCGCCAGGGATCTGGCGCGGTTCGGGGTGCTATACCTTCAGGACGGTGTCTGGGAGGGCGAGCAGATCCTCCCCAGCGGCTGGGTGAAAAAAAGTACGGCACCCATCTCGATGACGAACGAAGAGCCGGAGCTGGCGTCCGGCTACGGCTACATGTGGTGGGTGACCGCGGATGTTCCGTCGGGGTCATCGGGTGCGATGCTGGAGGGAAGCTATACCGCCATGGGAAGCGGGGGCCAGCGCATGACGATTCTGCCGGCCATCGATACGGTGATACTCGCCAGGGCCGACACGAAACCCGGCGGCATCGGGGCCTCGGCCTTCCGCGATACGACCCTGTGGCAGGCTTTTATCGAGGCTGCCCTGGAGTCACGCCGCAACTGACGAGCCGATGCGGTCCGACTAGCCTAGCCGGACTCCCAGCTATCGGCCATCGACTCGAGTCGCTCGCGCAGCTCTCGCGCGGGCAGCCAGCGCCCTCGGATCATGACGCCGTCTATCCGGCGCAGATGACGCAGATCTTCCAGCGGATCGGCATCCAGCAATACGAGGTTCGCCTGTTTGCCGACGTTGATAGTTCCCACTCGTTCGGCGATGCCCAGCGACCGTGCCGCCGAGACGGTGGCGATGCGCAGTACCTCGTAGTTGCCGAGTCCGGCGTCGGCTAATGCCAGCATCTCGTCGATCGGCGTGAATCCCGGAATGTAGGCCGAGACGATCGAATCTGTGCCGATCAGCAGATTGCCGCCGGCGCGGGCCAGCCTGGCGATGAAGGCCTGCTGTCGCGGCAGGGCATCGCGCAACGCGGCCTTGGACGCCGGGGAGAAGATGGCATCGAGTCTCTCCGACTCCACGATTCGCTTGCGCAGGGCCGGGTGCACGAGAGGGAAGTCCGGGTGTCGGGCGATCTCCTCGCGAGCTTCTGCGTCGAAGAGATAGCGGTTGACAGCCAGAGTCGGGCAATTCCACGTGCGCGTGGCCACGGTCTGCTCGATGAGTTCGTCCATACGGGCTTCGGTCATCGACATCCAGCTGCCAAAACGCTCGGCGTTGCGTCCGCCGTCGACCTCCAGCGCTTCGGGCCGCACACCGTCGAAATCATAGCCACGCAGATGCTCTACGGAGTACTGGCGACTCGCGAGCGCATACTCGATGCCAACCGAGAACGGGACGTGGCCGATGACCGGAAGGCCATGTCTGCTGGCACTGTCGATCATGGCGTCGTAAACCGGCCGGCTGAGCGTATGGTAGATCTTCACGCCCTGATAGCCGGCTTCCGCGTAGCCGGCTATCAGCGGCTCGACGGCTTCCGGATCGGTCACTTTTGTCGAGAATTCCCACACGGCATCCGCCCCTTCATGAATGGGGCTGGTGAAGAACAGATCGGGGCCGATCCAGTCGCCCTCATTCAGTCGCTCCCGGTATTCGAAATGCGCCGGACTGCCGGCCGGGTCTCGCAGCAGCGTGACGCCGGTGGCCGCGTAGAGCAGGAGTTGATTCTCCGCCAGCGCCTTATCACGGCCGGGATCCTCGGTCCTGGCATGGGACCCGATGTGTGCGTGCATGTCCGAGAGGCCGGGTATCAGGAACTTGCCGGTCCCTTCCACCGTTCGCGCACCTTCCGGTATGCGTACCGTTCCGGTGCGACCCATTGCGGCGATCTTGTCGCCCTCGATCAGCACAGTCTGGTCTTCGATTGCCCGCTCTCCATCCATCGGGATGACGGTGACATGGGTGAAAGCGGTGAGTTCGGCGGCCTCAGCGGCAATCGGCGGAACCAAGAGTAGCCACCAGAAGAAAAATATCATGCGGAAAGACGGTCTGCTCAACATCTTCTGCCTCCATGGGGTCCGGGTGGCACAGTCGCCTGCGTGCGGCGAGCACGAATGACGGTGCGAGGGCGGCTTCAACCGGCGCGGGAACTGTATGTGGCGCGTCCGATCGCGACGACTCTGGTGTTCTCGTCGACCACATCGATATCGACGGTCGCGATGCTGCGGCCGGTTTTCCTGACCGTAGCGGTCGCCCGGAGCGTGGCGCCCGCAGCCGGCCGAAGATAATCCACGCGGAAGTTGATGGTCGGAACGCCATGGCCGAGCATCATGATGCACGCGTAGCAGCCGGCCGTATCGATGAACGCGGCGATGGGCCCGCCATGGACCTGATCACTGCCGGAGACCCTCTGGTGCTCGGGTCTGGATGGCAGCAGCATGGTCAGGCTGCCGGAATCGCGATTCGCCTGTTCGATACGGAAGCCGCAGAAGGCGTTGTAGGGGCTCGACTCCAGGTCCGCCTGGAGCTTCTGGCACAGATCGGTGTCGGTCACGCTCGTCTCCGATGAGTCGCCGATCAAGTCAGGCTAGGTAGCTGCGCCGATACGGGCAAGATTTGAGACGGCGGCAGGATTGTGCGAGGCGGTGGTGGGTCATACCGGGCGTTCGGCAAAAACGCGACGGTCGAGTTCGCCCTCGCTGACCGCGACGAGTACGGAGATGGCGGCGTCACCGGTCACGTTCGTGGCAGTCCGGACCATATCCAGGACGCGGTCGATACCGGCGATGAGGGCGACACCTTCGAGCGGCAGGCCGACGGAGACGAGTACGATGGACAGTACCATCAGGCCTCCGGCCGGAATCGCCGCGGTTCCAACTGAGGCGAGCAGGGCCGTTGCACCGATCGTGGCATAATCGACCAGCGTCAGTTCGATCCCGTATGCCTGGGCCAGGAAGACGGCGGCCACGGTCTGGTAGATTGCAGTGCCGTCCATGTTGATCGTGGTCCCAATGGGCAGCACGAATCCGGCCACTTCCCGCGAGACACCGAGATTCTCCCTCGCGCAGGCCATGGTGACCGGCAGGGTGCCCGCGGCAGTCGTCGTGCTGAAGGCGATGATCTGCGCCTCCAGGATGCCGCGCAGGAACTGTACGGGGTCAACGCGCGCCAGCAGGAGCAGCAGCCCTCCCAGCGACAACACCACGTGCAGCAGGCACGCGGCATAGACGGCCAGTATCAGCTTGCCGAGAGGCAGCAGGACACTGAGGCCATACTCGGCCGTGGTGACGGCGATCAGGGCATAGACACCGAGCGGGGCCAGCGCGATCACCATGTCGGTGAGCCGGAAGATCACGGCAGAAAGCGATTCGACGAGCCGGATCACCGGTCGACCCCGCGAGCCTACCGAGCTCAGGGCGATACCGAACAGGATGGAAAAGACGATGACCTGCAGCGTATCGCCGGAGCTGAAGGCGGCGAAGGGGTTCTCCGGTATCAGCTGGAGTAGTGTCTCGGCGAGGCCCGGAGACGTGTAGTTCGAGGTGCTCTGCCCGGAGGTTGCGAGCGCGACGCCCGCGCCGGGCCGCAGGATCGCCGCAGCGGCCAGCCCGATCAGGATCGCGCCGAGCGTCGTCGCCACATACAGTCCGACGGTCTTCCCGCCCATCCGGCCCATCCGCCCCATGTCGCCGATCGAACTGATGCCCGCGACGATCGACACGAAGATCAGTGGCACGACCAGCATTTTGATCAGCGCGATGAAGGCATCGCCCACCGGTTTGAGGAAGCCGGCATGCTCACCGAGGAGGGGGCCGGTCAATGCACCGAGGAGTAGTCCCAGCAGCACCTGCTGCCAGATCGTCAGCCGGTGCAAGGGCATGGCGACAGCAGGCGGGAAGCGGCGGACAGGTGCTCGGCGATCACCTGCCTCAGGACGTCAGCAGCGAGCGGTAGCCGGCCAGGGCCTGTGCGCCCCCGGTGTGCAGGAAGACAAGATTCTGATCCTGCGTGTAATGGCCTTGCCGGATGAGGTCGATGAGTCCCGCCATGCCCTTCGCCGAGTACACGGGATCAAGGAGAATGCCTTCCAGGCGAGCGAGCAGCCGGATGGCTTCGATGCAGCCCTCGGTCGGTATGCCGTAGCCGTCGCCGACGTAATTGCAATCGACCTGCACGTCCTCGGGCGACGGCGGTGCGTCGATACCCAGATGCTTCGCCGTCTGCCGCGCGAGCTTCAGGACGTTCGCGTGTTGGACGTCGGCGGGCGCGCGGACACCGATGCCCAGCACCGGGATGCCGCAGTTCGTCGCGACCACACCCGCGACCAGACCGGCCTGCGTGCCGGCGCTGCCCGTGGCATGCACGATGGCGTCTATCTTCAGACCGGCGTCGTTCGCCTGCTGCAGGATTTCCATCGCGGCGTTGACATAGCCCAGGGCACCGATGGCATTGGATCCGCCGCCCGGCACGACATACGGAATCCGTCCCCGGGAGCGGAACTCGTCGGCTAGGGCTGCCATCTCCGAGTTCATGTCAGCGCCGCCCGGACGATGCTCGATCGTGGCGCTGGTCAGGTATTCCAGGAGCACGTTGCCATTCAATCGATACTCGTCGTCTTCGAAACCGGTGCGATCCTCGAGGAGTATGTGGCAGTCGAGGCCGAGTCGGGCGCAGGCCGCCGCCGTCTGACGGGTGTGGTTGGACTGGGTCGCGCCCTGGGTGATGACCACATCGGCCTCGTGCACCAGGGCGTCCGCCATCAGGAACTCGAGCTTCCGTGTCTTGTTTCCGCCGCCGGCGAGGCCCGTGCAGTCATCGCGCTTCATCCACAGCGTCGGTCCGCCGAGATGTTCGCTCAGGCGGTCCAGCCGCTCGAGCGCCGTCGGCAGGTGAGCGAATCGCAAGCGTGGGTGTCTAGCGAGATGCATGTGGATACTCCTGTTCGGGGCGGTGCCAGAGTGTGGGGTCGGATTTCTCCAGCGGCAGTACGAGGAAAGATGGGCGTTCCAGGCCCCAGTGGATGCGGTAGACCGGCGGTGTCTCCGCCACGGCTCCGAAATTGTCGGCATCGGCCCCGGCCAGGGACAGGCGGATCCGGTGCCCCGTACTGAATCGATAGGCGACGGGCAGCAATCCGAGCTCGATGCGCACGGGTGTTCCGGCCGGCATGGGCTGGAAATCGGCGCGCAGATGGGACCGGACCGGTCCGTAGTCCTGGTAGCGCGGTTCGGGATCGATGGCGCGGCTGCCGAGTCGGAGGACACCCTCGGTTACGTAGTGCACCGTCCCGTCGGGTGCGACGTCCTCGATGTACGCGATCAGTGCACCGTCGGGCTCGGACGATTCCAGGTAGAGCTGCAGCTGCGGGTGCCCTGCTATCTCCAGCGCATGCTGCAGCGGTGGCGAAGTAAAGCCGAGCAGTTTCTCGCTCTGGTCCGCGCGATCACCGTAGCCGGTTGGCAGCCCGGTACCCGGCACGCGGACCAGTGCAGCCCAGCGCGACGCCGGACCGCTCGTTTCCGACGGATCGACGGCATGCTCGCGCGCCCCCGGCACCGTCGCTGGCGCTGCGATCAGCCCGTCGCCGGTCAGGTGCAAGCGGCGAGTCTCCGCGGAGGGCGGCCAGGTCTGGCTGGCGTGCCACTCCCCCCCACAGAGCATGTAATAGCGGATCGGCGGCTGCACCTCGTAGCCGTTCGGGATGCCGCGCAGGTAATGATCATAGAAGGGCAGCGTGAAGCTGCTGCGATTCCCGCGCCGCGCGTTGGGACGGTATCCGCAGGGATCGATGGAAGTCGCAGGACCGTGATCCCACGGACCGATGATCAGGTACTGATCGGGATTGTTGCTGTTCGCCAGCTTCTTGAATGCACTCGCCTGGTAGGCGCCGTCCAGCCAGCCGCTGATCAGTAACAAGGGAGTCCGGTTTTCTTGCCAGGCGGAGCCGTAGGACGCCGGCGAGCCACCGAATATCTCCCGCCCGGCTAATCGATCGTCCCGGAACTCGACCGTCTCCAGACGGCCGGAGAAATCGTAACTGTGGCGGTGCTGTGCGATGGCCCGGTCGAGCAACCGCTCTCCGTCGGGACCATCGACAGGGCGGACGCCGGCCCAGGCGAGGCGACCGAGCCAGGGGACGCCTGGCGGCGGCTCATTCAGGTCCAGGGCGCGCAGCATCTGACCCCAGGCCGTGGTTATGTGGGTATTCTCCAGTCCGCCGGGGAACGCGGCATCGTCGTAGGTGTCGAAAAGGCTATACTGGCCGGCGATCGCCCTGACCGCCGGATGACGCTGCAGCATGAGCAGCTCTGCGGCCGTGCCGCCGTAGGACACCCCTTCTGCACCAACGACGCCGTTCGACCAGGGTTGCGAGATCACCCAATCGACGATGCGGGGGTAGTCCTCGACCTCGCGTCGAGAGAACTCGCTGGGCCGGGTCCCGAACGAGGCGCCTGCACCGCGCACGTCGACGACGACCACGGCATAGCCTGCGTCGATCAGGCGGCGGGTGTTGCCGCTCTCCGTGGAGAAGACGAGGTTGAACGGGAAACGCAGGCGCGACGACCGATGATAGCGTGTGAACGTGATGATGGTCGGACGCGGGATGCCGTCATATCCCCGGGGCAGGCGGTAGTCCGTCGCAAGCCGGATGCCGTCGTCCATTTCCACATAAACGGAGCGATTGTCGACGGGCGGCAATGCGTTGCGGACAGCGCCGAAGGCGAGTGCCGCCACGACGAGCACCCCGAGCGCCGCCGGCGCGGCGAGCAACCAGCCCTTGCGACGCGCGGCATAGAAGATGGCCGCTGTGAGTAGCGTCGTCCCGGCGGCCAGCGCCACCGCCGCCAGCTCCGAGGGAGAGACGGCCATGGACCCGGCCCGGACGAGCGCTGCGATGATCGCGGTTGTGACGACCAGGAATGTGGCGACGACGCCGGCACGCCGGCCGAGCAGCGCAAGGGCGCCGGTCAGCAGGAGCGCTGCCAGGAGATAGCGGTCCGGCCGTCCGCCTTGTACGGCGCCGAATACGAACCAGCCGGACATCGCCATGAGCGCGATGCCGAGCAGTTCCCGTGCCGCCGGGAGATTGCGCGGAGTGCCTGCCGTGGTCATTTTTGCCTGTTCCCGGATGCATGCCCGGCCGATAGGGGTGGTCGGAGCATGGTCATCATCCCCGTCACACAGTATCCCTGATCCCTGGCGGGCAGCGATGTGAGCGAGGTCGTCCGGTTGTTGCCAGGGGACGAGCGGCGGGAATTCTCTTCCCGTCGCCCATAATGGTGTGTGCGCCTCGCCGATAGCCAATAATGGCGTATCCGGTGGAGGAGCAGTCCATGAGACAAAAGTATATTCTGAAAAATCAGCAATACCGCCATGCTGCACAGGCGCTTCTTTCCGCCAGCTTCCTTGCGGGGCTGCTGGCCGTCTGCTGCTCAGTCTGGTCTGTGACCGGTCATGCCGCCGAGCCGTCTCCGCCGCTGGCTCGCCCGTACCATGTGCAATTTGGCGCAGAGATTCCGGTGCGGGATGGCACCAGGCTCAATGCCACGATACTGCGCCCGGCCGATCAGCGCGAGCCTCTGCCGGTCATTCTGCGCTTCACGCCCTACGGGGCCGATCGCTATTTTCCCAGAGCGGCTTTCTTCGCGACCCGTGGCTATGTCGTCGCGATCGTCGAGGTGCGCGGACGTGGGGATTCCGAGGGCGTATATCGACCCTACGTGAACGACGCGAAGGACGGCTACGACGTCGTGCAATGGCTGGCGGATCGCGACTATTGCGACGGTCGAGTAGCAATGCGCGGTGCGTCCTACACGGGGTTTCTGCAGTGGGCGATCGCCGCGCTGAATCCGCCGGCGCTGAAGACCATCGTGCCGGGGGCAGCCCCCTATTTCACGGTCGACAATCCGGCCTACCGTGGCGTCGAGATTCCCTACCGGCTCCGCTGGTATGCTCTGGTAGCAGGGCGGCAGCGTAATACGAACTTCAATTCGGCCAGAGAGTTCTGGAACGGCCTGTACGCAGAGCTCGCCAGGGGCGAGCTGGAATATGCGCGCCTGGATGAGGCCGCCGGGCTGCCGACTTCCTATTGGGAGAAATCTCTCCAGACGCCAGAATCGCGGGAACGCTACAGACGGATGAATCCGACCGCGACGGCGCTCGCGCAGATCGATATCCCCGTGCTGACTATTACCGGCGCCTATGACGGCGCTCAATTGGGAACTTTCACTCACTACCAGCGGCTACTCGAAACAAACCCCGGCGCCGCCGAACACACTTGGCTCCTTGTCGGACCCTGGGATCATGCGGGGGTCAGCAGCACGCAACGTGAGGTCGGCGGCATCGATTTCGGCGAAGTAGCCGCCGTGGACCACCTGGAAATGGAGCTCGAGTGGTTCGATTGGGTGCTGAAGGACGGTGAGAAACCCGCACTGCTCGAAGGCCGGGTGACTTACTTCATGACGGGGCCGGACCAGTGGCGGAGCGTAGCGTCGCTCGATGCGCTGCCATGCTGCCGCAATCTCGTGCTCCGGGAGACGAATTCCGGCTCCGGGGGCGACTATCTCGACGGCAGGCTGGCCGCGGATGGCGGCGACGCAGAACCGGCGATCCATCGCTTTCGCTACGACCCGGGTCTGCCGACCGTCTCGTGGGGCCCGTACTTCGGCGCCGCCGCCCGGGGAGACGATCATCTCCTCGATGATGAGCTGCCGCTGGAGATCGGTGATCGCGGTCTGGTCTACGAGACGAATCCTGCTCGCCGGGCTTACGAGATCGTCGGCAATCCGGTGCTCGAGGCATGGATCGCACTCGATGTCCCCGACACGGACCTGATCGCGGTGCTGTATGAGGTGGCGCCGGATGGCTCGACCATCACGCTGGCGTACGACTTCCTGCGTGCCCGCTATCGTGGCGGCGCGATCGCCCCGGACTTCCCGGAGATCGACCGATTCCATGACTACCGGTTCGAAATGACCTGGGTCGCGCGCCGCATCCCGGCGGGTCACCGTCTGCGTCTCTTCATTACCGCCCCCGGTATCAGCCACTTCTTCCAGCGCCATACCAATACCGACGAACCGGTCGCTTTTGCGGATCCGACGGATCATACCGTGGCGAACATCCGCCTGAAGGTCGATGGTCGCTCGCAGCTCCTGCTGCCGGGGGGGGAGGGCCAGTGATACCCGATTCGCAAGGCACGCTCGACGGACTGGTGACGCCCTGTCTTCTCCTGGATCTGCCCAGAATGGAGCGCAACATTCGACGTATGGCGGAGAACATCCGCGGACTCGGCAGCACGCTCCGCCCACACGTCAAGACGCATAAATGCGCGGAAATCGCCAAGCGGGTACTTGCGGAACCCGGCACGAGCGGCATTACCGTCTCCACGCTGCAGGAGGCCGAGTACTTCTTCGAGCACGGCGTTCGCGACATCCTCTATGCGGTGGGGATCGCGCCGAACAAGCTTGCTCGTGTCGCGGCCCTGATGGACCGGGGCTGTGACCTGAGTATCGTGCTCGACGATCCCGTAATGGCCCGTCATGTCGCGAAGACCGGTGTGCAGGAGGGCCGTTGCTACCGGGTGATGATCGAGCTCGATACCGACGGCCATCGCTCGGGTGTTGACCCCGCCGGCGAAAGCCTGCTGGAAATCGGTCACATCCTGCAGGCATCGGCAGGTGCCGAGCTGCTGGGCGTCATGGCCCACGCGGGTGAGTCCTATTTCTGCGAATCCCGCGAGGCGCTGCTGGCCATGGCGCGCCAGGAACGCGACCGCAGCGTGGCAGCGGCGGAGCGGCTTCGCGCGGCCGGCGTTCCGTGCCCCATTGTCTCCATCGGTTCCACGCCTACGGCATTGGCTGCGGAGGAGCTCACGGGGGTTGCTGAGGTGCGAGCTGGCGTCTATGTGTTCTTCGACCTGGTGATGGCGGGCATCGGTGTCTGCGCTCACGATGATGTCGCCGTCAGCGTCCTGACCAGCGTCATAGGCCACCAGCGGGACAAGGGCCGGGTCATCACCGATGCGGGCTGGATGGCCATGTCGCGAGACCGTGGTACGGCGCGCCAGGGCACGGATTATGGTTACGGGCTGGTCCGGCAGAGCGACGGCAGCGCGCTGGATATGATGATTGTCGCAGACGCCAACCAGGAGCACGGCATCGTGAAGACGATGGACGAAGGTCAGCCTTTACCGTATGAGGACCTGCCCCTCGGGACATTGCTCCGCATTCTCCCGAATCACGCCTGCGCGACGGCCAGCGAGTTCGATCGGTACTTCGTGATAGAGCAAGAGCGGGTCGTCGCGGAATGGGAGCGCACCCGCGGCTGGTGAATCGCTGCGGCATCGCGTGTCCGCGGACCCTCCGGATGGCCGATCAGAGTAGTCTTCCGGCAGTCTGCACAACTCTCGCTCGCGCCGCACCGCTAGGATAGCCACTCGCCGTACTCTAAGAGTCGGATGTGCCGCAGGGGAGCGCCTCAGCCGCAATGATTTCATATCGGGACAGGAGCAGCGGATGACCGGTGCCGAGCCAGCGGCGACGAAGGATCGGGCGGACGAGGCGAAAGGCCGTCGTCTGCTCGAGGCCGCGCTGGTCTGGGACAACCATGTCAACCTGCCCATCGATTACGACGCACACCAGCGCCTCATCCATCGGCTCGGCGAATTCCGCACTGCCGGCGTCGATGTGGTCAGTCTCAACGTCGGCTACAACAAGGTGCCGCTCGAGCGGCAGGTTCGCCTGCTGGCGCACGTGCGCCGCTGGATCAAGTCCCATGTCGATGGCTACAGCCTGGTGGAGACAGTCGCCGATATCCGTTCCGCCAAAGCGTCGGGAAGACTGGCGGTCACGTTCGATATCGAAGGGATGGACGTGGTGGAACAAGATCCGAGCCTTCTCGGACTGTTCTATGACCTGGGCGTGCGCTGGATGCTGATTGCCTATAATACCGATAACCTCGCGGGAGGCGGTTGCTACGGATCGGGGATAGGTCTGACCCGCTTTGGCCGGGACCTGCTGGACGAGATGGCGGCGCTCGGCATGGTGCCCTGCTGCAGTCACACCAGTGAGCGTACGGCGTACGACGTACTCGAGCACTGTGCGGGACCCGTCATATTCTCGCACTCCAACCCGGCTGCTCTCGTGCCGCATCCCCGCAATGTGCCGGACGATCTCATCCGGCGCTGCGCGGCCAGTGGTGGCGTGGTCGGGATCTGCGGTCACAGTGTCTTCCTGGGCGCACCGAGGCCGACTGCGACCGATGTCGTACGCCACATAGACTACGTCGTACAACTGGTCGGGCCCGATCACGTCGGCATCAGTCTGGACATCGCCCTGTTCGACGATGCGGCGAAACAGCGTGAAGCGGAGCTGGCTCCCCGGACGGTACCGCCGGAGTATGCCTATACGGGCGCTGTCACGCTGGGCCCGGAGGTGTATCCGACGATCGCGGATGAACTCGTGCGCGCCGGTTATGCGGGTGCAGACATAGCCAAGATCCTCGGTGGCAACTTCCTGCGCGTCGCCGAGGCGGTATGGAAAGAACCGGGAGCGCGATCCGGCATGCCTTGCAGCGCCGGTCCGGAGGAGTGAAGAAATGGTCGTCAACGCGAAATCGGCGTACGAGGAATTCAAGGCGAAGGCGGAGTCTCTGGAGTTCCGCACCAGCGCTTTTATTGACGGGGCCTACCGTGATTCGGCGAGCGGAGCGACATTCGCCACCGAGAACCCGGCGACCGGGCGCGTGATTACGGAGATAGCGGCATGTGACAGCGCGGATGTGGACGAGGCGGTACGGAGTGCCCGACGTGCCTACGAGCAGGGAGCGTGGTCGCGGTGCAGCCCCGGTGAGCGCAAGGACAAGTTGCTCAGATTCGCCGATCTGATCGAGAAGCACGCGGTCGAGTTGGCTCTGCTCGACGCGCTCGAAGCCGGCAAGCCGATCACCGATTGCACAGGCATCGATGTGCCGGAGACGCTGACCTGCATCCGGTGGTATGCCGAAGCGGCCGACAAGCTCTACGATCAGGTGGCGCCGACGGCCGCCGACAAGCTGGGTCTGATTCTGAGAGAACCGGTGGGTGTGGTCGGGGCGGTCGTGCCCTGGAATTTCCCTCTGCTCATGGCTGCCTGGAAGATCGGCCCGGCGCTTGCCGCGGGCAATTCGGTGATCCTGAAACCCGCGGAGCTGTCGTCGCTCAGTGCTCTGCGGGTGGCGGAACTCGCCGTCGAGGCCGATATACCCGAGGGCGTGCTGAATGTGGTGCCCGGGCTCGGCGAGACGGCAGGACGCGCCATCGGCGAGCACATGGATATCGACGTGATCACGTTCACGGGATCCACCGAGGTGGGCCGCCTGTTCCTTCAGTACGCTGCGGCATCGAATCTGAAACGCATCACGCTGGAGTGCGGTGGCAAGAGTCCGCAGGTGATCATGGCAGATGCGGCCGATCTCGACGTGGTCGCGGACCATGCGACGAATGCCGCGTTCTGGAACATGGGCGAGAACTGCAGCTGCGGTTCGCGCCTGATCGTGCACCGCGACGTGCGCGAGGAATTGCTCGAGCGCATCGTGGAGAAGACCCGAACATGGGTAGTCGGAGATCCGCTCGATCCGGCAACGAAGGTGGGCGCGATGATCGAGAAGCCGCACCTCGACAAGGTGCTCGGATATATCGAACAGGGCGGCCGGGATGGTGCTACGGTTGTCGCCGGCGGGCGACGCGTGAACCCGGAGTCGGGCGGGTATTTCGTCGAGCCGACGATCTTCGACAGGGTGACCAACGACATGCTGATCGCCCGGGAGGAGATATTCGGGCCCGTGCTGGCGGCGATCACCGCGAATGACGAGGAACATGCGATCGAGCTGGCCAATGACTCCGCCTACGGACTGGCGGCTTCCGTTTACACGCGAGACGTCAATCGCGCCCACCGGCTCGCCCGTGCCCTGAAGGCAGGAACGGTGTCGGTGAATTGTTATTCGGAGGGAGACATCACGACGCCGTTCGGGGGCTACAAACAGTCAGGGTTCGGCGGCCGGGATAACGCGTTGCAGGCGTTCGAGCAATACACCGAGATCAAGACAATCTGGTACGACTTTGCGGAGTAATTCGAGTTGAAGATCACGGCTATACAGGCATTCCGGGTAGCCTTGCCGCTGCGCGAGGACAGCTACAGCTGGTCCGGCGGCAAGACGGTATCGGAGTTCGACAGCACGATCGTCCGGATCGAGACCGATGCGGGCATCAGCGGACATGGCGAGGTATGTCCCCTGGGTCCGTTCTATCTGCCGGCCTTCGGTGAAGGTGCACGGGCCGGTATACGGGAGCTTGGGCCGCACCTGCTGGGCGAGGATCCCACACAGCTCACGCGAATCAACGCTCGCATGGACATCGCGCTGAAGGGGCACCCGTACGTGAAGTCAGCGCTCGATATCGCCTGCTGGGACATACTCGGTCAGGTTGCGGGACTCCCTGTCTGCGAGCTGCTCGGCGGGCGTTTCGGGGAGGACTTCGTCCTGTATCGGGCCATATCCCAGCGTTCCCCCCAGGAAATGGCGGATAACGTCGAGATGTATCGTGACGAGGGTTATCGGCGATTCCAGCTGAAGGTGGGGGGCGATCCGGATACGGACGTCGAGAGGATCCACGCCGTGTCGGAGCGCCTCCAGGCGGGAGACAAACTGGTGGCAGATGCCAATACCGGCTGGCTGATGCACGAAGCCGCCCGGGTCGTGCGCGGTGTCCGGGACGTCGACGTCTACATCGAGCAGCCGTGTCTCAGCTACGAGGAGTGCGTATCGATCCGGCGCCGAACGGATTTGCCCTTCGTGCTGGACGAGTGTATCGACGGCGTCGACCGGATATTGCGTGCGAGCACGGATCAGGCCATGGATGTGGTCAACATCAAGATCAGCAAATTCGGGGGGCTGACGAAAGCGCGTCTGGCGCGCGATATCTGCGCCAGCCTGGGGATCGCAATGACTATCGAGGATAGCTGGGGCGGTGACATCGTGACGGCTGCCATCGCGCATCTCGCGCACAGCACACCGACGGAGCTGTTGTTCTCGTCGACGGACTTCAATAGCTACGTCACCGTGAGTACGGCCGATGGCGCACCGCAGCGAGAGAATGGCCGGCTGCGCGCGTCCGATCAGCCGGGGCTCGGTATAGTGCCCCGCACGGAGGTACTGGGTGACCCGGTGCACGATATCCGCTGAGATGGACGGCGGCTGATCCACGGAGGCTTCGCATGGCAGAGAAATTCACAGGCGTATTCGCCGCGATGGCGACTCCGATGACGCCGGAGCAGGAAGTGGACCTGGACCGGCTGGAGGAGCTGACCGAACGCCTGGTAGCCGGCGGCGTGCATGGTCTCGCGCCGTTGGGCAGTACCGGCGAGTTCTATGCGCTATCGGCTGCGGAGCGCCAGACGGTTGCACGTACGGTCATCCGTGCCACGTCGGGGCGCGTGCCGGTGATCGTCGGTGCGAATGCGGGGTCCACGCGTGACGTGATCGCCCATTGCCGGGAAGCGGAAGGGCTGGGTGCCGATGGCGTTCTGCTTGCGCCTCCCTACTATTCGCTGCCAACCGATGCCGAGTTGATTGGACATTTTCTTGCGGTAGCCGGGGCGATCGACATCCCGATCATGCTCTACAATTATCCGGGTCGTGCCGGGGTCGACCTGACCCCCGATCTGGTCGAGCGTCTGTCCGAGGTCGACGGCATTGACTACATCAAGGAAAGCAGCGGTGATGCCACTCGCGTCACCGATATCCTGGTGCGGTGCGGCGAGCGCATGACAGTTTTCTGTGGCAGCGATACACTGGCACTGGAGAGCCTGGTTGCCGGGGCGACAGGTTGGGTCGGAGGCATCGCGAACGTTCTGCCGGAAGAGCACCGGTACCTGTACGAACTCGTTGTCGACGGCCGCCTCGACGAGGCACGTGAACTCTACTACAGGCTGATGCCTTTGCTGCAGCTGTTCGAAGGCGGTGGTCATTACACGCAACTGGTGAAGGCGGGTTGCGGTATCCGCGGACTCGATGTCGGACCGCCGCGGGCACCGCTCGCGGAGACGGGAGCGGCCGAGCGCGACCGGCTCGAGAGCCTGCTGCAGGCATTTTCCGCGTCGGAAGCCGGGTATAGGCGCGAGCAGGGCCAGTGAAGGAATCGACCCAGCGAACCGCCGTCTACCCGTTGGCGGATGCGATCCCGCAGGAGAAGCTGGATGCCGAGGTCCGTTATCTCGAGCATCTGAACGAGAAGCCTCTCGTCCTCCGGCTGCTCGCTTATCTTCGGCTCGGCGGACCCGGCTTCATGGGTGCTGCGCTGACGCTGGGGGCCGGCACTCTGACGGCGGCGATGCTTGCAGGGGCGCAGTTCGGCTACAAGACCCTCTGGATCAGCTGGGCCGCCATCGGCTCGGGACTGTTCATGATGGCGGCCATGGCCCGGTTCACCTCCAAGGGCCAGTTTCGCATCATCGAAAAGCAGCGTGAGCACCACGGCTGGCTGATCTCGCGGGTGCTGACCGCCTTCGTCGGCCTGGTCTGCGTGGCCGTGATCTTCAATTTCGGCCAGGTTGCTCTCGGCACGCATCTGATCGAGTCCGTAGCGTCGGAATTCGGTGTGCATTTTCCACAGTCTCTGAACTGGCCGATCTACGGCCTGGTGACCGCGTGGATCGCACTGAGCTATGGCAGGGGCGGTCGCCGTGGGGTTGTATTCGTCGAATCGGTCATGAAGATAGCCCTGGCGCTCATGCTGCTCTGCTTCGCGGCGTGTCTGGCGCTCGTGGGCATTGACTGGGGCGCCGCGCTGGAAGGGTTCTTCATACCATGGCTGCCCACCGGCGCGGCAGGGATCGATCTGTTCATCGCCTCGTCGGCCGCTGCCGTCGGCGTCATGGACTGGGTCTTTTTCCACTACACGGGCCTGTCGAAGGGCTGGGGCGCCGGCCACGAGAAGCTGGCGCGGACGGACATCGTGGTCGGCTTCGCGTTGCCATTCCTGCTCGTGAATTTCGTGGTGGTCTCGCTGTTCGCCGGCACGCTCTACGGCGCGGGGGATCTGCCCACGACCGCCGTGCAGCTGTCGGCGGCGCTGGTGCCGTTACTCGGTGAGACCGGGGCAAAATATGCTTTCCTGCTCGGGTTTCTCGCCGTACCGATAACGACTACCGTCGGCATGAGCATCGCCTGCGCCATCGGCATGCACGAGGTGTTCGGCTGGCAACCGGATGTGCGGTCGTGGCGCTGGAAAGCCTGTATTCTTTTGCCGCAGGTGGGGTTGCTGGCTGCATGGCTGCCCAGCCCGGTGCTGCTGATCATTTTCATCGCAGCACTCTTGTCGCTTTCCAACAATGTGGTGGGCTGGTCGTTTTACCTGATGCTCAACGACAGGAGCGTCCTGGGCCGGGATTGTCCGAGGTCCTATCTCTGGAACCTGGGCGTGCTGGTGCAGATCACACTGCTGAACTGCGTGGCGATCATGTGGGTGTTCAACCGGTTGGGCCTGTGGGAGTAACGCGATGATCGATCTGGAGAGGAGAGTAGGTCCCATGCGGCTCAGGGCATGGGGTCTGGTGGTGAATTTCCTCGGCAATGTCCTGGCCTTGCTAGGACTGTCGACGGTGTTGAGAGGGGGCGCCGGCTGGCCTTTGCTCATCACGGGCGCTGGCGTGACGTTGCTCTGTCTCCTGATGCTGGCGCGGCCGGTCCGCACGGAGGAGCCGTGATGGGAAGATCCCGCACTATTGGCAAGACGCTCGCCGCCGTCGTCAGCCTGGTAATGCTCGGGGCAGGGCAGGGGGCGCTAGCTGCCGAGTACGAGCTGGTGATCCGGGGCGGTCGGGTGATCGACCCCGAGAGCGGGGTCGACGCGGTCATGAACATCGGCGTGAATGGCTCGATCATCGAGTCCGTATCGGCTGGTGCACTCGACGGTGAATATGTTATCGAGGCCGACGGTCTCGTCGTTGCACCCGGGTTCATCGACCTCCATGCGCATGGCCAGACCGAGGAGGCCTACCGCCTGATGGTGCAAGACGGGGTGACTTCGGCCTTCGAAATCGAACTGGGAACGGCCGACGTCGACCGCTGGTACGCGCAGAGAAATGACGGACAATACCTGAACTACGGCGTTGGTGCGGGCCATATCCCGGTGCGGATGGCCGTGATGGATGACCCGGCAGAATCGCTGCCGACGGGGCCGGGAGCATGGCAGGCAGCCACCGCAGCCGAGATCGATGCGATGATCGAAGGGTTGACGGAGGGTCTCGCGAGAGGAGCGGTCGCCGTGGGGATGGGCCTCGAATACACGCCTGCGGCGACCGACGAGGAGGTTCTGGAGGTGATGCGGCTGGCCGCAGCGAAGGATGCCAGCGTGCATGTGCATCTCGACGCCGGCCTCGAGGGGCTCGAGCGGGCGATCGGGCTGGCATCGGAAGCAGGCGCGTCCCTGCATGTCGTGCACGTGAATTCCGCGGCGAAGGCTCTCATCGACGAGTATCTTGCGCGGATCGCCGTTGCGGTCGACGGCGGGCTGGATGTTACGACCGAGACCTATCCTTACGGTGCGGGCATGACCCGCATAGAGTCGGCGAAATTCAGCGACTGGGAGTCCTGGCCGGATGAGGAATTCGGCAAGTTCCAGTGGGCGGAGACCGGGGAGTGGCTCGATCGTGAGACCTTCGGCGCCAGGCGCAGCGAGGGCGGCATCATCATCCATCATGCGCGTACCGAGGCGATGACCCGTAAAGCTGTTGGTCATCGGCTGACGATGATCGCGAGCGACGGGTTCATCGTGGATGGGGTCGGCCATCCCAGGGTGTCGGGGTCTTTTTCCCGGGTCCTCGGGCGTTTTGTGAGGGAGGAGGGCTTGCTGTCACTGCCTGCCGCGATCGCCAAGATGACCCTAGAGCCGGCCCGCCGCCTCGAAGGCCGCGTGCCGGCGATGAAAAGGAAAGGGCGGGTACAGCCGGGAGCGGATGCGGATCTGACGATATTCGACCCGAATACGGTCATCGACCGGTCGACCTACGCCGACCCTGCCGAGACGTCGGCGGGTATCGAGTACGTGATCGTCGGCGGCCGTCCGGTGATCCGTGACGGCGAGCTCATCGAGAATGCCCGTTTCGGCACGGCTGTTCGCGCTCCCGTACGGGATACGCCGAGCAGGGGAAGCTGACTGCCGCGGCCGGACCAGGTTCAGCGGGCCTTCGGCCGCTCTTCGGGCAACTGGGTGGTCGGCCGCTGCACGTCGCTCGGCAGGTAGCCGTGGTATCGCTTGAAGGCATGAGTGAAGTTGGCCGGATACTCGTATCCGACCGCATACGCGATCTCCGAGATGGTCCTGTCCGTATCTAGCAGCAGCTCGATCGCCTTCTCCATCCGGCTCTGTCTGATGAAACCGAAGATTGTCTCGCCGAACACGGCCTTGAACGCCGCCTTCAGTTTGGTCTGGTTTATAGCGACGGCGCGTGCGAGTTCGGATATCGACGGGGGATCCACGTAATTGTCGCGGAGGATGTCTCGCGCCTCGTAGATCCGGTTGATATCCCTGACGGTGAGCGTCAGATCAGAGAGGGCCTCGCTCGGGGGCTGCTGTAATTGCCGTACTACGGAACACAGGATTTCGTTCGATTTGGCCTCGACATAGGCCCTTAGTAGTTCGTCCGAGTAGTGCAGGCTGGCGCCCATGATGTCGTTCGCGGCTCGGAGTACGTTCGGGCCCAGTCGAATCTGGTCTCCTCGCGGCTGCGAGGAGCGTCCGTGATCCAGCAGGCAGTCAAGGGGCGGTGGGACGGATGCCGGGGGCAGCTTCAGAACGTCTGTCAGCTGCGGCATACGGCAGTGGAGTACGATCAGGCCGATCTCGCCGGGCTCCACGTGGTAGCCGCTCACGGATTCGCCCGGGAATGCTTCGACGAAGGCTCCCGGTCCCTGCACGATGGTCTCACCGCTGGCGTCGGTCAACCGCCCGCGCATCAAAATGCGGACCTTGAACGTCTCGTCCGCCGGGACGTCGATCCAGGTGCGTTCCGCATAAGCGGCGCGGGTGACGGAGACGATGAGATGCGCGGAGATGCGGACGAAGTCCCAGCTCCCCTGGCCGCTCTCCGCGGGGAGTCGGCTCGTCAGCCCGGCCAGGCCGCGGCGGAGCGACTCGACCCGCTCGCCCGGCGCGACCGAACGAGCCAGATCATTCAGGATCTGCTCGATCTTGGTATGGGGTGCGCCGACGACCCTCTCGCTGGTAGGCGGGAAAGCGCCCGCTCTCTCGTCACCTTTCCTGTCTTGGTCCTTGTTTGCCATGGCTTTT
Organism: uncultured Woeseiaceae bacterium; assembly: GCA_964427415.1. Taxonomy (GTDB): domain Bacteria; phylum Pseudomonadota; class Gammaproteobacteria; order Steroidobacterales; family Woeseiaceae; genus Lentisalinibacter. The sequence continues at coordinate 13,807 of CAYRUH010000039.1, read as the reverse complement.
TGCGACCTCCCCGGGTCGCGCCGTCCGTACTGACCGGGATCAGTATAGCAGTGTGCGACTGTAAGCCCCTAGCTAAACGAGAGTTTCCGCTATGCGTGACGTCTCTTTCGGGCTATCCTCCGGGCTTCTGTCAATAATGTTCGCCGGTCGACTTTGTGAGTGCCGCCGACCGGCAGGCTGTCGAGAAAAACGATAGCTCTCGGATGGCTGTACGCGGGTCCGTGGGCCAGCGCGAAGCGCTTGAGTTCCTGCTCCGAAGCCGAGTCGGGCTCTTTCAGCACGACGAATCCGATCGGAACCTCGCCCTTGATGTCATCGGGCGCCCCCACAACGGCCGCCTGCGCGACTTGCGGATGGCGCTCGAGCAGGCGCTCGACTTCGGCGGGATAGATGTTCTCGCCACCGCAGACGAACATATCGTCCGCCCGGCCGACGAAAAAGTAGAATCCCTGGTCGTCACGCCGGAACAGATCTCCGGTGTTGTACCAGCCATCGACCACCTTCTGCCGTGTCAGTTCGGGCTGGTTGAGATACTCGCGCATCATGGAGGGCGCACGAAGGTGGAGTACACCCTCGTCGGCGTCTCCATCACCGTCCAGGCGGCAGTCGATGCCCGGCGCCGGATGACCGACCGAGAGAGCGGGGCGAGTGAGCCCATCAGGATGCTCGCCGAAGATCAGGGGTCCCGCTTCGGTTGCCCCATAGCCGTTCATCAGTGCGGCGTGCGGAAAAGCCTGCCGGATGCGCGCAGCCAGCGACTCGCTCAGCGGCGCGGAGCCGATATTGATCCTGCGGACGTGGCTCAGATCGAGTGTCCGGATCAGATCCTCTTCGCGCAGCAGCATGGCGAACATGGTCGGTATGCCGGTCAGCCAGTCGCAGCGGTGCGCGGCCGCGGCCTCGAGATATGCCCTCGCCTCGAATTTTGGCAGAGAGACCACCGTGGCCCCCGATGCGATGGCGTAGGTCGCGAAATACAGTCCGTTCTTATGATAGTAGGGCGCTACGACCATCACCCGGCTGTCACTCGCGGGCGTATCGGCCAGACTCTGTGTGATCGCCCAGATCTGGCCGGCGTGGTCCAGCACCGTTCCCTTCGGTCGTCCGGTGGAGCCCGAGGTATAGAGTATCTTGCAGGCAGTCCCCGGATTCGGCCGCACGCTGCGGAACGGCTGCCCCGCATTCGGGCTCGCACAGTCAGTGCCGGCGTCCGTGTCCAGCGGTATCGACTGCAGATGCTTCGGCACGAGACCGGCATGATCGGTGTCGGTGAACATCAGGCTGATGCGCGAGTCCTCGACGATGAATTCGATCGTCTCGGCGGGCAGGCGGTAGTTGATGGGAAGAGGCGTCAGGCCGGCCCGCATCGCTGCGAAGTACACGATCAGGTAGGCGGCGCTGTTCATCCCCAGGATGCCGATGCGGGAGCCGGGAGCGAGTCCCCGGTCGGATAGCTGCCTCGCCGACTGGTCGATTGCCCGATCGAGTGCCTTCAGGGTCCATCGTCGCGGCATCTCCCTGTGCTCGACGTAGGCGAGACGGTCGCCGGATGCTCCCGGGCGGACGATGTCCCCCAAGTTATCGATCTGCTTGTTCATCGCCACACTGACCTGCCGTCCGCGCTGTCACGGGACCAGGATGATCTTGCCGACGACTTCCCGGTCCTCGAGCCGTCGTTCAGCCTCGGCGGCCTCCGCCAGCGGCAGCTTGCTGTCGATCACCGGCGTAAAGCGACCCTCGGCTATCCAGTCGAGCAGCGCCTGGAGATCGTCGCGTGTCCAGCCGTCCGATCCGATCATCTCGTGTTCGTAGGTCCACCAGTAGCGCGCATCCAGGTCCAATTCATAGCCTGCAGTCGCCCCGCAGCAGAGTATACGGCCCTCACGGCACACGGATTTCTGCGTGTCCGGAAGTGTATCTCCGCCGGTGAAGTTCACGGCAACCGTGACGCCTCCGCCTCCGGCCACACGTGGCTTCCCGTAGATTCGCTTCACGGCCTCACGGAACGGTTCCTCGGTGTAGTTAACGAGATGGTCGATGCCGAGTTCGGACAGCCGTCCGATCTTCTCGTCACTGCTCGCGCAACCGATGACCTGCGCACCGACCGCTTTCGCGATCTGTACGCAGGCGATACCGACCCCGCCGCTTGCTCCCAGCACCAGTAGGCGGTCATCCGCCGAGATGCGGCCCTTTGTGATGAGCATCCGGAATGCCGTACCGTAGGCGAGCGGTAGCGCCGCAGCCGCCTCGAGCGAGACGCCTGGAGGGACGCGCAGCAGTTGCTCGGATTTAACGGCGATGTACTCGGCACGGCCACCGTCCATCGTCTCGCCGTACATCCTCGGCTTGCCGGAAGAGAAATCGACGGGATCGATCAGCACGCGGTCACCGATGGCCCGGCCGGTTACGCCCGCGCCGATTGCCGCGACCTCGCCGGCGATGTCGGAGCCCGTCACGACGGGCAGGGGAATCGTGATGCCGGGCATGCCGCGGCGCGTGAATACGTCGTGCGGATTGACGGCGCATGCCGCGACACGGATCAACACCTCGTCTGCCTGCGGCGAGGGCACCGGGTGGTCGTCGACCGGACTGATCACGTCACGGTCGCCGTGTGCGGTCGTCAGGACCGCTCGCATCCTCTCGGGTATTTCGCGCAATCTGGCTTCTTCTGTCATCGATTGTCCTGTGCTGACCGGAAACACGGAGTATGCGTCCGCCATTCCGTCGGGAAAGGAATGGTATGGCAGTCGCCCTATCTTGCCGTCTGTGCTGCTAGCTCAGGTAATTACTCTCGCCGTCAGGGTTGTGCCGGGGGACGGCCATCAGCGACAGCTGGTCGGCGCTGTAGCGTCGGGACACGACCCAGGCGAGACAATGATCGACCAGAGCCGCAGTGGTGTCTATCAGCCACGGTTCGTGCTCGAGTCGCTCGCCGGCAGCCAGTGGAAGTTCGGTGCAGGCAAGCAGGATTACGTCCGAGCGGCGGTGGACAGAAGCGATCACCTCCTCGAGAAGGCCCTCTGCATCGCTGACGTTGCCCGCCTTCACCCGTGCGATGACCTCCGCGACCGATCGCGAGTCATCCGCGGTCGCCGGGTTCAGGGTCAGTCCCGCGCGCGCGATCGCCCGGTCGTAGATGCCCGCGCGCAAGGTGCCTTCGGTGGCGAGGACCGTTATCGTGCGCGCATCGATCAGACGACGGCGTACCAGTGACAGCGAGGCATCGACGATACTGAGGATCTGTCGCGTCGTCCGGCTGCGCAGACCGTTCAGCCAGTAGTGGGCCGTGTTGCACGGGATGGCGATGACATCGGCACCGGCGCGTTCGAGTCGGTCGATGCCTGCGGTCAGAGCCTCCAGGACCTCCGATGTGCCACCCCCAAGGATGGCTTCGGACCGGTCCGGTACGCCCGGATCGCCGACGATGATGACCGGGACATGATCCTGATCCCTCGTCGCGGGGGTCGCCCTGACAAGCTTCGAATAGAAGTCGGCTGTGGCCAGCGGGCCCATACCGCCAAGGATGCCGAGGACCGGGCCGCGGGTAGCCATGGCTAGCCTCCTGCCTGCCTCAGTGCACGCATGATATCTGCCGCCGCAGACTCCGCGACGATTGTTCGGCCGGTCGCCGGGTCGGTGGAGTGCATCGTCTCCGCCATGAGCAGGCTGTCGTAGATTGCTTCTTCCGTAGCCTCGATGGCGGCACGGAAGAGCGGTGACATTGAATTATTGGGCAGGTCGACTGTCTCCCGGGGACGCCGCGACCGGGCGGATCGGCGGCAGTCCTGGTTGACCGAGAAAGCGATCGCATAATCTCCGGAGCCATTCTCGAAGCTGGAGCCCGTGCGCGCGAGGCCCGCGATCGCACGCCACGCGAGACGTGTGAGGTTGCGGTCGGACAGTGGCGCGTCCGTGGCAGCGATGATCATGATCGATCCCTGATTGTCCGTCTCCGTGGAGCGCGGATCGGCATCCTCGCCGGATCGGCCGATCGGGATCCCGTCCAGTGCCAGTACGCCGCCGAAGTTGGCCTGCACGAGGACACCGACCGTGTAGCCAGCGTCTGTCACGCGGGAACTTGAACCGATGCCCGCCTTGTATCCGAAGGCCATCGTCCCCGTACCCGCACCGACCGCACCCATGGTCACGGGGCCGGTGTCCGCGGTCTCTATGGCCCGGAGCACGTCTTCCTGGCTGAGGCCTCGACTGCGGATGTCGTTCAGCGGCGAGTCGTTCGTTTCCCCGACCAGGGCGTTGACGGAGCGCACCCGTTCACAGCCCGGCTGGCGGAGTGTCCAGTCGACCACCGCCTCCACGGCGCGTCCGACCGACAGCGTGTTCACCAGGACGATCGGTGTCTCGAGTTCACCGAGTTCCACTAGCTGCGTTGCGCCCGCGAGTTTGCCGTGCCCGTTGGCGACGGCGAGGCCGGCCGGGACCCGGTCGAGATAAGAATTCCCCGGATGCGGCAATACAGCGGTGACCCCGGTGCGCATAGCGGGATCGGCGATTCTGCTCACCTGGCCTACGGCGACACCGTTGACGTCTGTGATCGAGTTGAGTGCGCCGGCCGGCAGGACGCCGGGACAGCGACCGAGATCTCTCAAGCGAGGCATGCCATCTCATCCTTGTCCTTGCGATAGGCTAGCTCAGGTTCCTTACCGGGGTTGTCGTCAAAGGAAGCCGGGCTAATGCGGGACGGCGATCGTCCCGCTCAGAATCTGCCGGGGCTGAAGGCATCGGCGGGGATATGGGTCGCGCGCTCCATGACGATCTCGGCAACCAGTTTCCCGGTGGCCGGCGCCAGGGCCAGCCCGATCATGTTGTGGCCCGTCGCCACGATGGCATTGTCCAGGTCCTGCAGCCGGCCGATGATAGGCAGACTGTCCCAGGTCATGGGTCGCCAGCCGTACCAGCGCTCTTCTTCCCGACCGTCCGGTTGTGTCCGGAGTACCGCTGCCGCGGCGGTGGAGAGCTGCCGGATGCGTAGCTCGGGAATTGAGCGGTCGTATCCGACGAACTCCATCATCGACCCGATGCGCAGGCCCCGGCGAAAAGGCGTGATTCCCACGTGACGCTCCGGGAGCAGCAACGGGCGGTTCGGGAGCCCGTTAGCAGCGGTGAGCGTCATCGAGTAACCCTTGCCCGGCTCCACGGGCAGTTTCGCACCCAGCAGCGCCCCCACGCCTCGTGACCAGGCGCCGGCGGCAAACACATAGTGATCGGCGCTCACGGGCCCGGCTTCGGCGATCAGTGCGTCGATCCGATGTCCCGTCTTTCGGATACCGGTGATCTCGCGATCTTCGAGGATCTGCACTCCACGCGAGCGGAGCTGCGCCGACCAGGCGCGACAAAGCGTGTCCGGGCGGATGGAGGCGTCCGCCGGGTAATAGTAGGCACCGGCCAGCCCCTCACGCAGGGCGGGCTCCATGGTGCTCAGGGCGGGCCCGTCCAGGCGACGGGCGGAGACTCCGAATTCGCGCGAGACGATTTGATCGGTCTCCGCGAACGCGTCGAGCCCTTGTTCGCTCTCGAAGACGTACAGGAGACCCTCGTCCCGCCACTCCTCGGCGAGTTCGGGATGATCCTCGACGAGTCGCCTGTACTCGCCTATCGAAGAATCCAGAATGGCCCGCAGATGTGTGCCTGCCTCGATCATCCGTGGGTAGCGGCACCGGCGGGCGAATTGCCAGAGCCATTCATAGAGGTCGGCGCGGAGCTGGGGCCGGATACGGAAGGCGGACCGCGGGCGCAGCAGCGACTTCAGGCCCTTGCGCAGCGCCGAGGGCTCGGTGAGCGGCAGGATGTGGCTGGGGCAGACGAGTCCCATGTTGCCGTGGGAGCATGCGCCACCGGCTCTCTCCCGGTCGACCAGGGTGACCTCGTATCCGGCCTCCCTGAGATAGTGGCCGCAGGCGAGGCCGATGACCCCCGCGCCAACGACGATAACGCTCTCGGCTCGTTCGCTCATGAGAGATCGATACCGCAGGCGAATGGATCGCCTGCCTGGCGTACGAGCGTAGCCTCGCCGCATATGAACGCCCGGCCCGTGATGCTGGGGATGACATGTCCCGAGTCGTCGAGGGAATAGCTGGCGCGAAAACGCCCGCCGATGATGCTCTCCTGCTCCCAGGCCTGTCCCGGCGCAAGCCGGCCGTCCTCAGCCAGGCACGCGATCTTCGCGCTCGTACCGGTGCCGCACGGAGAGCGATCGTACTCGTTGCCGGGGCAGAGGACAAAGTTTCGGCTGTCAACACCCGCCGTTGGCGAATCGCCGAAGAACTCGATATGGTCGATCTCCGAGTCGTCCGGAGCCACGATTCCTGCCGCTCGCAGGGCGTTCTTCACAGCGACAGCGGCGGCGGTCAAGCTGGGGATGTTGCCGGGCTCGAGTGTGTTCGGAGGCGTCTCGCAGAGGAAGAACCAGTTTCCGCCCCAGGCGACGTCACCCCGGACGATTCCCAGATCCGGTACGTCCAGCTCCACGCCTGCACGGGCCCGATAACTCGGTACGTTGCGAATGGTCGCCTCGTTGGCATCATGCAGCGTCACGGTGACGATACCTGCCGGTGTCTCGATGCGCACGTCACCAGAGGAAACCTGGCCGAGATAGCCGAGCGTGACTGCGACACCTATGGCGCCATGCCCGCACATCGAGAGATAGCCAGTGTTGTTGAAGAAGATCACGGCAGCGTCGCAGGACGGATCGAGAGGCGTTGCGAGCAGGGCACCGACCATGGCGGTGCATCCGCGCGGTTCGAAGATCACCGTTCTGCGCAAATCGTCGTGGTGGTGTTCCAGGTATGCCCGCCGCTCTTCGGCGAATTCGCCCTGCAGCGTCGGCCCGCCTCCGACTATTACGCGGGTAGGTTCGCCCTCTGTGTGCGAATCGATTACGCGTAGCTGCATCTCGGTACGGTTATCATTCATGGTGTGATTCAGCATATCGGGAGTAGCGATCCAGATGAAGCTCGAGCCGGACCATTTTCTGATCGGCGCCCCGGAACTGGGGCGGGGCATCCGCTATCTGGAGGTACTCGCAGGCGCGCCCTTGGAGCCAGGGGGCAGTCATCCGGGACAGGGCACCTGCAATGCGCTGCTCGGTCTCACTGCGGATACCTACCTCGAAGTGATAGCCGCTGAACCCGGTGAAACGCCGATAACGGGACTGCAGGCCTACCTCCGGCAGGTGGCAGAGCCCGGACTCATGTGGTGGGCTGTGCGCTGCGATGACCTCGTGCAGCTGCAGCGCCGGCTCGAGGCCGGGGGGCGTGGTGTTCGCACCGTCGTTCCGGGAAGTCGCCGACTGCCGAACGGTTCGCTCCTCACCTGGAAACTGCTGATGCCGGAGCCCGATGCATCGGGTATCGCCATGCCTTTCTTCATCCACTGGGATGATCCCGATCTGCACCCGGCCCGGCGCCTCGATAGCCAAGGCAGACTGGATACGGTGACGTTGCATGCGCCGGACCCTGAGAGTCTGCAGGCGGTGCTGGGTGATTCGGTCCGGGTGCGCGCCGGCACTCCGCGGATCGAGCTTCGGCTCCGCTTTGCGGAGGGTACGGCCACTATAGGCACGCCGGAGGGTTCGATCGACCCCATCAGCCGCTTCTTCTGATAGGGGTAAGATGTATCGGCTGTCAGGGGTCAAGCGTGAAAAACCAAACGGTTCCAGACCGGACAGTGGCTCGTCCGACGTGCGGCATTGCCTGACTCCGCGCAATTCGTCGGTGAGCGGGCCGGCCTCCAGCAGGCACCGGTCATATCGGTTTGTTCGCTCCGCCTCCGTCCTGACTGACGCTGGTGATCCCCCGGATCGGATAGCCGCATGATGGCAGCTGTGGCGCCATTACCACAGGCGATGAGGCATCCGCGGGGACCGGCATTGAGCATCTGTTTTATCCTCCGTTCTGCGTCGTACAGCAGTTCGTTGGTGCGGCGGCCGGTTTCGTCGTCGTCGGTATGTGGATTGGCATAGAAGGCCGCGATTTCCTGTGCGTGGTCTTCTATGTAGCGGAGACAACGGCCGGACGCCGTGTAATCCGCATACACCGGGCGATGCGCCGCGCCGATCATAGGCGAATGCCTTCGGGATCGGATAGAGGTGACGTGTCTCGCCTGGATTGCGACCGGACGGGATCCTGATGACCGGGGTTATGAATTCGTCGTGACCTGATCGCAATGCTTTTCTGACATTCGCAATAAGGCTCGGCCGAAAAGGCTTTGCTAGCCTCTCCCGCTAAGTTGGTACGAAAGTACCTTTCCTACCTGCCTTGGCGCATCGGGGAGCAGATGATGAGACGGATACCAACCAGTAAGACCATCGAGTGCGGGGGAACACGCCGGGGCGGCCGCGTGAAAGCGTTCGCCAGGAGCATTGTCCTTGCTCCATCCCTGGCAGCCCTGCTCGTGACGGGGAACGCATGGGCGCAGGCTGATGAGGATCCGGCACCGGTTGTCGAGGAGATTCTCGTTACCGGGTCTCTCATCCAGCGGGAGGATTACGTGGCAAGCAGCCCCATCGTGACGATTGATCCCGCGTCCTTCGAGGCATTCGGCGTCACGACGCCGGATCAGCTGCTGGACACGCTGCCCCAGAATATTGCCTCGTTCGGTGCACGATCGAACAACCCTGCGAACGCGGGTGTCGCCACTGTGAATCTCCGGGGTCTCGGGCCGAATCGTACGCTGGTGCTCATCGATGGTACCCGCGCGATGCCATCGGACGGCGCGAACATCGTCGATATGAGTCTGATTCCTTCCGAGCTCATCCGTTCGGTGGAAGTAATCACCGGTGGTGCGTCTGCTACCTACGGCTCGGATGCCCTGGCCGGCGTCGTTAACTTCTCGCTCGACAGAAAGTACGAAGGATTCAATATCGGTGTTCAATACGGCGCCACGATGGAGTCCGACGGCCAGGAGGCCGGTCTCGAACTCGTTTACGGTCGGCGGTCCAGCGACGACCGCAAGGGCTTCGTGGCTTTCGCTAGCTATGTGGATCGCGAGGAGGTCAGCGCCCTCGACCGGGATGCAACTCGCTGGCCAACCAATCGATTCCGGGACAGCTCAGGCGCGATCGTCGATGAGTTCATCAACGGCTTCCTCGAAGAGGGCCGGGCCCAGCTATTTGCCAATCCTCCCAGTCAGGCTGCGGTCGATGCGGTTTTCGGGAGCTATGGCGTTGCGCCTGGCCTCGATATCTGCGCTGGCGTGAACTGCAGTGTTGGCGTGAATCAGGATGGCACTCTGTTCAGCCTCTCGCCGCTCGAGAACTTCCGGGATACGCCGCCCGCTATCATCACCGACCCGTTCGGCGGCAATTTCGACGATCCGGGATTGTTGCAGCTTCCGCTGCAGCGCTGGAGCGTGGGTTTCCTCGGCGATATCGAACTCAACGATCGCGTGGAGCTTTACGGCCGCTTTATGTACTCGCAGCGTGAAGTCGAGCGTCTTATCGGCCCGGCGTCGCTCGGTGGTGGCAGTTCGATTCCGGTCGACCCGAACAATCCCTTCATACCGATTCCGGCCGACCTGCAGACGCTGCTAGCATCCCGGCCTAATCCCGATGTTCCGTTCTTCATAGAGCGCGTGTTCACGGAACTAGGTGGTCGTGGCGCCATCTTCGAGGACGATCATTACCAGCTTCTTGGCGGACTCCGGGCGGACCTGACGGAAAGCTGGGTGCTGAACGCCCATGCGTCCTACGGTGAGCTGGACCGCGAGGAGCGGCAGCCGGGGACTTTGAATCTGCAGACCTTCACCGAGCTTGCCACGGGCCAGGCCGACTGCGGCGGTTTCGCCCTGCTGGGCAGGAACAGCATCACTCCCGAGTGTGCGCGGTTCATCGAGTACGTGCCACAGACCGAAATCAAGTTCGATCAAACAGTTCTGGAGGCGGTGGCCTCCGGACCCGTCTTTGAGCTGCCGGCAGGAGAGCTCTTGCTTGCTGTCGGTGCCAGTTACCGCGAGAACGGACAGAAATTCAAAGGTGACCCGTTCGTCCTGGCTGGGAATACACGCGGTTTCCGCGCGACGGACTTCGAGGACGGGTCTATCGACGTCTCGGAATTGTTTGCAGAGGTGGTCATTCCGATCTTCGCGGATGCTCCCGGTGCCGAACTTCTGGAAGCCTCGTTAGGCTATCGCTATTCGGACTGGTCGACGGCGGGTGATGTCGAATCGTATAAGGCCGAGCTGAACTATATGCCCGTGGATAATCTGAGAATCCGGGCATCCTTCCAGCGGGCGATCCGGGCTCCCAATCTAATCGAGCTATTCCTCGGCATATCGGATACGAACGAGAATCTGCCTGAAGACCCGTGCAGTGTCGATTCTACCTTCCGTCAGGGCGATGTTGCGGGGGTGGATCCGGCGGATGTCAGGGCGCTGTGCCTGGAGCAGGGAGTACCGCAGGCAGCAATCGATACGTTCGCCGGACTGACCAGCGTGTCTGGCAAGACCCAGGGTAACGAGGATTTGTCAGAGGAGAGCGCAGATACGTTTACCGCGGGTATCGTCTGGACACCGCTCGAGGCCCTCTCTGTTTCGGTGGACTATTACGAGATCGAAGCGGATGACTTCATCAACTTCTCGAGTGTTAATCCGCTGCTGCAGCGCTGTTACAACGCGTTCGACGCGAATCCGTCATTCGCCACCGGTAGTAACTTTTGCCAGGTGTTCGACCGCGATCGGTCAACCGGTAACATCATCGATATCGAGCGGACATTCAGCAATCTGGCTTTCGTTCGCCGCGAGGGTGTGGACCTGCAGCTGGATTACGCGGTCGATCTGCCAGATGGCGCCGGTCAGCTCGGGATCAATCTCCTGCTGTCGAATCTGATGGAAGCCAATGAGCGGTCCTTTCTGGGCGAACCTCTTGTCGACTACGCGGGCTCCATCGGCCGCCGGATCGGTGAGACGTTGCCTGAGTGGAAGACGGTCAGCACCGTGTCCTGGGCGCGCGACGATCTGAGTCTGAATCTGCGCTGGCGCCACATCGACGAGATGAAAAACCGGCTGGTAGTCGACAACCCGCAGAATACCAGTGCGGTCGGCGTGGACAGCGTCAACTACTTCGACCTGACGGGTTCGTGGGACGTCAACGAGAGCATGCGCGTCACCGTCGGTCTGCTGAACGTGACGGACGAGGAGCCACCGATCTACACCAGCCCGTTGGACTACAACACGGATCCGAACACCTATGATGTGCTGGGTCGCCGCTACTTTGCGCGCCTCAGCTACGGATTCGAATAGTCTCCCCCACCGGCAGCGAGCCGTAACGGCTCGCTGTATGCTTCAAACCGATGCCCGCAGCATGCTGCGGGCATTTTTCATCCGGAACAACTGCGCCGAATAGATTGCGGGATCAGTGCCCGTAGAAGGGCATGGGGCGATTCGCCGTCCGCTTGGCGAGGAATTCGAAGTCGCAGCCGTCCGTCGCCTGCGTCACATGCTCCTGGAAGATCTGACCATAGCCGCGCCGGTAGACAGGCTCCGGAGGGGCACAGGACTCAAGGCGCTGGGCAAGTTCTTCCTCCGGAACCTGTAGGGTCAGTCTTCGTGCCGGCACGTCGAGTTCGATCCAGTCCCCCTCACGCACCAGGGCAAGAGGCCCGCCGATATGTGCCTCCGGGGATATGTGGAGGACGCAGGTGCCGTAACTGGTCCCGCTCATGCGGGCATCGCTGATGCGGACCATGTCACTGACTCCGCCGGCCGCGAGCCGGGCGGGGATAGGGATCATGCCGCACTCGGGCATGCCCGGCCCTCCCTTCGGGCCGCAGTTTCGCAGCACCAGGCAAGACTCCGGGGTAATGTCCCTGGCCGGAGAGTCGATATTCGCGGCGAGATCGTCGTAATCGTCGAACACGACGGCGCGGCCGCGATGATGCATCAGGCTGGCGCTGGCGGCGCTCGGCTTGATGACCGCACCGTCCGGGCACAGATTTCCGCGCAGTATGGCGAGAGCCTCCGTGGCGAGCGGATCCGCGAGAGGCCGGATGACGGTGTCGTCATGAACCGCTGCACCTTCTATATTCTCCCTGAGTGTGCACCCGGTAACCGTTAGGGCGTCACCGTGGAGCACCTCCTCGAGGCGATGCAACAACGCTCGGCTGCCGCCGGCCCGGTCATAGTCTTCCATAAGCAATTTGCCGGCCGGCTGCACGTCGAGCAGGACGGGTATCTGCCGGCCGAGTCGATCGAAGTCGTCGAGAGAGACTTCCACGCCGGCGCGTCGGGCCATGGCTATCAGGTGGATGACGGCATTCGTGGACCCGCCAAGAGCCAGGCATACGGTCACCGCGTTCAGAAAGGACTCGCGTGTGACTATGGTCGAGGGGCGGCTGTCGGACCAGGCCATCTCGACAATCCGACGTCCGGCTTCGGCGGCCAGGCGCTCGGCGCGGGCGTCCACCGCCGCGAGGGAGGAGGCGCCCGGGAGGCTGAGGCCAAGCGCCTCGGCGACAGCAGTCATCGTCGACGCCGTGCCCATCGCGTTGCATGTGCCAACGCTGCGCGCGTTCGCCTGCTCGAGTTCCAGTGCATCGGGTAGTGTGAAGCGCCCCGCGCGTAACTCCTGCCCGAAGCGCCAGAGATCACTGACACCGACCGGATTACCCCGAAAATGTCCGGCCAGCATGAATCCGGCAGGCACGTAGATCAGAGGCAGGTCCATACTGAAGGCGCCCATCAGCAGCGCCGGAGTGGTCTTGTCGCAGCCACCCATCAGGACCACAGCGTCGATCGGGTGGCAGCGGAGTAGTTCCTCGGTCTCCATTGCCAGAAAGTTCCTGTAGAGCATCGAGCTCGGCTGCATCATGATTTCGCCCACGGCCATCGCCGGGAGCTCGACAGGGAAGCCGCCAGCCTGGTATACGCCGCGCTTTACGTCTTCTGCCCTGTGCCGCAGGTGGCGGTGGCAGGTATTCATGTCGCTCCACGTATTGATGATGCCGATTACCGGTCTTCCGATGAACTCGTCCAGGGCATAACCGTTCTGCAGGGTCCGAGAGCGTTCTGGAAAAGAAGAGGGGCCCCGCCCGTACCACTGATGACTGCGGAGCCTTGCGGGATTCTTCGGGTTAGCGGAACTCATGAATTCTCCTCGTCGATGGTCTGCGGGACCGTGGGGTATCACGGGAGGTGGTCTGGCATGCAGACGCGCCAGTTTCCAGTATGTTCGTTTCCGCCCGCCGACAGGTGTCCTGCCCGACATTTCTGTAATGCGATAGCGGTACCCATGCCACGATTCCCTGGAGCAAGCGGATCGAATTCTCTCGGGGCATGCACCGATGTGTTTCGGTGTGAGAGGCAAGCGGCTCTTTCGGGTGGTGGCAAGTCGAGCACTACGCTCGGCCGCGATCAGTCGGCGCTTGATCCCGGGGTGGCGCACGAATGCCGCGGGAAAGATCGGGTCTGAGTTATCCTGTCGATCGATACGGGTATGGGGTCTTCAATCAGTGGCCCCTGTCGTATTTGGGGCGCCAGCAAGTGCGGGCCAGAGATACCGGCGTGTCTTGCGTGCATTTCGTCGATGTATCTCGTTACCACGGCAATTGGCATCTGAGTTCCCGCCTCGGCTTAGACCAGCCGGAAAACAAAAGTGCGTCATTGCCGGTGCGTCTCGGTGCGACATTGGCCATTTTCGGTCCGGAATAGGCGAGAACGATTATCGAGCCAGAGCTTGTTCGCTACGCATCCCTATGACATTCCTGCCAAAATAGCCACATGAATAATTGCCCACATCGCCGGGAAATACAGGTTGCGCCGATGATGGATTGGACGGAAGGAATCTAAATAACGATTA
>CAYRUH010000038.1:0-33885 GCA_964427415.1 uncultured Woeseiaceae bacterium | reverse complement strand
CTACTGATCCTAAATCGCGTTTCAGAATCCTTCCGTCCAATCCATCATCGGCGCACAAGAAACTCTATATTTCATAGTGTTGCACGATATTCCTTAGGAATAAGACGAGATCTTTTACGAGGCAATCTGTTCCATTTGTGTGCCAAGCGGTACTCTGCCCAGCCTATTTTGTCATCGGTACGAGCTTGCTCGCGCGTCGCTCAATTACTCATGCATGCTCTCCGAGGATCATCCTACGCTGCTCCTCGCCGATCATGGATCTCCGGCCGGACTGCCGAAGCCAATAGAGTACCAGTCCGGCCATCATCCATACGGTAACGGTCACGAACTCAGCCCTGCCCATCTGGCCAGGACTCCACGGCAAGGTCATGAGGCCGATCAGAATGAACCCTACTGCGATCGCCAGATAGATACTCGATTTAGCCGTTCGATAGGGTCGCGGCATATCGGGCGCTGTACGCCGTAACCGCAGCGCTGCGAAGGCGGTTATCGTCAGAATGAAACTGAAGACCAGAGAATAGCTGTTGACGATGTACAGCAGACCCGCCTTACCGATGAACGGGCCTGCCAAAGCGATGAAGCCCACGAACAGGACGGCATTCTTCGGCGTATGGTGCACTGGGTGCAGTTCTGCGAACCAGTGCGGGAGCAGCCCTCCCCGTCCCTGGGCGAACAGGATGCGGGTGGCCGCAATGAAAATCCCGTTCAGCGTCGAGAGAATTCCCAACAGACCGGCGAACAGCACCAGTCTGGCCATCCACTCGGAACCGAGGCCAGTGCGAAAAACCTCCGCCAGTGGCATCGCGTTCTTGTTTGTCGTGATCTCGATGATTCGGTGAACCGGCGCACTCAGACCCAGTGCCAGTATGATCATAGTGTAGAAGACCGCACCCATCAGGATGGTGACGATGATGGCGACACCGAGTTTCCTCGGTTCCATGCCCTTCCCGCTCTCCTCGGCGGCCTGAGCGATGCAGTCAAAACCGGTCAGGAAGAATGGGACGATAACGAGCACGGAGATGATCGAAGCCCAGGCGGCCTGCCACCAGTAGCCAGGTCCGACGAACAGGGGGGTGAGATTGCCGACGTCACCCTCGATGAATGCCACAACCAGGAAGATGAGCGAGCTTCCGAGCATCGCGACGATGGCAACAGTCTGAAACGCCACCGAGAGTCTCGCGCCGTGCCAGTTCAGCCAGACGACCCAAAGGCCTGAAAGAACCCCCGGGATGATCGTCGACCAGCTCACGCTGTAGCCGCCAATCTCATACAGCTCTGCTGATACCAGCGACGGGAACAGTGCCTCGAACATTGATCCGACCGCTATCGTCTCGAAGGGCGTCACCGCGATGTAGTTCATCGACAAGGCCCATGCGGCCACAAACGAAGCCAGAGGGCCGAAGGCTTTGTAGGTGAAGGCGACCTCTCCGCCGGAAAGCGGTAACGCTGAAGTCAACTCGGCGTAGCAGCGTCCAACGGGTATGAGGAATGCCGCGCCCACCACGAAGCCCAGAATTGCGCCCAGCACACCTCCGGTCAGCAACCATTGTCCAGCATAGACCAGCCAGCCGACACCGACCATGACACCGAAGCCGATCGCGATGTAACCGCGAAAGCCGATGACGCGCTCCAGCTTTTCCCGTGGTGCCTGCGGATCCGACGACTCACTCATGAGATACGTTTCCCGTCACAGCACGCTGACGGAGCTCCGCCGGCAACGGGACTGCCTTACGGACTTTCAGGTCGAAATGAACCATGATGCTTCGCATGCGCGCGTGGATTTCGCCGGAAGACCGGGACCGCATAACCGAGTCGACGGTCAACGACTTGTTTCCGACGGCTGCTGTGCTGGATCTGATTTCGACGAGGGCGCCCGCCACGACCTCAGCGAGGTAGTCGATCTCGCCGCGCACGTCGGCCCAACCCAGGCCACTGGAGTGCGCGGTCACCGGATCCCAGCCAAGTGATCCCACGAACTGGGTGTTGGCATCATCGAACATGCCAACATAGTGGCGGACGTTCAGATGACCCATGCTATCGCATAGCCAGGGATGGACGACACCGAGATACGTCGTGATCATCGTCGACTCCTATCGAAATACGATCGATTCAGAGCAATCGCGTCAATTTCTATCCGCGAGCCGTAGCGCAGTGGTGTGCCGGTAGGCACGACAATGCGCGCCGGCCGGTGTCGGCCGAGGCGCTCTCCCAGGACCTGATCCGCCGACGCCCAATCGTCCACATCACTGACGAAGACCGACAATTTGACGATCAAATCGGGAGCCGAACCCGCTTCATCGAGGATCGCCTCGAGCTGATCCATACAGTGGGCCGCCTGGGTCCCCATGTCCCGACGCACATCGATGTGTTCGGGCAAGCTGTTCCCGAGGAGGCCGGATACGTACACGGTGTCGCCGGTCACCACGGCCTGGGCATAGTGGCCATGTGGTGCTGTCGCCCGCTCGGTATGGACCGGAGAAAGCTCCGGCCCCGCGGTCGATGTGGCTTCCTGACGCGTCGTCATAACACTCGTACCTCCAGTCTGAGTCCGACCGCAAGAACATCCTCCAGCGCCGGATCCAGCCCGGGATTCACGACGTACTGGATATCCGGCTGCAGGATAATCCGATCGGTGATCGGTGCCCGATAAGTCAGTTCCAATGCGACCTCCCGGCGATCGACCGGCGTGCTGCGTGAGTTGCGATATTGTGCCGAGGCCTCCGCCCAGGCGAGCGCAACGCCGAACCGGTCGTCCGCTCCGCCCAGGCCTCATAGAGACGGGCTGCTTCAACGCCTGTCTCGATGTTGCTGATGACCTGCAGGTCTCCCGATCCGCCGCCGGACAGCGTATGACCATTGTTGTAGAGACCGTAGACGAAAAAGCGGGTATCGGGAATGTCCCAGAGCGCTTCGGCGTCGATATCCAGGGTGACGTCCAGGTTGTCCAGATAGACCGTATCCTGCCGAAGACCACCTGATGCGTTGCGAAAGACTTCCCCCGTGTAGGTGGCACCGAATTCCAGCGCCCGCTCGCTGGCCGCGCTCACACTGGTGGCAACCAGTAGCGTGAGCAAGTGCATGAATCTGATGTGAGCAGAGACCAGGCCCGATTGCCCATTATAAAGTCGTCGTCCGTCTCGCATCTCCATCAGTCCTTCAGGATGTGCCAGCGTGATATAGCGTTGTCGAATCGAGTGCGCAGCTCGTCGAGACGAGCCGACAGCACCTCGAAAATTTCGTATTGAGCGCGGATCGGACGGCCCGAGCCGAGAGTCAGGAAGGACTGCAGGCCCGCCAGGCGATCATTCAGCCTGATCGGATAGGCTATCTTGTCCTTCGGGCTTTCGTTCTTGACCTGATAGAGCTCCGCTTCGATGGCCGCAAGCTCTTCGAGAATTTCCGCCACCTCGACCGGGGCGCCGGCCTTGCGCAAGATTCTCTCGCGGATCTCGCGTATATCGATTACGAGCTGGTTAGCGGTCGAAGTCGCATCCCGAACCCGGAGTGCGAGAGCGAGTTGCGCCTCGTAGTCGTCGGGCTCGAGTTCCACCCGTGGGTCAGCGATCACGGTGACGGACTGCTCGACGGCCACGTCGTCCGCCAGCAGCTCAGTGCGGTAGACCCCTGGAACCACGAGGGGTCCGATTGCCGGGGACGGACTCTCGAGGATCATGCCCGGAAAGGTCGTCGCGCCGTCGTAGCGCAGATCCCAGAAGACCCGATGGGCACCTGCTGCGAACTCGCGGCCATCGACCAACCGCCGGACCAGCTTGCCATGGCGGTCGCGAATGGTGATCGACAGCGCCTTCGCAGGCTCTCGCAGGTGGAAATCTATCGCGGCGGCGATGACGGGACGGTAAGCAGGGCCCGGGGCGAAGAGGCGGACCGGCTGGTCGGGCTGAGATTCAGGCACTTGCCGTAAAGTCGAGATACCTCGCAATCTGTAAAATGACCGTCCGAACGTCGCAATCACGAGTTCATCCCCTTTCACCTGTAGGTCGAGGACCGGGACGCTTGGCAGGTTCAGTGACAGCGACTGCCAGCTCTGACCGTCATCGAAAGACACCCTGACGCCATGCTCGGTACCGGCGTAGAGCAAGCCGGCACGCTCCGGATCGGCGCGTACGACGTGCACGAAATCCCCGGCCGCCAGCCCGGCGTCTATTCGGGACCAGTGACGTCCGTAATCTGGTGTCTTCCAGGCGTAGGGAGCCCGGTCACCCATCTCATAGCGCTTCGCGGCAATATAGGCGGTGCCTCGATCTACCGAGGAGAGGTCGATGGAACTCACCCGGCTGTTCGGCGGCAGATCCGGTGGCGTCACATCCGTCCAGGTCTCCCCCCCATTCCTGGTCAGGTGCACCAGGCCGTCGTCAGATCCTGCCCAGATCGTGTCCTCTCTGTGGGGAGAGACGGCGAGGCTGTACAGGGTTGCGTACACCTCGGGTCCGTCCTGGTCCAGCATGATCGGCCCGCCGGTCTCACCGAGTGTGGTCGGATCCGCGCGGGTAAGATCCGGGCTGATCCTCGCCCAGCGCCGACCGTCGTCATCGCTGCGCCACACATGCTGGGAGGCAGCATACAGCGCATGGGGCGGGTGCGGCGAGAAGATGATGGGATAAGTCCAGTTCCACCGCTCTTTCATGGAGGCAGCGGTCTGGCCCATGACGACGAAGGGAAAGGGCTGGACATCCTGGAGCCGGCCGGTGTCGCGCTCGAAACGCTGCAAGCCATTGGTGTTGCCCGCGAAGAATACGCCTGACTTCGTCGGATGGACTGCCACATATCCCATCTCGCCGGTACCGATCGTGTAGTGTTCGGTGTAGGCATCACGGAACCGCCGGTCGAGGCCGGCGATCGCCGACTGCCGGCGGCTCGCTACGCAGTCGGTCGTGTTGTCCTGCTGGGCACCGCAGACGTGATAGGGGAAATCATTCGTCGTTGCGACCCTGTACATCTGCGCAGTGGGATAGTCCTGCTCGGTCCAGGTGCGACCACCATTCACCGACACGCTGGCACCGCCATCATCGGCGACGATCATGCGTTCGGGGTCGTCCGGGTCGATCCAGAGGTCGTGGATGTCCACGTGTCGCGTTCTGATCTCCGAGAACGTCTTGCCGCCGTCCGTCGACTTCTCGAGCCGGAAGCTCAGAACATAAACGGTGTCCCTGTCGACGGGGTCGGCCCGTACCTGCAGGAAGTAGAACGCCCGTTGCCAGAGCTTCCTCGCCCCGTTCACCCATTGCCAGGTCGCGCCACCATCATCCGAGCGATAGAGCCCGCCCTCTTCCGCTTCAATGTTGGCGTAAATACGGCTGGAATCGGCCGGGGAGACGGTAACCGTCATCTTGCCGAGTACGCCGGCAGGCAGGCCGGGATTGCCACTGATCTCGACCCAACTGTCGCCGCCGTCAGTGGACTTGAAGAGTCCCGACTGCGGACCGCCGCTCCAGAGCTTCCAGGGCTTGCGATAGACCTGCCAGATCGTGGCGAACAGCGTCTGCGGGTCGTTCGGATCCATGGCGAGATCAATCGCGCCCGCCTCCGGCGAGCGATAGAGAATTTTCTGCCAACTCGCGCCACCGTCACGGGAGCGGAAGACGCCGCGCTCGTCGGTCGGCTGGAACGGATCACCCAATGCGGCGGCGTACACCAGGTTGGAATTCTCCGGGTGCACCCGAATGGTCGTAATCGTGCGGCTATTATGGAGTCCGGCGTGCTGCCAGGTCGCACCGCCGTCGACCGACTTGTAGAGGCCGTCACCCTGCAGCACGTTCGCCCGCAATTGGCCCTCGCCCATGCCGATGTAGACGACGTCCGGATTCGACGGTGCGACGGCGATAGCGCCAACTGATGCGCTGGCGATCTGGCCGTCGGTTACGGCGTGCCATGAAAGACCGCCGTCCATGGTCTTCCAGAGACCACCGCCAGTGGCGCCAAAATAGTACTCGTGCGGGCGCTGCTCGCTGCCGGCGGCCGCAATCGAACGACCACCGCGTACGGGGCCGATACTTCGCCACTCCAGCATCTGAAACAGTTTCTCGCTACTTGGCGGGGTTGCGTCGGCTCCCGCTACTTGAACGCCAACGCACGCGCACGCCGCAACGAGCCAGGCAAACGTCCGGCCGAAAAAGTCAGTGACACGGTTGCGCTGTTCGTATGGATGCATTGCTGCCTCTCCCTTGTGTTTCCGTATGGAGTCAGTCGAGAGAAATCGCCCGACCGACTGCCAGAGCCCTGTCCAGCGCCAGTCGCGCCGCGACCAGGTCCTGCAGCCCCACACCCGTGCTGTCGAACAGGGTGATCTCGTCGGTGTCTCGCCGTCCGGGATGCTCGGCGCTGATCACGCGCCCGACAGGCGTGATCGTCTCCTCCCCGATGAGGCCGTCACGGAATGCGTGCTGGCACTCTCCAATGCTGACGGCTTGGCGCGGATCGTCACAGAACAGAGAGGCTTTTGCGACGAGCGCGGCCTCCACCTCCTGCTTGCCTGCCGTATCGGTACCCATGCAGGCGAGATGGGTCCCCGGTCGAACCCATGCCGCTTTCACGATCGGCTCCCATGAGGGTGTCACCGTGATGATGACGTCTGCCCCGTCGGCCATCTCCTCGGCATTACAGGTGCGGATAATCAGATCCGTGTAGGCGCCCGATGTCGCCAGGGCTGCTGCGAGCACCCGGGCGTGCTCCTCCGCCCGATCGCAGATCCGCAGTTCCCGGAAATCGCGCTCGGCCAGCGCCGCCTTTACCTGCGTCAGCGACTGCCCACCCGCGCCCAGGATACCGAGCACCTTCGCGCCGGCGCGCGCCAGATAGCGGATCGACAGAGCACTGGCAGCCGCCGTCCTGAGTGCCGTCAGCCAGGTACCTCTGACCAGCGCCAGCGGGCCTCCATGCTCCGGATCGAACAGGACGATCGTGGACTGATGATTGGGCAGACCCTTAGCCGCATTGGCCGGCCAGAGACCACCGGCCTTCACGCCGAGTATCGGTTGCCGTCGGTCGAAACCGGACTTGAAACCGAAGATAGCATCGGCATAACCGAGCGTCTCGCGCACCACCAGAAAATTGACCGCCTCGCCGCGCGCCATGGCCTCATACATCGGACCGATCACCGCTGTGACCGCCGCCTGATCGACGAGTTCTTTAACGGTCTCCTCGGATACGTAATACATCAATGCTGTCCTGTGCCCCTGATCGATCGGCCGGCCATCACCAGCGGTAATTGATATCGGCCTGCACCCGCTGGTAGTCCTCGGGACGCCCTCTGTCTTCCCCGCGCTCGTTCAGATACCACGTGAGATTGGCGCTCACGTCTTCGCGCACTTCGTAGCCGAACATCAGATGGTGGCCCAGCTTGTCGGTGCCGCCACCGGCGAAGTCAGAACCGGTGAAAACGCCGAGCACGGCGTCGGCCGCGAGATCCTGATACACATAACCGAGTCGCCAGCGTCCGCCCGCACCATCGCGCAACTTCACACCCAGTGCATAGCCGTCGTCATGGCGGTCCGCGCGCAGGTTCCTGACGTAGTCCGCGAAAAGGTTCACGTCGAGACCGGACCACAGAAAGGCGAACTCGGCAAAGAGTTCGATCTCATCGTAGTCGAAGGCATACCGACCCAGGGCGTCGAGGGTATTGCCGGCAGCGGATGCAGGATCGAACAGCGGCAGACGACCCTCGACACCCCGATAATCGAAGTAGCCGGCGCCGAAGGAGAGGGTCGCGTTGCCTCCCAGGTCAAGCGTGTGCCCGGCCTGGATGCCGAGCAGCCAGGCGTCCTCGGCAGACGGGCGCTCATCGAGCAGGAACTCCGCTACCGTCATATACCCGTTCGCATGGCGATAATCGAGGGCCACGCCCTCCGGGAAGAGCTCACCGTCCCAAAGGAGTCCATAGCCACCCGCCCGGCGGAAGGGATTACGCATCTTTCCGCCGGTCAGGGTGAGTCCGTCCACCGGTGTGCGCCACTCGAACCAGGCCTGATCGATATCCACCTCCTTGCTGGAGGCGCCATCGTCGAAACTCTGCGTGCCGGATGTCGGACTGTCCCCGCCGCTGGCCAGACCCAGACCCACCCGGAACGAGTCCCCGAAATCCCGGGCCGCGCGGATCCTGGCGCGGAAGCGCTGGCGCTCGCGGGTGTCTTCGTTATCCGCGTCGATGACCTCGTAGCGATAGCGGAAATCGCCACTGACCCGGAGAGTGGATCGCTCATCCACGGTCTTCGTTTGCGAGATATCATGCGCCGCCGGTTGATCAAGCCCGTCATCCTTTAGCGTTGCAACCTCGTCCCGAAGCACCTCGACGATCTCGGTGAGCCGCGCTACCTCACTGCGCAGAGCCGAGACTGCTGAGCCCTGCGCATCGGTCTGTGCCGCCACGCTGAGAGGCATCGCGGCAAGCGCCACAATCAACCCGGCCTCAAGGATTCGCATTGTCTCCTCCTCCTCAATGTCTGCCACTTGCAACAGAGCCTGCTCGCCGGCTCGTCGCTTTACTCCACGTTTCGCAGGCGCAAACCACCCCCCCGGGCGCCCTGTTCTCACGGGCACCGCTCCCTGCTCTTCAGGGAGTAATCAGACTTCGGCCGGATCGTAGTCCCTGCTCTGGCGCTGGATCTTCAGAAGATCCGGCGGTGGCCCGAACTGGCCGGTTCCGTCATAGCTGATGGACAGGAATTCGGACTCCTCGCCGTCAACGCTGACGACGCCATGCTTCATCGAACTGTCGAAATGCGCGCTGTCCCCTTCCTCGAGTATCGCCGGTGCGTAGTACTCGGTGAGCAGCTTGACTCGTCCACGGAGAACATAGATAAAGCGCTCCCCGGGAAACTCATTCCAGGAACCGCCGGGAGAGTCATCCTCTCGGCGGGTCGTGATCACGACGGGGAAGATGTTCTTCTGGGCAAGCTCCGAGGAAAGGACACGGAACTCGCTGACTCCGGTGCCGAATACCTCGCCGGCCCCCTTTCGGGTAATCGTTCTGACACCGCTGTTTCTAAGCTGGGCGGTGGGATTGGCGAGGCTATCGAGAGAGAGTCCCAGCCCCTTGGAGAGTTTCATGAGCGTGTCTATGTTGATCACGCCCTGCCCGTTCTCCAGCTTGGAGATCGTCGACGGAGCAATGCCGGTATGCCGGCTAAGCTCCTCCAGCGTCCAGTCCCTGTCCCGGCGAATCTCCCGCAATCTCTTCCCGATCTCGAGTTGATCGGTACCCGAGCGCTTCTTCCGTGTGGTCTTCTTAGCCATAGCGCTATTCCTTCACTGCATGACTAGCAGCGTTGTCCTTCAATTCTCGTAATCCGGACGCTTCGCTGTTTCGGAACGATCGACACCGCCCTCCGCGAACAGACCTCGAAGATATCCGAGACTCGCCGCGAGCTTGGGCTCGCGCTCGAGATAATCCCAGAACTGCCCCGTATACTCGAGCGTCACCAGCCCATCATAGCCCGTCTGCTCGATCGCTCCGGCGATCGCGGGCCAATCGATGACGCCACTGCCTACCACGGTATAGGGCTGGTCTTCCTCCGGCATCGTCACGCTGATCAGGTCCTTTGCGTGGACTTCGCGCAGCCTGTTGGCTTCCGCCAGCCGCCGCACGGCCTCGGCCGGGTCTATGCCCGCCTTCGCGTAATAGCCGACATCCGCCACCGTATCGATGGCCGGGTACTCGGCGAGCACTGCAAGCACCTTGTCCACAGTCCCATAGGGCTCGGAGGGCGCGCCGTTATGCACGGCGACTCCGACACCGAACTCCTCCACCAGCCGCGACAGCGCGGGAAGCAGCGCCGGGTCCGGAACCGCAGCGATGAACTCCAGCCCGAGTGCCTGCGCGACTTCGAAGATACGACGGTTCGCTGCCTCGTCCTCCGAAAAGAAGGCCGTAAACGTGCTGACGGGGGTAATGCCATTCTTCCGGAACTCGTAGCGCATGCGCTCGATGTCGCGGTCAGAGGCAAACACGGAGAAATGCCGATCACTGAACTCCATGTGTTCAACCCCGAGCTTCGCTGCCCGGGGCAGGAGACGATTCAGGTTGAGTTCATGATAAGAGTGAGCAGCGAGCGCGATCCGCGGCTTGCCCTTGTCCTCGGCGATTGCAGGATCGGCTGCAAGGCACAGGAGCGCCGGAACCACGAGGAAGGCGAGTCCGAGAAAGATATTCTGAATTCGCATTGTTCAGGCCCCCACCAGTCGTGCAAGCCGCCGGCCGTTCTCGGCAATGCTTTCGATCCGCCGGGCAATATCATAGGGCTGTCCACCAAATTCGAGTGTAACGGGTCCGCTGTAGCCCACATCCTTCAGCGCCTGCACGATGGACGGGAGGTCCATCTCCCCATCGCCGAGCAGGGTATGCTCGCCATTGGCGTCGACATCTTTGATGTGAATCTCTCGCACGCGGTCCCCGATGACGCGGATTGCCTCTGCAGGATCGACACCGGATCGGAAAAAATTCCCGACATCAACACATGCGGTGAGGTTGGGCATGGAATCCAGCGCGGATCGCACGTCATTCAGCGTCACATAGGCACTGTCGGGATCCGGGCTGGTGTTGTGTATCGCGACGTCTATACCGTAGCTTGGGACCAGTCGGTCCGCCACAGCCAGTGCCTCCGGCGGCTGGCCGCTGGAGAGGACATCGATTCCCAGCTTTGCGCCGAACCCGAACAGCGTATGCGTCTCGAGTTCATCTGCCGAAAACAGGTCGGAGTAGAAAGCGACGACTTCGATTCGGTTGGTCCGGATATCGACAAGGGCGCTCTCGAGATCACGGGGCGAGGAGAACGGCGAGAGCTGGCGGTCATACAATTCGACCCGGCTGAACCCGAGACCTCGAACCACCGGCAGCAGATAATGCAGATGAAGCTCCTTCAGGCTGTAGGTCTGCAGCGCAGTGGTGAAGCTGCCGTGCGAGGACGCCGTCGCGAACGGCCCGATCGACGCCAGCGGAACGGTGGCGGCTGCCGCCACGCCCATAGCCAGGAAATCACGGCGTGTGGGCTTTGGTCGTTGTTCGTCTTCAGAAAGCATAGTTCTGCCTTTAGTCATTGGATGATGACGGCCCTTCCGCAACTGCCACGGGCTCCAGTGTCTTGCTGTCCAGGAGATTGCCGTTCCTGACGACCGTCTCCAGACTGAGCGTGTTATGGATGTCATCCAGGGGATTGTCCTGCAGGATCAGAAGGTCGGCGATCTTGCCGCGCTCAAGGCTCCCGACCTGACTCTCGATACCGATCACCCTGGCGCCGGTGATTGTCGCTGCCGCCAACGCAGCCTCCTCACTCATCCCTCCCTCGACCAGGGACCAGATCTCCCAATGAGTGCCGAGCCCCGTAGGCGCGGGTGCGTCGTGGGCTCCGCAGGCAACGGTAACTCCAGCCTTCTGCGCCCGCGCGGCATTAGTGGTTAGCGCACGGTAGGCTGTTTCCTCCGGCGCGACACCCTGCCCGCGCCTCGGCCGCCTCACTAAATACTCCAGTACCTGCGCACTCACGAAGCGACGGAGGCGCTCCTCTTTTCGGATACCGTGGCGGCGGTAGAAGACCTCAGCACCGATCTGGGTCAAGATCGTCGGCGTATAGTCGATACCCGTCGCAGCGAGCAGCTGCAGAAAATCGTCCTGCAGGACATGGTTCCCCGCCGAATGCTCGAGACCGTCATAGCCATCCAGAACCGCCCCAAGCGACAGCTTGTAGTCGTAGCCGCCTTCGAAGGTGATGCGCACATCGGCCTCTGCCGCAGCGGCCCGCAGCCACTGGCGCTGGCGTCGATCCCGAAGCAGATACTCCTTGATGCTCGTGGCGCCGACGGACGTCAGGTCGCTTACGATCGCGCGAGCATCATCCGGCCCGTCGACCCTCACCCGCTCCGGCATTACCCGCTCACCAGTGGCGAAATACCGCGGACCCGGCACACGCCCGGCATTGATGCTCTCGATCAGCGAGAAGTCCCGTATATTGGAGAGCAGGGCCGGATCCCGTGTCGACGTCACACCATAGGCCAACAATATGGATGTGGGCGGATACTGGCGGGGGATCCCCTTTGTCGACTCTTCGCCCATCAGCGCCAGGGCATGCTGATGGACATCGATCAAACCCGGCATGATCGTCTTGCCGGACAGATCGCGAACGATCGCATCGCCCGGTATGTCGCAGTTTCCGAGCGGGGCGACACACGCAATACGGCCATTGGCAACGACGACCTCTCCCGCCTCGATGACAGAGGGCTTGGACATCGTGAGGAGCCTGGCTCCTCGCAGTACGACAGGGTGCGCGTTGACCGGCGGGCGCACCTGGAATTCAGCGACGAGCCGGCGCGCTTCCCCCAGCCGATCTCTCGGCGCGATGGCAATCCCGCGCGGGATCGACCACAGGAGCGTATCGTCGTCGATCCAGGAGGGGAAGTAGCCATGTTCGCCGGGAAAGCCGGCGTATGCCGGCGGATTGGCCGTCAGATCCCGTATCGTCGTCGCCGCCTCGGCGATCGGCAGAACGAAAACGTGGTCATTCATCGCCACAGCCACGCGGGAGCCGTCCGGCGACGGCACGATCAGGTCGGCACCCCCCCGTTCAACCGTCGCGGACGCCACCGCGGCGTCATTCGATGTCCGCGTGAGCCCTTCCTCGGTCGACAGCCAGAGCCCGTCAGCGTCCGCAGTCTGCCACGCGCCAGCCTCCGTCAGAGCACCTTCCAGCAACACCTCCTCGTCGCCGGTTGAGAGGTCCAGTCGGACCAGCTCGACAGCTGCGCCTCGCCTTGTCGGCGAAATCACGCCCAGCGCGGCTCCCCTCCCGGCCTTCACTGCGAGCAGATGCATGCCATCTGCCGTGAACCTCGGCGCAGCGTACGCGGCCGAGTTGTCGGTGACCCTCGTCACGGAGCCGGCTGGCTCGCGCAGCATCACGGCGCGCCCACCCTCTGTGTCCGTGCCAAGGAACGCGATGCGCCCGTCGGGCATGATATCGGGCTGGGTCGCGAACAGTTCCGGGGGTGTGAGGGGCCGGGGGTTGCGAATCGGATCGTCGGGGTCAATCGACCAAAGCCGGCCCGTGGCTTCGAAGATGACCGATCCATCGGCGGCCGCCCGAGGCCATCTCAGCATCCGCGGCGTGAAACCGGCCTCCGGGACGGCAACGGGGTCGGGCTTCACATGCGGTACCCGAACCGTTGTCTCGACTTGGAATTCGATGCTACTGATATCGCCGGAGGGGATAGCAACTCTCGTCAATCGGCCGTCGCGACCGATGAAAATTGCACTCGAATCCGGCGCGAAGGCATACCCGGGCAACAGATCCAGCTGCGCGACGTACATGTCCTGGAGGTTCCGGGGGATACCCGACAACAGAACCTGCTCGCCTCCCGAAACACGGTCGCGCAGCGCCAGGGACGACTTCCCGTCCATCCAGGTGCCGTAGGCCAGCCATCGTCCGTTCGGGGAGATCAGTGGTCTAACCGCACCACCGGGCACATCGGTCACCGCCTCCACCGTCTCACTCGCCGGTTCGGCCCGCATGATCTGCCAGGTCTCCCGGCGCAGCGGCCTCCGACCCTGCTCGATCAAAGGGGCCGCGAAGTACAGCTCGCCCTCGTGAAACGCAGGTCCCTGCAGATCCACCATCTGATCGTTCAGCGGCAGGCGCTCACCCTTGCCTGTCGCAACGTCGTATTGCCAGAGCTCGCCCTCCCTCCCCGTCGTGCTCCGTCGGACGAAAATCGAGCGCCCCTCCTCCGACCAGACCGGTGAGTTGAAATTGATGCCGTCGTGACGAGTCAGCTGTCGGGGAGTCGAGCCCGGAGCATCGAGCACCCAGAGGTTTTCCGAACCGCTCAGATCGGATATGAAGGCGATGCGGCCGGTCGCCGAAACCGCGGGCGAGTGCGACACGGCCGCTGCGAAAAACCCTTCCACGCCGGTCACGTGCCCGCCAATCAGGACTTCCGCCTTACCGCCCGACAGCGGGACCTGATAGATGCTGCCAAGGAGGTCGAAGACGAGATGGCGCCCGTCCGGAGTGACGGCAACGCCCATCCAGGTGCCCCTCTCCGTACGGATATCGATCGTATCGGTATCGAATGCAGACTTGGCGTACCCGGAGATCCATGGCGCACCGAGCAGTGCGAAGACAATGCCGAGAATCACGGCAGCGATCCCCGAACGCGAGCGGGGGGTCTCGTGATCGCCCGGCGCACTCAACACCATCAGATCTCATACTCCTGATTGCCACAGACGCCAATCTGCTGGCCACTCACGTGACGTGCCGCATCGCTTGCCAGGAAGACCGCCATGTCGGCCACCTCATCCATACCGATCATGGTCCTCATGGAGATGAAGCGCATGAATTCCGACTTGGCATCCTCGAGGCTCTTGCCGGTCTCTTCGGCATGCTTCGCGATCAGGGCGTGGCCCCGCGGGTTGTCCATGTAGCCGGGCAGAATCGCATTGCAGCGAATATTGAACTGGCCGAGTTCCCTGGCGGCCGTGTAGGTCAGACCGAGCAGACCGACCTTGGAAGCGACGTACGGAGAGCGGTTAGGCAAGCCCGTCCGGGCTGAGGTCGTCGAGATGTTGATGATGCAACCCCCGCCGGCTTCTTTCATATGCGGTACGACTGCCTGCATACAGTAGAATGCGCCGTTGAGGTTGACGGCGATCGTGCGATCCCACTCCTCGTTCGGCACCTCCCCGATCGGCGCACGGGGCCCGCCTATGCCGGCATTGTTCACCAGCACGTCAACTCCGCCGAGTTCCCCGACGCAGGCGGCCACCCACTCGGTCACCTGCGAAGCTTCCGAAACATCTGCCAAGATGGACACGATATTTGGCGACGTTCGCCGTACGTCTTTCAGTGCGTCTGCAGAAACATCACAGATAGCCACCCGTGCGCCATTGCTGACAAACGCCTCGGCGATTGTGCGCCCGATTCCTCTTCCGCCAGCTGTCACGAGCACCCTGGATCTCGCTTTCACCATCGTCTGACTCCCCCGATGAAGAAGTGATGGGTATCTTGCCTCTTATACAAGTAATAGGTTTTATCGCGAAATTTATTCGTTTTCCCGAATTTTTTTTACTATAACGATCAGTGGTTGCAAGTGCAAATTGGTTTGGTGGGTTTCCCGATTTGCAATTGAACACATGAGAATTCGATCTCAAGGATGCATGGTTGATTGAAACGGCGTATCGAAGCGGAGCCAAACTGAGCGAATAGGCGCGTCGTAGATTCCGCGTGCTTCCGATGCAACTACAACTCCACATTCTGCGATCGCAATCACTTTCGTCTGCTGTTCCACCGCCTGGCTCGGTAGATCCTGACCCGAGCCAGGCGGCATAAGCGAGACCGATCCCGATAGGGCAACTCGAAATTCTCGCAGGAGCGCCTAACCATCCCACCTATTCCTTGGAAACAATGGGCAAAATGATATGCGATGGGTGATCAACTGAATGGTGGATGGAGTTGCGCGCCTTGACCCATGCCGTGTCGGTGTGGTTACCGCCACCCGTGTTGAGATTGCGCGTAAACCGCGGGAAATTGCTGCTCGACACCTCGACTCGGATCCGATGTCCCACCCCGAATTCATTACTAGTCGCGTGAAGGTTGACGAGAATCCGGTACACGGCACCGATCTCCATCCAGTGAGCCTCGTCATAACCAAGGCGATAACGCGCCCGTGTGACGCCTTCCTGCACATTGTATGCTGTTCCATCCGGCGCTACGTCGACGAGCTTAACTGTGAAATCGGTGTCTCTTGCGGATGAGGATACGTAAAGCACGGCTTCGATGGGTCCGGTCACCTCCAAGGGCTTCTCCAATGGCGGCGAAGTGTAGACGAGCACATCGTGCCGCATCTCGACGGATCGCTGGTCCCACGCCCCCTCCGCCTCCGGTGTCCCCGTGCAGCACGCTTGGCCACCGACGGTTGGCACTGGTGTGACAGGATCATACGTGAACACATCCGCCGGCTCTTCGCCAGGAGGCTGCATTGATAGTTGCCCATCACCCATGCGACTGTTGGCTCGTCCACCGCTACGAAAATAGTAGTTTTCGTAGCGCGTTTCGGGAATCGGCCAAGTCTCAGCGGTTCGCCATGCATTTGCGCCCATCACGTAATATTGCACTCTCGGACGCTCTGTAATCCCGTTATCATCACCTCGGAGCCAATAATCGAACCAGTCGAGGTAGATAGACCAGTAGTCGAGCCGCGCATCGCCTACATTACGCTCGCCTACAATCGTCTCTTCCGTCGCCGCGTCGTGTTTACAATGCGTCGTTGGCGCGACTATGACGAACTGGTTATCTCGAACCGTAGCGCTGACACCGTTTTTCTGTAACAGATTAAAGAGCCCCAATGCCTCCGAGACGCCGTAGTCGTACCAAGATGCGATCTGCAGCATCGGCACATCGAAGCTGTCGGCGTCAGTGACAAACTGGAACGATTCCCACCATGGATCGTTCGGCGCATGGGTAACAAGCTCGTCCCACAAGGTGGGCGGCGCCTCTGATCGTCGCATCAAATCAACCACGGGGAGCTCGGCCCAGAGCGCCGGCTCGTTGACCTCCGGTAAAACGGGTTGGAGGGTGAAAGCTTTCATTGCGCGGAGCAGGTCCTCACGTGGGGTTCCAGCCGGGTAGCGCGGTCGTAAGCTCCAGCCACTCTCCCGAAACCAAGTGAAGATCATTGCGAGCTCAAATGCCCCGCCGTTATTGGTCGCCCAGTTGCGATGCCGGCCACCGTCAATGTACATGGCGCCAGCGAACATCGGTATCGCTGCGGCATGGTTCGAATGCCGCTCTGCCGCCAATTGGATCTGGTTCTCCCCGCGATAGGAGCACCCGTACGTACCAACCTTACCCGAGGCCCACGGCTGCTCGGCTACCCAACTCACCGTGTCGTAACCGTCCTGCCGGTCGTTTGCCGTCCAGGCGTAATAGCCCTCCGACTCGTACTTTCCCCGCATATCTTGCACGGCCGCGATGTAGCCGCGACTCGCGAAGAAGTGGGCCGCCGCGCTCTCGCTCGCTTCGTTCTTGTTATAGGGCGTCCGGATCAGAATCACGGGTTGCGGCCTATCTATCCCCCCGGGGAAATAAATGTCTGTCGCGAGCCGGACTCCGTCACGCATGGGAACCATCACTGTCTTTTCGCGCCGGACGTCGTACTCGTTCGCTGGTACGGAAACAGACTGCGCATCGCTGCTAGACGCACCTTCGGCCACCAAAGCAATGCAGAATAATAGAATGCGGTACCGGTCCATGATTCCTCGCGAACTTACTCGGGGATACGGGTGTCGGCCGCCAATTGCTGGAAAAGGCTTATATCGCCTGGCGCCTCGAAATCTGGTGGCGGGATAGAGATGTGGGTCGGCAATTCTCCGAATTCACCCGTCCGGAGAAATGCGCGTACCTGAGCAGTCACTTCCGGGTGGAACAGTCGCACCTCCTGGATCGCCATGTGCGTTCCGTTTTCGACGTAAAGCAAATGGCTATTGGGCAGTAGCGCATGCAGGTGCTGCGCATTTTCGATGGGAGTCGAACGATCAAGGTCACCCTGTACCATAAGGACAGGGACGTCGACCGAAATGTCGGCACGGAAGTCGTCACCCACGTCAGGCGTTGGCGAGAGGTCGCGCGTGGCGTAATAGAAACCGTTGATCGGCCCCACAATCTGAGCCGAAGCATCATCGCGCAGGGCGCGATCCCGCTCCGCCGTGATACCGAGGCTATTATCTATAAGCGGAAAGATTAACGGAATCCGGTCAGCCTGGCGCGTGCGATAAGTCAAGGCAGCGAGGTAGCGAAAGTCATCGTCCATCATCTCCAAGATGAACCGTGGCCACAATTTCAATCCATCACGCGTGTAATAATCTGCCGAAAAGCGCTTTAGGGCATGCTGAAGATCGTGCCGACCCAATACGATGGCCACCATCCCACTGGCGTCGGGACGAGGTATCACGATCCGCTCCGGCCTAGCTTCCAGGCGGTCCAGCAATCGATAGATTGCTAATTCGAAACCCTCCTCCGGCAAATACGCTTCAAGGTCTGGATCGGTCTCTGCCAGCCTGATGATACGCTGATGGGCACGCCAAACGTCCGCGGGGCGATCGTAGGCGTGGTTGAGAGGCTCGATGCCGCCAAGCAATGCGCGTGCGACCCTCTGAGGATGCCGCTTCATAAAAGCGAGGCTCCACTGACTGCCGAAGCTATTGCCGCGGAGGATGATCCGCTGATAACCGAGAGCAGAACTCAGGTCATAGACATCGTCTACTGCATTCAGTATGTCGTAGCCGGCGAGGTCCACTCCCCGGGTGCGCCACTTCTTTAACGCGGCCAAGTAGCCCGCGCGGTACGCCCGTACTAGGGCGTCCGGGTCGCCTGGCCTATTCAGCTCAACGCCAGTAACGTCCATCTCCATTTTCGGAACGAACGGCACGTCCACATTCGAATTGCCCCGCTGATCCACTATCACAAGATCACCCACCGAGGTGAAAAAGCGGATGATCTCCTGGCCCTGCTCTGCTGCCAGCTCGCCAAGGTCGAGCGTACTGCCTGGCCCTCCGGGCAAGTAGAAGACGGGCAGGCCGGCGACTCCCTTCTGAGCCGGGAAGCGACGAAAGTGCACAGCGATGGTTCGCGAATTGGCCGTATGTCTATTCTCGGGGACGAGAAGCAGGCCTTCTTCGTAGGGTATCGAGTGCCCATCCTCCAGCTCAAGGAACGCGGGAGTAAGCTGGATCGCTGCCGATTCAGAACTAGCCGTGAAACCCGCGGGGCCGCCCGCTCCGATCAACAGCATTACGCACATCAAAATAACCACCAACCCGATGCGTGTTGTAAGGCTAGTCATTGTCAAAGGCATCGCGATAGTCGCCTGGTGCAAGGTGAAACTGAATGGACCCCCACTTCGGCATAAAACTGATACGGCATCATGCCGCCACCAGCGTACTGAATTGCTTTACCGTCATCGTTTGCCCCATGACACTGCGATTTCATGCTTCGTTACGCCCTTAGAAGCCAGAAAATCACGTTCACGAAATAATTTGATTAACGAGAAAAGTTTTGCAACTATAGCGGTTGTTCGTCGGCAGTTCAATTCCCTCCGACCAGGACTTGACTTCTCCAGAATAGGGCGTCGCCCCGCGGATCACGATCTAATTGGTCTGTCGTGGCCCGACTCTCCGGGAATTTGACTGAGGAGGCGGCGATGGTCCACCGGGCCCGGCGTTCAGGCACAACGTCGACTGCCGCAGGTGCAGGCAATAAGCAGAAAGAGGCAATCATGAGGCATGAAGCGATCTTCTCCTCAGGGTATCGGAATGCTCGGAAGAAGTTTATCGGAGCGGCGCAGCGAAGCGGCGCCACCCTGACCGAATACCTGCTTCCCGGTATCCGGGGTCCCGAGGACGAATCGCTGGCGACTGATGTGGCCACTCTGGGTGCGCCCGATGCAGCTACGGCTCTGCTCATCCTCTCCGGGACCCATGGACTGGAGGGGCCCGCCGGTTCGGCCATACAGACGGCGCTTCTGCAGCAACTCGAAGGTACCGCCGTGCCAGGCGGCATCCGGCTCGTGCTCGTCCACGCGGTGAACCCCTGGGGTTTCGCCTGGCAGAGCCGGACGACCGAGGACAACGTCGATCTGAACCGGAACTTCCTCGACTTCGCCGCGCCGCTGCCCGAGAATCCCGGTTACCGGGATCTCCACGAGATCGTCTGCAGCAGTGAGATGAACGAGGGAACCCAGGCAGAAATCCTGTCTGCGCTGGACGAATATGAATCCCGCCACGGCTACCGCGCGCTTAGTGATGCCCTCGGTCGCGGGCAATACGAGTTTCCGACCGGTCTTAGCTATGGCGGCCGGGAGCCGGCGTGGTCGAATCGTACCCTGCGTACGATCCTTGATGCGGAGCTCCGCAGCGCCAAACGGGTTGGGGTCATCGACTGGCATACGGGCCGCGGCGACTATGGTGAGGCATTCTATCTCTGCTTCAGTCCGGTGGGCAGTCCGGCATTCCAGCGAGCGACGGACTGGTGGGGCTATGAACGGCTGACCGCGAAAGACGAAATCGGAGAGGCCTATGAGGGCAAAGCGCCGCCCCCCCGTACGGGCCTCCTGATGGAGGGGATGGATGCCGCCTTGCCGGGGCAGTTGGCCGGTGCGGTCATAGAGATAGGCACCTATGAACCCCGTCGTGTGATCCGCGCCGAGATCATCGATCGCTGGCTCAAGTTCGGGGCGGATCCAGAAGACCCCCTGGCGACCAGGCTCCGGCAGGAGATGGTGGAAGCGTTCTTCCCTGCTGCACCGGACTGGCGGCAGGCGGTCATCGCCAACGGACTCGAGGCGGCAAACAAGGCGCTCGAGGGCGTCGTTCGCTGGCATACCGACACGCCCTGAAAACAGGGGCAGCGGGAAGCCGCCAACCGGCTGCTGACAGAACGGCCAGCGTCCCTCAGGGTCAGGTGGCGGGGTCCTCGTCGGCTGGAATCTCTGGCACCAGGAACTCTATCGGCAGCATCTCGACTTTGGTCGGGAAGTCCTCCGGCAGGGGTTCGCCGGTCATGAAATCCCGCACCGCTTGCTTCAACGCAGGGAATTCGTCCAGAACGCGCCAGCCGCTGTGATCACCGCGCTCTGCCAGCAGCCAGTGTCCGGCTGGGAAATCCTCAATCGTGCGCTCCGCATACTCCGGCGGAGTGAAGCCGTCCAGACTCCCGCTGATCAGAAGGACAGGCTTCTCGATAGTCCCCCCTCGGCGAAACTCGTCGCCGACGTCGGGCACGTCCAGAGCCGGGCAGACGGCATGTAGGTGATAATCGATGATCGCGGGATCCAGCACCCAATCGGGGTCCGTCTTATCGAGTAACGCCTGGCGCTCGCCCGTAAGGCCGGAACTGCAGTCGACGAGGTAGACCATTACGTTGACTTCGCCGCTCCGGTGCAACCACTCGAGCTTGGCTTCGGCGAAAGGCGCGAACTCGCCCTGCGCGGCCGCCAGTAGCAGCGCCGGCGCCTTCGCGATGCCTTCGCGATAGCCCTGCAGCAACGGCTGACTCCAGAGGACCAGTTGAGCGTCGATGGCGCCGATGGCGACGTCTACGGGAACACCACTTTCCGGATCGCGGACGCTGACGACGGCCGGCTCGTCCGCCAGCCTCTGCAACACCCGCCGGGTCAGTTCGCGAAAATCCGGAACGAGCGGGCCGAGAGCAGGATCCGCGCCGACTTCTACGGTTACCTTATCCAACTGCCTGTTTGCGAGGGCGGGCAGGTCGTAAGTGTTATCCAGACCCTCCAAGCCGTACAGGACCGCTCGATGAACGCTGTCCCCGTGGTTGCGGAGGATCGTCAGACCGAGCTGCGAGCCGAAGCTGCCACCCTTCAGATTGAACTGCTCATAGTCGAGCGCAGCGCGCAGTCCATCGAAATCGCGAGCCATCTGCTCAATCGTGAAGAGTGAGAGGTCGAGACCAGCGCCTCGCCAGGTCTCCGCACATCTCAGCACGCGCTGACGCAACAGCTTGCCAAGCGCGTCGATGGTCGCAGGCTTGTCCGGCGCGAGGTTCAGCGGATAGTCACACGCGGGTTTCGGATGCGCTTCGCTGGCCCCGCGCTGCTCGAGGACCACGATGTCGCCGATCTCCCGGTAGAACTCGATCCACTGACGGAAGTCGGGGCGCTGGACGTCGTCGAAATAGCTGTTACCGGGCCCGCCCGCGAGCAGGAACAGCGGCGGCGCCGACGGTTCCCCGCTAGACCGAATGCGATAAAAAGGGAGCTCCAGCAGGACGCCTTCCGGATTCTCGTGGTCCAGCGGCGAAAAGAAGACCCCCCTCTCAAGTGCGAGAGTCTCGCCGTCATCGTAGAAGATGATGTGCGGGACCGTATGATAGTCGTAGGCCTCGGGTACCCGCTGATCAGCCGTATCCTGCTGACTGCATGCGGCCACGGCCAGGCAGAGAAGAAGCAATCCGATGCGCATATATTCCCCGTTTTCGTGATCACGAATTTTATCCTACTTTAGAAAATTAACAATCGATTTTCAACAGAAATATGACGCTCGGATTGGTCGGAGTTCACTACCGTGCATCTGTGGTAGTCGAAAAAACAAAGACTCAGCGATTGACCTGCGGCGTCCATTCGCCCTACGATAACTTTTTCGCTTTAACGAAAATTGATCATCTGAAAGGATAAGGCGCCGGATGGACGCATCATCGTCAGCCATCCTCAACGATCCGGCAATCATCATTCTGGCCCTGATGGCCGTGGTGGGAGCCATCTACGCACTCGAGTGGCACGCGCTGGGGCGACGCCTCACCAGCTTCGTTCCCGTACCGGTGTGGATCTTCGTCATGCCGATGGCACTGTCGACGGCCGGTGTGCTGCCCGCCGCACACGACATCTATCGCGATATGGGCGCCGTGCTGATGCCGCTCTCGCTGTTTCTGCTTACCATCACCATCGACGTACGGGCCGTCATGAGGATGGGCAAAACCGCGGCCATCATGGTGGCCGCGGGTACGCTTGGTACGTCACTCGGCGCCATCATCAGCTTCTCTCTTTTCGCCCCCTGGTTGATGCCCGACGCCTGGAAGGCGTTCTCGGTCCTGTCCGCCGCCTGGATCGGTGGGTCGGCCAATGCGGTGGCGATGCAGCAGAGCCTCCAGGCACAACCCGAGGTGCTGGCCCCGATCCTTGCAACCGATACCGTCGCCGGCTACGGCTGGGTGACACTGTTGATACTGCTTGTCTCGCAGCAGGCTCGTCTGGATCGCTGGCTTCGCGCGAAGCCGGAGCATCTCGAGGGCCTGCGTGAGCCGTCCGTGCCTGGGCCGGGCGAGCAACAACCCATGGAAATTGGTCATCTGGCCGTGATTCTGGGTATCGGTGCTATTGCCGCCGCTCTGTCACTGGCTGCCGGTCACAGCCTGCCCGAACTCGGCAATCCGACGATTATCACGCACACCGCCTGGACCATGCTCCTGGTTGTGTCCGCGGGGATCGTGCTCTCCTTCACCCGCTGCAGGCGACTTGAGAGTATCGGCGCAAGCCGTGTCGGCTACTACTCTATCTTCCTGCTGCTCGCCTCACTCGGCGCCCAGGGCGATTTCTCCGCTTTCCTTGAAGCACCGCTCTACCTCGCAGCCGGTCTCGTCTGGCTCGCAGTACACGTTCTCGTGCTGGTGAGCGTCGCGCGCGTTATCCGCGCACCGTTCTTCTTCGTCGCCACCGGCAGCACCGCCAATATCGGCGGAGTGGTTACCGCTCCGCTCGTCGCCGGCATCTACCGCAGCCACCTGGTCTCTCTCGGTCTGCTGATGGCGCTCGCGGCGCAGATAGGCGGTGTGTACATCCCCGTCGCGGTCGCACGGGTGCTGGCCGGCATCGCAGGGTGAACTCGTCATGAAGCGCCGACAGCCCGGGTCGCTCTGGAATTCGTTCCACCGCTGGTGCGGCGCCCTTATCTCCCTTTACGTAATCTGCATCGCTCTCACTGGCGTAGTCCTCCAGTACAAGGACGAACTGCTCTCCTGGCAGCATCGGGACCTGACCGGCCCGGTATCTCCTGGCTCGGAAACGATCGAGGACGCGGTCAGACTGTTCGATAGGCGATTCGCGCCGGCCATGCCGGCTTACGTCCGCCTGCCCACGGACGGTGCGGCTTACTACCATCTTTACCTGGATGACGGCCACCAGGCGCTGGTCTCAGCCGACGATTTCCGCACGCTGGAACATGGCGGCCAAACCCGTTCGCTCCTCGCCGCTACCGAAGCACTGCATACACACCTGCTGATTCCTGAAGGTGGCAAGGCCGTCGTGGGCTTCGGAGGCATCCTCATGCTCACCCTGCTGGTATCCGCGCTTTACACCTGGCTTCCTTTTGCGCGGCATACCAAAGTCGCTCATTTGCGACTGCGCCAACTCTCCCGCCCGCATCTCAATCGCTTCCACCGCGTCCTCGGGCTCGCTGTATTACCGGTTGCCTTCCTGACCGTGATCACCGGCGTCGCCGTAGCGTTCGGTGATACCAGTGGTGCGGTACTCAGAGGTCTGCTCGGAGGAGAACCATACCCGCCGCGTCCAAGCCTGGAATCCTGCACGAGCACGCCGGCGTCGCTCTCAGCACAGATACGGACCGCGGAGCAGGAGATGCCGAAGGGACGCCTGTCACTGCTCATACGCCCCCTCGAATGCAATGAGAGCGCCGGCTTTCGGTTCCAACAGCCAGGCGAATGGCACTCCGATGGCACGAGCTTCGTTTATCTGGCCCCCGACTCACTCACGACGCTCGTGCGCTTCTCCGCCGATTCGCTCGGCACCGGAACCGGCGTGATGAAACGGATATTCCCAATCCATGCCGGAATTATCGGGGAGCCGATTCTGGGACTCCTGCTGTCGCTCGGCGGCCTGATCCTGATCGCTCTATCGATAACCGGGCTCGTGGCCTTTCTGCAGTGGACCTCGCTCCGCCGCCAGGTTGCGATGCCGGCTCGGCGTTCCCTCGAGCGTCGCCGCCGGCAGGGCGCGTCATAACCAAGTAGCACCAGGAGTAGCACAGCGATGCCCACCGACCTCCCCGATTTCGACGACATCTGTCTTGCCGCAGACAGACTGGCCGCCGCGGCGCGCCGCACCCCGTTACTGAGGCTGACAGACGCCCCGGCCGGGGCCGCCGTCCTTTGGGTGAAGGCCGAACCACTGCAGATATCCGGCTCGTTCAAATTTCGCGGCGCTTACAATCGACTGTCACAGCTCACGCCCGCCGAGCGTAACGCCGGGGTGGTCGCATGGTCATCCGGAAACCACGCCCAGGGCGTAGCGGCGGCGGCGGCCCGCCTCGAGCTTGCAGCGACTATCGTTATGCCATCCGATGCACCGCGGATCAAGATCGAGAACACCCGCCGGCTCGGCGCCGATATCGTTTTCTACGACCGCGCCACCGAGAGCCGCGAAGACATCGCCCGCGCCATCTGCGCGGACACCGGTGCTGTCCTCGTCCCCTCCTACGACGACCCCGATGTCATCGCCGGCCAGGGCACGCTCGGGCTCGAGATGTGCCGGCAGCTCGAGGAGGCCGATGACCGGATCGACACATTGCTCGTCTGCTGCGGCGGCGGCGGGCTGATCGCAGGTGTCTCGCTCGCTTTCGCGGCCCTCAGTCCCCGGACCGAGGTCTACGCGGCCGAGCCCGCCGGCTATGACGATCATGCCCGCTCGCTCCAGGCAGGCAAACGGGTTGCCAACCAACCCGGCGCCAAGAGTCTCTGTGACGCGCTGCTGGCTCCCGAGCCCGGCGCGATCACCTGGCAGATCAACCGACGCACACTGGCCGGCGGACTCGTCGTCGACGACCGCGAGATCCGGGCCGCGATCCGCTTTGCCATTCGAGAGCTCAAGGTCGTCGCCGAGCCGGGCGGTGCGGCGGCACTCGCAGCCTTCCTCGCCGGGAAGCTCGATTTCTCAGGACGGCGCGTGGGTGTGGTCGTCACAGGCGGCAACGTGGACTCAAGCCTGCTCGCCGAGGTTCTCGCGTCGGACGACTGAGATCATCGCCGCGGGAGAGACGCTTCCTTCCGGAGGTTCGCTCGTGGCTGCCCACGGATGACATAGGAGGAAATTATCGTGAAGAGAGACGTCATTCTGACCTGCGCCGTCACCGGAGGCGCACCGTTCAACCCCAAGCATCCGGCTTTTCCGGTCACGCCGGCGCAGATCTGCAATGCGGTGGTCGAAGCGGCCAAAGCAGGCGCTTCCATCGCACATATACACGTCCGCGACCCGGAGACCGGGGAAGGCAGCCGGGACCCGGCGTTATTCCGGGAAGTCGTCGATCGGGTGCGCCAGACAGGCACCGATATCGTCATCAATCTGACTGCGGGTATGGGCGCCTATTTCATTCCCGACCCGGAGGACGAAGGCCGCGCGGGCCCGGGCAGCGATGTCGCATCTGCGGAAGAACGCGTCGTCCATCTGCAGCAGTGCCAGCCGGAAATCGCCTCGCTGGACGTCACGACCGGCAACCAGGTCGAAGGGACGCTCGAGTTCGTTTATCTCAATACGACGCGGACACTGCGCAAGATGGCGCGACGCTTTCAGGAACTCGGTGTCAAGCCGGAACTCGAGGTATTCCAGGCGGGCGATCTCCTTTTCGCCCGCCAGCTGATCGAGGAAGGACTGGTCGACGGCCCACCGCTGTTCCAGATGGTGCTTGGCGTGCAGTGGGGCGCACCGGCGGATGCCGAGACCATGCTCTACATGCGAAACATGCTGCCGCAGGACGCCGTCTGGGCCGCGCTCGGAGTCGCGCGACAGCAGTTTCCGGTCGTCGCGCAGTCAGCGCTGCTCGGCGGAAACGTACGGGTCGGACTCGAAGACAACCTGTACCTGGACAAGGGTGTCTTTGCGACCAATGGGCAGCTCGTGGAACGTGCTGCCACCATCATTGAGTTATTGGGGCACCGCGTCGCAACGCCCGCGATGGCGCGGGAACTACTAGGTCTTCGTATCGAGGCGGCTAGCTAATCCCTAACCCCATGAAAGATAATCACTTTCTATATTACTTGCAAAATTCTTCACGATACGCAAATATATTCGCTACCGTGATTTTCTTTCAAGGAGGCAATGAGAACCTCCTATCACGGCTTTATTGAGCCTAGTCAGGTAGTTGATTTTTACCTAAGGGGGTACGCCATGAGATCCGATCGGGAATTGCCACTCCGAGCCCGTCCTGCGACAACAGGAATGGCTTCTTCATCGCCGCTCAGCGACGCTTCGCCGGTAAGTCGGTGGTTGAACCGCGGCACCGCAATTGTATTGGTAGCAAGCATGGGACTCGGGACCGCGTTTGCCCAGGCGATCGACGAGCCCCGATCGGCGCGGGCCCAAGAGATTGAGGAAATCGTTGTCAGCGCGACCCGCGCCGAGCGCGCTCTTGGCGAGATTCCCCGCTCCATCACGGTCATCACCGAACAAGAGCTGGAAGCGCAGCTCGAGATCAACAGGGACCTGTCCGGAATCCTCGCTCAGCTTGTTCCGGGTCTCGCAACTTCCGTTCAGGGTAACGTCAATGCAACTGGCCAGGACCAAATCCGAGGTCGGCGACTCCAATTGGTAGTCGATGGTGTCGTACTGAACAACAATCTGGTCGACTTCCGGGAGGAATTTCTGGCAGTCGAACCCGGTAATATCGAACGCGTCGAGATCATAAGAGGCGGCTCTGCCGTGTACGGATTCGGCGCCATTGGTGGTGTCATCTCGATCGAGACCAAGAAACCGACCACAGACGAGACAATCAACAATACCCGGGTCGGCACTGGTTTCAACACATCTAACCTCGGGGACAGCCTTACCTACAACGTCTCGCACGATTTCAGTGCCAAGCCCGGGGCCTTTGATCTGCGCCTGTTCGGAGCGTACGAACGCTTCAACAGCAAGTTCGACGGCGACGGCGACCGCATTCCGACCCAGCGTAGCCTCGACGAGAACTTCGATATCAGCTGGAACGCGGTGTTCGGCTACGATATCGACGACCGGCAACGAATTGAGGTCGCCGCCAACTATTACAAGTACGAGGAGCATGACCGGTACCAGCCCATCGGCGGAGACGCGGACAACAACATCAAGGCCGAGGCTGTCGACTGGCCCGTCGGCGTGAGAGATGGTAATGCCCTCGCCCTCCTCGACACCGATGGAGACGGAGAGGTGGCCGATCAGGACCCGTTGTTCGTCGAAACCGAACTTTACCGCGGTTCGTACACCCACGATGATCTTTTGAATAGCGGCGTTGAGTTTTCTATCTATCAGATGAAGCGCAACAACTTCTCCGATTTATTCACGCTGCCCAGCGCCGCGCTGGGAGGGGCACGCGATATAGGCACCAATGACAACCTGCAGACCCGTACCGGTGCGAAACTCACGGTGGATACACGCTTGCGAGAGGGAGATCGACCGCTCAATCTTGTGTGGGGGTTCGACTACGAACTCGTCGAGATGGACTCACCTGTGACCATGGAGACGATCCCCTACATATCACCCCCGGTCGAGCAACCTTCCTTCGCACAGTTCGTGCAGCTCGATGCGACTTTCAACCGTCTCATTCTCAATGCAGGAGTCCGGCACGAGCGACTCGAACCGCAATTCGATGATTTCATCGTCATCCCGAACTTCATCGCACCGCCTACATTCCAGGAACAGTTCGTCGAGGGTGGTGAGTTTGCATTCGATGAATGGCTGCCGAATGCGGGCTTCGTTTACACGTTTAATGATGCGTTTTCAGTTTTCGGCAACTACTCACGTGGGATGAGCTCCGCGGAGATCTTGAACGCCGTAAGGTGGACAACGGCACCCTCCGTCAATGCCGCTGCGAACGCAGAACCCCAGCTGGTCGACAGCTACGAGATCGGGGCGCGGGGAAGCATAGGGTCTTTCTTTTATACGGCAGCTGCTTTTTACTCGGATTCCGATCTCGGTGCGACGTTCACGACGATCACGCTGCCCAACGGGACACAGATCCGGGAAGTCGAGAGAGCCCCCGAACGTGTCTGGGGCTTTGAGGCAACATTAGATGGTTCCCTAAGTACTAATACGACTGTCGGTGGCACGCTGTCTTGGCAAGACGGTGAACGCGATATCAACGACGATGGGGATTTCACCGATCTGCCTGGCACGCGTATTGCGCCGATAAAGCTTACAGGATACTTGAATCATCAGCTGAATGGCGACATCGACCTGATGTTTCAGTTTATCTGGGCCGATTCTCAAGATCGCTTCCCCGGGAGTACTGCATCGAATGAGGGAGACGTGAGTTCCCTGTTCCTTGTCGATACTTCAGTTGGATGGAGCGTCGGCCCCGGTCGCCTCTCGGTCGCGGTGAATAACCTGCTCGATGATCAGTACATTCCTCAACCACTCGAGGCCAAGAGTAACGACAGAGACTTTATCGCCGCTCCCGGGCGGTTCGTCACTGTCAACTATAATTACAACTGGTGATGAGTGCCGACCAGTCGCTGGGAAAAACATCTCATAGTCGGATAATCTCCGTCTTCCCGCGGCTTACTCTTGATCCACGCCACAGCATTGCCCGGGTCCCGGAAGGGCCCGGGCAGTCTAATTGATTGGATCGGACAAACTCAGTAGTTCGGTATTGCCCCCCGCTGCCATCGTATTCGTCGTCACTGTCTTCTCTATCGCAAATCGCAAGCGATCCACTTTCGTCTGTTCAGTTACGCAAATCCGCACGATCTCTCGCGCCTGCCCGGCCAGTTCCGCTTGTATACCCATAGGGATTCGCGATTCTCCGATCCAAGATATTCCC
Source organism: uncultured Woeseiaceae bacterium (assembly GCA_964427415.1). GTDB lineage: Bacteria > Pseudomonadota > Gammaproteobacteria > Steroidobacterales > Woeseiaceae > Lentisalinibacter. Next base: position 4,577 of record CAYRUH010000038.1, on the reverse strand, counting down.
GCGATACGGGTGTCTGTCCTTATTAGCGATCTTGCATCCGCGGCCGATACCCATTGAATTAGCCCAGTTGGCATGGAGGGCGCCACGAATGCCGCACAATGCTCCTTCGCAGCGATATTGTCCACTCCTACCGTAAACGCAATAACCGCATTCCCGGCCGCGAGAACTTCTATGATACGCACCGAAAAATCACGTAATGAGCGCGTTCCATCATAGCCGCAGGCGACAATCCCGAGGCCTTGGCGACTCAGTCTGGTCTCTTCGCCCGCAGGTCCCGGCATTGGTTCAGATCGACCGAATAAGGAACGGGCCCACCGTGCATAATAGATGCAGGCTCTCGCGACGTCCGATCCCTCTTCATGCCGCTTCGCGATCGCCTCCAAAATGGTGGCGCGTCGAATACCTCCAAGCGCATCCCATTTTAGAAATGCCGCTCTGGCTGTGAGGACGATGCCTTCACACCGATATGGGTCTGACGCTACCTGATCATCTGCTGGTCTATTTCGGTCTGGTTCGCACACGCGCCCTGATTGCGATAAGAAAGCGGCATCACCGACATCCATGTCGCATTGCGCGAATCGCGGAAGATAATGAGGTCCACCCGCCTTTGGGCCTGTGCCGGAAAGACCATTGCCGCCGAAAGGGTGTACTCCGACGACGGCACCGATCATGTCCCTGTTAACATAGTTGTTGCCTGCGCGCGTCCTCTTAAAGACGCGCTCCGCAAAATTCTCGATGCGACTGTGTACATCCATTGTCAGACCGTACCCGGTACTGTTGATCTCATCCACCACGCCATCCAGTCGCTTGCGGTCATACCGGATTACGTGAAGCACGGGACCGAATACCTCGTCGTCCAATTGCCGGATACTTGACAGCTCGAACAAATGGGGTCCAACGAACGTCCCATCGCCTGCAGCACCGGACACTTCACAAGCGAAATGTAATCGCGCCTCCTTTTTCATTCTCCGGACATGGGCTAACAGGCGGCTTCGAGCCCGCTCGTCGATCACAGGTCCCACGTCCGTGCTTAGCCGCCAGGGCTCGCCGATCGTCAGTTCGGCCATGGCCCCCGTCAACATCTCGATGACATGGTCCGCGATGTCGTTCTGAAGATAAAGGACGCGCAGTGCCGAGCACCTCTGCCCCGCGCTCGAGAATGCCGATCGCACGACGTCATCCACAACCTGCTCCGGAAGCGCCGAGGAATCAACCACCATGCAATTCTGTCCACCGGTCTCTGCGATAAGCACCGGGGACTCCCCTTCCCGCTCGGCGAGCTGCCCCCAAATGATGCGTGCAACGGCAGTAGACCCGGTGAATGCGACACCCTGGATCCTCGGATCGGGGAGTATCACTCGACCGAGCGTCGGGCCGTCTCCCGGCAGGAAATGGAGGACATCCGCCGGGACTCCGGCTTCATGCAAAAGCCTCACTGCGACGGATCCGACGATCGGGGTTTGATCGGCAGGCTTGGCGATCACGCAGTTGCCAGCTGCAAGTGCCGCGGAGATCTGGCCAGTGAATATCGCCAGTGGGAAATTCCACGGGCTGATACAAAAGAAGATTCCCCTGCCCCGAAGGCCCGACGAGCGTTCGTCGGCGGATCCCCTCCCCTCCGCCACAGGCCCATTCTCCCAGCGACGAGCCTGACTCGCGTAATAGCGGAGGAAATCGGCGGCCTCTCTGACTTCTGAGACGCCGTCGGCCAGGGTTCGACCCGCCTCCAAAGCGAGGAGCCCGGTAAACTCTTCCATACAACCTTCCAGCAGACACGCGGCACGCTCGAGAATACCCGCCCGGGCGTGGGCACCGCCGGCATTCCATTCAGCATGAGCGCCATCGGCCAACCGCAGCGCCGTGTCGATATCGTTTCTGTCGGCTCCTCGGCAGGTACCTACCAGCCGGGTCCGATCGGCAGGACAGGCTATCTCCGCCGCGCCTTCGGTTCGCGTACGGCCGCCGATTATGGGGCCCGTCTGCCACCGTGTTGCGAATACCGTCTCGATGCGCTCAGTCAGCCCAGCGATCACGTCGGGGTTGGCAAGGTCGATGCCCGGTGTGAACCGTCGATGATCGCCCTGATGCCGCAGAATGTCTTCCGGCAAAGGAATGCGCGGATGGCGCCGTGCCGCGCTGGCCATGACTGCCTTACGCACATTCGACGTCAGTTCTTCGGGCGGTACGTGCTCGTCGAGGAAGTGATTAACGAACGAGCTGTTCGCGCCATTCTCCAGCAAGCGCCTGACCAGATAGGGCAAGAGCTCGGCATGCGGGCCTACCGGTGCATAGATCCGCAGAGGGATATCGGTATCGTCACAGTGAGTCGCAAGGGCCTCATAAACGAGCTGCCCCATCCCGTGGAGCCGCTGAAATTCGTAGCACCGGTCCCGGCCTGCAACCAATTCCCGAATCATGGAGATCGTATAGGCATTGTGGGTCGCGAACTGTGGGTACAGTGCTTCCCCCGCCTCCAGGAGCTTGCGGGCGCAGACCTCGTAGCAGAGATCCGTGTTCGCTTTGCGCGTGAACACCGGATAGTCGGTGTGTCCCGCTTCCTGCGCCCGCTTTATCTCCGTATCCCAGTACGCACCCTTCACGAGGCGTACCGGAATTCGCCGGTTGGTCTCCCGCGCCAACTGGGCGAGCCAATCGACCACCAAAGGCGACCGCTTCCCGTAGGCCTGGACGACAATGCCGAGGCCATCCCAGCCGGCCAGCTCCGGCGCGCCAGCCAGGGTCTCGAAAATATCCAGCGAGAGCTCCAGTCGATCGGCTTCCTCCGCGTCGATGGTCAGGCCGAGGCCGTACCGCTGTGCGTGTCGACAGAGATCCCGGATGCGAGGCAGGAGCTCGGCCATCACCCGGTCCCGGTGCGAGTATTCGTAGCGGGGATGAAGTGCGGAGAGCTTCACCGAGATTCCGTCGGCCTCCTCTGGCGGCTGCCGCGCACTGTTCTCTCCGACCGCCGTGATGGCCGCCGAATACTCACGGAAATAGCGCTCCGCTGCCTGCGTGGTTCGCGCTGCTTCCCCCAACATGTCGAATGAATATCGCAGGCCCTCGGGTTTGTGCGCGCGAGCACGATTGAGGGCATCTTGTATCGCCGAGCCCAGTACATACTGCCGGCCCATCAGGCGCATTACTCGATCCGCGGCCAGCCTGATCGGCGGTCGTGACAGCGCCCCCAGAACTCGACGCTTCTCCTCCGGAGAATTGAACCATTCTCCTTCTTCGGGACCGACCAGACGGTCGGCCCATGCCAGAGCATTCGTGGCCCGATTCACAAGAAACGAGCCCGATGTGGCCGCCGCCGAACGCCAGTCTCCAGCCCGGATCTTTTCCGCAATCAGATTGTCCCGGGTCGCGGCATCTGGCACCCGAAGCAGCGCTTCCGCCAGCTCCATCATGGCGATTCCCTGCCGCGTGTTGAGACCGTATTCCTGCAGAAACTGATCCGACAGGCCGGCCCGAGACGATCGCCTGCGACAGTCTCCGATCAGTTGCCCGGCGAACGCCGATGCCCGACTTTGCTCTGCCTCCGTCAACGAAGGCTCAGCTAGCAGCCTGGCGACGCTAGTCGCCTCGTCCTCGTGTGTATGCCGTCTGATTCGGCGCCGATGGTCGGCAGCGGAAAACGTATCCGTCATGATCAATCTCCCCTCACGAATGGGAGATTATCGGTGCTAATTGACAATATTTTTGGATTATTTTCTCCGTTTCTCCTAATATAATTCCGCAAAAAGCCGCAAAGAGATCGCGATGCCGAAGAAGTTTAGGAAGCTCGACCTGACCGACTATCGGATCCTGGAAGCGCTGCAGAATGACGGCCGCATCACCAATGTCGAGCTGGCCGAAAGAGTGCATCTCAGTCCGCCATCCTGCCTGGACCGGGTAAAGAGACTCGAACGGGACGGGTACATCAAAGGCTACCGAGCCCTGCTGGATGCTCACAGGCTGGGCGCCGGACTCCTCGCATTCGTCGAGCTCAAGCTCGATAGCACCTCCACCGCGAGTCTCGAGGATTTCAACCGCGCGGTTCGGCGCCTGGACAGAGTCCAGGAATGTCACATGGTGTCCGGCGGATTCGACTACCTCATAAAGGTGCGAGCAGCGGATATGCAGGAATACCGCGATTTCCTTGGTGACGAGCTGGCTTCACTTCCGCATGTCAGGGAGACGAGCACGTACGTCGTCATGCAGGAGGTGAAGTCGGAGAATGTACTGACGTTGAAACGCTCGAGCTGAATCCGTGGAATACAGGACTCATTGCCGACCGATATTCTCTATCGTTAGCCGCCTACCCTTTCGGCGGCCCGACCCTCTGGAAGAACCATGATTCGCCGATCGCAAGTCGAGAAACCGACTTCGTCAAGCTCCATTTCTTGTCGAAATGACCAAAAAGCACGGTGCGACATTGGTGCGACTTACCGCTACACTGATTAAGTAAGCTACTGATCCTAAACAGCGATTCAGAATCCTTCCGTCCAATCCATCATCGGCGCAACCTGTATTTCTCGGCGATGTGGGCAATTATTCATGTGGCTATTTTGGCAGGAATGTCATTGGGATGCGTA
>CAYRUH010000037.1:0-35065 GCA_964427415.1 uncultured Woeseiaceae bacterium | reverse complement strand
TAGCAGGTGCCGGACCGAACTTTTGCAACTTTCTTGCGTTTCGACGCTTGCGCGCAGAACGCTTACCCGGTTGTTCGGGCAATAAGTTCAGAAAGTTGCAAAAGTTCGGTCCGGCACCCTCGGCAGCACCCTCAGCACGCTCAAGTTTCGCTGCAGGAGGCGCCGTAGGCGAAGCAGCTGTAGCAGCGGTGGTGGCGCAGGTAGACGCGGCCGTCAGCTTCCGCCAGGCTGCCACCCAGGTCGTAGTCCTCATCGTCGTCGACCAGTGTGCAGGCGTAGACCCGCATGCGGCCATCTTTCTTGATCACCATTCGCGAATGGGCGCACATGAACCCGCGCCGGGATTCCTCCGTGTGATAGCGGACCATGCAGTCTTCGGTGATCTCCGGGACGGCGAGAGCACTGCCCGGCGTGCCGAAATCCGGGAATGACACGATGCGGGTGTCACGGTCGATGCCGTTGGCCGCGAACAGCTCGCGGAAGGCGTCGTCCGCCGCCGCGCCGTCCTCGTCCTTCTCTGCCTGGCGGGCCATCGAGACTGGAAAACCCAGAGCGGCGAGAGACCGCATACCCTCCAGCGCCTGATCGAAGGTGCCGGCGCCGCGCCCCGCATCATGACGATCGCGCTCCGGCCAGTCGATGCTGACGCGGAACGAGATCGGCTGATCGCAATCCCTGAGGCTCCCGATTTGCTTCAGCCGCTTCAGCACCGGCTCGGTGCCGTTGGTCAGCACCAGGCACGGGCGCAGCGAAGCGGCGTGGCGCAGGATGCGCACGAAGTCCTTGACTATGAACGGCTCGCCGCCGGTGAACGAAAATTGTCGCACACCCCGGCCACATGCCTCCGCCATCAGCGGCTGCACGTCCTCGAGAGTGATCCGGTCGAGCCGCGTGTCCCCCGGCTTGGACCCCTCCAGGCAGAAAGGGCAGGCCAGGTTGCAGGCCGTGCCGGTGTGGAACCACAGTTCGTCGAGCGCATGGGCATCGATATAGCCGCGCGGCTCGCCGTCTCTCGTGCGATACAGGGACTGGCGGTGCCGGGGCTGGCGTTCAGTCATCGTCGAGACTCATGGTATCGAGCATGGTGTCCAGTGCTTCGTCCTCCTCGCCCGCATGCTCCAGCGAGCAGTTGTAGGTGAGGAACAGCGCAAGATTGCCGGCCCGCAGGAACCACTGCCGCACGAGGACGCTCTCGCCCTCGATCTCATACAGGAAACCCCTGAATTCTCCGCATTCCACGGCCTGCACGCTGGCGCCTTCCTGCGGATGCTGGACCGCGAAACCCTGCAGATCCGCATCCGTGACCGGATCGTCCTTGCGCGCCGCGCTTACGCGCAGGGCACCGGCGCCCTCGGGGTGATAGAGCACTTCGGCGTCGTCCTCGCTGCGGCCGGTCCAGCCGGGAACGAGCCTGAGCGCCCAGGAATTGCCAGCGTAGATGGTCATAATCGTGTCTGCCGGTTCACCCGGTTCTCCTTGCGGTTCTCGTAAATGCGCGCCAGGCGGCGCGGGGAAAACCCAATAGCATAGCCCAAAGCGAGCATGCGATTGCCCAGCGTGCGGCGGATCCAGCCGTCCCGCTCCCAGCGCCGGGGCGAGACGCCGAGCGGCATGGGCAGCCCCGCGAAGGCGCCGCGGCGCCGTGCACGCCTGACCAGACGCACCTCCTCGAACAACGGCTCGTCCGGGAAGCCGCCGCAATCCAGATAGACGTCGCGCCGGAAGAACAGCCCCTGGTCGCCGTAGGGAATACCGATGCGGGCGCGGATGTTGATCAACGCCGCCAGCAGCCGGCGTCCGCCCGTCTGCGGGCCTTGGAAGCGGAACCGGAAATAGCCGCCCACGGCGCCAAGCCCTCCGGCCTCGCGGATCTGTGCGACCGATCCTTGGCAGGGCAGTGCGTCCGCGTGCAGGAACCATAGCCAGTCGCTCTCCGCAGCCACCGCGCCTGCGTGCTGCTGCGGTCCGCGGCCCGCCCGCGCGGTCAGGCAGCGTGCTCCTGTCTGCGCACAGATGCGTTCTATGGCCGGGTCGTCACCGGCGCTCACCACGATCCTCTCGTCCGGCTCACTGCCGAGGCGGCCGAGCAGGTCTGCCAGCGGTCCCGCGTCCCCGCGCACTGGAACGACGACGGCGACGCGATCGCCACTCACCCGCGCAGCCTGAGCCAGATTCGGAACAGCCTGGCGACGAACGGCGTGAGCCGGCTGCGGTTATAGGCATCAGCCAGCCGCCGCAGGTACTCGGCGCGGGTAGGGTAGGCGAAGACGGCCGGATCCAGGGCAGCCAGCCCCTCGCCGCGAGCCACCAGGATCGACAGCGGCGCGATCTGCTCCCCGGCATCGCTGCCCACCAGCGTGGCCGATAGTATCCGGTCGCCGCCTTTCTCCGTCAGTACCCGGGCGAAGCCTGTGGTATCGCCGGTGGCCCGGCCCCGGTCGAGTTCGCCCCATTCGACCTCGTAGACGTCGAAGCCGTCCTCCGCCAGTTCCGTCTGCTCCGCGCCGACGTGAGCGACCTCGGGCTGCGTGTAGACACACCGGGTCACGTGGCGGGCATCCATCGAACCGCTGCCCGGGAACAGGGCGTTTCGGATCACGACCCGAGCCTGCCGGTCCGCGTTGCTGGTGTAGCGCTGCCGCGAGGCCACGTCGCCGATGGCGTAGACGGCGCGATTCGACGTGCGCAGCCGCTCGTCCACACGGATGCCGTCGCGGGCGTCATAGTCCACGCCGGCCGCCTCGAGATCCAGGCCCTCGACATTGGGCTGACGCCCGAGCGCGACCAGCACGGCATCCGCCTCGGCCGTGACGTCCCCGGCGCGGACCGTCACCGCGCCGTTCTGCCGCCGGACCGACTCGACCGCGGCGCTGAAATGGCAGTGGACGCCGTCTTCCCTGAGCCGGGCGGCGACCAGCTCTCCGGCGGCGGGAATCTCCGCCGCCAGCGGCCGATCAGCCATCTCGAACAGGTGCACTTCGGTGCCGAGCAGCGCCATCGCCTGCGCCAGTTCCGAGCCGACGGCACCGGCGCCGAGGATCGCCAGCCGGCGGGGCTGCTCACGCAGGTCGAAGAAAGTCTCGTTGGTCAGCGGATCCGCCTCGGCCAGGCCGTCGATGGGCGGCATGGCGGCGCGGCTGCCCGTGGCGATCACCACCGAGCGCGCGCGCAGGCGGGCATCGCCCACGGCCACGGTGTGGCCGTCGATTAATCTGGCCTCGCCGAGGAATACGTCCACACCCGCCTCGCTGTAGCGCTCCACGGAATCGTGATGGGCGATTCCGGCACGCACCGAGCGTAGCCAGGCGAAAGCCTCGTCGAAGTGCGGCTGCCCGCCGCCGCCCGCCCGGCGCCGCTTCGCCATGGCGAGCAGCGCCTTGGAGGGCACGCAGCCGGCATTCAGGCAGTCACCGCCCATGGCGTGTCGCTCCACCAGCGCTACCCGGGCGCCGAGCCCCGCCGCGCCGATGGCCGTGACCAGCCCGCCGGGACCGGCGCCGACGACCACCACGTGGTAGCGGTCCGCGGGCGCGGGGTTGCGGTAGTCCGCGGGGAATACCAGGCGCCGCCACTCGGCGTCGGCCTCCGCGCCGGGATACCCCGGCTGACCGCCCTCGTTCAATACACTGTCGCTCATGGATTCGTCGCCTCCGCCCGCGCGAGTTCTCCGCGCAGTGTACGTGTCGCATAGCGGGTCACAAGCACGGTAACCAATGCTGTGGCGCCCAGTCCGGCAAAGAACAGGATGTCGCCTGCCGTGCCGGCTTCGTATTCACCGGCCAGCAGGGCAGCCAGATCCTGCGCCGCAGAGCCGATGTAGACGTACAGGATGGTGGCCGGCAGCATGCCGATCCAGGAAGCGAGCACGTAGTGACCCGTCTTCACGCCGGTCAGGCTGAGGAAGTAGTTCAGTGCGTTGAACGGGAATACCGGCGAGAGCCGGAGCAGCATGACAATCATAAACCCGCGGTCGCGGGTGGCGGTATCGATGGCGGCGAGGCGCCGGTCGCCGCCGACTTTGCGCCGCACCCATTCCCGGCCGAGCGTCCGCCCGACCAGGAAGGCCGCCGTCGCACCGGCTACGCTGGAGACGCTGACGACGACGGTGCCGTAGACGACGCCGAACAGGAATCCGGCCGCCACCGTCAGGATGGAGCCGGGGATCATGAAGACGCTCGCGATCACGTAACTCGCAAAAAAGGCGAGCCAGGCGGTCTCGCGGTGTTCGCCGATCCAGGTGACCACCGCTTCGATAATGCCGCCGACGGGCAGGGCCCATATCAGGAAGCCGAGCGCGACGAGGCCCGAAACCAGAATCAGAATGCGCTTTCGTGAACTCATGAATCTCCCCGTTCTAGGTTGATGGCCTGCGTTCGCGACGCAGGAGCCATGCGCGCAGTTGCCGGCGGGCAATCCGCGAGTCGTCGGCCAGTGCGGCAGACAGCGGCGCGAGATCGCTGGCCCGGTCCACATCCGGCCAGAGCCCGTGGCGGCGAACCCCCAGCCCTTCGGCCTCGCAGGCCGCGGCCAGCGCCGCGCCCAGCCACCCCGTGCTCCAGGGCAGGTTGGCCAGCGGTGGCCAGGGGCGCGAGTTGCCCATGAAGACCACGCCGCCGTCCTCGGCCGGCCCGAGCGCGACATCCGTTTCCTCCAGAGCGCGGGCCGCGTCGTCGAGCACTGCCACGTCGAGCAGGGGACAGTCCATGCCGATGAACAGCAGTGTGCGGTGGCCTGCAGCCCGCAGCTGCGTATCGATCCCGTTCAGCCTCTCTCCCAGGTTGCCTGCCGGCTGGGGCAGAACCGCCGCCCCCGGCGGCGCGAGGCTCTGCGCCCACACTGTGTCAGTGCGGCTCGCTGGAGAGAGCACGACGGGACCCGCCCAGGCGGCGGCGTCTTCCAGCGCGCATCCCAGCAGGTGGCTCGCCAATTCGGCAGTCGGGCCTCGGCCAAGAGCCGGAATCAGCCGCTGTTTCGATCGTGTCGGCGGTTTGCAGAACAGCACGAGGGCCGCTTCGGATGCGCTCATACCGTTCAGATTGACCTCTTACGTGCCAGTAGACCAGTCGGGATGCTGCGATATTTCGCCGCGACGAAAAAAAAGCCCCCCGCCGCATTGCGGCAGGGGGCGGGGAGTGCAGGCTGATCAGCGGCCGGCGAAGGAGTAGGTGAATTCCAGGCCGATCTGGCGTCCGCGGCGCAGGGTGCCGAAGAAAGCGCGCGGCGCGCCGGTGGCCGTGCCTGGCACGAAGGAGGCCGTGTTCAGTGAAAGCCCGGGCGACAGGTAGGGGATCGCCAGCCAGCGCGTGGCGATGACCGTTGCGTCTTCGTCGAACAGATTCCGCGCGAATGCCGTGACCTTCCAGTTGCCGGTCTGATAGCCCACGCGCAGGCCTGCGACCGTCGCCGCCGGCGCGTAAGCCAGATTGTGCACCTGAACGAACTTCTTCGACTCATAGGTCACATCGCCGGTGACGAAGAACTCGTTGCCGCCGGCCACCGGCTTGTACCAGTTGAAGAAGGCGCTCGCCTGGTGCTTGGACGAGATTGGGAACTGCTTGCCTTCGATGGAGCAGTCGCCGTTACCGGTGAAGTCTGCACTCACGGATTCGCCGCCTGGCTGCAGCTCGCCGCCGCCGCTGGTCAGCGTCCATTGGAAATCATCGCAGCCCTCGGTGAACTGCGAATCGGCTAGCGCGTAGGTCATACCAACGTCGAGCTGCTCGGAAACGATGGCGCGGATGTCGATTTCCAGGCCGAATACCTCGCCGGATCCCTGATTGGTCGCGATGGATGTCAGCGCGCTCCCTGTCTGGTCCGGCACCGGCGTCGTCAACTGGATGTCTTCGGCGTCGATGAAATAAAGCGCGCCGGCGAACTGTACCCTGCCTTCCGAGAGGTTGGATTTGAGGCCCAGCTCGTAGTTCCAGGATTCCTCCTGCTCGTAAGTTACCTGGTTGGTGGCACGTCCCGGGTTGCCATTGAAGCCGCCCGGCTTGATGCCCCTGGCGATAACGCCGTAGAGGAGGGTGTCTTCGCTGATCTGGTAATCGAGGGTGGCGCGCGGAGTGAAATTCGTCCATTCATCGCGATCATTGAAGCCCTGCGGAAAATCGTTCGTCGGCGCCTGCCAGAGTTGTTTCGTCTCTTCAGCGTAGCGTCCCTCCAGCGATACGGTCCACCGATCGTTGAAATCGTACTCGATGTAGCCGAATACCGCCTGATTGCGCGTATCCGAGACGTCGGCCAGCGGACCACCGCCCTCCGGTCGGGCGAAAGTAATATCGGTACCCTCGAGTTCCTGGGAATAGAAAAAGCCGCCGAGCAGCCAGCGCAATGCACGGTCGGTCGGAGATGCCAGACGCAGCTCCGTCGAGTAGTCGTCCACATCGTCACGGCTGGTGTTGGCGAACAGCGCCTCCTGCTGGAAGCCCGGTGGGAAGAAGAACGGCGGGAAGAAGAAATTGATCGAAGTGTGGTCGCTGTCGTATCCCGTCTTCACCTCGTCGGAGCGCAGCGCGCCGGAGGCCGTCAGCTCATAGCCCGCGCCGAACGACCAGTCGGCGAGCAGGCTGACCAGGGTCTGCTCGCGCTCGAGGCCATCGAAAGCGGTGCCGTCGCCGCTGCCGTATATCGTGCCGAAGAACGTGCTGCCCTCGGGGATGCCAGGCACCTGAGGGCTCGCTCCCGGGATGGCGTCCGTGTTCAGCGCGACCGGCGCCGGTTCGATGGCCCCGCAGTAGTACTGATTGTTGTTGGTGCTGCCGCTCAAGGCCCAGGACGCCATCGAGCGGAAACCGGGCAAGCAATTGTTGGATTCCGCCGGTTGCAGGAACAGCGCCGGCGGCCCGTCGTCGTCGTTGTTGTACTGGACGCGGGTCCGCAGGCGGAAAGTCTCGGCTGGCGTCCAGTCGAGCACGCCACTCACGGAGCGAGACGACTCGTCACCGACGCCGCCACCGGTGACCGTGTTGGTCCATTCGCCATCGTAATCGTAGCTGCGCGCCGTCAGGCTGCCGCCGAGCACATCACCGATGATGGGGCCGGAGAAGGTTGCGCGGAATTCGGTCTCGCCATCGCTGGCGCCGAGCGCCTTCGCATTGAAGGAGAATTCGTCGGTCGGGCCTTTGGTGACGAAGTTGATAGCGCCGGAGTAGGTGTTGCGGCCGTAGAGTGCGCTCTGCGGACCCTTTATTACTTCGACCCGTTCCAGGTCGCCCAGGTCCAGGTTCTGGATGTCGCCCGGATAGTAGACGCCGTCCACGAAATAAGCCGCGCCGGCCTCGACCCCGAATTGCACGCCGGCGAGCACATTGCTCTGGCCGCGGATCACAGGCCGCTCTGTCGCACGCCCGAAGGCCTTCGAGAAGCTGAGACCGGGCGTGAAGCGGGAGACGTCGTCGATGGACTGCAGTCCCCGGTTCTCGATGGTCTGCGCGTCGAAGGCGGAGACCGCGATCGGGATCTCCTGCAGCGATTCCTCGCGCTTACGGGCGGTGACCACGATCTCCTCGATGGAGAGTCCCGCCCCCGCTTGCTGGGCAAGACCGGCGACGGGATAGCCGAGACCGACCAGTGAGACGGCACCCAGTGCCGCCGATAACAATATCTTCATTAGCGTCCCCTCCGCTGTTTGATGACGCGGCGCGGCATTTCTGCAACAACCCGCCCGAGATGTCGTTTTTTACGTTATTGGGTCGCGTTGAGGATAGCCGATTGTATACAAGCAATACAACGGGCTTGCGCCTGCTGGCGCCGGCGCGGGCATGATTCGGTCACAGGCCCGCCCCGTTTGTTGCAAATTGCATACAATCTTTAACGCAGGCAGGCGACGCGGGCGGTGGTCAGCGGGTCAGATCGCCTGCTCGCCGGATTCGCCGGTGCGGATGCGGACCACCTGGTCGAGATTCGCGACGAAGATCTTGCCGTCGCCCACCTTGCCGGTCCGTGCGGCGTCGCAGATGGTGTCCACCACGCGCTCGGCCATGTCGTCGCCCACGGCCACCTCGATCTTCGCCTTGGGCAGGAAATCCACCACATACTCCGCTCCCCGGTAGAGTTCGGTGTGGCCGCGCTGGCGTCCGAAGCCCTTGACCTCGGTGACGGTCATGCCCTGGATGCCGACTTCGGCCAGAGCGTTGCGGACGTCGTCCAGCCGGAACGGCTTGATAATTGCGGTGATCAGCTTCATCGGATTTTTCTCGCTGTGGCCTGCTCGCGGTATGCTATCAATTATCCTATCAACCGATGCCGACTGAGGACACAGACTTGCGTAAAACCGAAGCGGCGCCGGCGGAGCCGGTGGATTCCGCCACGGTGATGCTGGTGCGCGATGGCGCCGACGGCGTGGAAGTCTTCATGATGAAGCGCCACGGCAAGGCGGACTTCGGCGGTGCCTGGGTGTTCCCCGGCGGGGTCGCCGCCGGCACGGACGAGGAGCTCGACCTGGAGGCCGTGTGCAGCGGCCTGGACGACGCCGCCGCGAGTGCGCTGCTGGGGCTGGCAACCGGCGGGCTGCGCTTCTGGGTGGCGGGTATCCGCGAGACCTTCGAGGAGAGCGGCTATCTGCTCGCCTGCGACACTGCCGGCCGTTACGCCGACCCCGCCGCCGCCGGGCGCGAGGCCGAGTTCGCCCGTTATCGGGTGGAATTGGACGCCGGGCGCATGAGCGCCCTGGAGCTCTGCCGCCGGGAAGGGCTGCGGCTCGCGTGCAACCGCTTGTATTATGTCAGCTTCTGGACGACACCGGCGGTATTGCCGCGGCGCTATGCCACCCGTTTCTTTGTTGCCGGCGTGCCGCCGGGCCAGCACGGCGCGCACGACGGTCGCGAGACCGTCGAGAGTCTGTGGATCCGCCCCTGCGACGCGCTGGAGCCCGCCATGCGCAAGCAGCTCCGCCTGCATCCGCCCACCGTCTCCAATCTATCGCTGATCCGCGACTACCGCACGACCGGGCAGTTACTGGATGCGATGGCGACCCGGGACAAGTCGTCGATCGAGGAGATACTGCCCAGGGTAGTCGGCAGCGAAGACGGGCACCGTGTGCTCATGCCCTGGGACGAGGGCTACGCGGAGGCCGGATGAGAGGACTCGTCGCCGGCCGTCTGGAGCGGATCTCGCCGCTGGTCTCGCGCATCGTCGCGCCCAATGCCGGGATGATGACCGGGCCCGGCACCAACACCTACCTCATCGGCACCGAACAGATCTCCGTGATCGATCCGGGCCCGGCGGACGAGGCCCATATCGAGCTGATCATCAAGGCGGCGGGCGAGCGGCTGCGCCGGGTGCTGGCCACCCACACCCACCGGGATCATTCGCCGGGAGCGACGCTGTTGGCGGAGCGTACCGGCGCCGAACTGCTCGGCATGCCGCCGCCGCCGACGCCGGAGAACGACCGCGCGTTCAGCCCCGACCGGGCAGTCTCCCACGGCGAGCGTATTGTTTCTGCCGGCTATACCCTGGAGGTCATCCACACGCCGGGCCACGCCTCCAACCATGCCTGTTATCTCTTGACCGACGAGAGCATGCTCTTCACCGGCGACCACATCATGAACGGCTCGACCGTGGTGATCGCGCCGCCGGATGGCAACATGGGCGAGTACCTGCGCTCCCTCGAACTGCTTAAGACCTACGGCCTAGCGCGCATTGCGCCGGGTCACGGCGAGATGCTGGAGTCGCCCGATGCGGTAGTGAACTGGATCATCGCCCACCGCAACGAGCGTGAGGCCAAGGTGCTGGAGCGCCTGGCGCGCATCGAGCCCTGCGATATCGACGTACTGCTGGCCGCCGTATACGACGAGGTGGACCCGAGGCTGCTGCCGCTGGCCAAATATTCCCTGCGCGCCCATCTCGGCAAGCTGGAAGAGGAGGGGAGAGTGGTGCGCCAGCACGGCCGCTGGCGCCGGGCCGGCTGAGCAGCGGGCCTATTCCTCGTCGTGCGCCTCGTTCCCGTGCAGCGGTGAGACGGTGATCAGGTTCTCCTCGACCAGCTGGCCGCCCACCAGGTGGCGCTGGATGATCTCCTCGAGGACCGCCGGCGTGCAGCCGTGGTACCAGGCCCCTTCCGGATAGACGACGGCGACGGGGCCGTCGCGGCAGATGCGCAGACAGTTAGCCTTGGTGCGGTAGATGCCGCCGCGGTCGACCAGCCGCAGTTCTTTCAGGCGGGATTTCAGGAACGCCCATGACTGCAGGGATTGCTCCCGGTCGCAGCACTTCGGTTCGGTCTGGTCGCAGCAAAGAAATATGTGCCGGCGCACGTTGCCCACACCCAGGTTGCGCGCGATGCGCCGCAGTTGCCTTGTCTCCTGATCGCTCACTTGGCTGATCCGGAATCCTCTGGTGACACCGGCGTGGTGCGCCGGCCGCACCGGACTATGGCAAAGAGGTCGGCGCGGGGCAAGCCGCTGCCGTCGATGCGGGTGCGCTGCAGGGCGCGGCCATCTGTGTTCACATTAACCGCTGTCGAGGGCACCGGAGAGAGGCAAGACTGCGATGGGTGAAGGAGCGATAAACGAAGCCGCGCTGGACCGGATCTTCCGCGAGGCGCGCACGCACAACGCGTGGCAGGACCGGCCAGTGGACGAAGCCGATTTGAGGGCCCTGTACGATCTGATGAAGTTCGGCCCCACCAGCGCGAACTGCTGCCCGGCCCGTATCCTGTTTCTCACCAGCGCCGGTGCGAAGGAGCGGCTGCGCCCGCACCTGATCGAGGGCAACGTGGACAAGACCATGGCCGCGCCAGCCACGGCGATCATCGGCTACGACACATTGTTCTACGAGAAAATCCCCCAGCTGTTTCCGCACAATCCGGGCGCCCGGGACTGGTTCGCGGGAGAGGAGAAGACCGGCAACGTCACCGCGTTCCGCAACGGCACCCTGCAGGGCGGCTATTTCATCATTGCCGCGCGGGCCCTCGGTCTCGATTGCGGGCCCATGTCCGGCTTCGATAACGAGGGCGTGGACCTGGAGTTCTGGCCGGACGGGCGGATCAAGTCCAATTTCCTCTGCAATATCGGCTATGGCGACCCCGAAGCGCTCTTCCCGCGCAGTCCCCGGCTCGCGTTCGAGGAAGCCTGCGAGGTCATGTAGGGTAACCGGCGCGGCGCCAGAGGAGCGACGGGCTAAAGTATCCCGTGGAGCGGCCGATAGCGAGGGTAGAACCCGGTTAAGAAACGGAAGGAAGCCCGTCGATGCAGCCTCAGCCCGCCGTCCAGGATGCCAAGTTCGCTTTCGTCCAGTCCCTGGCAGAGCATCTGTCCGGGGGAGATCTGGAGATCCCTTCGTTCCCGGACGTCGTGATCCGCATCCGCCAGGCACTCGGCGACGAGGACTGCAGTACCGCCGATCTGGTGAAGTTGCTCGGCGCCGAGCCGGCACTGGCAGCTCGGCTCCTGAAGATCGCCAATTCCGCCGCGCTGCGCCCCGGCACCCACGCGGTAACGGAGTTGAATATGGCCGTGACCCGCCTCGGCCAGAACATGGTGCGCAACACCGTGATGTCGTTCGGCTTGCAGCAGATGAGCGATGCGACGTCCCTGGAGGAGGCGCGTCCGTTCATGGAACGCACCTGGGACCGCTCCACCTACGTCGCCGCCCTGTGCTACGTGCTGACGCGAAAGTTCACGCGCCTGAACGCCGACGAGGCCCTGCTGGCCGGGCTGATGCATGGTATCGGCAAGCTCTACATCATTACCCAGGCGGAGCATCACCCGGACCTGTTCGCCAATGCCGCCGAGCTGGAGGAGATTTTGGAGGAATGGCACAGCGCCATCGGCAGCGCCATCCTCGAGTCCTGGAGCTTCTCCGAGGACGTCTCCGCCGCGGTCTCCCGCTACCGCGAGACTGCATATGAGCACGAGGGGGACGCCGATCTCACCGACGTGCTCATTGTCGCCAGCCTGTTGGCCGACTTCTTCCGGGCCGAGGTTGAGGACACCACCGAGGTGCATCTCCAGCAGGTCCCGGCCAGCGCCAAGCTGGCCGTGCAGGCGATCGACTTCTTCGAGATCATGCGCGAGTCCGACGAGCACATCAGCTCGCTGCGCAAGGCGCTCGGCAAGTAGTACCGCCGCGGCTGTAGCCGGAGGGCGCGCCGGCTACAATATCGTCATGCCGTTCTACGAACATCCCCGCCCGGCGCTGACCGCGGACGTGGTACTGATCGCGGCCGCACCGCGGCCCTCGGTACTGCTGATCCGGCGCGACAAGTCGCCCTATGAGGGGCGTTGGGCATTGCCCGGCGGCTTTGTCGAGGTGGACGAGGATCTGGAGCCCGCGGCGCGCCGTGAACTGGCGGAGGAGACGGGTATCGAGGCCGGTCCGCTGATGCAGGTGGGAGCCTTCGGCCGGCCGGACCGCGATCCCCGCGGACGGGTGGTGAGCGTCGTCTGGACCGGCGCTCCCGCGGCCGATGACGCGGTGCCGGAGGCGGCCAGCGATGCCGCTGAGGCCCGCTGGTTCCCTCTCGACGATCTGCCGGAACTCGCCTTCGACCACGGCGAGATCGTTGCCGCGGCGCTGGAGCGCAGAGGCTGCGCCTAGTCAGATGACCTCATCGTGGCGCAGCCAGGCGATCTCCTGATCGGCGTAGCCCAGTTCGGTCAGTATCTCGGTGGTGTGTTCACCGAGCAGCGGCGGCCGTTCGCGAATGCCGCTCGCGTTCGCCGACAGACGCAGGGGCAGGTCGGCCACCGGGACGTCCTTCGGAGCGCCCGGGAAGGAGACCGGCTTCAGCATCCCCATCGCCCGGATCTGGGGGTGTGCCAGTGCCTCGGCGGGGCTCAGCACCGGCGCCGCCGGCAGACCGGCCTTCGCCAGTGCGGCGAGCGCCTGTTTGGTGGTCTTGTCACGGCACCAGTCCGCCATGCGCTCGCAGATCAGGTCCCGGTTGTCGCCGCGGGACTGATCGGTGTCGAAGCGGTTGTCGTGGTCCAGCCATTCGTTGGCGCCCACCAGTTCCGCCCAGCCCCGGAACAGGCCGTCGCCGACGATCTGCACCAGGATTTTCCCGTCCCGGGTGGCGAACACGTCCGCCGGCGCCGCATGCTGGGAACGGTTGCCGGCCGGCTGGCGGCCCAGGTGCAGCGCCCCCTCCTCCGTCAGCACGGTGCCGAATACGGCCAGCGCCGTGCCGAGCAGCGTCGCCTCGATGTGCTGGCCCTCGCCCGTCTCGCGCCGATGCATCAGCGCCGCCAGCACGCCCATCGCCGATAGTGCCGCAGTGGAAAAGTCCACCCAGGGCGCTGCGGCGTTCGATGGCTCGCCGGGCCTGCCGCCGAACCAGGCGGCCCCGGACATCGCCTGAGCCAGACCATCGAAGCCCGGCCGCCCGGCCCAGGGGCCCTGCTCGCCGAAGGTGCTCTGATTGGCGACGATCACGTCGGGTCGGATCTTCCTGAGCGTGGCGTAGTCGAGCCCGTAGCGTCTCAGCGCGGCGCCGGGCAGGTTGGCCGCCACCACGTCCGCCGTGGCCACCAGCCGTTGCAGGATCTCACGCCCCTCGGGCCGCGAGAAGTCGAGCGTCATGCCCCGCTTGTTCACGCCGGTCTGCAGGAACAGCGCCCCCTCGCCGGAGTCGGCCAGCGAGGCCAGATAGCGATCCTCACCGCCGCCCACTTTCTCCACCCGGATGACCTCGGCGCCGAGGTGGCCAAGCAGTGTGGCGCAATAGGGTCCTGCGATGTAGCGGCCCAGGTCGATGACCCGGATGCCTTCGAGTATGGCCTCCATCGTCGGGACCCTCCCTGTCGGCTCAGTGCGCGGCCAGAAACGGCAGCAGGGTGTCGCAGAAGCGGATTTTCTGATCCTTGCCCGCGACCACGTGGGCGACATCTTCCATCATGACGCCCACCGCGTTCGGGATTCCTTCCTCGAGGGGCAGCGTCGTGCGGGGGCTGGTCACCAGGTCCTGACCCGCATGGATGATCAGCGCAGGCGCCTCGATGCGGTCCAGCCGGTCGGCCACGTCGTGGGCGATGCAGGCCTGCACGAAGCGGGCGTGGGCTTCCTGCCTGCCGTTAAGCTCCTTCCATCCGCCGTCGGGCCCGAGCAGCTTGTCCTTATGGGCGTTGTAGTAATCGGGCAGGAACGACATCACCGTGACGAATTTCTGGAACGCATAGAAGCCGGAATCCCGGTGCACGTCGCTGAACAGCTGCAGCTGATCGGTGAGGAAGTCGTCGCAGTGCACCCAGGCGCCCATATTCACCATGGAACGGACGAGGTCCGGGCGCCTGATGGCGACGATCTGCGAGATGCAGGCGCCCATGCCCACCAGACCGACGAAACGAACGTTGCTCCAGCCCAGGTGCTCGAGGAGGCCGATGACGTCTTCGGCGTACAGGTCCATGGACGGCTCCACGGATAGGTCGTCGTCGGACTCGCCAATGCCCCGGTAGTCGATGATCAGCACGGCGTAGTCGTCCGTCAGGCCGCGGGCCAGGTGGCGTTCCCCGCCGTGGCAGAAGGTGCCCCATCCACCCATGCAGATGGCCGGCGGTCCGTCGCCGTGGATCTCGTAGTACATCTTGTGGTTGTTGATATCGGCTATCGGCATGTCTCGGTCCTGGTTCTGCTTTGTCTGAGTCCCCGCATCGCGGGGCGGCGCCGTCAGCTTACGCTCACTTCCAGCATATCCCCGACGATGCGCACCGGATAAGGCCTGACCGGCCGCATGGCCGGACCCTTGACGACGCGTCCGTCCCGCAGGTCGAAGGCGGCGCCGTGCAGCGGGCAGACGACGCGGCAGCCTTTCAGCCGGCCCTGGCTCAACCGGGCCTCGGCGTGCGTGCACAGATCCGCCACCGCGAAGAATCCGTCCCTGGTGTGGGCCACAACAATGTCGCTGCCCGCGACGGTGAAACTCCGGCACTGCTTTTTCGGGATATCGGAGACTCTGGCGACGGGATGGAAGGATTCGACCATGGGGTAGTGGCGCTGGGCGCTCGCCGTCAGGGCGGTCCCGGATCATAGCACAGTGGTTGCGTGCGTCTTGCGGCTCAGCGATTCAGGAAGTTGAGCGCGAGGACGGGTCTCGGCTACCACCTCGATATCGCTGCGCTCGGTGACCCGCGAAAGCGTGCCCCGCGCGATCTCCAACATCAGCACGCGGCCGTTCGCCATCGCGATCGGTCCCTCGGGAAAACGCACACCTTCGATCATCTGCCGGTAGCTGCCGACTGCCATGGCCGGGTCCCTTCTGCTCCCTGAATACGGCTATTTTGACATTTGCCCGGGCCCGCCGCATTCTTGCGCCGCCTCGCGCGGCGCCGCCGCGCGGGCTTCCCCGCCGGCCCAGGAGAGACGCTTATCCCTGCCGACCCACGCGGACACAGCGCAGACAACGGTGAGACGCCTGAGCCGCTGACCTACACCGGCTCGGCAGGCAATTGTCTTGCCGCGGAAGGGTGGGGCGCCGACGGCGCGCCGACGGTGCTGCTGCTGCACGGCGGCGGCCAGACCCGCCACGCCTGGTCGGATACGGCGCGCCTGCTCGCCGCGGCGGGCCTGCGGGCAATCGCCCTCGACCACCGCGGCCATGGCGACAGCGAATGGGTGGCGGACGGCGACTACAGCTTTCATGCCATCGCAGCCGACATTGCAGCCGTGCTGCGTACGCTGGACCTCCCGACGGTGCTGGTGGGTGCCTCCCTCGGCGGCATCGGCTCGATGCTGGCGGCGGGTGAGATGGCGCACGACCGGGTGCGGGCGGTGATCCTTGTGGACGTGGGGCTGTCCATGAACCGGGCCGGCGTCGCCCGCATTCTCGAGTTCATGAGTGCCCACCCGGACGGCTTCGCCGATATCGAGGAGGCCGCCGACGCCGTCGCTGCCTATCTGCCGCACCGGGAGCGGCCGCGGGACCCGAGCGGGCTGATCAAGAACCTGCGGGAAAGCGCCGACGGCCGGCTGCGCTGGCACTGGGATCCCCGCATGCTGGACCATGCCTCGGAGTCCGGCCACATCGCCGAGTTCGCCGACGTGGAGCGGGCCGCGGCCCGCATCAGCGTGCCGGTGCTGCTGGTCCGCGGCGGACTGTCCGAGGTGATGGACGAGACCAGCGTCCGGCACACGCTGGCCGTGATCCCGAGGGCCGACTACGTCAATGTGGCGGACGCGGATCACATGGTGGCGGGCGACCGCAACGACGCCTTCACCGCCGCCGTCATCGACTATCTCGCACACCTGCCGGCGGCCACGGCAGGGGAGGACGACTGAGTTATCATGATTCATTGCAAGGCACGATCGGCACGATCGGGAGGGGCCGTCACACCATGAACACACTCGAAGGCAAGACGCTATTCATCTCCGGGGCCAGCCGCGGCATTGGCCTGGCCATCGCAAAACGGGCGGCGGCGGACGGCGCCAACATCGCCATCGCCGCCAAAACCGCCGAGCCCCATCCGAAACTGCCGGGCACCATCTACACCGCAGCCGAGGAGATCGAGGAGGCCGGCGGGCAGGCGCAGCCCCTGGTCTGCGACATCCGTGACGAGCAGCAGGTACAGGCGGCCGTGGCGGCCACGGTCGAGCGTTTCGGCGGGCTCGATATCTGCGTCAATAACGCCAGCGCCATCTCGCTGACCGGCACGCTGCACACCGAAATGAAGCGCTACGATCTCATGCACCAGATCAATACCCGCGGCACCTTCCTGGTCTCCAGGACCTGCCTGCCGCACCTGCTGGAGGCCGAGAATCCGCACATCCTCAACCTCTCGCCGCCGCTGAACCTGGAGGAGAAGTGGTTCGCGCCCCACGTGGCCTACACGATGGCCAAGTTCGGCATGAGTCTCTGCGTGCTGGGCATGGCCGGCGAGTTCCGCGACAAGGGAGTGGCCGTGAACGCGCTCTGGCCGCGCACCACGATTGCCACCGCGGCCGTGAAGAACCTCCTCGGCGGCGACGACATGGTGGCCCACTCGCTGAAGCCGGAGGTCATGGCGGACGCGGCGCACGTGATTCTGACCCGTCCGAGCCGGGAGTTCACGGGCAATTTCTGCGTGGACGACGAGGTGCTGGAGAGTGTCGGCATCACCGATCTCACCGCTTACCGGGTGGTGCCCGAGAACGAGCCGTACCCGGACTTCTTCGTCGAACCGCGGGCGAAGGGAGGGGCGTAGCCTTGGCGAGCAGACAGGAACAGTTCTCCGGCACCAAGGAGGTCATCGAGGCGCACCGCTTCGACGAGTCACGTCTCGAGGAATACATGACGGCGCACGTGGAGGGCTTCCGCGGTCCGCTGACGGTGCGCCAGTTCCGCGGTGGCCAGTCGAATCCCACCTATCGGCTCGGTTCGCCCTCCGGCCAGTACGTGCTGCGGCGCAAGCCGCCGGGCAAGCTGCTGCCCTCGGCGCATGCGGTGGATCGGGAGTTCCGGGTGATCAGCGCGCTGTACCAGCAGGACTTCCCGGTGCCGCGGCCCTACGTGCTGTGCGACGACGAGAGCGTCGTGGGCACCATGTTCTACATCATGGATTGCGTGGACGGACGCATCTTCTGGGAGCTGGATCTGCCCGAAATGGCGCCGCAGGAACGCACTGCCATCTACGACAACGTGAACGCGACCATCGCGAAACTGCACTCCATCGACTACGCCGCGGCCGGCCTCGAGGACTACGGCAAGCCGGGCAATTACTTCGCACGCCAGCTCTCGCGCTGGTCGAAGCAGTACTTCGCTTCGGAGACGCAGAAGATTCCCGAGATGGACCGTCTGATCGAGTGGCTGCCCGAGAACATCCCGGCGGACGACTCCTCGAGTATCGTCCACGGCGACTTCCGTCTGGATAACGTGATTGTCCACCCGATTGAGCCGCGGGTAATCGCCGTGCTGGACTGGGAACTCTCCACCATCGGCCATCCGCTGGGGGACTTCACCTATCACCTGATGAGCTGGCAGATGCCGCCCCTCGGCGTGGGCTCCAGCGGCCTGAAGGACAAGGACCTGAAGTCGCTCGGCATCCCCACCGAGGACGAGTACGTGGCCATGTACTGCGAGCGCACGGGGCGCAGCGGCATCGACAACCGGGATTTCTACGCCGCCTACAACTTCTTCCGCATCGCCGCGATCCTGCAGGGCATCGCCGGGCGCGTGCGCGACGGCACGGCGGCCAGCGAGCACGCGAAGCAGTCGTCGCGCTCGGTGCAGCCGCTTGCGGAGATCGCCTGGCAGTACGCGCTGCGGGCGGGAGCGCAGGGCGGATGAGCGAGCCCGTCCTGCGTGAAGTGGCGGACGGCGTGATGACCATAACGCTGAACCGGCCCGAACGCCTGAACGCCTTCAACCCGGCCATGCGCGATGCGCTGATAGAAGCCTATGCCGAAGCCGGCCGGGACGACGCCGTGCGTGTGGTGATACTGACCGGCGCCGGGCGGGCGTTCTGCGCCGGCGCCGATCTCGAGTCCGGCGGCGATACCTTCAACCGGGGCGAGCGCAGCGCCGAGGTCCATCGCGACGGCGGCGGCCGGGTTACCCTCGCGATGTTCGACTGCCCCAAGCCGATCATCGCGGCCATCAACGGGCCGGCGGTAGGCGTGGGCCTCACGATGACGCTGCCGGCCGACATCCGCCTGACGGTGCCGGACAACAAACTCGGCTTCGTGTTCCTCGCCCGGGGCATCGCGCCCGACGCCTGCTCGAGCTGGTTCCTGCCCCGCATCGTCGGCGTCAGCACGGCGATGGAGTGGTTCGCGACCGCTCGGGTCTTCGGTGCCGGCGAGGCCCGCGAGGCCGGCCTCGTCTCCGAAGTCCTCGAACCCGAGGCTCTGCTGCCGCGGGCCCGGGAGCTGGCGGCGGAGATCGCCGAGAATACCGGTGCGGTATCGGTTGCCCTGGCGCGAGCGCTGGTCTGGCGCATGCTCGGGGCCTCCGGGCCGCGCGAGGCACATCGTCTGGAGTCCCGGGCAATCTGGCACATGGGCCAGTCTGCCGATGCGGCGGAGGGCGTCACGAGCTTCCTCGAGAAACGCAAGCCGCAGTTTCCGATGCGGGTCTCGAAGGACATGCCGCCGTTCTATCCCTGGTGGCAGGACGAGCAGTGAGGTGGCCGAGCAACTGACCACGGAGCGCAAGACAAAGCATGGCACTGGACTATGACAGACTGATGGCCTGCCGGGCGAAGGACGTGCCGGTGGCGTGGACCGATCGGGATACCCTGCTCTATGCGCTGAGCATCGGTTTCGGCCAGGACCCGACCGACGAGCGCGAGCTCGGCTATGTCTGCGAGCGTCGCGTGCTGAAGACCGTCCCCACCCTTTCCACCGTGCTGCGCGACGACGGTTTCGCCGGCTATCTCGACGAGAGCGGCTGGGACTTCTCCCGTGTGCTGCACGGCGAGCAGCGTCTGGCGCTGCACCGGCCGTTGCCGCCGGCCGGTGAACTCCTGCTGGACTCCCGGGTGACGGCGGCCTACGACAAGGGGGAAGGCAAGGGCGCCATCATCCTCACCGAGACCGAGGGCCGGCTGGCGCGCGACGACGCGGCCCTGTTCACCCTCGGCAATACGATCTTCGCCCGCGGCGACGGCGGTTTCGGCGGGCCGGCCGGCTCGGGCCCGGCAGCTCACCCGGAGCCGGACCGGGAGCCGGATCTCGCCTGCGAGCTCGTCACTCGGCCGGAGCAGGCGCTGCTCTACCGGCTTAACGGCGACCGTAATCCGCTCCATGCCGACCCGGCGCTCGCCGCCCGGGCCGGTTTCGACCGGCCGATCCTGCACGGCCTGTGCACCTACGGATTCGCCTGCCACGCCGTCCTGAAGACGGTGTGTGAGTATGATCACACGCTGATCACCGGCTTCGACGCGCGCTTCTCGGCGCCGGTATTTCCGGGCGAGCGGATTTTCACGGAGATGTGGCAGGATGGCAACGTGGTCTCTTTCCGCTGCCGGGTCCCGGAGCGGAATGTCACGGTCGTATCGAACGGCAGATGTTCGCTGTCGCTTTGAGGGGGTAGATAGCTGATGGATCGGTTGAATTCCGGCCGGACGCTGGTAGTCCTGGCGCTCCTCGCCATGGCGCTGCCGCCGGCCGCCGCCGCGGCAATGGACGAGCAGAGCCGGGAGTCGCTGCAGCGCGTCGACGGCGAGCGCATCGTCGCAGCCGACGGCGAGCCCGGTAACTGGCTGACTCACGGCCGCACCTACAGCGAGCAGCGCTTCAGCCCGCTGGCGCGGGTGGATACGGAGAACGTGAACGAGCTGGGCCTCGCCTGGGCCTATGAACTGCCCACCCGGCGCGGCCAGGAAGCCACGCCCATCGTCGTCGACGGCGTGATGTACGTCACCGGCTCCTGGAGCATGGTGTTCGCGCTGGATGCGCGCACCGGCGAGGAGCTCTGGAGCCATGACCCGCAGGTGCCCCGCGCCACCGGGCGCAATGCCTGCTGCGACGCCGTCAACCGCGGCGTCGCGGTCTGGGAGGGCAAGGTCTTGTTCGGCACCCTCGACGGCCGTCTCATCGCGCTCGATGCGGTCAGCGGCGAGAAGCTGTGGGAGCGGATCACCGTTGAGCAGTCGCAGCCCTACACCATCACCGGCGCGCCGCGGGTGGTGAAGAACAAGGTGCTGATCGGCAACGGCGGCGGCGAATACGGCGTGCGCGGCTACCTGAGCGCCTACGACGTGGGCACTGGCGAGTTGCTGTGGCGCTTCTACACGGTGCCGGGCAATCCGGCCGACGGCTTCGAGAACGAGGTCATGGCGATGGCCGCCGATACCTGGAACGGCGAATGGTGGAAGCTCGGCGGCGGCGGCACCGTGTGGGACTCCATGGCCTACGACCCGGAACTGGACCTGCTCTACGTGGGCGTGGGTAACGGCTCGCCCTGGAATCAGCGCCAGCGCAGCCCGGGCGGCGGCGACAATCTGTTCCTGTCCTCCATCGTGGCGCTGCGCCCGGACACCGGGGAGTATGTCTGGCATTACCAGACCACGCCCGGAGAGACCTGGGACTATACCGCCACGCAGCACATGATCCTGGCCGACCTGGAGATCGGCGGCGAGACCACGCCGGTGATCATGCAGGCGCCCAAGAACGGCTTTTTCTACGTGCTGGACCGGCGTGACGGGCGCTTCATCAGCGCCGAGAATTTCGTGCGCATCAACTGGGCCACCCATGTGAATCCGCAGACCGGCCGGCCGGTGGAGACCCCGGACGCGCGTTATTCGGACGAGCCCAGGCTGACCTTCCCTTCGCCGTCGGGCGCGCACAACTGGCAGCCGATGTCGTTCAGCCCGCTGACCGGCCTGGTCTACGTCCCGGCGATGGACGTGCCCGCCACCTACGCCGCCGACGCCGAGTCGCCTCGCGCCTCGACCTACTGGCAGACCGGCACCGACATGGCGAAGGGCACGACGCCGATGCAGCTCGGTCCCGACATCGAGCGCAGCATGTACCAGCAGCTCGTGAAGGCGTCCCTGCTGGCCTGGGATCCGGTGCGCCAGGAAGCGGCCTGGCGCGTGCCCCACGAGCATCCGTGGAACGGCGGCGTACTCTCCACGGCAGGCGGTCTGGTCTTCCAGGGCGATGCCATGGGTTTCTTCAGTGCCTACCGGGCGGCGGACGGCGAGCGGCTCTGGCAGGCGCCGACGAACAACGGCATCGTGGCGGCGCCCGTCAGTTACGAGGTGGACGGCGAGCAGTACGTGGCGGTGCTGGCGGGCTGGGGCGGCGCCATGGCCCTGTATGGCGGCGCGGTGAACGACAATGCCGTGGGTGGTGCCAGCGGACGGATGCTGGCCTACAGGCTCGGCGCGGAAGGCACCCCGCCGCCGGGGCCGGCGCCGCTGGCGGAGATGCCCGAGCCGCCGGCGTTCGATGTGAGCGACCAGACGCTGGAGCGGGGCTTCGATCAGTACGCCCGCCATTGCGCCGTGTGTCACGGCTTCCGCGTGATCGGCGGCGGCGTAATCCCTGACCTGCGCTACCTGAAGCCGGACCGGCACGAGATCTTCGAGCAGATCGTGGGCGAGGGGCTGCTGGCGGGGGCCGGCATGCCCAGCTTCGAGAACCGTCTGAGCGACGAGGATATCGAGGCCATCCACGCCTATATCATCTTCGAGTCGCGGCGCGAGTGGGAGCGCGAGAACGACTGGGGCTGGTGGCGGGCCGTGAAGGAGACCGCGGCGGACGCCGCCGCCTGGGTACTGCTGAAGCTGCAGTGAGGGCTCAGCGCCGGCGCGCCACCACCCGGTAGCGCACGCCGATATTCTCCGCCACGGAGAGTGCGCCACCCATCACGCTGAACGGCTTGAGGCCGAGGGCGGCATGACTCACCGTGGTCTCGCCGGTGGCCACCAGACGGTCGTCGTCGACGCTGAGTCGCAGCGGGAAGTCCACCAGCCGGCGCCGTCCGCGGATCGTCAGCGCCGCGGTCACCGTCAATGCCTCGCCGCTGCCCTCGACCGCTACCAGTTCGGCGGTCAGTTCTGGATGCCGGGCCGCATCCAGCACCGCCTCGCCGAGCATATTGCGCCGGGTTCCCTCGACGTCCTCGGGCGCGATCTCGCCGGGGAAGTCGTCACCGGCCGCTTCGCGCAATCCCGGTTCGTCGACGGTCAGCTCCGCCACCGCCAGGCTGATCCGGAAGGCCGACCGGCCCTGCCGGTCCCGGTACCAGATGGTGCCCGTGAGGTCACGGCTCGCGACCACGTGATTGTGTCCCAGCCGCGCCAGCGGCCCGGCGCGATAGACGTAGAGCTGCAACAGCGAGGCCACCGTATCGACGCGGTACTCGGTGGCCGTCGCGTGGTCCACATCGGCGGCCCGGCTCTCACCCGCGGGCGGTGCCGGCTCGACCGGGGCGCGGCCGGCACAGGCGGACAGCAGCAGAAAGAGTGCCGCCGCGGCACCGGCAGCGGCAGCCGCAGTTGCTTTGGTTGCGGGGGTGCGGTCAGACTCGGTCATGTGGCTACTGCGGTCCCTGCAACGGTGAGAGGATCGACAGGCATCTTAACAGGCGGTGGCGACGGAGCCGGGTATGACGAAACGGGTGAATGTGCAGGTCAGGGATCATGTGGCGGAGGTGTCGCTGAACCGGCCGGAGAAGTACAACGCGCTGGACCGTGAGATGTTCCAAGCCATCATCGAGGCCGGCGAGTCGCTGGCCGGCCGCGGGGACGTGCGCGCGGTCGTGCTGCGGGGCGAGGGCGGCAACTTCTCCGCCGGCATCGATACATCGACGTTCACGCGGCCGAAATCTGATGACAGCGACGGCCCCGTGTTTGCGGCGGAAGCCATGCAGCCCCGGGGCAACACGCCGGCCAACCTGTTCCAGAGCCCCGCGTGGGTCTGGAAGGCCCTGCCGGTGCCGGTGATCGCGGCGCTGGAGGGCGTGGTGTTCGGCGGCGGCCTGCAGATCGCTCTCGGTGCCGACATCCGCTATGCCGCGCCGGGTGCCCGCCTCTCGGTCATGGAGATCAAGTGGGGGCTGATACCGGACATGGGGCTGACCCATACCCTGCGGGGCGTGATACCCCTGGACCGGCTGAAGGAGCTGACCTTCAGCGGGCGCATCCTCGACGGCAGAGAGGCTGCGGACGTCGGGCTCGTGACCGCCGTGAAATCCGACCCCCTGGAGGCCGCCCGCGGGCTCGCCGCCGAGATCGCCAATCGCTCGCCGGACGCGATCCGCGCCAGCAAGCGCCTGCTGGAAGCCGTGTTCGCGGGCGATGGCGCAGCGGGACTCGCCCTGGAGGCGGAGCTTCAGTCCGGGCTCATGCTGCAGCCGAACCAGATCGAGGCCGTGATGGCCAACATGGAGAAACGCTCGCCGCGGTTCCGCGACCCGGAATGAGGCTCTGCGGGTCGGCTCCTCGATTCAGAAGCCGCTCTTCGCCCACTGGATGTGGCCGGGGACCGGCAGTTCCTCGAACAGGCACACGGTGAAACGTCCCGCGCCGGCGCGCAGCGGCTTGATCTCTTTCTGGTATTTGTCGGAGTTCCAGAACTTGCGGGCATCCTCCGCCGACGGGAAGCGGGCCAGCACCAGCCCCTGGTGAGACGGCCATTCCTCCTCCAGCATTTCCACCGGTTTGCCAATGGCGGCGTAGTAGCCCTGATGCTGCTCGTACAGCAGGGACTCCGCCAGAGCCCCGGTGTAGGCCCTCATCTTCTCCGGGTCGGTAATCTCACCGATTACCACCATATACACCGGTTGCGATGCATCTTGATTCATAATTAATCTACTTTGTCGCAGCAGGGAACGGGTGACAAGTCCTCTGGGGTGCTCCCGTCGTTGCCGCGACACGGAAATAGGGAGAGGGGGACCATACCATGGTGGCTACGAGATTCCTGATGCCGACCCGGCGCAGGCAGGCGCGACGCACAATCACCTGCCTCGCGCTGGGGGCCGCCCTGGCCCTGTGGTCCCTGCCCGCCGCCACCCAGGAGCGCTTCCCGGGCAGCGCGCCGAGCAGCCGCACGATCAAGATCCAGGAGAAGGCGGAACGGGTCTACCAGGAAGGCGATTACGAACGAGCCTTCAAAATCTGGCGCAAGGATCTGGTGGAGATCGGCGACAAGTACGCCCAATACATGGTGGGCTATCTCTACCTCACCGGGCAGGGCACCGAGCGCGACGTCGCCAGGGCCTACGCCTGGTACCGGCTGGCCGCGGAGCGCGGCCACGACGAACTGGTGAGCGTCATGGAGGAGCTGGAGACCCGGCTCGCGCCGGCCGAGCTGGAGGCCGGCATGGCCGAGTACGAGCGCCTCGCCGGTAAGTACGGCGACCGCAAGCTCGTGCGCCGCCTGATCCGCATCGACGAGCTGCGTCTGAAAAAACGCACCGGCCGCGTGGGCGCATCCGTCGGCGCGCCGATGACGGTGGTGCTGCGCAACGGGCGTTCCGTCGATGCCACGCGCTATTACGGCGCCATCGAGGAACGGCTGCAGCGCCGCTACCAGTATCTGCAGGGCTACGTCGAGTTCGGCGAGCTGGAGACGCTGCCGGACGAGCTGGACCAGGACCTGGCGCAAGACGCAGACGCCTCTGCGGTGACCGGCGAGAAGACGGAGGCTACCGATTAGGCTCCGCTATCAAGCTCCGCTGACCATCTCCCGGCGCTCTCATTCCGGCGCCGGCTCCTTGCTCTGCCAGAAGGCGAAGATCACGCCGGCGCAGACCGCCCAGGTCAGGTCCCGGCGAAGGCCGGCTTCTCGTATTCCAGTTCCGGGTTGAACACCAGGCCCCGGGAGCGGAGGCCGTCGTCGTCCCAGGAGAAAACGCCGCGCAGATCCAGCTTCAACGTGCGGGACTCGTCCGCCGCGCCGCTCTGTGGCAGCGCGGCGGCAACCAGTGCTACGGCGAGCGATGCGATGAGGGCGGGCAGTCGCGCGCTCTGCATCATCGCGGCGCCAGCCCCCGGGTCAGGATGGCGGGGAACTCGGCGAGGATCTGCGCTGCCACGCCGGGGTCGCCGTGAAACCACTTCGGTACCCAGTTGACCGCGCCCATGATCGCGTTGCCGGTCATGCGCACGTCGCAGGCTGCGACGCTGCCGTCGCCGATGCCCTTTTCCAGGATGGCCTCGAAGGCCCGGCTGTGCGCCCGGGAGCGGTGCAGGATCTCTTCCCGATGGCGGGGCGCCAGCGCCGGGATCTCGCTCATGATGGCGATCGGCCCCTCGTCTCCGCACATCGCCTCCAGGTGGTAGCGCAGGTAACGGCGTGCCTGCTCGAGGCCGCTGCCGCCTTCGCCGACGGCGCGTTCCAGCGCCGCCGCGCCGATCTCCGCCGCCCGCAGGTAGCACTCGTAGACCAGCTCCTGCTTGCCCGAGACGTAGTGATAGATGGCAGCGTCGGTCAGATCGAGCTGGTCCGCCACGTCCCGCAGCGACGTGCCGCTGTAGCCCTTCCGGTTGAAGCACGCCGCCGCCGCCCGCAGCAGACGGCCGCGTTTCAGCTGAAATGCGGTCGCCGGTCCGCTGTCCGCGCTGCCGGCAACCGCCTCGGTAGCGGCGGCCCCGGTATTGGCGCTGCCGGTCGCGCCGCTCCCGCTCACGACACCTGCCGGTCGCGGCCCTGCCAGTATTGCTCGCGCAACTCCCGCCGCAGCACCTTGCCGCTGGGGTTGCGGGGCAGCTCGTCGACGAAATCCACGCTGCGCGGCACCTTGTAGCGGGCGATGCGCTCGCGGGCGAAATCGATCAGCTCGCCGGCGCTCAGCCCCTCGCCGGGTTTACGCACCACAATGGCCTTGACCGCCTCGCCCCATCTCTCGTCGGGCACGCCGATGACCGCGACGTCGGCCACCGCAGGATGCGCGAACAGGGCGTTCTCCACCTCCGCGGGATAGATGTTCTCGCCGCCGGAGATAATCATGTCCTTCAGGCGGTCGTGGATGTAGAGATAACCGTCCTCGTCGAAATAGCCGGCGTCGCCGGTGTGGAACCAGCCGTCGTGCATGGCTTCGGAGGTGGCCTCGGGCCGGTTCCAGTAGCTTTTCATCAGCCAGTCCGACTTCAGACAGATCTCGCCCACCTCGCCGGCGGCCAGCTCGTTGCCGGCCGCATCGCGGACGCAGATCTCCGAACCCTCGTAGGGCAGCCCGCAGGAACGCAGCTTGCCCCGCGCCGGGTCGTGGTCTTCCGGCGGCAGCTGGGTGGCCAGGCCCAGGTTCTCGGTGAGGCCGTAAAGCTGGGTGAAGTTGCAGCCGAACACCTCCCGGGCCTTCAGTAGCACCGCCTCGGCGATGGGCGAGGCGCCGTAGGCGATGTTGCGCAGGCTGGAGTAGTCGAACTCGGCCACGTTGGGCTGGTGGATCAGCGCCAGGATCACGGCCGGCACGAAGAAGGTGTGGTTGACGTCATATTCGTCCAGCAGCCGCAGGATCTCCTGGGGATCGAAATCCGCCACAATCACCGTGCGTGTGCCCTGCATGAGCGAAAACAGGCCGCTGTTGGAGCCCGCGACGTGGAATACCGGCATGCAGATGAGCGCAGTCTCGCCGGGCTCGTAGGCGGCCCAGTCCACCTGGGTAGCCGCATCCACCGCCGGGAACCAGGCGCCGTGGGTGAGCTGCACGCCCTTGGGGTGGCCGGTGGTGCCGCTGGTGTACAGCTGCTCGAAGTCGTCTTCCGGATCATAGGGCAGCATCGGGTCCTCGCCGGACTGCCTGTCGCGCCAATCCGCGTAGGACTCCCAGCGCTCGTGGCCCCCGTCCAGCGCGATGAACTTCGCGATTCGGTCGAGGTCGGCCTCCAGCGCCTCGATCATCGGGTAGAACTCCCTGCCGACGAACAGAATCTGCGTATCGGCATCCTCCAGGATGTACTTCACCTCCGGCGCGGCCAGCCGGGTGTTGACTGCGACCATGACGTTGCGGGATTTCGCGCAGCCCAGCACGATCTCAAAGTAATTAGGCGCGTTCTTGGACAGATACCCCACCCGGGTCTGGATTGGCAGGCCCTCCGCGGCGAGTCCGTTCGCCACCCGGTTCACCCGTTCGTCGAGTTCGGCATAGGTGGTGGCCTCGCCGTTGAACAGCAGGGCCTCGCCCTGCGGATTCTCCCGTGCGTGGACACGGCTGATGTCGGCCAGATTCAACGTCGGCATGCTCCCCTCCCGGTCAGGAAATTATTTGATAAAACATTGCATTAAGTCTGTATGTGTGTGGGCGTGCGCTTGTATTGCATCGTCCGCGACGGTATTTTAATCCGCATTAAATTTCCAGCCGGTCTCCGGCCGGCAGCCGGGCTTCCGGAGGCCGAACCACGAGGACTCGTTCATGAGTACCGCAGCCAGCGATCTGCCCCGCATCTCCCGCGACGCCGACACGGCGCCGCTGCGCTTCGTCACCGCCGCCTCGCTGTTCGACGGCCATGATGCGGCTATCAATATCATGCGGAGACTGATCCAGTCCAAGGGCGCCGAGGTGATCCATCTCGGGCACAATCGCAGCGTGGCCGACGTGGTGCGCGCGGCCCTGCAGGAGGATGCCGACGGTATCGCCATCAGCTCCTACCAGGGCGGCCACGTCGAGTATTTCCGCTACATGGTCGACATGCTGCGCGAGGCCGGCGCGGATCATATCCGCATCTTCGGCGGCGGCGGCGGCACCATCACGCTGGAGGAGAGCCGCGAGCTGATGGACTACGGTGTCGAGCGCATCTACCACCCCAACGACGGTATGAAGATGGGCCTGGACGAGATGATCGAGGATCTCATCCGCCGCACGATGGCGGCGCGCCGCCCGACGGTGCAGCCCGGTGAGCCTGACCCGCACGACATCACCGCTGTCGCGGCGATGATCTCGGCCATCGAGGAAGGCGCGTTCAGCGCAGACGAACTCGCCACGCTGCGCAAGACCTGGCAGATGCGTTCCGGCCGGGTGCCCGTGGTCGGCATCACCGGCACCGGCGGCGCCGGCAAGTCTAGCGTCACGGACGAACTGCTGAACCGCTTCCTGCAGTCGTTCCCGGATATGCGCATCGCCGTGCTGGCGGTAGATCCTACGCGGCGCCGGACGGGCGGCGCGCTGCTGGGCGACCGCATCCGCATGAACAGCCTGCGTTCCGAGCGGATCTACATGCGCTCCATGGCCACCCGGCGCCAGCATCTCGCCACCAGCGAGATGCTGGGCGACGCCATCGCCTTCCTGAAGTCCATGGGTAACGATGCCGTGATCGTGGAGACGGCCGGCATCGGCCAGAGCGACAGCGAGATCGTCGACCTGGTGGATTACTCGGTGTATGTGATGACCTCCGATTACGGCGCGGCCAGCCAGCTCGAGAAGATCGATATGCTGGATTTCGCCGATCTGGTGGTGCTGAACAAGTTCGACAAGCGGGGTGCCGAGGACGCGCTCAGGGACATCCGCAAGCAATGGAAGCGCAATCACCTGCAGTTCCAGGCGGCCGACGACGAGGTGCCGGTCTATCCGACCATCGCGAGCCAGTTCAACGATCCGGGCGTCTCCTGGATGTTCGTCAGTCTGTGCCGCGACCTCGCGGACAAACTCGAACTCGATGGCAAGCGCTGGACGCCGGACATGGACGTTTCGGAAAAGGCGCCGAAGTCCACTGCCATGATCCCCGGCTCCCGGGTGCGTTATCTCGCCGAGATCAGCGAGCAGGGCCGCGGTAGCAACGAGCGCATCGCCGCCCAGGCGGAGCGCGCCAGCCGGGCACAGCAGATGTACGAGGCGCTGCGGGCGCTGGAGGATGCGGAGCTGCCCGAGGCGCTCGCGCTCTACTCCCGCGAGGCGCTCACCGCAAACGGGGACCGCTCCCTGCTGGTGCTGCGCCAGCGTTACCAGGAGGCCGTGCAGGAACTGGACACCGAGGCCGTCGAAATGCTGCAGGAATGGCCACGGCGCTACGAGAGCGTGCGCGCCGAGCGCTACAGCTACAGCGTGCGTGGCCGCGAGGTCACCGGCGATAACTACCGGGAGAGTCTCAGCCATCAGCCGATCCCGAAGATCGCGCCGCCGAAGTACCGGGACTGGGGTGAGCTGCTGGCCTTCCTCATGAAGGAGAACCTGCCGGGCTCCTATCCCTACACCGGCGGCGTGTATCCCTACCGGCGTGCCGGTGAGGATCCCATCCGCATGTTCGCCGGCGAGGGCACGCCTGAGCGCACCAACCGCCGCTTTCATTATCTGTCCCGGGGGCACGATGCGGCGCGGCTGTCCACGGCCTTCGACTCGGTTACCCTGTACGGCGAGGATCCCCACGAGCGCCCGGACATCTACGGCAAGGTGGGCAACTCCGGTGTCTCCATCGCGACCGTGGACGATATGAAGAAGCTCTATTCGGGCTTCGATCTGTGCGACCCCGCCACCTCGGTGTCCATGACCATCAACGGCCCGGCGCCGATGATCCTGGCGTTCTTCATGAATACGGCCGTCGACCAGCAGGTGGAGAAGCATCTGCGCGAGACCGGGCAGTGGGAAGCCGCGCAGCAGACCATCGACGCCTGGTTCGAGGGCAAGGAGCGGCCGGCCTACCGCGGCGCGCTGCCCGAGGGCAGCGACGGCCTGGGACTGGGCCTGCTCGGCATCCCCGGCGACCAACTGGTGGACGACGAGACCTACGGACGCATCAAGGCGGATACGCTCGCCGCCGTGCGTGGCACGGTGCAGGCGGACATCCTGAAGGAGGATCAGGCCCAGAACACCTGCATCTTCTCCACCGAGTTCGCGATGAAGATGATGGGCGACGTCCAGCAATACTTCATCGACCACAACGTGCGCAATTACTACAGCGTCTCCATCAGCGGCTATCACATCGCCGAGGCCGGCGCGAACCCCATCAGCCAGCTGGCCTTCACGCTGGCGAACGGCTTCACCATCGTCGAGTACTACCTGGCCCGCGGCATGGATATCGACGACTTCGCGCCGAACCTGTCGTTCTTCTTCTCCAACGGCATGGACCCGGAGTACGCGGTGATCGGGCGGGTGGCCCGGCGTATCTGGGCCCGTGCCATGCGCGAGCGCTACGGCGCGAGCCGCCGCAGCCAGATGCTCAAGTACCACATCCAGACCTCGGGCCGCAGCCTGCACGCCCAGGAGATCAGCTTCAACGACATCCGCACCACACTGCAGGCGCTCTACGCCCTGTTCGACAATTGCAACAGCCTGCACACCAACGCCTTCGACGAGGCCATCACCACGCCCACGGAGCAGTCGGTGCGCCGGGCCGTCGCCATCCAGCTCATCATCAACCGGGAGCTGGGCCTGAACTACTGTGAAAACCCGTGGCAGGGATCGTTCATTATCGACGAGCTCACCGATCTCGTGGAGGAGGCCGTCTACCAGGAGTTCGAACGCATCTCCGAACGCGGCGGCGTGCTGGGTGCGATGGACACCATGTACCAGCGCGGCAAGATCCAGGACGAGAGCCTGTACTACGAGAGCCGCAAGCACGACGGCAGTCTGCCCATCATCGGCGTAAATACGTTCCTGCCGCCCGAAGGTCAGGAGGACGAGGTGGGCGCGCTGGAGCTCATGCGCTCCAACGACGAGGAGAAGCAGGCGCAGATCGATGCGGTGCGCGCGTTCCAGCGCAACCACGTCGGCGACCGCAGCGAGGCGCTGGAGGCGCTCAGGAAAGTGGCGCGGGCCCGCGGCAACATCTTTGAGGAACTCGTGCAGACCGTGAAGACCAGTTCGCTGGGGCAGATCTCCAGAGCCCTGTACGATGTGGGCGGCGAGTACCGCCGCAACATGTGAGTCACGATCGAGGCATCGCGAAATGGCAGAAGAAAAAGAACTGCTGGCGGAGACGAGGAACGGTGTCACGACCATCACCCTGAACCGGCCGGATGCGCTGAACGCGCTGACGCCGCGCATGCTGGAGGCGCTGGGCAGTGCGATGGAGGCCGCCGGCGAGGACGACGACGTGCGCGCGGTGGTCGTCACCGGTGCCGGGCGCGCCTTCAGTGCGGGCGTCGATCTTAAATCGCTGGGCGATCGCCCCATCATCAACGGCAGCGTCGGCGACATCCTGGACATCCCGGCGCGGCGGGCCATCCGCTACATGGAGATCGCCCCGAAGCCGGTCATCGCCAAGGTGAACGGGCATTGCTTCACCGGCGCGCTGGAGCTCGCACTCGGCTGCGACCTCATCTACACCGCCGCCGAGGCGAAGCTCGGCGATACCCACGCGAAATGGGGCGTGCGGCCCTCCTGGGGCATGAGCCAGCGTCTGCCGCGACGCGTGGGCATGACTCGGGCGAAAGAGATGTCGCTCACCGCCCGCAGCGTCTCCGGCGTCGAGGCGGCAGAGATCGGGCTCGCCAACGACTGCGCGCCCGCGGCGGAACTGGACGATCTGGTGGGTTCGGTGCTGGAGCAGATACTGAACAACAGCGCCCACGTCCTGGCCGCCTACAAGGTGCTCTACCGCGACACCGAGGACCGCACGCTCACCGGCGGCCTGGCCTTCGAGGCCGGCACCATCTTCGAGATACCCGATACCGCCGAGCGCCTGTCCGGCTTCCGCAAGTAATGGCCGCGGTCTCCCCGGACGACGCCCTCGGCGCGGTATCCGACGCCGGATCGGATACACTCTGCGCCACGGCGCTCGGCAACTGCAACCTGTGCCGCCGGCAGCGCAAATCGAGATCCACGCAACCAGATCGGGAGTGACATGAGCGATCTATTCGACCTCAAAGGGCATCGTGCCCTCGTGACCGGCGCCGGCAGCGGCCTCGGCAAGCAATTCGCCAAGACCCTGGCCGCGGCCGGGGCGGAAGTGGTGCTGGCCGCGAGGCGCCGCGAGAAGCTGAAGGCCACCGCGACGGAGATCGACAACGCGGGCGGCACGGCCGCCTGCATCGATCTGGATGTCACGAAATCCGATTCCATCCGCGAGTGCTTCGAGCAGGCGGAGCAGGAGATCGGGCTCATCGACATCGTGGTGAACAACGCCGGCATCAGCCGGGACAGCTTCGCCGTCGAACTCTCGGAAGAAGACTGGGACGCGGTGATCGATACCGATCTGAAAGGCGTCTTCATGGTGGCACAGGCGGCGGCGCAGCGGCTCATCAGGGCGGGCAAGCCTGGCAGTATCATCAACATCGCCTCCATCCTCGGCAGCCGGGTCAGCAAGATGCTGCTGCCCTACAACGCGGCCAAGGCCGGCGTCAAGCATATGACGAAGAGCCTGGCGCTGGAGTGGGCGCGTTACGGCATCCGGGTCAATTCCATCTCGCCCGGCTTTTTCCGGACCGAGATCAACGAGCACGCCATGCAGGCCGGCTACGAGGAGCGGCTGAACGGCATGATACCGATGAAGCGCATCGGGCAGGTCGAGGAACTCTCTGGCGCGCTGCTGCTGCTCGCCTCGGATGCCGGCAGTTTCATGACCGGCAGCGATATCGTGGTCGACGGCGGGCATCTGTGTAGTTCGCTGTAGGGTGGGCTTTACCTGCGCTCACCGCGGCTGCGCAACGCGAGCGGTTGTATGTGGTGGATGCCCTATCGAGAGTCTGGCGCCAGACCCCCACGATGTCCGGTAGGGCCGGGCAACCGGGATCACGATTTGACGGTGGGCAGCTACGTCGTCATTCCCGGTCCGGTCAACCATTCACGGACGGTGCCGGAGGGCGGGAACGAGGCCGTCATTCTCCTTTGCCGGGCGGCTGCCTGCGGTATAAGCTCAGGACCCGAGCTGGTGTCGACGGTCGACATTAGGAGATCGGCAGCATGAATCCAATGGTGTTTCGATCTGCAGTGGATACCTGGTTCTATCTGGTGATCATCGCTGCAGCTGCTGTCGTTACTGCAGCTTTCTTCCCAGTCATGGTTATGGAGGCGGGGAGCCCCGGCGTGGTGGTGACGGGTGTCGTTAGTGCGCTTGTGGCCATCGGGCTTCCACTGTGGCTTCTGCTATCCACCAGGTACATTGTTACTCACGAGTTATTGATCGTTAGATCGGGCCCGTTCACGTGGAAAATACCAAGGTCCGATATTTCGCAGGTTCAGCCGTCTCGCTCCTTCCTGTCGTCACCCGCGTTATCTTTGGATCGACTGGAGATAAAATACGGCGCCGGAAAGTCCTTACTTGTATCACCTGCCGACAAGGAGGCGTTCGTAAAGGCTCTCGGACTTACCGCCTGATTTTCGCTTCCGAGTTATCGTTTGACTTATCCGGATGCGCGGGCGACAGAGGCGGCTCCTGGCCGTAAAGCGCCCATTTTGCTCCTCTGAGGTATGATTTCCGGAGTCGATCCAAAGCAGACATTACCAGGAACATTCACTGTCGTTAGGCGGGATTGCCTGACACGGATCACATTCATGCATCGAATATCTTTATGTCTGGCGCAGGCTGTTTGTCTGCTGATTTTTGCCTCGGCGAACGCACAAACATTGCAGGAGGAAATGGATGCGGCGATTCGCTCGGAACTTGATCAAAGCGGCATTCCATCGATACAGGTAGCCATTGGGCATAGGGGAGAGGTCATATACGAAGGCGCATTTGGCCTCGCCGATATGGAAAATTTCGTACCAGCGACCACGGAAACCAAATATCGTTCATCCTCAATTTCGAAGTGGCTGACAGCGACGGCGGCGATGATGCTCGTGGAGCAGCGGCGTCTCGACCTGGACGAGCCGGCACAAAAATACTGTCCACAGTTTCCTGAGAAGAGATGGCCGATCACGACTCGACAACTGTTAACCCATACCTCTGGTATTCGCCACTACACCGATTACAAAAGTGAGTTCTCACAGGCGATCTCGGATGAAGAACGTGCGGAGATTGAGGGAAGGCAGATTAGAGACGCTCTGAGCGCCTATACGCGGTATACGGATGTCGTCGCACCACTCGAGCACTTCAAAGAAGATCCATTGGTTTTCGAACCGGGGACCGACTGGTTGTATTCGTCATTTGGCTACCGCTTGCTGGGATGCGTCTTGGAAGGCGCATCGGGCCGAACCTATCGGTCGTTCTTGGAAGAAGAAGTTATAGAACCCGCGGGAATGGTCAGCACGGTTCCCGACGACGCCTGGGCCATCATTCCGCATCGGGCTGCTGGCTACCGCCTGGACCGAGGAGCTCCGTTGCGCCGAGCGGATATGCGGGATGTCAGCGAAAATCTGCCTGCCGGGGGACATCTGACGACTGCCACAGACCTGATCTTATTCGCGCAATCTTTTCATACTCGAGCATTGGTGACGACTGAGTCAGCGACGCTTATGACGCAAGGGCTGCTAAACGACTCCCAAGAATCAGAAGACTACGCATCGTGGCGTCACGCTATTCCCTCACGTGACAAATATGCGTACGGGATCATGTCGTTCCCGAACGAGAAGGGTCTATGGATCGGCCATACGGGCCGACAAGCTGGCTCTTCTTCCATTATCGTCTTGGTGCCCGGTGAGGATCTTTCGATAGCAGTGCTGACCAACGTCAAAGGATGGGGCAGTTACCTACGCCTGGTGCGCGACATTCACTCAATTGTTCAGAAATAATTCCAGATGGTGAACTGAGGTTCAGTGTTTTTCGACTTAGTCGTCGCTCTCGCTGTCCGAACCGGTGCCGGTACGATCGCCTCCTGGTACTACGGTGTCACTCTGATCTTTTCCTTACTTGGTGGCATCCTGGTGCTTGCTTTCCCTTTGGCTCCTAAC
>CAYRUH010000036.1:0-36548 GCA_964427415.1 uncultured Woeseiaceae bacterium | reverse complement strand
GGGCGCCGCCGAAAACGCTGCCGCTGAACGTGACGTCTCCCGTCGGGCGCACCCGGCGGTCGTCGCACCGGCGCAGCGTCTGCACGCCATGGCGGTGCAGCGCCGCCGCTTCCGCATCGTCCAGTTCCACGTCCGGGCGCAGATCGCGCAGCAACGCCGCCCCTTCGGCCGGAGACGTCCAGACATGCCCGCTGTCGTCGTTGCGGGCGAGGATGCCGGCCAGTGCACCGCCGACCGGCAACACGCCATCGTCCGGGCGGCGTCGGTCGGTCATCCGGGGGAAATAGGTCACGAGCTGCGGGCTTCGAAAGCCGTCCCGCCGCAGCGCGAGGTCCAGTTCGGCGAAACTCCGGCAGGCAGCGGGCGGATCGACGATGAGCATGGCGCCGCGGCGCTGACAGTAACGCTCGGCCGCCATCAGGAAAGCCGGCCCGGAATCGCGGCCGCCGCCCATGGGCGGCGCGTAGAGGAAGCTGAAGTGGGCGGCGCCTTCCAGCGCGAACAGCCCGGTGTAGTCCCGGGCGGAGCCGATCAGGTCGTAGTCCGTCAGCGGCTGACCGTCCGTGCCGGGGTCGCCGGCGGGAACGTAAGAGACGATACGGTCCGCGCCACCGGAGCGGGTGGCGTTCGGACGGCACTCGGGCAACGGCCCGCTCACGCGTACCAGCCGGGAGGTGAGCAGACGATCGCGGACGTTGTTCTCGGCGTCCTCGGCGCAGGTGAGTCGGCGGAAGATCTCCTGATCGTCGATCAGGCGCGTGCGCGGCGAGAGCCGCTGCACGGTCAGGTTGAAACGGCTGCCGTCGGCGCCCGGGCGGCCGTCGATGCCGTCGTAGTCCACGGAGGCGCGGAACGTCTCGCCGGCGCCCGGACTGAGCGCCGCCAGCGTCAGACCGGCATCGCCGGCGGGCAGCGTGAGCCGCGCGCCCCGGGCGCCGTTCGCCACGCGGACCACAATCGCGCGACGCCCGCCATGGGCGAAGAACTGCTCTACGGCAGGGCCGAGACTGCTCAGCCGCCAGTGGCCGCCGAAACGGCGGGAGAATTCGGAGAAGGAGTTGACGGTCACGGGGTGGTTGACGGGGCCGCAGAGCGCGCGGCCGATGAAGGCGGCGGTGGTGTCGGGACCCGTCGGTATGGACTGGTCCTCGGCCGGCATCTCCCCGACGGTGATACCGGTATCGGTCGAATCGCTCAAATGCCGATCGCCCCTGGTGCCTCAGCGTCCAGGCCCTGATTCTACGGCCTGCCGCGGGGCGTTACCATGCCGGCTGGCATCGACGGGTCCCGCCCATGCAGACACCGCGCGGCTACAGCTATCTCGAACAGTCCCACGCGGGACTCAACCGGCTGCCGCGGGAGTTCCTCGGTGCGTTTCCCACGCCGCTGGAACATCGCCGCACCGATCGGCTGCCGCTCTGGATCAAGCGGGACGATCTCACGCACCCCGACTACGGCGGCAACAAGCTGCGCAAACTCGAGTATGCCCTCGGCCAGGCCATCGCCCGGGGTCATCGCTCGGTCGCCACCTTCGGCGCAGCGGGCTCGAACCACGCGCTGGCCACGGCCGTGCATGCCGCGAGCCTCGGGCTCCGCTGCACCTGCCTGCTGGGACCCCAGCCGCCCGGCCCGGCCGTGCGGCGCACGCTGAACCGGCATCTCGCGCTGGGCACCGAACTGGTGCCCTGGGGCGGTAGCCGGGCGCAGCGCCTCGCGCTGTACCGGGATCGGTTCCGCGGCCCCGACGCCGCCCACCGGCCCTGGATCATCCCGATCGGCGGGTCCACCTGGCACGGAACGGTGGGCTATGTGAATGCGGCTTTCGAACTCGCCGCCCAGGTCCGTGCCGGGCACACGCCGGAACCGGAGCTCGTCTACCTGCCGCTCGGCACCATGGGCACGGCGGCCGGACTCGCGGCCGGACTCACGGCCGCCGGTCTGTCCAGCCGGGTCGTCGCGGTCCGCGTCGTCATCGAGAAGATCGCCGACGAGGCACGCACCCGGCGGCTCGGCGCGAAGACGGCCGCCCTGCTGCATCGTCTCGACCCGGCGTTTCCACTCGTGCGAGAGGATGAACTGAATCTGGAAGTGCGCGACGAGTTCCTCGGCGAGGGCTACGCCGTACCCACTCCGGCGGCCCGCCGGGCGGTCGACTGGGCGGCCGCGGAACTCGGCCTCACCCTCGAAACCACTTATTCTGGGAAGGCGCTGTCGGCCCTGCTGGCCGACGCGGACGCCGGGCGTCTCGACCGCCGCCCGGTGCTTTTCTGGAACACCTACAGCTCCGCGCCGACGAACACACCCGCCGACCACCCCATACGCCCGGGCCTGCCGGAACCGCTGGCCCGCTACTTCGACCCGCCGGACAACCGGTAGGAGGGCCTTCAGGCCCGACTCCCTTCTTTCCTGGCCGTCAGCGGCAAGAGAAAATGGATCGGGGCTGAAGCCCCTCCCACAGAGAGGTCGGGGCTGAAGCCCCATCTCCCTACGGGGTTTGCAGCTGGCGGCGGGCCATCAGGGTGCGCCAGTTGTCCAGCGAATGGAGGTGAGAGTAGAGGCAGGACAGCTCGCCGGAGCGGTGCCATTCGTAGATGGTGTCCTTGTCCAGGTCGGTGAGTTTCTTCGCGTCCACGCAGACGTAGCTGGCCAGGGTCTGCTGCTCGCTTGCACCGGTCGGCGTGTAGGTTGCCTGCTGGGGCGTCAGCAGCCCCAGGTCGCGGAGCCGCTCGCAGAGCCCGCGGGTACGCGCGCGCTCCGCCTCGTACTGAGAACAGAACTGCACCATCTGCTTCGTGTGCTGCGAGAGCTCGCTGCCCTCGAAGAAGGGATAGCGCGGCTCGGCAGTGACGGCGGCGGACTTGCGATCGATGAGCAGTGCGCCGCGGCCCTGGTCGTCCGTGGCGAGGCCGAAGGGATGACAGCGCAGATACGACGGCACGTAGCACATCGAATCCCACTGACCCTGCTCGTCGACGAACAGATTGGTCTCGTCCAGTATCGCGGTCACCGCCAGCGGCACCGGATCTTCGACGGACGACAGGACGATCGGGTAGTGACGCTGGGCGGTGGCGAACTCCGGCAGCGTCAAGGGGATGGCGCGCACGTTGCGCACGAAGTCATAGGGGCGCTGCGGCGGCGTCAGGCCCAGCGAGCCGTGCTGTTCCGGGGTGAGCAGCTCCGGCTGCTCGTAGAGGAAGGCGCTGCCGGTCAGCACCGGCTCGGCGCCCTGTTGCGGTTCATCCGTCATCCGTCTTCTTTCCTGGGTGGTTGCCGCCTTCGCCCGACCGCACCGGGACGCCCTTCTCCTTGTCGTCTTTCGTCGGCGTCTGGTCCTCGCCGGACTCTCGGGATTCCTCTTCCTTCCGGTCGATCTCCTCGAGCATCACCTTCAGCCATTCACTGATCTCGCTCACTCGACCGCGACCTCCTGTTGTGTATCGCCCGCGGCCGCGTCACGCTCCGGGTCCGGCTCCGTCATCATCTCGTCGATGAGCTCGGCCACCTCGGCCAGCGTGGGCGCCTCCGGATCCGCCTCGACGACGTTAGCCGCCAGGCGCACGCGCCGCGCCAGCTCGTTGTCGTCCCGGCTCAGTACGCGGATGGGGACGCCTCTCGCGTCGGCCGCCGCACGCCTCGCGTTCGCCCGCTCGTGTTCCTCCGCGAAAGCGCCCGACTCCTGCCGAGCACGCGCCATCAGTTCGTCGAGGAGCGCGGCCGGATCACGCTCGTCCTCCGCCAGCATCGGATGGGCCTCCAGGTAAAACTCGCCGGCCCGGCGGCCGTAAAGCACGGGCTGGTTGACGATGGTGACCCGCGTGCCCCGGTCCACCTGTTCGTACAGGGTCTCGATATTCTCCGGATAGAGCCGCACGCAGCCGTGACTCACGCGCATGCCCACGCCGTACGGCTGGTTCGTGCCGTGGATCAGGTAGCCCGGCATGTCGAGCTGCAGCACCCGGTTGCCCAGCGGATTGTCCGGACCCGGCTCCACCACCGCCGGCAGCGGGTTGCCGGCCTCGGCGTGTTCCTGGCGCACCGACCACGGCGGATACCACACCGGATCCCGGGCCTTGTCGATCACCTCCGCGGTGCCGGTCGGCGTCTCCCAGCCTTCGCGGCCGATGCCGATCGGGTGGGTGATCACCGTCTGCGCCTCGCCGTCGGTCGCCGGCGGAAAATAGAACAGGCGCTTGGCGGCGATATTCAGCACGATGCCTTCCCGGGGCGCATCCGGTAGCACGAACTGGGTGGGCAGCACGACAATCGTGCCCTCTCCGGGCAGCCACGGGTCCACGCCGGGGTTCGCCTGCGCGAGTTCGTCGTAACCGAGGCCGTAGGCCCGCGCTATGTCCGAAAAGGTATCCGACTCCCGGGCCTGGATGATCTGCACCTCGCCGACGACGCTCTGCTGTGGCGACGCCAGCTCGAAGCGGTCGGCCGCGATCGGCACCTGCTCTTCGAGCGTGTCGATCCAGCGCATGTCGTGGCCGTCCGCGCCGTCCTGGCCGCCGGTGGCGGCACAGCCGGCCAGCACCAGACCTGTGAGGACGGTGACCAGCCTGCCGATCGAAGTGCGGCGCATACGGCCGGCCTCGCGGTCCAGTGCACAACCGGCTCCACGATCGGTTGCAGGAGCGGATACAAGGCCAACTCGATGGCGGACTGTGGGGCGTCGGGCGGTCATCGCGGGGATTCTAGCGGATGGCGGCAGCAGCCGCCTCAGACGGCCAGCCCGAGGTAGTACAACGTGGCCAGGAAGGCGAGCACCATCAGCGCCAGCGCGCCCAGATTCATCGCCGTCCGCCAGAGGGAACGGCGGCGGCGCACGTCCCGCCGGATCGATTCCGCATCGGCGCCGCCGGGCCCGGCGGGGTTG
Source organism: uncultured Woeseiaceae bacterium (assembly GCA_964427415.1). Lineage (GTDB taxonomy): Bacteria > Pseudomonadota > Gammaproteobacteria > Steroidobacterales > Woeseiaceae > Lentisalinibacter. Next base: position 31,672 of record CAYRUH010000036.1, on the reverse strand, counting down.
AGGCGCCAGCGCTGTCCGCCCTGTCGAGGCACCGGCGTGAAGTACTCGCGCCAGCCCTGGAGAATGCGCTGGGCGCGGCCCATGTCGACGGCTGCCTCTCGGGCGATGCGCAGCACGGACAGCCCCTCCGGCGGGCCGTTCTCGAGGACCGCGGCGATGCGCTGAATGTCCGACGACAGGCGCCGGTCGAACAGCAGCGGCAAGGAATAGGATCGGTTCATGACGGTATGCAGGTGTTCGTGTCAGGGGTTACGACGCCGGCGCCGGCAGCAACCCGGCGGAGACGCTTCAGCGGCGTGGCGGACGCCGGCAGGCCCGCAGCGCGAGCGGCCAGCGCACCCGGCGCGGGCCCGGTCCCCACAGCGCCTCGAGGCGGCCGGCAATCTCGGCCAGCGGATCGGTGCCGGTCGCCTCCCGGCAGCGCGTGAGCGCCGACCAGGTGGAGAGATAACCGAGCATGTGCCCGGCCTCCCATGCGGCCTCCATGTGGAATGACGACGTCTCCAGCTCCGGCCACGGCAAGCCGATGGTGCCATAGCCGGCGTCGATATGCCGCCGCTCGGGCGGCCACCAGGGACCGAGCGGCCCCCGGTAGAGCTCCAGCACCAGCGTGTCGATGGCCGGCTCGACGGTACAGAGTTCGTAGCACCAGGCCGCCAGCAGTCCGCCGTCCGCGAGCACCCGGCCCGCCTCGGCGAAGAACCGGTCCATATCGAACCAGTGCAGCGCTTGGGCCACCGCCACCACGTCCGCGCAGGCCTCCGGCAGCCCGGAATCCCCGGCCGGCGCCACCCGGAAGCGCACACCGGGCAGCGCCGGTGCCCGCCGGATCTGCTCCTCGCTCGCATCCGTTGCCTCCACCCGGCGGAACCGCGCCGCCAGGCCGGCGGCTGCCTGGCCGCTGCCGGTGGCGCAATCCCAGGCGAGATCGTGGCCAGGCGCCGCGGCCGCCAGCCAGTCGAACAGCGCCTCCGGGTAACGGGGCCGGTAGCGGGAATAATCGCCGGACACGCCGGAGAAATGATCGCGGAAGCTCATAACTCATTATCCCGTATCCAGATCCAGCCTTCCCGCTCGGCCAGCTCCCGGTCGCAGGGCGGTGGACAGCGGGCGGCGAGGAAGTCGGCCCCGGCCAGCGCCGCCAGCGCAGCATCGAGTACGTCCGCCGCGGCCAGCAGCAGTCCGCGATGCTCGCCCGGATCGAGTTCGCGGGCGAGGCCCTCCAGGATGGTCTCCCTCACCTCCCGCGCGGCCGCGGGCTTGTAGCGTCGGGCGGGCAGGGCCCGGCTCAGCAGCACGGCCGCGGGGTAGACCTCCAGGGCCGCGCTGGCGGTGAGTTCCGGCGACCAGGCGAGCGGTATCGGCTCCGCCCGCAGTGCCCGCAGCTCGTCCAGCACGCCCAGGGCCGCGACGGCGGTTCTGGCGATACGATCCGCACCCACTTCCAGTGGCTGCTTACCGAGCCGTTGCCGCACGAATTCGTCCGTGGCGCGGCGGAAGAGACGGTTCGGCTCGCTCTGCGTCAGCGTGTCTCCGGCCCGATGCGGCGCGAGCGTCTCGCCGAGCGCGGCCGGCCAGCCCAGGGGCGCATCCAGGCAGAACAGTGCCGGGCCGTCGCCGGCCGCCGCCGCGGCCAGGCGGGCGACCGAACCGGGGCCGTCGCCCAGGGCCGCGTGGTTCACCCGATAGCGCGTGCCTTCCCGGGTGATACCGACCACGCCGGTCTTGCGCGGGTCGGTGGCGCAGTCGATGCCGACAATGGTCTCGACCAGGATGTTGACGCCGGTCGTCACAGCGCCACCACGGCGTCCGGGCCGACCGCGAACACCCGCTCGCCCGGCGCCGGCCGGATGTTCTGGCCGCCGGTGAAGGTGCCGAAAGCCGGCAGCACGGCATGATCGTCCCCGAACCAGAACACGGGCAGGCGCAGCCGATCGACGCCGCTGCGCAGACGCACCGCGGGATGCAGATGACCGCCGAGGCCGTAACCGCGACCGTCGGGCGCCGGCTCGTGCTGCAGCACGAAGGGCGGTTCCGGCCGGGGCTCGGCGAACCAGCGGATCCGCGGGTCCATCCGCTGCCGCGTGGCGGGCCGGTCGTGGTTGCCGGCGACGATGCTGACGGCCGCATCCACTTCGTCGAGCCAGGCGGCGATCGCGTCGAGCCACCGGTCCGCCTCACCGGGCGGGGCATGGGTGAAATCGCCCAGCACGACGAGTTCGTCTGCGCCGAACTGCGCCGCCAGCCGGGCGAGGCGCCCGAGGTCGGTTTCGGTCACACCGCCGGGCACGGCGAGTCCTGCCCGGCCGAACGCCCATTCCTTACCGAGATGCACGTCGGCGACGAGCAGCATGCGCCGCCGCGGCCAGTACAGCGCCCGGTCGTGGTGCAGCAGCAGCCGCTCCCCTGCACAGTCGATCGGCACGGCGCCGTCGGACGCGTCGGAGGCCACCGCGCTCATGCGCTCTTGCGCCGCCGCTCCGCCGCGCGCTCGAGGCTGGCGGCCATCCGCTCAACCCGATCGCGCCAGGTTTCGCTGGACAGGATCTGGCTCTGCAGGCGCTCGGCCCACAGCGGGAAGGCGAGCGGCGTCAGCCGCTTCGGCCGCTCGAAGACGATGTGCTTCGCCGCGATCGCCTCCAGGGTCTCGCGCATACGACGGGTCTCGAGCTGGCTCTCCAGCACCTCGCGGCGGGCCTGGTCCAGCAGCAGATTGTCACCGTCGTAACGCTCCAGCACATCGAAGATGAGTCCGCTGGAGGCCTGGATCTGGCGAGTCGACTTGCCACGGCCCGGATAGCCCTGGAATACCAGGCCGGCGATGCGGGCGATGTCCCGGAAGCGGCGCTTCGCGATCTCGCTGGTGTTCATGCAGGCGAGCAGATCGGCCTCCAGATCGCCGGGAGCAAGCAACCCGGCGAGGCGGGACTCGTCGATGGCCGGCGCTTCCCGGGACAGCAGTTCCAGGCCGTAATCGTTCGCCGACAGCGTGAAAGTGGCGGCCGTCTCACGGGACAGCCGCCACGCCAGCAGCGTCGCCAGCCCCTCGTGCACCAGCCGGCCGGCGAAGGGATAACAGAACAGGCTGACGCCCTCCCGGCTGCCGGTGATCTCAACCAGCAGCTCGCCCGGCACCGGCAAGCGGGACCAGCGCCGCTGCAGCTCCAGCAGGCCGGCGATCGCCGTCAGCTCCGCGGATTCGTCCGCGCCCGATTCAGCCGCCTCCAGCACCTCCAGCACGCTGTCGGCCAGCTCGGTGGACAGCGGCATGCGGCCGCCCTGCCAGCGGGGCACCGTGTGCTTGCCCTTCTTCGCCCGGCGCACGTAGGCGGTCATGTCGCGCACCTGCACGAGTTCGACCAGCCGACCGGCGAACAAAAAGCGGTCGCCGCGCTCCAGGCGGGAGATGAAAGCCTCCTCGATGGTGCCGAGGGAACCTCCCGTCAGCCAGCGGATACTCATCGCGGTATCGCTGGCGATGGTGCCGATGCCCATGCGGTGGCGCTGGCCGATGCCCCGGTCCGTCACCCGGTAGAGGCCGTCCACGGCCTCCACCCGGCGGTACTGCGGATAACCCTGCAGTGCCTGGCCGCCGCGGGTGACGAAGTCCATCACCCAGCCCCATTCCGCATCGCTCAGGCCGGCAAAGGCATGGGTGCGGCTCACCTCGGCGCGCATCGCCCCGGCCTCGAAGCCGCCGCCGAGCGCGACGGTGACCAGATGCTGGGCCAGCACGTCCAGCGAGCGGGCCAGGGGCCGGCGTGCCTCGATGCGGCCCTGCCCCGCCGCCCGGCGGGCGGCGGCGATCTCCACCAGCTCGAAGGCGTGGGTGGGCACGCACAGCACCTCGGACACTGCACCGGGCTGATGGCCGCTGCGCCCGGCGCGCTGCAGCAGCCGGGCGACGCCCTTGGGGCTGCCCACCTGCATCACCTGGTCCACGGGGCTGAAGTCCACGCCGAGGTCGAGCGACGAGGTGCACACCACGCAGCGCAGTCCGCCGGCGCGCAGGCCGTCCTCGATACGCTGCCTGAGTTTGCGGTCGATGGAGCCGTGATGGAGCGCGACGCGCCCCACCCAGTCCGGGCGCGCGTCCACCAGCCCCTGGAACCAGAGCTCCGCCTGGGAGCGGGTGTTGGTGAACAGCAGCGTGGAGCCCTTCGACTCGATGGCATCCACCACCGCGGGCAGCAGCCGGATGCCCAGGTGGCCGGCCCAGGGGAAGCGCTCGAGTGTCTCGGGCAGCACCGAGCGGATGCGTACGGTCTTCGGCGCCTGCCCGCGCACGAGACGGCCTCGCGCGCCCGGTCCGAGCAATACGTCCCGGGCCTCCGCCAGATTTGCCAGCGTGGCGGACAGGCCCCAGGTCCTGAGCCCGGGCGCGACGCCACGCAACCGGGCGAGACAGAGTTCCAGCTGCACCCCGCGCTTGGTGCCGAGCAGTTCGTGCCACTCGTCCACCACCACACAGGCGAGCCGGCGAAACCAGCTGGCGCCGTCCGCATAGCTCAGCAGCACCGACAGACTCTCGGGGGTCGTGACCAGCGCCGCGGGCGGCCGCTTGCGCTGCCGCGCCCGCACCGACTGGGACGTGTCGCCGCTGCGCACCTCCACCCGCCAGTCGCTGCCGAGCGCTGCCGCCGCGTCTGCCAGGTTCTCCCGGGTATCCGCCGCCAACGCCCGCAGCGGCGTGATCCACAGCACCCGTGGACCGCCGTCCGCGCCAACCGCCGCCGCGGCCTCGGCCAGCGGGCCGAGCCAGGCCGCCAGCGACTTGCCACTGCCGGTCGGCGAGTGGATCAGCCCGGACTCGCCGGCCAGGTAAGCATCGCGGGCCTCGCGCTGGAAGTCGAACAAGCGCCAGCCGCGCTGGTCGAACCAGGCCTGCAACCGCGCATCGAAATTGCCTGTCATACTCCCGGTCACATTCCCGCTCACGAGGACAGCAGCGTCCGCACACTGTCGATATCGTCGGCGTCATCCACGCCCAGGTCCCGGCGCCAGCGGGCGATGCGCGGGAACCGGAGTGCCACGCCGGACTTGTGGCGGCGGGACGCATTGATGCCTTCGAAGGCGATCTCGAACACCTGCTCCGCGCGCACCGAGCGCACCGGCCCGAACCGATCCACCGTGTTGCGCCGGATCCAGCGGTCCAGTTCCCGGATTTCGGCGTTGTCCAGCCCGGAGTAGGCCTTGGCGATGGGCACCAGGTCGTCATCGCTCCAGATTGCGAAAGTATAGTCGGTGTACAGATTGGCTCGCCGCCCGTGTCCGGGCTGTGCATAGATCATCACCGCGTCGACCGTGTGGGGCTCCACCTTCCACTTCCACCACAGCCCGCGCTGGCGGCCGGTACCGTAGGGCGAGTCCAGCGCCTTCAGCATCAGCCCCTCCACCCGGCGCTCCCGGGACTCCCCGCGCAGCATGGCATAGGCCGCCCAGTCGCCGGCTTCCACCAGCGGCGAGAGCCTGAGCCGATTCCCGGCGGCGGCCAGAACCTCTGCCAGCGCGGCGCGCCGCTCGGCCAGTGGCCATTGCCGCACGTCCTCGCCGGCCCGCTCCAGCAGATCGTAGGCGAGAAAGACCACCGGCACCTCGGCCAGCAGCTTCGCGCCGACCCGCTTGCGACCGATACGCCGCTGCAACGCGCCGAAGTCCATCACACCGCCGTCGCCATCCCAGGCCAGGATCTCGCCGTCCAGCACCGTGCCGTCGGGCAACGCGGCCGCCGCATCCCGTACCTCGGGGAAACGGTCGGTGATCAGGTCCTCGCCCCGGGACCAGAGGAAGCCGCGGCCGGCGCGGCGCACGAGCTGGGCGCGGATACCGTCCCATTTCCACTCCACCTGCCAGTCCGCCGGCGTGCCCGGCAGGTCCGCGGGATGCTCGCCGTCCAGCGGCGCGGCCAGACAGAAAGGATAGGGCCTGGAGACGTCCGCCTCGCCGTCGTCCGGCGCCATCAGCCGACCGAAGAATCCGGCGTGCGGCTCCCACTGCCCCATCAGGCGATGCAGGATCACCGGCCGCGGCAGGCCGGCGGCCTCGGCCAGCGCCCGCGCCGCCAGCGTACGCGAGACACCTACCCGCAGCGCACCGGTCAGCAACTTGTTCAGGAGATAACACTGCTCGTAATCGAGGGTCGCCCACCAGTGCTTCACGCGCTCACCCTGGGCATCCGCATCCAGGCCGCGCAGGGGCAGGATCTCCGCCTCCAGCCAGTCCGCCAGCGAACGGTCGTCGGCGAGCGCGGCACGCCCCGCGTCGGTCAGGAGCGCGATGGTCTCCGCCAGGTCGCCCACCGAGGCGTAGGTGTCGTCCAGCAGCCAGTCCGGCAGATCCACGCTGTCGTACAGCCACTGGCGCAGCCGGGCCGGCCCGACCAGGCGTTTCATCCGGCGGCCGGACAGAAAATGGACGGCCCAGGCCGCATCCGCCGGCGGCGCGCTCGAGAAATAGCGGACCATCGCCGCCACCTTGAGGTTGGTGGAGGTGGTCTGGTCCAGCTCCTGATAGAGGCGGCTGAAGTCACGCATGACCGTGCCGACCCCTACTGGTCATCGCCGCTGCCCTCGTACGCCGTCTCCAGCGCGGCGGCATCGACGCCCCGCTCCCGCAACAGGCGCACCAGCGCATCCGTGTGGCCATGCGTGGCCAGCACCCGAGAGGCGCCGGTCTCCTCGACGGTCCTGAGCAGCGACGGCCAGTCCGCGTGATCTGAGAGCACGAAGCCCCGATCGTAGCCCCGCCGCCTGCGCTGACCGCGAATGCGCATCCAGCCGGAGCAGAAGCCGGTGCTGGCCTTGCGGAACCGGCGCATCCAGGTGCTGCCCGCCGCCCCGGGCGGGGCGATGATCAGCTCGCCCGCGTAGTCCCTCTTGCGGCGCAGGTCCACTTTCTCGGTCGGCAGCATGACGACCCCCGCCTCCCGGTAGACGGCCACCAGTGCGTCGACGGCGCCGTGCACGAACACACGGCGGTCCGTAAACGCCGCAAGCTCGGCCAGCACCCGCTGGGCCTTGCCGAGCGCGTAGCAGAACAGCACCGACGGACGGCCGCAGACGGCGTTGCCCTGCCACCAGTCGTAGATCTCGGCGGCGGTCTCATGGCCCGGCTTCCAGCGATAAACCGGCAGCGCGAAGGTGGCCTCGGTGATGAAGGTGTCGCAGGGCACCACCTCGAACGGCGCGCAGGTCGGGTCCGCATCCCGCTTGTAGTCACCGGACACCACCCAGACGCCGGCCTCGCCCTCGATGCGGATCTGGGCGGAGCCGAGTACATGCCCGGCGGGATGGAAGGAGACGGTGGTAGCGCCGAAGGAGAGCGGCTCGCCCCAGTCGACGGCGCGGATCTCGGCGTCAGCGCCGAGTCGCTTGCGCAGCAGGCCGACGCCGGGCGCGGCGGCGTAATACCGCCGCGAACCCGGCCGGGCGTGATCGGCGTGAGCATGGGTGATGAGCGCCGTCTCGGCCGCACGCCAGGGGTCGATGTGGAAGCCGCCGGCCGCGCAGGCGAGGCCGGTGTCGGTCGCGCTGACCAGCACGCCCCGGGTCAGGACTCCGGCTTCTTGATGGCCGGCTGCGCGCCGCAATCGGGGGTCTTGCCGGCGGCGCGCGCGTCGTTATAAAGCTTCAGCGCCACCGGGTAGTGGGCGACCAGCTTGTCGATCCGGTCTTCGCTGGAGGGATGGGTGGAGAGAAACTCGGGCGGCTCGCCCTTGTTCTTCTCGCGCATGTTCTTCCACAGCGCCACGCTCTCCCGGGGGTCGAAGCCGGCGCGGGCCATGTATTCGATGCCGACAATGTCCGCCTCGCGCTCCTGGGTGCGGGTGAACGGCAGCGTGATGCCGAGCTGGGCGGCCATCTGGATCGCCGTGGACGCGCTGCGGTTGGCCATCGGCGTGCCGCCCACGATGGCACCGAGGAAGCCCACGGTGTAACCGGTGGCCAGCGCCCGCGAAGCGCGCTCGTTCGGATGGTGCGCCGTGACGTGCGCCACCTCGTGACCCATGACGGCGGCCAGCTGGTCGTCGTTCTCCGTGACCTCGAGCAGGCCGGTGAACACAGTGATCTTGCCGCCGGGCAGCACGAACGCATTCACCTCGGGCCGTTCGACCACGGCCAGTTCCCAGTTCAGCGCCGCCATCTCGCCCTCGAGCTGGCCGACGATGGCGTTGGCGACGCAGGCGACGAAGTCGATGGTGGTCCGATCCGTGGATAGCGGCATCTCTGCCCGGAGCTGGGTGAAGGCCGCCTCTCCCTGGGCCGTAAGTTCCTCGTCGGATTTCAGGATCAGCTGACTGCGCCCGGTGGGCGAAGTGGCGCAGGCGGTTGCCAGAAAGAGGCTGGCGGCAATCAGCCCAGCGGCGGTCAATCGCAACGATTGGAGCGAACGGGTCTGCTTCATGGCGGTGCTCGTCGGTCTCGGTATTGATTCAGACTGGCGTCGTCCGGCCGAGTTCCGGCCGCGGCGCCCCGGGGAAAGCTCCGGAGAGCGTCACGCCCGATTCTAAACCACCCCGACGCCGACCGCTCAGCGCAGGTAGCGGCTCTCCTGCAGGCGCCGCCACAGGATGTCGGCGGCCCGCTCGGCGAGGGCATCCATGGAGTGCAGCAGCTTCTTCGGCAGCGGCTGCTTGATTTCGTAGGTGACCTTGTACACGTCCCGGTCCTCGACCGCCTGGACCAGCAGCTCGTCGCTGGTGGCGAGCTCGTCCGCTAGCGACAGATCGATCGCCTGGGTGCCGTACCAGTGTTCGCCGGTGGCCACTTTCTCCATGTCCAGGTCGGGCCGATAGCGGCCCACCGCGTCCTGGAACAGGCGGTGCACGTCCTCGAGCTCCTGGCGCAGCTTGTCCCGGTCCTGGTCGGTGTTCTTGCCGAACATCGTCACGGTGCGCTTGTACTTGCCGGCGGCGATCTGTTCGAACTCCACGCCGTGATTATCCAGCATGCGGTTGAAGTTGGGCAGCTGGGCCAGCACGCCGATGGAGCCCAGGATGGCGAACGGCGCCGCCACGATACGGTCGGCAATGCAGGCCATGAGATAGCCGCCGCTGGCGGCCACCCGATCCACCGCCACCGTGAGCTTCACGCCGGCCTGGCGCAGGCGCACCAGCTGCGACGCCGCAAGGCCGTGCTCGTGGACCATGCCGCCGGCATTCTCGAGGCGCACCAGCACCTCGTCGCCTTGACCGGCCACGGCCAGCACGGCGCTCACCTCCTCGCGCAGGGCGGCGACGCCCGTCGCCTTGATGTCGCCCTTGAAATCCACCACGAAGGTGCGGGGACGGGATTCCTCGCTTTTCGCGGCGCTCCTGGCCGCCTTCTTCGCCGCGGCCTTCTCGGCCTTCGCCAGCGCCTTGGCGGCCTTGCGATTGACCACGCTGCGTTTCAGCGTACCCGCCAGCTTGCGGTAACGCTCGTTGAGGTTCTCGACCTTCAGGCCTTCGGCCCCCGAGACCTTGCGCGAGGCCGCGGTGCCGGCGGCGATGATCACCAGCACGGCAGCGACGAAGGTGATCGTCTTGGCCAGAAACAGGCCGTAATTGGCGAGGAAGTCTTCCATCCGGCGGTCCCCGCGTCAGGAAGCGGCCGAGGCCGCCTCGCGCGCCCCGGTGACTATGCCCACGTTGTTCTGCTCCAGTACCCGTTCGGCCCGATAGCTCGAGCGCACCAGCGGCCCCGCCACGACTTCCAGGAAGCCCCTGGCCAGGCCGGCTTCCCGATACCGGGCGAACTCTTCCGGCGAGACGAAGCGCTCCACCGCCAGGTGATTGCGGGTCGGCTGCAGGTATTGCCCGAGGGTGAGGATGTCCACATCGATGGCCCGCAGATCGTCCATCGTCTCGAAGATCTCCTCGTCGGTCTCGCCGAGGCCCAGCATCAGACTGGTCTTCGTGAGCACATCGGGCCGGTAGCGCTTGGCGTGCGCGAGCACGGACAGCGTCTTGTCATAGCCGGCGCGGGGATCGCGCACGGGGTGGGTGAGCCGGCGCACCGTCTCGACGTTCTGGGCGAAGACTTCCAGCCCGGAATCCACCAGCAGCTCCACGGCAGCGGTTTCACCGTCGAAGTCCGGTGTCAGGGCCTCCACCGCGGTCTGCGGCCTGAGCGCCTTGATCTCCCGCACACACGCGGCGTAGTGGGCAGCGCCGCCGTCCGCCAGGTCGTCCCGGTCCACGGAGGTGAGCACGACATAGTTGAGATTCATGAGCTCCACCGCACGGGCGGTGTTGGCCGGCTCCTCGGCGTCCAGCCAGCCCCGAGGGTTGCCCGTATCCACGGCGCAGAAGCGGCAGGCCCGGGTGCACACCGAACCCATCACCATAATGGTGGCGGTGCCGGCGTTCCAGCACTCGCCGATGTTCGGACACATGGATTCCTCGCAGACGGTGCTGAGCCGGTTCTCGCGCACGGTCCGTTTAACGGCGGCATACTTTCTGCCGCCGGGCATCTTCGCCCGCAGCCAGCGCGGCTTGCCGCCGCGGGTCACGGGCTGCGCATCACGGCCGGTCTTGATGCCGTTCCTGATCGCGGTGAAACCGGCATCCGTCCGGTACTTCTCGCCGCTGCGAGGGCCGCCCCGGGCACTGTCCTGGACGATGGGGATGCCGCGGAAATTTTCGGTCTTGTCTGTCATGGGTCCCTGGCCTTCTGGCCATCCGCAAGCTGGCCGGCTATTGTCGCATGCCGCACCGCGGCATCAAACTCTGTCGTATTTCTGTCGCCACACCCTCTGCTCGGAGCCGGGTCATGCCAATACAAGGACACCTGCGAAAAATGCGTGCCGAGCACAGTGCGCCCGTCAGCTACCGGCTGCCGGTGGGCGATGCCGAGGAGCCCCTGAACGACCACCTGGGACGGCAGGTCGCGCTCACCCACACGGGCGCTATCCATTGTGTTGCCTGCGGGCGCAAGACGTCCAAGAGCTTCAACCAGGGCTATTGCTTCCCCTGCGCAAGGGGGCTCGCCCGCTGCGACATCTGCATCGTGCGCCCGGAGCGCTGCCACTTCCACAAAGGCACCTGCCGCGAGCCGGACTGGGGCCAGGCCAACTGCATGCGCTCCCACGTCGTGTACCTCGCCAATTCGTCGGGGCTGAAGGTCGGCATCACGCGCGCCACCCAGCTGCCCATGCGCTGGATCGACCAGGGCGCCCGCCAGGCGCTGCCCGTGCTGCGGGTGGCGAGCCGTCGCATTGCCGGCCTGGCCGAGGTGGCCATCGGCCGTCACGTCGGTGACAAGACGGACTGGCGGCGCATGCTGAGGGGCGACCCCGAGCCGCGCGCCCTCGCCGAGAGGCGGGACGAGCTGCTGGCGCTGGCCGGGCAGGAGCTCGACACCATTGCCGCCGAGTTCGGCGCCGGCACCATCGAGCGGGTAACGGATGCGGAAGAAGTGGTGATCGAATACCCGGTCAGCAAGTATCCGGACAAGGTGCGGGCCCTGAATCTGGACAAGACGCCATCGATCACCGGTGCGCTGCTCGGCGTCAAGGGGCAATACCTGATCCTCGACAGCGGCGTACTGAACATACGCAAATACGCAGGTTACGAAGTGGTATTCGAAACCTGAACCGGTCGGTCAGAAAAAACGCCCGGGCAAGCCGGGCGTATCAAAGGGAGGCTCGAAAGCCAGGGGAGAAGCATTCGCGACCGAGCCGCATCCTACCGAGAATCAGTGCACCCTCGCCCAGCGCAGCAGCTGGACGCAGTCGGCGTCCAGTTCGAAATTGTGCGCCAACAGGGCCTCGATATGCTCGGGCTCGACGTCGGCACCGGCCGGCCGGCACAGCTCGACGATACCGCTGTATTCGTCGGCGTCCCGGTTGCCGTCGTCCCTCAGGACGAACTCCGCGTAGTACTGGGCGCAGTGTCTTCCCATGAGTCCGAGGATAGGCATCCGGGCCGGGGCGTTTCTGTGAGGCGCTGCACAGAATCGGCTCCCGTCGTACTCCGGGTCGTACTCCTGGTCGTACTCCAGGGCCGCCTGATCGGTCCCGGCGCACAGCGTCCGCGCCGTTGCTCCCGTTCCGCGATCGCCCTGCTTCGCCGTTGCAGATAATTCATGGTCCCGCTCCCGCTCGCTGCGCCCGATTCCGGGCTTTTGCTGCCTCTTACCTGTTACTTGATGCAGTCGGGAGCGGATTGGTTGCAACGGCTCCCGAGCGACGTAACACTATTGGCCCATACGCCTGTGACAGACCCGCTATGAAGAGGCTCCGCCCGTGCACGGCCGGAGCCCCGAGGAAAAACCGATGCCCCGATTCGTCACCCAGCCGCTCTCCCTCCTGCTGTGCCTCCTGACAGTTGCCGCCGCCAGCGCCGGCGCCCAGGAGCTGAGAGCCGCCCTGTTCGAAGACGCCGACGCTGCCCTTGCAGCGGCTGAACAGGCCCAGGCTACCGTGTTGTCACCGCGAAGCTGGGAACGGGGCACGAAGGCCTACGAGACGGCGGAGGCCGGACTCGAGCGCGGACGCAGCGTCGACTACATCCGCGGCAAGCTTGCCGAAGCCGAAGAGGCGTTCCGCAAGGCTGCCGAGGCGGCGGAACTCGCCCGCATCACCCTGGCCACGGTGATCGAGACCCGCAAGGACGCCCGCGAGGCCGAGGCGCCGGCGCGCTCCGCCCCCATCTGGGAAGACGCCGAGAGGAAGTTTGCAGATGCCATACGGGAACTCGAGGGCGGCGACCTGCGGGATGCCCGTGAGCGGGCCGACGAGGCCGAGAGCCTGTACCGGGATGCAGAACTCTCCGCCATCAAGAGTCGTTACCTCAGCGAGACCCGGCGCCTGCTCGAGGAAGCCGACCGGGCCCGGGTCGAGCGCTATGCGCCGATCACCCTGGCCCGCTCGAAGCGCCTCCTGCAGCAGGCCGAGAAGGAGCTGAACGAGAACCGCTACGATACCGACCTGCCCCGCAGTCTCGCCCGTCAGGCCAACTACGAGGCCCGTCACGCCATCCGCCTGGCCGACGTGGTCCGCGACGTCCGCGACAACAAGCTCACCGTGGAGGAACTCATCCTCTCCTGGGAACGTGCCCTGACGGCGGTGGCCGGCGCCGCCGACATCGTGCCCGACCTGGTGGACGGCAACGAGAAACTCACCGCCGAACTGGTCGCCTACGTCGAGAATCTCCGCACCCGCAATCAGTCCCTGGAACAGGATCTCGCCGACAGCGTCTCGCGGGTGGCAGAGATGGAAGAGGAGCTGCGCATTCTGGACGAGCGCCTGGGCGGCGCCACCGAGGAACGCCGCGAGCTGATGGAGCGCCTGCAGGCCCAGAACCGCATCCGCGAGCAGTTCGCGCAGGTGGAGAAGATGTTCGAGCGCGATGAGGCGCAGGTCTTCCGCGAGGGCAACGACGTGACCCTGCGCCTGGTCGGCCTCAGCTTCCCGAGCGGCAGCGCCTCGCTGGAAGCCGCGCACTACCCGCTGATGGAGAAGGTGGAAACCGCCATCAACGTCTTCCCGCGCAGTCAGCTCACCGTCGAGGGCCACACCGACAGCTACGGCGGCGACGAGAGCAACGTACGCCTGTCCCAGGCGCGGGCCGACGCCGTGATGCAGTACATGATCAACGCGCTGCGCGTGCCGAGCTACCGGCTGAGCGCCACCGGCTACGGCGAGACCCGCCCGATCGCCAGCAATGAGACGGCAGACGGCCGTGCCCGCAACCGCCGCATCGATATCGTCATCAGCCCCGAACTCGACGACACGTAGAAGGGCCTTCAGGCCCGACTTCTTCCTGCCCGACTTCTTCCTGCCCGGCCCCCTTCTATTGCGAACGTCCTGTCGGCCAGGACAAGCGAATCGGGCCTGAAGGCCCTCCTACCCCGTGGTTGCGGAGCGCCACCAGTCGGCGATCACTCCGCCGGTAGTGCGGTTGACCAGGTAGCCGTATTCGCTGTGCACGTTCAGCTCGCCGTCCCTGCGGAAGAAGTTCAGCACCTCGTAGTCCTCGATCTCCTCGACCAGCCCGGCGGCGAGCATCTCCCGGTAGTCGCGGCGGAACGAGCGGTCCAGTGCGGTGAGTTCGCCGATGGCAGCGATGTTCACCCAGCGGCGGATATTGTCCGGGTAGCGCTCGAGCCCGTCGGCATCCCGGCCCTTCAGGCAGCGCTGCACGAAGCGCTGGCCTAGCGGGCTGCCGAGGGTGAGGAAGAGATCGACCCGGCCGCGATGCGCGCGGACGCGGGACAGTTCCCACAGCGCATCCCAGGCGATCACCGTGCCGAGAGAGTGGCCGATCAGGAGCACCGGGCGCCCCTCCCGCCAGGCGGCATCCAGGCGCATCTCCAGCCGGCGCCGCACTCGCTGGCCGATCTCTTTGACGTCGTTCAGATACCGGCGCACGTCGTTCAGCGTCACCTGCATGCGCTCGTCCGCCAGGTGGGGAATCAGGAACGGCAGCAGGTCGCCCAGGAGGTAGGCAAACCGTTTCAGCCGCTTGCCCCAGGATCGGGCCTCGGCGGCATCCTCGTCGGTAGGGCCGGGCTTCGCCAGCAAATCCTCGATAGCGGCCAGATCGGGCTCGATGTCGGCGTGCGTTTTGTAGAAAACCCAGGTCCAGTCCGCCAGCGTCAGGCAGTCGCCGCAGTCGGACATGGCATCGGCCACGTCCATGTCCGCGCGGCGGACGCCTTCGAGCATCGTGCGCCAGATCTGCTGACGGTGGCGCTCGGGCTCCGGCTTCGGCTTCATGCCGGAAACGAAGATGATGACGGGACGTGCCACGGCCCGCCCTCAGTCGGTCCCGAGCAGGTCCAGCAGGGCGCCGAAGTCCGCCACCTCCGCGTGGGGCGGTTCCAGTTCCTCCGGCCATGGCTCTGCCTTGCGGTTCACCCACACCGTGAACATGCCGGCGCGCCGCGCGCCTTCGATATCGTGATCGGGATGATCGCCCACGTGCAGCACGTCGGCCGGCTCACTGCGCGCGTGCTGTATGGCCTGCGCGAAGATCTGCGGATGGGGCTTGGCCGCCCCTGCCGACACCGCCGTCACGATGCCGTGAAACAGATGGCCGACACCGATGCGGTGCAAATCCGCATTGCCATTAGTCACCGCCACCAGGCGATAGCGGGGATGCAGCCGCTCCAGCGCCGGCAGCACGTCCTCGAAGAACTCCACCTCGTTTCGGTGGCGGTCGAACACCTCGAACGCTTCGTCTGCCAGCGTCTCGGCATAGCCCACCGCCAGTGCCATCTCCCGCATGACCGCACGGCGCAGGAAACGGAAGTCGTGGCCCCGCTCCGGGTTGGCTGCCACGACCTGCTTGCGCAGCGCCAGCATGTCGGCCGGCGCGTAGCGCGCGGGGATGCGCGGGTACCGGGTGGTCAGCCATTCGCCGAGCTTTTCCTCGGCACGGCGGATGACCGGGGCCACGTCCCAGAGGGTGTCGTCGAGGTCGATGGTGAGCGCGCGAATACTGTTCAGCATGGATTCCGGGTCCGATCTGTGACTGGCCGCGGGACTGGCCGTCTGACCCGTTATAATGGTTGTTCAGCTCACTGTTTCACAAGTGACCGCCGGGGTAACGATGAAATACCTGCACACCATGGTACGCGTCAGCGATCTGGACGAATCGCTGGACTTCTACTGCAACAAACTCGGCATGCGCGAGATCCGGCGACACGACAGCGAACAGGGCCGCTTTACGCTGGTGTTCGTCGCACCGCCGGACAATGAGGAGTGCCCGCTGGAGCTCACCTTCAACTGGGATCCGGAGCAATACGGCGAAGGCCGCAACTTCGGCCACGTCGCCTACCAGGTGGAGAACATCTACGACACCTGCCGAGCACTCATGGACGCCGGCGTCACCATAAACCGCCCGCCCCGCGACGGCCGCATGGCCTTCGTGCGCTCGCCGGACAACATCTCCATCGAGCTGCTGCAGAAAGGCGACGCGCTGGCGCCGGAGGAACCCTGGGCCTCGATGGGCAACACCGGCCACTGGTAAGCCCCATGCAGGAGGGCCTTCAGACCCGATCAATCGGGGCTGAAGGCCCTACAGCCGGTCGGGGCTGAAGGCCCTACAGCCGGTCGGGGCTGAAGCCCCTCCTACATTGCGGTCGGGCCTGAAGGTCCTCCTACCGGCGTTTGGAGCCGGAGACGCTCGGCTGGTCCAGCGCCGCCGACGCCGGCTGGGACGGCGAGCGCAGGCTGATCAGTAGCACGCCGCCCAGCGTCAGCAGGCCGCCGAGGACAATTCTCAGCGTCAGCTGGTCGTCCAGCAGCAGCACGCCGAACATCACACCGAACAGCGTCGACATCAGCATCAGCGGCGAGATCAGCGAGACATCGTAGCGCTGCACCAGGTAGTAGGTGGCGCCGTGGCCGAACAGGCTCGCGCCGATGGCGGAGAACCCCACCGCCGCCCAGCCCATCGTGTCCACGCCGGCGATGGCCGCCGCCTGATTGTCCTCCAGTCCGAAGGAGGCGGCCGCCAGCAGCGGCCAGGAGATGGTCGCGAGCCAGCCCTGCAGCTCGAAGACACTGACGCCCTCCAGCTTCTTCATCAGCAACATGCCGGTGGCCGCCATCAGGGCACCGGCGATCACGAACGCGAGCGCGGGCAGGTAGCCCAGCACCCGCGGGTCGAAGCCGATGATCATGACGCCGGCGAACGAGAGCGCGATGCCGGTCCAGCGTTTCCAGCGCACCTGTTCGCCGAGGAAGACGATGGACAGCACGGTGGAGAACGGCACGGCGAGCTGCAGCGCGATGGCCACGGTGGAG
Organism: uncultured Woeseiaceae bacterium; assembly: GCA_964427415.1. Lineage (GTDB taxonomy): Bacteria > Pseudomonadota > Gammaproteobacteria > Steroidobacterales > Woeseiaceae > Lentisalinibacter. Next base: position 14,938 of record CAYRUH010000036.1, on the reverse strand, counting down.
ACGTCGTCGGCGAGCGCCAGCCCCTGGTAGATCAGCGTGAAGTGGAGTGCGCCCATGCTGAGCGCCACGCCCGTGATGAGCAGCATGCGCCCGCGGATGATCTTCAGTACGGGGAACAGCACCAGAAACAGGAGCAGGAAACGCAGGGAGGCGAAGGCGAGCGGCGGCAGCTGCTCCATGACGAATTTGGCCGCCACCAGGTTGAAGCCGAAGACCAGATTGACGGCGAGGACGAGCGCGATATGCGGCAGGCTCATGAGCGGACCGGCGGCGGCGGGAAGAGGCCGCGCAGGATACCATTGGGCAGCGCAGCCGTCAGACCGCGGCGGGGTCCGATGGCGGCCGGCAGCGCTCCCACGCCAGCATGGCTCGCTTGCGATCCGGGCCCCAACGATAACCGCCCAGTGCACCATTGCGCCTCAGCACCCGGTGACAGGGGATGAGCCAGGCCACGGGATTGGCGCCGACGGCGTTGCCGACGGCGCGGAATGCGCCCGGCCGGCCGGCGCGGACGGCCAGCTCTGCGTAATCGGTGGTTTCGCCCGACGGCACGGCGAGCAGGGCCCGCCAGACCTGTTGCTGGAAGTTGGTGCCCCGGACGTGCAGCAATTGCCCGCCCGCGCCGCCGCCGAAGATTTCGTCGAGCGCGCTGCCGGCCCCGGGATCGGGGACGATGCGGGCGCCGGGCCACGCACCGGCGAGCTCCGCCAGCAGATCCTCCTGCGGACGCTCTCCGGCGAAACCGAGCTCCACAATGCCCCGGGGGCTGCGGGCCAGGAAAGCGCGGCCAAAAGGCGTATCGCCGATGCCCGCGCGCAGTCCCATACCCGCACCGCCGCTCTTGAACTGCCCCGGGGTTACGGCCTCGATGCTGACGAACAGGTCATGCAGCCGCCCCGGTCCCGACAGGCCGGCTCCCCAGGCCGCCTCCTCCACGCTGGCATCGGCCAGCAGGTCCGCTTCGGCACTCACCAGCGACAGGCGGCGCAGATAGCGCAGCGGGGAGAGCCCGGACCAGCGGCGAAACAGGCGGCTGAAATGGGCCCGGCTGACGCCGGCCACGGCGGCGATCTGCGCGAGCGTGGGACGGTCCCGGTAATGGGCGTCCATGAAAGCGATGGCCCGTTCCACCCGCGCGTAATCGCTCTGTCTGAGAGGTGTCGGCATGGCAGGCAGGATAGTGGCAGCCGGTACCGGGCACCACCCGGTTCTTGCTGCATTCAGGCGAGGTGGTCGAGGATCTCCCCGGCCTCGTCCGCGCCGCCCCGCCGGCCACCGCGGGTCAGCGCTTCCAACTGGCGGCGGAGCGCCCGGCCGTCCCAGGTGCCGACCGGGGCGCCGTAGCGGGAGCGGTTCAGAGACTCGATCTCGTCCGCCGCTCCCGATGGCAGGCGTTGCGCCAGTTCACCCAGCGAGCGCGGTGGCGACTCGGGCCAGCGCACGGCCGCCCAGGCCAGCAGGGCATCGATGGCTGCAGCGGAGTCCCCGCGGCCGCAGGCCGCCGTCACCGCCTTCAGGCGCCGTGCCTCCTGGCGGAATCCCGGCGCCTCCCGCGGCTGTCTGCGCACCCGCCGGGTGCGATGGGAATACCACCAGCCGATCAGCGTCAGCACCCAGCCGCCGGCGAGGATCAGGCTCATCCGGTACCAGAATCCTTCCGCAGCGGCGGACGGCGCAGGCCGCATCGCCGCAGGCAGCTCCGGCGGCGGCGCCGGCGGCTCCGCGGCGGCGCCCGGCAGCACCTCCAGCGCATGGAGCGGCAGCGTGGCGATCTTCCACTCCCCGGCGCGCACGTCCCACCAGGGCAGCTCCAGCGCCTCGAACTCCACCTGCCCGGCCTCCGACGCCACCAGCGCGAAGCTCTCCCGCCGGACGCCGAGCACGCCCTCGTCCACGCCCAGCGTCTCCAGCTCGGGCTGATCGGAATAGCTGCGCACGCCGTCCGGCACCGGCAGGTCGAGTCCCGGCAACTGGTTTGCCAGCAGTCCACTCGCGCGCAGCTCGATACGGCGCGCCACCGGCTCGCCCGCGGTCGCCGGGCCCCGGGACGGCTCCCACTGCTCGTCGAGACTGACCTCGATCGCCGGCAGCCACGCGGCATCGGGGTGCGACGCCGGCGGCGCCGGGATGGGCTGCACGTCGACGGTCACCGGCTCCGAGGTGAACACCTTGCGCACGGTACGCATACCCTGATCGAGCAGGCGGGCCTCGAAGCGCGCACTGCCGATCTCGAGGCTGCCGCTGGCCTGGGGGAACAGCGCATAGCGACGCTCCAGCACCGTGTAGGTGCGGCCGCCGATCACCGAATCGTAACGCCGGTCGTCGTCGAAGGGCTGCACCAGCACCTCCACCCCGTCGAAGGACGGCTGCACCAGACGCGGCTGGCGTGAGGACACGCCGACGAAGATCTTCACCGAGTAGATGACCTGGGCCTGCACCCAGGTCTCCCTCGCGTCCACCTCCGCCACCAGGAAGATGTCCGCCTCGCCGGGCGGCGCCTCCTCGATCTCCTTCACCGTGATCGTGATGGGCGCGCTGGACTCGCTCCCCACCGTGAACGAAGGCACTGTCAGCTCGCCCGTGCGTTTGGCCATCAGCGTCACGGTCCACGTGCGCGACCGGCTCACCTGACGATTGACCATGGTCGTGCTCGAGGTGCGGTTCTCGCTCAGGACGTCGAAGTCCTTCTCGAGCACGGTGAGATCCGGTTCGCCGGTTACGTCGCCGCCGATCTGCACCTTCAGCGTGAAGGACTCGTTGATGCGGATGTCGCGGCGATCCACGCTCGCCGTCACGGAGGCGAATGCCGGCGCCGACGCCAGCAGCAGCGCCGCGATGCCGACTGTCGCCACCTTTACGGCGAGCCTGCTCACCACGGCTGCACCTCTTCCTCTTCCGTCCACAACGGGTTGCCGTCCTGGTCACGACCCTGTCGCTGGTACTGGTCGCGGAACTTCCGCCGCAGCAGGCCGCCGGGGTCATTCGGCACCCGGCGCAGCCACTGTTCCATCGCCTGCGTCTGTTCCTGAGCGCTTCGCTCGTCCGCGGATGCTGCCGCCATGCGGCGCGAGCGCTGTTCTTCGCCGCCGTCCCCTTCTTCCGCCGCTTCGGCGGCACGGCGCATCTCTTCCCTCAGCTCCTCGATGGCCTGTTGTTCTTCGGCGTCAGACGGGCTGGACTGGCCGTCGGCCTCGGCCTGGCGGCTGCCGTCCGCGCCCCGTTCGCCGGCCGGCTCACCCTCCTGTTGCGCATCGCCGGACTCGCCGTCCTCACCCGACTGCTGCGACTGCTGTCGATTCTCCGCCGACTGCTGCTCCCCGTCCTGGCTCTGCTGGCCGTCGTGGCCCTCGCCGGATTCGCCCTCGCCACCCGATTGTTGTTGCGGTTGCTGCAGGCGGCGCAGCAGATCCCGGTTGTGGCGCGCGTCCTCGTGGTCCGGCTCGGCCGCCAGCGCCTGCTCGTAGGCCTCGATCGCGGCCTCGAACTCGCCCTGACGAGCGAGCGCATTGCCGCGATTGTAGGCGGCGTCCACCGTATCCAGCGCAGCGAAGGCCTCGGCGCTGGCCGCATAATCGCCGGCCCGATAGCGCGCGCTCGCCTCCCAGACCGGGTCCTCGAACAGTTCGGCCGCCTCACCGGCCCGGCCCTCCTCCAGGGCGCGCGCAGCCTGCTGGTCCCGGGTCAGCCACAGGTCTTGCCACTGCGCCGCCTCGGCCTGACGCGGCAGCGGCATCGCCATCACGACCAGCACGAGCAGCCAGCCCCGGCGGAACGCCAGCGCGGCCAGCGGCAACAGCGCCAGCACCAGCCAGGGGCCCCGGTCGTGCCAGAGTTCCGTGTAGAACTCCCGGCCATCGCGGCCGCGGCTGCCCGGCACGCCCGCGCCCATCGCCGCGAGCACCGCCCGGAGATCGCCGTCGTCGACGCTCAGCCGGCGATAGATGCCGCCGCCGGCGATCGCGATCTCCTGCAGCAGGCTCTCGTCCAGCGCCGGCAGCACCATGCGGCCCGACGCGTCGGTGACGAAACCGCCGTCCGGTTTCGGCAGCGGCCCGCCTTCGGCCGTGCCGACCCCCAGCACGGACACCCGGTAACCGGCGTCGCGCAGCGCCGCGGCCGCGCTCACCGATTCGCCGGCGGCGCCGTCGCCGATCAGCAGCACGTGGCCGCGGCTCGAACCCGCCTGTTGCAGCAACTCGCGGGCCTTGGCGAGCGCCCGCCCGGGCAGGCTGCCCCGGCTCGGCATGATGTCGGTGCTCAGGCTGCCGACCAGCGCCGCAACGGTATCCACGTCGTCGGTCAGGGGCGTCACCGTGAAGGCGTGGGCCGAATAGACGATAAGTGCTGTCTGTCCCTCCCGGCGGCGCTGCAGCAGGTCGAGGAGCTTCAGCCGGGCCCGCGCCAGCCGGCTGGGCGCGACGTCCGCCGCATCCATGGAGCGGGACAGGTCCAGCGCCACCACCAGCGAGTCGCCGCCCCGGTAGAGTTCCTGTTTCTGCCGCTCCCAGGCCGGCCCGGCCAGGGCCACGGAGGCGAGTATGCCGAGCGCCGCCGCCAGCCAGTAAGGTGCACGGCCGCGGGCGGCGGCGCCGCGGTCGTCGAGCACGTAGGGGCGCAGGCGCTCGTCGATCACCGCGCGCCAGCTGCCGGCGTCGAGCCGCCGGCTCGCAAGCCACCAGGCCAGGGCGAGTACCGCCGGGATGGCGAGCAGCCAGAGCGGGCGCAGGAAGTGGAACTCAGCCGGCACGGGGCAGACCTCCCTGCGGCGATACCGGGCTGGCCGCGGCGAACGCGCCCGACAGGGCCCGCAGCGTGAGGCCGGCCAGCATCAGCGCGAGCCCGCCGCCGAGCGGCCAATAGAAGATGTCAACCACCGGCCGCAGGCCGCCCTCGTCCGTCGCCGCCGGCTCCAGCTGGTCCAGGATGCGGTAGATCTCCTGCAGCGAAGCCGTATCCGTTGCGCGGAAATAGCGCCCGCCGGTTGTCTCCGCGATCCGCGTCAGGGTGTCCTCGTCGAGATCCAGCGACGGGTTCACCTGGCGCATGCGGTTACCGAGCAGGGAAGGTATCTCCATGGTCTCGGCGCCGATGCCGATGGTGTAAATCTTGAGTCCCACCTGACCGGCGAGTTCCGCGGCTTTCAGCGGACGGATGGCACCGGCGGTATTGGCGCCGTCGGTCAGCAGCACCAGCACCTGCTCGCCCTCCGGCACGCCGCCGCCGGTCTCGTCATGGATGCGCTTCACCGCCAGCGTGATGGCGTCGCCGATGGCGGTCTTCTCGCCGGCCAGGCCAATGACCGCCTCGAACAGCAGCGTCTTCACGGTCTCCCGGTCGAAGGTCAGCGGCACCTGCAGATAGGCGCGCTCGCCGAACAGGATCAGGCCGAGGCGGTCCCCTTCGCGCCGGTCGATGAACTCGCCGGCGACGGCCTTCGTGGCCGAAAGCCGGTTCACCGTGCGCCCGCCCAGCGTGAAGTCCCGGGCCTCCATGCTGCCGGAAAGATCCACCGCCAGCATGAGATTGCGCCCGGTCACCGGCGCCTCCAGCGCATCGCCGGTCACCTGGGGTCGGGCCGCCGCGACCACCAGCAGCATCCAGGCCAGTGCCGCGACGATCAGCCGCGGGCGCAGCGCGAAGCCGCGCTCGGTGCCCTCCGCGCCCGGGAACAGCGCCGTGGAAGGCACCCGCAATGCCGCGGTATCGGCGCCAGGCGCCGGCGGCAGCAGCCAGCGCACCAGCAGCGGCAGCGGCAGCAGCAGCAAGAGCCACGGCCACGCGAAGCGGGCCTCCGTCAGCCAGGCGGGGACGTCGGCCACCCAGGTCACGGCCGGGCCTCCAGGTGCCTGAGCCGCGCCCGGCAGACGCCGAGCAGCGCCATGGCGTCGACCACCTGCTCTTCGGGGTCCGCACGATAGGGCGCATCGGCCAGGCAGCGTCCCGGTCCCTCGCTGAAAGGCCGGCCGGACAGGTTCCCGTCCAGCCAGGCGAGCCACTCCCTGCCGGTCAGGCCGGCGACCCGTCGGCGTTCGTCCGCCGTGATCGCGGCGCGCCGCATCAGGGTCGAGAGATCCCTGGCGAGCCGGGCCACGTCGCCGTCGGCGGCATAGTTTTTCTCGATGCGCCGCAGTTGCGCCAGCGCGGCCCGACGCACCCGGGTGCGTCGCCGCCAGGCCAGCCACGCCCACACGGCCGCCGCGGTGAGCGCCAGCGCCGTCAGCACCCACCAGCCGGGCGCGGGCGGCCACCAGCCCACCGGTTCGGGCAGGTGGATGTCTCTGAGCGGCAGTTCGGCGGGAGACATCGTCATGCTCTCCTCAGCGCGGCCGCTGGCCCAGCACCCGTGACAGCAGCTCCACCGGATCGTCTTCCGTCGAGGCGTCCACCCAGCGCATGCGGTAGCGCTTGAACAGGTCGGTCATCTCGTCGCGGCGGCAGCGGAACTCCTCGGCGTAGCGTTCCCGAAGCCGGCGGCTGTCCGTCTCCAGCGTAGCCTCGCCGCGCCCGTCGCGCACCCGGTAGCGGCCCGGCGGCGGCAGCGCCTCCTCCAGCGGATCATGCAGGAAGAACACGATCACGTCGTTGTGCCGGCCGATGTCGGCCAGGCAGCGGCGGGCGGACTCGCCGAAGTCGCGGAAGTCGCTGAACAGCACCACCAGGCTACCGGTGTGGGCCACCTGGCGCAGGCCGCCCATGGCGGACTCCACGGCGGCCGCACCCAGCGAGAGGTCGAAATCGTCCCGCTCCCAGACCGGAGCCGCAGCCGTCTCGTGCAGGAAGCGCAGCACGGCCCGGCGCCCGAGACGGGGCCGAAGCACGCGATGGAAGCCTTCCGCGAACAGGAATCCGCCCACCCGGTCGCCGTGACTTGCCGCCACCCAGGCGAGCAGCGCGGCGGCCCGGGCGGCGAGCACCGACTTGAAGCGCCCCCGGGTTGCAAAGTGCATCGCCGCACGCAGATCCAGCCACAGCAGCACTGGCCGCTCCCGCTCTTCGCGGAACAGCTTGGTGAACGGCTTGCCGGTTCGCGCCGTGACCCGCCAGTCGATATTCCGCGGGTCGTCGCCGTCCTGGTACGGCCGGGCCTCGGCGAACTCCATGCCGCGGCCCTTGAAGTGGGAGAGATACTGGCCGCCCCGGCGAGCGCGGGCGCGCATCGCATCGAGACTGAGCAGGCGGGCCGGCGCGGCGAGGCGGATCAGCTCCGCCTGGGTGACCCGGACCGGCGATTCGCCGGCCGTGGTCCCGGATGCCGTTGCCTGGGATGTTCCCGCCGCTGGTCCCGCCATGCCGCTAACGTCTCTGCTGTCGCTCAGGGGACGCGCTCAGGGGACGCCCACGCTGGCGATCAGCCGGTCGATGAAAGCGTCCGGCGTCAGCCCGTCGGCCTCGGCTTCGTAACCGAGGAGCACCCGGTGGCGCAGCACGTCCGGCGTCACCGCCTGGATGTCGTCCGGCCCCACGTAGTCGCGGCCGCGCAGCCAGGCATGGGCCCTCGCCGCGCGGTCGATGGCGATGCTCGCCCGGGGACTCGCGCCGAACTGGATCGCCTCCGCCAGTTCGCCGTCGACCCGGCCCGGGTCGCGGGTGGCCAGCACGATGTCGACGATGTAGCGCTCCAGTTCGTCGGCCAGGTGCAGGCGCAGTATCTCGCCGCGGGCGGCCATCACGTCGGCCTCGGGCAGCTCGGCAGGCGGGCTGAAGGGATCTGACGCCCGGGCCTTCGCCTCCTCCCGGTTCAGCACCAGGATGCGGCGCTCGTCCTCGGCGCCCGGATAATCCACCACGGCGTGCATCAGGAACCGGTCGAGCTGGGCCTCGGGCAGCGGATAAGTGCCCTCCTGCTCGATCGGGTTCTGGGTCGCCATCACCATGAACAGCGGCGGCAGCGGATAGGTCTTGCTGCCGACGGTGATCTGGCGCTCCTCCATGGCCTCCAGCAGCGCGGACTGCACCTTGGCCGGCGCGCGGTTGATCTCGTCGGCGAGGATGAGGTTATGGAACAGGGGCCCGGCACGGAACTGGAACGTGCTGTCCTGGGGGCGGTAGATCTCGGTGCCGGTGAGGTCGGCCGGCAGCAGATCCGGCGTGAACTGCAGGCGGTGGAAATCGCCCTCGATGGACTGGGACAGCACCTTGATGGCGCGCGTCTTGGCCAGGCCCGGCGCGCCTTCCACCAGCAGGTGACCGTCACACAGGAGCGCGATCAGCATCCGGTTGACCAGGTGCTGCTGGCCGATGATCAGGCCGCTGACATGGTTCTCCAGGGTCTGGAATTTCTGGTACAAATTCACGGTTTCCTCCGCACCGACGGGGCGCGACATTGTAGGATTGGCGGCGTCGCGCGCCAATCCTTTACCGGCCTGCGCACCGGACAGGGACTCCCGCTGCATGTTATTCCCTTTCTTCGAAAGCCGTCGCCAAGCCCGTGCCGTCTCGCGCCCCGGGGGACTCCTGTGGACCGCGGCGGGCGGTAAAAATTCGCTGTTGGCGGTGCTTTGCCTGCTGCTGGGTGCGTCGGCCTGCGCCGGTGAAGGGGAAGACCGTCCTGCCGACGCCGGTGCCAACGCCCTTGCCAACGCCCTTGCCGCCGCCGCGCCGAGGTCGTGCCTCGAGGACGGCAGCGGCTATCTGGCTGGTCGGTTGTACGGCGCCATCGACGCGCCGCTGGACTGGCGTGGCGGCGCCCTGGCGTGCGAGGGCATGCCGCGGCCCGAGGGCGCCGGCGCTCGGCTACGCTTCGCCCGGCGCATCGCGCCGACAGACGCCGATCTGGTGATCATCGTCGGCATCGACGGGCTGGACCCGGATGAGACCGTCACCGGCCGGGCGGCCACCGTAACGGTCATCGACGAGCACGCCAGCCGGTTCTATTCCAACAGCGGCGAGCAGTGCTGGGCCGACGTCATCCGGCAGCAGTCCGCGCCCGGGCCGAACGACACCCGCGCCGTGACCGGCCGGGTCTACTGCACGGCCGCCCTGCCCGCCGTCAACGGCCAGGGCAGCATCAGCCTGGACGAACTCGAATTCCGCGGCCGCATCGACTGGGCGCCCTCGCAGGATCCGCTGTCGCCATGAATCGGCTCGTGCACCTCGTCCTGATGCTGTTGCTGGCATCCGGCCCGGCGAGCGGCGGCAGCGAGAGTGGCGAGGCAGCAGCCGAACTCGACGCCGCCTTCGGCCGAGCGGTCATCACCGTCGAGGGCGGTCTGGCCTGCCACCGCATCGGTGTCTGGCTGGCGCCGGACGCCGCCCGGCGGGCCCGCGGCCTGATGCATGTACGGGCGATGGCCAACGATCGCGGCATGCTGTTCCTTTATCCCGGCGAGCGGCGCGTCTCCATGTGGATGAAGAACACCCTGATCCCGCTGGACATGGTGTTCATCCGGGCGGACGGCACCGTCGCCAACGTGGCGGCGAACACCGAGCCGCTCTCGCTGGAGTCCGTCCACTCCCGCGGTCCGGTGAGCGCGGTGCTGGAACTGAACGCCGGCGTGGCCGCTCGGCTCGGGATAGCGGCTGGCCGGCCTGTATACGCGGGTCAGGTCGTCCAAAACACGGGCAGATGAGCCAATGTCGACGGCCTGACAAGTGCATTGTCTCGCCTCGGAATCATTCTTTGGCTATTATCAACCCCTATCCAAGAACGTAGGAGCTTCAGGCCCGATTACCGCGGCCCGACCCGCGACGCGCGAATCGGGCCTGAAGGCCCTCCTGCGCGGATCCATTACGAACAAGGACCAGGAGCAGACATGAAACGGATCAACCCAACTCTCGCGGCACTGGCCGCCGCGCTGATGCTCTCAGCACCGGCCCTGGCCGTGGACGAAATCCCGGTCGAGGACTTCTTCAAGCGCTCGCTGTTCACGAGTTTCCAGCTGTCGCCGGACGGCCAGTACCTGGCAGCCGTCACGCCGCTGTTCGAGAACGACCGACGAAACATCGCAGTCATCGACCTGAAGACCCGGGATGCTACGGCGATCACCGGCGTCAAAGACCGCGATGTGAACGGCTACATGTGGGCCAACAACGACCGCATCCTGTTTTTCATGGACAACGATGGCAACGAGTCCTTCGGCATCTTCGCCGTGAACAAGGACGGCTCCAAGCCGCGCACGCTGATCGAGCCGGCCGAGACCCAGATCCGCGGCGGCAGCCGGGTCATCCTCACGGCCTCGGTCTTGAATACGCTCGAAGATGACAATGACGAGGTTCTGGTGTCCGTGCCGCGCCAGTATCACGACACGGTCGTACAGGACGTGAAGCGCATGAACGTCTACAACGGCAGGATGCGTAATGTCGAACGCAATCCCGGCAACATCGCCGGATGGCTGCCGAACGACGATGGCGAGATCATCGGCGCCGTCGTTCTGGAGGACGGCAAGCGCAAGGTGCTCTACCGCGAATTGGAGAAAGACGACTGGACAACGCTGGTGGAGTTCAAGGTGGCCGAGGGTGGCTTCACCCCAGCCTGGCTGAGCGACGACGGCGAACGCATGTGGGTGCGCTCCAATGTCACGCCGGAAGGCGAAGAGCGCGACAAGGCTGCCATCTACGAGTACGACCTCAATAACAAGAAGCTCGGCAAGCTGATCTTCGAGCACCCGGAAGTCGATGTCGGTGGCGTGGTCGCCTCCGACGTCAAAGACGACGCCGTGATGATCACCTATAACGCGGACAAGCCCGGCTACCACTACGTGGACCCGGAGTGGGAACGGATGATGAAGTCCATCAAAGCCGCATTCCCGGACAAGCAGGTCTCCATGTCCAGCGCCACGGAGGACGAGAAACAGTTCGTCTTCACCGTGTGGAGCGACCGCAACCCGGCCGCCTATTATCTGTTCGATAGCGAGTCGAACAAGATGGAAGAGCTGGCCATCGCCTACGAGTGGCTGCCCGAGGAGAGTCTGGCGAAGATGGAGCCGGTGGACATCGAGGCGCGTGACGGCCTGACCCTGCCGGCCTACCTCACTCTGCCCCCGGGCAGCGACGGCCGGGGCCTGCCTCTGGTCGTAAACCCCCATGGCGGCCCGCGGGCTCGCGATTCCTGGGGCTTCAACCCGGAAGTGCAGCTGCTGGCGAACCGGGGCTACGCGGTGCTGCAGGTGAACTTCCGCGGCTCCACCGGCTTCGGTCAGGAATTCGACAAGGCCGGCTGGGGCAAGTGGGGCGCCGAGATGCAGAACGACATCACCGACGCCGTGCAGTGGGCCGTCGACGAAGGCATTGCCGACCCGGACCGCGTCTGCATCTACGGCGCGAGCTACGGCGGCTACGCAGCCATGGCCGGCATCACCTTCACGCCGGAGCTCTACCAGTGCGCCGTCAACTACGTGGGCGTCACCGACATTCCGCTGCTGTTCGAGACCATGCCGGCCGCCTGGCGTATCCAGCGGGCGGAGATGAAGCGAACCATTGGCGACTACGACGATCCGGAGGAGCGTGCCGACATGGCCGCGCGCTCACCCATCAATCACGTCGACAAGATCCGCGTGCCGCTGCTGATGGGCTACGGCGAGGAAGACCCGCGGGTGGTGATCGACCACGCCCTGAATCTTGAAGAGAAGCTCAAGGCCCACGACGTGGACTACGAACTCATCATCAAGGAAGACGAGGGCCACGGATTCCGCAAGTTGGAGAATCAGGTCGAGTGGTACACCAAGGTCGTCAACTTCCTTGACGAGAACCTGAAAAACCCGGACAAGAGCTGACCCGACTCCCGCGCCGGGGCGCAATCTCCCTTGCCCGGGGCGGGATACTAAAGCCTCGCATCCAGACGGCTCCCTTCGGGGAGCCGTTTTTTTTCTTAGAAACAATCACCTGCGAAACCAATTCTGCCATGCGACGACAAATCAACTTATGTTGCACAGCTACAACAGAATTATTCCGCGAAAATAGACACTATCGGCGCTTATCTGCTAAATTCGGTCAAGGTCGTCGTCTTGCTGCAACAGGTCGGGCGGCGGCGGATAGCATAAAAAGACTGACTAGAAACCCAATGGAAACCGTCATCCGGCGGTATCCGCCAAGTGATTTCCGGGAGGCTTGGTAATGAAAATCTTGAATCTGCAACGCTGGTCTGCGTTGGTAGCCAGCGCTCTGCTAGTGCTCGGTGCCATGGGCACCACGACCGTCTTCGCGCAGGGCGAAGAAGAAAACGAAGACGAGGAGAACGCCGAGCTCGATCGTGTCGTCATCACGGGTTCGCGTATCTCGCGCACCGCGATCGAGGGCCCCAGCCCCGTTACGGTGATCGACCGCGAACAGATCGACCGGGAAGGCTTTACCACGGTCTCGCAGGCGCTGAAGTCGCTGAACCAGGTCACGGGCCTCGCTCAGAACGAAGCCCAGGCGGGTACCTTCACGCAGAACGCGAATTCCATCGACATCCGCAATCTGGGCCCCGGCCGCGTGCTGATCCTGGTGGACGGACGCCGCATCTCGGACTACCCGCTGCCTTTCAACGGCCAGTCCAACCTCGTGAACATTTCGGCCATCCCACTGGCCGCCGTCGACCGGATCGAGTTCCTCGCGAGCGGCGCCTCGGCCATTTACGGCTCCGACGCTGTTGCCGGCGTGGTCAACATCATACTGCGCGACGACTTAGCCAACTCGATAGAGCTAAATGCTCGCTATGGCGACTACACTGATGGCGGTGGCGAGAACGTGAGAATTCAGGGTGTGGGCGGATTCCTGGGAAACCGTTGGAACATCACCTATGCGTTCGAGTATTTCGAGCAGGATCCGATCTTTGCTTTCCAGCGAGACTTCATGGACAGCGTCCAGGATGCGCCGTTGCCTAACGAGCGCATCGCCAGCCGTAACGCAGTGGAAATCGACCTCTTTGCAGGCGCGTTTGCTCCGACGCCGATCTACATCGATCCGCGAACGGCGACCGGGCAGAGCAACCCGTGCGGCGCCTTCCCGGACCTGGAGCTTTCCAGTCGACCGGATCCGTCGACCGGCGAGCGATTCTATTGCGGCAGCGAAACCTGGGTTGGCGAGCAGTCCATCCTGAACGGCCGCGATCAGATCAGTGCTTATACTTCAGGTTCTTTCGAACTGGGCAACCACGAGCTATTCGGCGGCATCAATTATTTCCAGGTGGATGCGGATATCGATACCGCCTTTAATTTCTACTTCAATCAGACGCCGTTCTTCATCCCGAATTCGGCATCCCAGTCACTCACGCCCTTCGGCATTCCGGGCACCGTTTCCCAGATGCAGCGCATCTTCACCAACGCCGAGATAGGTGGGCCCGATTCAAAATTCCAGAAATTCGAGGAGGAAGTCATCGACTTCCACGTCGGCCTGCGAGGCCAGCTGTTCAGTCCGTACTGGGACTACTCGGTGTCCTGGAGTTCGTCCAACTATGATCTCCAACGAGATCGCACGCTGCTCGTTGAGGCTCTGGTCGAGGATTATTTCTTCGATGAGGTCCCGGGAGGGGTCGATCCCACCGGCAACGGTTTCCCGGTACGCAACATCGATTACAACACCGTCTTCGCACCAATCACGCCGGAAATCTGGCAGAGCCTCACGGATACCGAAAGTTCCACAGCAGATTCGTCTAATGATGTCTTCCAGGCCACGGTGACCGGCGACCTGTTCGACTTACCTTCAGGCACTGTCCAGATGGCAGGTGTGCTGGAGTGGGGCACCCAGGAGTACGACATCAGCTTGGATCCGCGTCTGGTTGCCGCCGATACTTTCTGGGGCATCACCGGCACTGGCGGAGGCGGCGAGCGTGACCGCTACGCAGCAGGCGTGGAGTTTGCAGTTCCGCTGCTCGATACACTGCAGCTTTCTCTAGCTGGGCGTTTCGACAAATACGACGACATCACTGCAGTGGATGATGCCTTTACGTACAATGTCGGCGTGGAGTATCGCCCTACCGAGCGGATTCTATTGCGCGGGACTTACGCTACCAGCTTCCGGGCGCCCGATATGCACTTCGTGTTCGCCGACCCGAGCGGGTTCTTCACGTCTGTGGTTGATGAATTCCTCTGTCGTGATGAGCAACCCGGATCCACATTGGGTGACTGCGCGGATTCGGACCCTCTCCGCTACAACCCGAACATCTTCGGTGAGCGTCAGGGCAACCCCGGGCTCGAAGAGGAAGAAGGCGACTCCTTCACCGTAGGCTTTGTCATCGAGCCCATCGACAACCTCTCGATCACCGCGGACTGGTGGCAGGTGGATCTCGACAATATCGTCGTGGACAACCCGCTGGGCCGTATTCTCGAACTCGAGGCGGACTGCCGTCTGGGCAATCGGGATATCAATACCGGCGAGTGTCAGGATGCGATCAGCCGGGTAATCCGAGTGGCTGACGACGGCACCCCACGCGCCCGTACGATCGAGCAGGTCAACACGGGCCCGATCAACGCCGCCAACAACAAGGTCACCGGCATCGATGCCAGTATGGACTACGTTTATGAGACCGATGGCTTCGGCACGTTCGCACTGGATCTCGGCTGGACGCATGTACTCGACGATGATTTCAATGTTTTCCCGGAAGATCCTGTGGAGAACGTCCGTGATCAGAGCATTAACTGGCGTAGTCGGGTTCGCGGCAGCTTGAGCTGGCAGTACTCGGACTTCTCCGCGACGCTGTTCGGCGAGCGCTTCGGCTCCACCCGCTCGTTCGAGGGTCGCCTGCAGGACGAATTCGCCGTTGAGCCCCGCATGGGTCCACAGATGATCTACAATCTGTCGGCAGGCTACACCTTCCTGGACGGCCAGGCTGATCTAACTGTGATCGTCAACAACCTGTTCAACGAGACGCCGCCGATCGACCAGGAGTGGAGCGGCTGGCCTTACTTCTCGTTCTTTAACTACTATCAATTCTCCCTGGGGCAGTCTTGGGCGGTGCAGTTCGACTACCGCTTCGACTACTGAGCTGAGAGAACAGTCCGCGTAGGACGAAAAGCCCGGC
>CAYRUH010000035.1:0-36567 GCA_964427415.1 uncultured Woeseiaceae bacterium | reverse complement strand
CCCCGGGTCTTCCTGCCGCGCCAGTTCAAGAACGTGGACAATCCGGCGGCCCACGAGATGAACACCGGCCCCGAGATCGTGCGCCAGACGGGCGGGCGGCTGGATGCCTTCGTGATGGGTGTGGGCACCGGCGGCACGCTGATGGGCGTCTCCCGGGCGCTGCGCGGTGCGGACGTGCCGGCCCGCATCGTCGCCGTGGAGCCGAACGAATCCGCCGTCATGTCCGGCGACGTGCCGGGCAAACACGGCATCCAGGGGCTTGCGGACGGTTTCATCCCGGATCTCGTGGATCTCGGCGAGATCGACGAAGTCGTGCGCATCGCCACCGAGGATGCCAAGGCGGCAGCGCGCCGGCTGGCGGCCGAGGAAGGACTGCTGGTGGGCATCTCCTCCGGCGCCAACGTGCTGGCGGCCACGAAGGTGGCGCGGGAACTCGGCCCCGGCCATACCCTCGTCACGGTGCTGTGCGACCGCGGCGAGCGCTACCTGAGCGTGCCGGCTGCGGGCTGACGCCCCGGACCAGGCGCCGCCCGATTTTCCGCCCCGCGCCCGCCATGACGTAGAATGGCGGCAGAACCCCACGAACAACCACACGACGAGGCTTACCGTGAGCAACTTCGATCAGCAACTCGAGAAATTCAGGAAGGAAGACGGCTTCATCGCAGCGCTGGACCAGAGCGGCGGCAGCACACCGAAGGCGCTGCGCCTCTACGGCATCGACGAGAATGCCTGGTCCAACGAGGATCAGATGTTCGACCTCGTCCACCAGATGCGCAGCCGCATCATCACCAGCCCCGCTTTCAACGGCGACCGCATCCTGGCCGCCATCCTGTTCGAGAACACCATGGACCGGGAGATCGAGGGCCGGCCCACCGCCGAGTACCTGTGGGAGGTCAAGCGGGTGGTGCCCATCCTGAAGGTGGACAAGGGTCTGGCGGACGAGAAGGACGGCGTCCAGCTGATGAAGCCCATCCCCGGCCTCGACGCGCTGCTGAAGAAGGCGAAGGACAAGGGCATCTTCGGCACCAAGATGCGCTCGGTGATCAAGCAGGCGAACGAGGACGGCATCAAGGCGATTGTGGAACAGCAGTTCGAGGTGGCGAAGCAGATCATCGATGCCGGTCTCGTGCCGATCATCGAGCCGGAAGTGGACATCCACTGCCCCGAGAAGACCGAGGCCGAGGGCATCCTGCACCGCCACATCATGGAGCACCTCGACAAGCTGGAAGACGGCAAACTCGTGATGCTGAAGCTGACGCTGCCGGAGGTGGACAACCTCTACGCCGACTGCATCGACCATCCGAACGTGCTGAAGGTGGTGGCCCTGTCGGGCGGCTACAGCCGCAAGGAGGCGGACGAGCGGCTGAAGAAGCAACACCGCATGGTGGCGAGCTTCTCGCGGGCGCTCACCGAGGGCCTGTCGGTGAAGCAGAGCGACGACGAATTCAACGAGATGCTCGACGAGGCCATCCAGAGCATCTTCGACGCATCGAAGACCTGAAAACCGGAAACAAACGGGTAGGAGGGCCTTCAGGCCCGATGCCGTAATGGGCATGTAAGAGGGGCTTTAGCCCCGATTCATTATTCAATCGGGCCTGAAGGCCCTCCTACCGGTTCGTTCGGCGGGGGAGACGCATGACCAAACGCGGCTGGTCCATCGATTCACTGGTACTGATCTTCTCGATCATCGTGCTGGCCCAGCTGCTGGTCTACGCCATCCCCCAGGGCCAGTTCGAACGCCAGCCCTACCCGGAGAATCCCGGCCGCTCGATGGTGGTGGAAGGCACCTACGAGCGGATGGCCGCCGACGAGCGGGCCGAGATACCGCCCTGGCATTTCCTCATGGCCATCCCCAAGGGCATGGCCGCCGCCCAGGACATCATCTTCCTGATCTTCATCGCCGGCGGCGTCATCGCCGTGCTGAGGCGCACCGGCGCCATCGACGCCGTGCTGCACAAGTCCGTCGCCCGCCTCGGCGCGAGTCCGTGGATACTCATCGCCGGCTGCCTGGTGATGTTCAGTCTCGGTGCCTTCACGATCGGCATGGGCGAGGAGTACGTGCCGCTGGTGCCGATCATCGTCACCATGAGCCTCGCCATGCGCATGGACGCCATCGTGGCCATGGGCATGGTGTGGATCCCCTACGGCATCGGCTGGGCCTGTGCCGGCATCAATCCGTTCGGCGTCATCATCGCCCAGAACATCGCAGGCCTCCCCATCACCTCGGGCTGGCAGTTCCGCCTCGTGATGATGGCCGCGTTCCTGGCCGTCGCCTTCCATCACCTATACCGCTACGCCCGCCGGGTGCAGCGCGACCCTTCCACCAGCCTGGTGGCCCACGTGGACTACTCGACCGGCTTCGAACCGCCCGAGGACGTCGAGCTGTCGCCGGGCCGCATTGCCGTACTCGCGGTCTTTGTCGGCGGCATCGTCGGTTTCGTCTGGGGCGTGCAGGCGCACGGCTGGTACATCCCTGAACTGAACGCCGTTTTCCTGGGCATCGGCCTGCTGGCGGCGATCGTCGGCCGTATCCCGGCCGGCGCGACGAGCCGCACCTTCATCAGCGGCGCGGCCGACATGACCGCCGCCGCCCTGATGGTGGGCTTCGCGCGCTCCATCGAGGTGGTGCTCTCCGACGGCCAGGTCATCGACACGGTGATCCACGCCATCGCCGGCGTACTGACCGAGCTCGGGCCGGAAGCCTCGGCGGTGGGCATGCTCGCGGTGCAGACCATCTGCAACTTCTTCATCCCCTCCGGCAGCGGCCAGGCCTTCGTGACCATGCCCATCATGTCGCCGCTGGCCACACTCACCGACGTGCCCCAGCAGACTGCCGTGCTCGCCTACCAGTTCGGCGACGGTTTCACCAACATGGTGATCCCGACCAGCGCACTGGTGATGGGAGCGCTCGCCCTCGGGCGCATCCCCTATACTGCCTGGGTGCGCTTCATCGTGCCGCTGCTGGTCAAGCTTTTCGCACTGGCGATCGCGTTCCTCTTGCTGACAATCCACATCGGCGACGCCGTCGGCTTCAATCCTTGAGCGGTGCCGGATGATACGCCGGCGGACGCTCTGGACGGTGATATCGCTGGTCGCCTGCGCGGCACTGGTGGGGTTTCAGCTGCAGGGGCTCGGCATTGCGGCAGCAATCGCCAAGCTGACGGCCTTCACCGCCTTCACCGCCTTCATCGTCGTCGCCGTATTCGCCGTATCCGCCGGAGCGCCGGAGAGCGCTTGGCACCGGGCACTGCTGGCCGGTCTCGGTCCATGTCTCGGGGCATGAATCGTTCAGGTGTACGACGTGTCGGCTCGAGTGGCGTCCAGTGCGGACAACCGTGAAGCGCTCATGCAGGCATCGGAGGAGAGGCGCCGGTCGACGAGACGGGCGCCCTTGTCATGAGGCGCCGGGGCGGGCCGTGTCCCGGCGTCCGCCGCCCGGCGCCTCGGCGTCGTCGCCGAGTTCCAGCCGGAGCTGGAGCAGTTCGCGCAGGTCGTCCACGCAGACGACACCCAGCAGGCGGCCGTCCTCCACCACCAGCCGCTGACGGCCGGCGGTCGCGCCGAACAGGCTGGATGCGAGGTCGGTGAGTTCCTCGTCGGGGCTCACCGTGTTCTCGTCGGAGCAGGCATCGACGATGTCGGCCACGGCCGTTTGCTCCCACTCCTCCTCGGGGACCTCTTTCACCCGCTCCACCGTGGCGCAGCCCTTGAGCTCGCCGTCCTGCACCACGGGGAACAGCCGGGCCCGGTAGCGGTAGACGTAGTCGTCCACGAAGTCCCGCAGGCTCAGCGACCGCTCCACGGTAACCGGCACGGTATTCATCACGTCCCGCGCCCGGCGGCCTTCCAGCAACTGCTGGACGATGAGCTGGCGGTAGGATCCCTTGGCCGCACCGCGCACGAACAGGCCGATCAGGACGTACCACATGCCGCCCACGAAGAAGCCCTGGATCAGCGACAGCACGCCCAGGAAGATCAGTATGAGGCCGAAGCCCGAGCCCATGTTGCTGGCGATGCGGGTCGCAGCGCGGATGTCCTTGCGCCAGGCCCACAGGGTTGCCCTGAGCATGCGCCCGCCATCCAGCGGATAGGCCGGGATCAGATTAAACACCGCGAGGGCCACGTTGATCACCGAGAGGTAGAAGAGTACCCCCGTAATCGGCACCGGCAGGCCGATACCCTCTGCGCCCGCGTGCAGCACCCAGCAGATGCCGGCAAGCACCAGACTGGAGAGAGGGCCGGCGCCCGCCATCAGCAGCTCCACCTTCGGCTCCTTCGGCTCGTGGCGCATCTCCGCCACGCCGCCGAACACGAATAGCGTAATGCCGCCCATCCTGAGGCCGTAGTAGCGCGCCACCAGGGAATGGGACAGCTCGTGGAAAACAATGGAGAACAGGATGCCGAAGGCCCCGGCGATACCCATCCACCAGCGGGTCTGCGTGGCCAGATCCGGGTAACGCTCGGGGAAAAAGCCCTCGGCGAGGGTCCAGGTGATCAGCAGCGCCAGCAACAGCCAGGTGAGATTCAGCTTCACCTCGAAACCGAAAATGGTGAACAGCGGGAAGCCGCGGGCGATCAGGGGTTTCTTCTGGTTATCAGCCACGATCGGACGTTAACAGATAGGGGCGGTCGGAGGCTGCCGTGGCACTTACATACCGGAATCCGGGTACAACCAGGGCATGGCGGCCTCCAGCTCGCAGGCAAGTTCCAGCAGCCGCCGCTCCTCGCCCATGCCGGCGGCGAACTGTACGCCGATGGGCAGCCCCTCCACGCTCTGGCCTAGCGGCAGCGAGATAGCCGGCGTGCCGGCCACATTCTGCACCGGCGTGAACGCCGCGTAGTGCATCAGGCGTTCCGCGGCGGTATCGAAATCGATGTCGGGTGCCAGATAGCCGAGCGGCACCGGCGGGCGCGCCAGCACCGGCGTGACGATGACGTCACAATCCGCGTAGCGCCGCCGGTGCTCTTCGCCGAAGCGGCGCAGCCGCCGGATCGAACCGGGACTGCGCCAGAAATTCCGCAGATAATGCCGGCTCAGCTGCATCGTGAGGGGTTCGAGCTTGTGCCGGTCGAAGCCGCGGCCGAACGCGAAACGGCCGAGAAAGCGAATTGCAGCGGCCAGCCGGGCCCAGTACAGGAAGAAGTCCGCGGCCATACGGGCATCCGCGAGCGCCGGGATCTCCTTCACCCGGTGCCCAAGGCGGCGACAAACGGCGGCGGCACTCTCAACGGTCGCGACGACCTCCGGGTGGCAGGCGGCTCCGAGCGGATGCCGCGTCGTAAAACCGATGCGAAGACGCGCGGTGGACGGGCCGTCGATGTAACCGAGAGGCGGCAGGCCGGCGCCGGCGCGGTGCTTCTCCGCTTCCGCGTAGAAGGCGGCGGTGTCACGAACGCTGCGCGTAAGAACGCCTTCGGCGATGATGTTGACGGGCAGCCGCTCGGCGAGTTCAACCGTGAGCAGTCGCCCACGGGAGGGCTTCAGCCCCACGAGACCGCAGCACGACGCCGGGATGCGCGTGGACCCGCCGCCGTCGTTGCCGTGGGCGATGGGGACGACGCCCGCCGCTACCAGTGCCGCCGACCCGCCTGAGGATCCGCCGGTGGAGTAACGGGTGTTCCAGGGGTTACGCGTCGGCGGGCCCCAGCTCCGCTCGGTCGTGGCCGTGAGGCCGAATTCCGGCAGGGCGGTCTTGGCAATGGCGAGGAGTCCGGTCGAGCGAAACTGCGCGGTGATGGGGCTGTCGGCGTCGTAGCTGCGCTCCGGGGTGGCACGCGATCCATGGCGGGTCACCATACCGGCGAGATCCACGTTGTCCTTGGTGGCGGAGGGCACACCGACGAGCAATCCGCCGCCGCCGCGCGGGCGCTCCGCCTCCTGCCTGGCCTGGTCGAAACGGGGAGCCGCCACCGCATTGAGTACCCCCTCGACGGCACGCAGTCTCGCGATAGCCGCCGCCACCGCATCGGCCGCGCTGATGTCTCCGGCGGCTATCCGCCCGGCGATACCGACGGCGTCGAGATCGCCGAGTACGTCATCCGTTGGTGCGTGTACTTGCGGTCGTGTTCTCACGGAGCAGCTCCCGGACTTCCTCGTCGCTGGTCTGGCCGAAATGCCGGTACCAGTAGCCGACGGCAATATAGGGCGACGGGGTGTCCAGGCAGACGACTTCGTCGGCTTCCTGCCCAATGTCTGCCGCGGCCTCGATGGATGCCGTGGGCACGGCGACAATAATACGGGCTGCGCCGAGTTTGCGCACCGCTCTCACGGCCGCGAGCATGGTGGAGCCGGTCGCCATGCCGTCGTCCACCAGGATCACCTCGCGACCGGCGACGTCCAGCGGCGGCCGGTCGCCGCGGTAGGCCTTCTCCCTGCGCTCGAGTTCCACCTGCTCGCGTTCGACCACCGGGCGCAGGTCTTCCTCGTCCAGACCGGTCATGCCCATGACCCGATGCGAGAGCACCCGCACGCCGCCGGAGGCGATCGCGCCGGCGGCCAATTCCGGCTGGCCCGGCACACCGACCTTGCGTACGACGAGCACGTCCAGTTCACCGTCGAGTGCGGCGGCGACCTCGGTCGCCACCGGGACACCGCCGCGGGGCAGGCCAAGCACGAGCGATGAGCGGGCCGTGGTCCTCCTGGTGAGCTCGTTCCCGAGCTCCCGGCCGGCCTCCCTCCGGTCTGCGAATGCCGTCATCTCGCTCTCCTTGCTGCATGCACTTCCAGTGTGACGCCGTGAGCCGGCGGTGCAAATCCGTAACGGCCGCGATCCGGCCTATAATGGCGCCGTGACCCGCTCTACCCCGGACGAACAAGGCACCCGCTCGCACGGCGCGCCGGGAGACCGCTGCGAGGAGGCCAGCCGCAAGGTCCGCTTCCTGACGAAGGCTTCCAATTATCCGCGGCCGGTATCGGCCGTCGAGCCGGTGGAAACCCACTTCGCGTGGGTATTCCTCACCGATCACCATGCCTGGAAAATGAAGAAGCCGATCCGGGCGCAGGTGATCGACTACCGGCGGCTGGAGGACCGGGAGTACTACTGCCGTGAGGAACTCCGGCTGAACCGCCGACTGGCGGACTGGGTGTACCTGGACGTCGTACCCCTCACCGAAGACAGCGAGGGAGGTCTCCGGCTCGGCGGCGACGGCCGCGCGGTGGACTGGCTGGTTAAGATGCGCCGCCTGCCCGAGGAGGAGATGCTTCAGCAGCAGATCGATCGGGGCCGGCTCGGCGACGAGCAGCTGAGGCGGGTGACGCGGTAGCTCGCGGAGTTCTACGCAGGCCTCGCGCCGGAGCCCCTGGACGCAGAGGCCTACGTATCGCGCCTGCTGGCCCAGAACGACCAGCAGCGGCGGCATCTGGAGGCTATCGACCAAACACAGGACGACGCACTGGTCGACAACTCGTGGCCCGGCATCCTCGACGACCAGCGCCGCTATGTGCGCGCCCACCGGCATACCATCGGCGCCCGGGCGGAGGCGGGGCGTATCGTCGAAACCCATGGCGACCTGCGGCCGGAACATGTCTACCTGGGCGAGCGCTTCGCCGTCATCGACTGCCTGGAATTCTCGCGGGACCTCCGCGTGCAGGACAGCGCCGAGGAAGTCGCCTTCCTGGCACTGGAATGCGGACGCGCCGGAGGCCGGGAGCTGCGTGAACGACTACTGGCAGCCTGGCAGGAGGCAAGTACCGATACGCCGGACCGCTCGCTGATGGCGTATTACCTCAGCCGGCGCGCGATGGTACGGGCTGTCCTCTCCGCCTGGCACCTCGATGACCCTTCCTACGACCGGGAGCATTACATCACGGAGGCCCGCCGATACATCGCGCTCGCCCGGGAGTTCATGGACGAGGCCTTGTCCGACTAATCGTCTTCCTCCCCGAGCAGCCGCACGAGCGAGCCGTTTTCGTGCAGGCAATGGATGGCGTCACCGAACAGGGGCGCCACGCTCAGAGTGGTCAGCCTGCCCGCAAAGGCATCGGTGATGCGGCCGACAGGCGCGACGCTGTCGGTGACGATGACGCCGTCGAGCGCCGGCACCGCGAGCTTCTCGCTGGCCGGATCCACCAGCAGGCCGTGGGTCGCCGCCGCAAATACCCGCCGCGCGCCGAGTTCACGGCAGGCGCCGGCCGCCCGGGCCAGCGTCGTGCCCGTGCTGATGAGATCGTCTAGCAGGATGGCCACACGGTCCTCGACGTCGCCGACCAGCGTATCTCCGCTCACCACGTCCCGGCTGCGCTTCTTGTTGACGAAGGCGTCTCCGACCTCGCGGCCGAGCGCCTCCTCCAGCGCCTCCCGGAATGCCGTCGCCCGCTTGACGCCGCCCACGTCGGGCGAAACCACGGCGATGGGCTCGTCACCGATGCGTTCCCGGATGTGCTCGACGAACAGCCGCTTCGCCTCCAGGTGCTCGGATCGACAGCGGAACGCGTTCTGGTAGGCCGCGAGGTTGTGCACGTCCAGCGTTACCACACGGTCCACCCCGGAGGACTCCAGCATGCCCGCCACGTAACGGGTGGTGACGGGATCACGGCTCTTCGTCTTGCGGTCCTTGCGGGCGTAGGCGAGATAGGGGATGACCGCCGTAAGGCGCCCGGCGCCGGCGTCAAGCAGCGCGCCGAGCAGGAAGATCAGGCGGCAGAGCTTGTCGTTGACGCTTTGTCCCGGCTCGCCGTACAGGGAATGGATGACGTAGACGTCCTCGCCGCGCACCGGCTCCAGCGGGCGGATCTTGTGTTCGCCGTCGTCGAAGTCGCGTTCGCGCAGGCGCGCCGGAGCGGTGCCGAGGCGGTCGCAGACCGCCTCGGCGAAGGCGCGGGAGGTGGCGGGCGCGAATACCTTCACCCTTGAGATGTTAGCCGAACGGGCCCACTGTTACATTAACTACATCAACGGAGCGGAGAATCTCATGGCAAGGCGAGACGCACTGCTGAAACCGCACGAGGGCGACGCGCTCATCGTGGTCGACGTACAGAACGACTTCCTGCCCGGCGGCGCGCTGGGTGTGCCCGAGGGCGACGAAGTGATCCCCGTCCTCAACAAGTATTCGGAGCTGTTCGAGAAGCTGCACCTGCCCATCGTCGCCACCCGGGACTGGCATCCGGAGAATCACTGCTCGTTCGAGGAGCAGGGCGGGCCCTGGCCGCCGCACTGCGTCGCCGGAACGAAGGGCGCGGCCTTCGCCACCGGCCTCGAGCTGCACGGCGACACGAAGGTCGTCTCCAAGGCCGAGACTCCGGAAGAGGAGGCCTACAGCGGCTTCCAGGGTACCGAGTTGACCCAGTGGCTGAAGGAGCGCGGCGTCAAGCGCATTTTTGTGGGCGGCCTGGCCACCGACTACTGCGTGCGCGAGACCGTGCGGGACGGGCTGGTGAACGGCTACGAGGTCGTGCTGCTGGAGGACGCGGTCAGGGCCGTCAACGTCGACCCGGATGACGGCGACAAGGCCTTGGCCGCGATGGAGAAGGAAGGCGCGATCAAGACCGACTTCGAGCATCTCGAAGTGGCCTGAAGCGCGAGGACATCACCCCATGAAAAACAACGTCCGCTGGCTCGAACGCCTCGGCAGCCCGAACCTGACCGATCTGTATCAGCTCACCATGCTGCAGGCCTACCGCCACATCGGCATGGACGACACCGCCGTGTTCGAGTTCTTCGTGCGCAAGCTGCCCGACCATCGTAACTTCCTCCTGACGGCGGGACTGGAGCAACTGCTCGACTACCTGACCGGCTTCGGCTTCGATGAGAGTGATCTGGAAGCACTGCGCCGCACGGAGAAACTGGACGATGCTTTCATCGACTCGCTGGCGAAGATGCGTTTTACCGGCGATGTGGACGCCATGCCGGAGGGCACGATCTTCTTCGGCAACCAGCCCATCGCCCGGGTGGTGGCGCCGCTGCGCGAGGCTCAGCTGATCGAGACCCGGGTGGTGAATCTGCTGCAAATGCAGACGCTGATCGCGAGCAAGGCGGCGCGCATGCGCCTCGCCGCTCACGACAATCAGCGGCTGGTCGACTTCGGACTGCGCCGGGCCCACGGCGCCGAAGCAGGACTGTTCGCCGCACGGGCCGCCTGGATCGGCGGTTTCGACGGCACGGCCACAGTGCTGGCCCACGAACTCTTCGGCATCCCGGTCTTCGGCACCATGGCGCACTCGTTCATCCAGGCTCACGATTCCGAGATGCAGGCGTTCGAGGACTTCTGCCGGAGCCAGCCGGAGAACACCGTGCTGCTCATCGATACCTACGACACCGAGGAAGGTGCGCGGAAGGTGGTGGAGTTGGCCCGCAAGCTCGAACCGGAGGGCTTCACGATCCGCGGCGTACGCATCGACAGTGGCGATCTCTACGCCAGTGCGAAAGCCGTGCGGCGCATCCTCGACGACGGCGGCTGCGAGAACATCGAGATCATGGTCAGCGGTGGCCTGAACGAGGATCGGATCGCCGGCCTGGCCGCCGCCGGCATACCGGCGACCGGCTACGGCGTGGGCACGGATCTCGACGTCTCCGCTGACGCCCCCTCTATGGACTGCGTGTACAAGATTCAGGAGTACGCCGGCATCCCGCGGCGGAAGAAATCATCCGGCAAAGCCACCTGGCCGGGCCGCAAGCAGGTGTTCCGCCACTACCGGGACGACGGCATCTCCGACCACGACGTCATCGGACTGGTGGACGAGGGGCTGGACGGCGAGCCGCTGCTCGGCCCGGTCATGCGGGCCGGCGAACGCCTGGGTGAGCCGGAGCCGCTGACCGACATCCGCGAACGGGCGGCGGCGCAGATGGCCGCGCTGCCGAAGGACCTCTCGCTGCTGCCGGTGGCGGCCGATCCCTACCGGGTGGAGATCTCGCAGGGACTGCGGGACATGGCCGAGCGGGTGGACGAGCGGGTCGAGCGCGAGGAGTAAGCGGCCGCTAGCCGCCGGCCGCGTCCGCAGGCGGTCCCTTCAGCTCCACGGTGTTGCCCTCCGGGTCCCGGATGTAGATGGACGGCCCGTAGCCCAGCGCGCCGTAACGCTGCACGACTTCGCCGGCCTCCACGCCGTGGGCGCGCAGGTGCGCCAGGATAGCGTCGGCGTCCCACGGCTCCACCTGCACGCAGAAGTGATCCATGTTCGGGGCATCGTCCGCCGGCGGTTGCGGAAAGTTGCGGCCGAGCTCGCCGTCGACGGCGACGATGTCGATCAGCGAGGCGCCCGCCCTCAGCTGATACAGGCCGATGCCCGTCTGCTCCTTCTCCACCGAACAGCCGAGCACCTCCCCGTAGAACGCCAGCAGGGCGCCCGGGTCCCGTGCCCGGATGACCACGTGGTCGATGAGGCGGATGTTGACGGGATGCTGCGCGGCCATGTCACGGTACTCCTGGCTGAGGATGCGCGCAGTCTAGCACCGGGGTGAAAACCCGACTCTCGCGGCCGGGTTTGCGGCCCGATTTGAAATACTTGCCTTATCTAGTCTATTTTACTCATTTGAGGGGAGGCATGCGGAGGGAGGTTGATGGCAGGGATTGGGACGACGCTGGCCCTGCTCGGGGCCCTGTGCCTGACGGCGGCCCCGGCGGTTCCTCATCCCCATGACGAGGCGCTGCCTTTCCACGGGACTCGCGCGAAGCCCATAGAGCAACCACCGCCGGCCTACCCGCGCTTCGAGCTGAAACGGGAACGCCAGGGCTGGGTGCAGCTCAGCTTCGTTGTCACGACGTCCGGAGAGGTGGTCGACCCCATCGTCGAGGACTCCAGCGGCAGTTCGCTGTTCGAGGATGCCGCACTGGACGCCGCCCGCGAGTGGCGTTTCGAGCCTGCCACCCGGGAAGGCGAACCGGTCGAGCAATCCCGCAACCGGATCATGATCCGCTTCACGATCGACCCGAAGGTGCTCGGCGCCACCTCCCGCTTCCATCGTATCCACGCCAAGATCTCGCGCTTGCTGGAAGACGGCGATGTCGATCGGGCGAAGCGGCTGATCGCGGAAACCGAGAACGGCCGGCTCAATCTGTACGAGGTGGCCCGGCTATGGATGCTGAAGGCGATCATCGCCGGCGAGGAAGGCGACGAGCGGGCCCAGCTCGCGGCACTGAAGCGAGCCGCCGCGGGAGACGGCGGCTACCTCGAGGACAGTCTCTACCCGGGCCTGCTGAGAGCCATACTGGCGCTGCAGATCCGGCTTGGCGACTACGGCACGGCCCTTGAAACCAGCGAGGAGTACTACGCTGCAGGCGGCGACGAGGAAGGCCTCGGCCCGCTGGCCGAAGCGGTGCAACAGATCCGCGCTATAGCCTACGGGGACGCGCCGATACTCGTGGAGGCTGCGATCGGCGAAGCTGCCGCCTGTGCGGACTGCCGCACGAGCTGGCACTATCGCCCGCTGCGGCGGGCGTTTTCCATCGACGCGGTGAGCGGCGCGGCGGAACGGCTGGAAATCCGCTGTGACTGGCATCGTTACCGCGACCGGATCCGCGAGGGAATCACGTGGGAGATACCCGAGAGCTGGGGCGACTGCCGTGTTATCGTGACCGGCGAGAAGGGCACGCGATTCAGTTTCTACGAGATGCCCGACGCCTGACCCTCACCCTACTCGACGCCGCGAGACATCATGAGACCCCATGCCCGCGCATTGAGGCTGACCGTCGCACTGCTCGCCGTCATAGCTTGCCCGACGGCGCTGCCCGCCGCCGAAGCCCCCGTCGCCATCGCCATCCACGCCGGCGCCGGCACCATGAGCCGGGAAGAGACCACTCCGGAGCAGGAGACGGCCATTCGCGCCGACCTGGAGAGTGCCGCGCGCGCCGGCCACCGTGTGCTGACGGAAGGCGGCACGAGCCTTGCCGCGGTGCAGGCCGCAGTGAACATCCTGGAGGACTCGCCGTTCTTCAACGCGGGCAAGGGCGCGGTGTTCAATGCCGAGGGCGAGAACGAGCTGGACGCCTCGGTCATGGACGGCGCCACGCTCAACGCCGGCGCGGTGGCGGCGGTACGCCGCATCGCCAACCCCATCGATCTGGCGCTCGAGGTCATGACCGAATCCCGCCACGTGATGCTGATCGGCGAGGGCGCTGAGATATTCGCCGTAGAGCAGGGCTTCGAACGGGTCGACCCTGCCTATTTCCATACCGAGCGGCGCTGGCGCCAGCTGCAGGCGGCGAAGAAGGCCGAGAGGACGGCAGGTGGCGCCGCGCCGGCGCGCTGGTATTCCACGGTGGGCGCGGTCGCGCTGGACCGGGACGGCAACCTGGCGGCAGGAACTTCCACCGGCGGTCTCACCAACAAGCGCTGGGGCCGGGTGGGCGACACCCCGATCATCGGCGCGGGCACCTACGCGAACAACGCCACCTGCGCGGTCAGCGCCACGGGCACCGGTGAGTATTTCATCCGTTTCGTGGTCGCCCACAGCATCTGCGAGCACGTGCGCGACGGCCTGAGCATCGGCGAGGCGGCCGGACGGCTGATCCACGACGTGCTGCCGACCGCCGGCGGCGACGGCGGCGTCATCGCGATGGACGCCACCGGCAATATCGCCATGCCCCATAATACGCCGGGGATGTACCGCGCCAGCATCGGCACCGACGGCCGGGTGATGGTGGCGATCTATGGCGCGCCCTGAGCAGCCGCTGCGGCCCGAGCGCCTTCAGGCGGCCCGGGTTCCGGCGACGGACTCGAGTTCCGTCAGCGCTTCCCCGAGATAACCGAGCATCCGCTGCACCCGCGGCACGGCGCGGCGACAGGCGACGATGCCGAAGTCCAGGTTGCCGGCGTAACTGACCAGCGTGATGCTCATCGCCTGGCCGTGTACGACGATGTTCATGGGATAGATACCGTCCAGCGCGGCCCCGTTCCAGTACATGGGCTGCTTCGGGCCCGGCACGTTGGAGATCACCAGGTTGTAGGCGGGGAACCAGCTGGCCGTACCCAGGAAGTTGGTGAGCAGCATGGGCGAGAAGGCGATCGCCGTGAACAGGCTCGCCCCCGCCGGCGACAGCCCTGCGTACAGCGCCTTGCCCGCCTGCATCGAGGCCTGGATCGCCCGCAACCGCCGCTCGGGATCGGGGATGTCCGTGGCGAGGCTGGTGATGATGAAGCCGATGGCGTTGGCCGAATCGAAGTCGCCGCCGGTGCGCACGGAGATGGGCGCCAGTGCCTTCAGGGGCCGATCCGGCGATTCGCCCTGGGCCGCGTGATAACGGATGAGCGCGCCGGCGCACATCGCCAGCACCACGTCGTTCAGCGTGGCGCCCAGGGACCGGCTCACCTCGTGCACCCGGTCGAAAGGCCAGGAGTCGGCAACCAGGCGCCGGGAGCCGGAAATCTTCTGAGTAAGCAGGCCGTGGGGCACGCGGTGCCAGGGCGCCGAGAGCCTGCCGCCCATGCCGAGCCACACCTGGCCGTAGCGGCGCAGGCCGCTCAGCACGTCCACCGTGATACCGAGCTGCTCGCGCAGCGCCTCGGCGACCGCCTTCAGGTCGGTCGGCGTCGGTCCGCCCGCTTCGCTCTCGCTGCCAATCCTGTGCTTGTAGGTCTCCCAGGCCTGCAGCGACAGCGGCGAATAGTCGACATGGCCCTCGGGAGAAGCCGACAGCATGCTCTGCATCAGGTGCACACCCCGGGTGCCGTCGATGGCACAGTGATGCACTTTGAAATAGGTGGCGAACTGGCGCCGGCGAAGGCCCTCGATCACGTACATGACCCACAGCGGACGGTTGCGGTCCAGCAGCGTGCCGTGCAGCCGCGAGGCCAGCGCGAACAGCTCCCGATAACGACCGGGCTTCGGCAGGGCCGCATGGCGCACGTGGTACTCCATGTCCATGTACTCGTCAGGCGTCCAGTGCCGTACCACGCCGGTCCTGCCGAGCAGGCCGGGGTCAAGCCGCTCGCCGAACGGCGGCAGCAGGGGGTCGTCGCGGCGCAGGATGGACAACAGCTCCTTCATGAAGCTGCGCTGCGAGACGCCTTTCGGCAGCGTGTAGACATTCAGCGCGCCCACGTGCATGGGCGTCTCCCGGTTCTCCGCCAGCAGGAAGTTGCTGTCCGCGATACTCAGCCTTCTCATCCCGGCTCCGGTGCCTTGCTCTCATTCCTGGCAGGCGCTTGCAACGCCCTGCGCGATACTGTATTCCTCGAAGCCATAACAAGAAAGCGTGATGGCTTTCGTTGCCCCGTCAACGGGACGCCGCGCACACTGGGCATGGCACAATGCAGGCAAGACCCCGTCGTCGCCACCGGCAGCCCCGGAGACCCCGAATGTCGACAGCGCGCTGGCGCCACACCCGGGCCCTCGTCGCCCTGACCCTCTGCTTCGCCGCCACGGCCGGTGCCAGCGAGCTGTTCCCGCGCCCGGCGGGGCTCGAGCCGGATATCGCTTTCTGGACCCATATCTATACCGGCGTCTCCAGCGACGGCGGCGTGCTGCACGATGCCCGCAATCTGGCCGTGCGCTACGAGACACTGGACTTCGATGGCCGGAGCCGGGGCGCCCGCTACCGGGAGATCAGCGAGCGACGGGAACACTACCGTCGCATCCTGGAGCGCCTGGCCGGCGGCAAGCGCGAAGGCCTCTCCGCCGAGGAGCGGCGCGTGCTGGCGCTGTGGCCGGAGGGGGTCGGCAACCAGCGGCTCGCCCGGGCGGCACGCCAGGTGCGTTTCCAGCTCGGTCAGTCGGACCGTTTCCTGGCCGGGCTGCGGCGCTCGGGCCGCTACCGGCCCTACATCGAGCGGGTTCTGGCCGAGCGCGGCCTGCCAGCGGAACTCGTCACGCTGCCCCACGTCGAGTCGTCTTTCAACCCGGAGGCCTACTCCAAGGTGGGCGCGGCGGGCATGTGGCAGTTCACACGCTCCACCGGACGCCGCTTCATGCGCATAGACCACGTGGTGGACGAGCGTCGCGACCCCTTCCTCTCCACCGTGGCGGCGGCGCGGCTGCTCGAGAACAACTACGCCGTCACCGGCAGCTGGCCGCTGGCGCTGACCGGCTACAACCACGGCGTGGCCGGCATGCGCCGCGCGGCCCGGCAGCTCGGCACCAAAGACATCGAAACCATCGTGCGCAACTACCGGGGACGAACCTTCGGCTTCGCCTCGCGGAACTTCTACGTGGCGTTCCTGGCGGCACTGCAGGTGGACCGGCAGCCGGAGAAGTATTTCGGCGAGATCGCCTTCGAACTGCGCGAGGAGCATGAACTGCTCACGGTGGAGAACTACACGAGCGCCCGGGGCCTGGCCGCCGCGCTGGGTATCGGCATACGTGACCTCGAGCGGCACAACCCCGCCCTGCAGCACACCGTCTGGAGCGGCAACAAGCACATCCCGCGGGGCTTCACGCTGCGCCTGCCGGCAGGCGCGCTGGGCGGCGATGCCGCGACGCTGCTCGCCGGCCTGGGCCCGGACACGGTCTTCCCCCGCCAGCTGCCTGACGTCATCCACACGGTCGCCCGTGGAGATACGCTGTCGGGCATCGCCACGTTTTATGACGTCAGCGTCTCCGACCTCGTGGCGCTGAACGCCCTTCGCAGCCGGCACCATATCCGGGCCGGCCAGGTCCTGCGGCTGCCGACCAGCGAGGACACCGCCCGGCTTGCCGCCGTGGCCGCCAGCGCGCCGCCGCCCGTCGAAGCTCCCGAGCCCGCGGCCCGCAGCACCGGCTACGACACCGCGCTGGTGGCGGCCGCCCTGATCGGCCCCGCACCCGCCGGCGGCGCCGGGGCCACGCCCGGAGACGAGGCCGGCAGCGGCCTCGCCACCACCCAGGCGGTGCTGGCGGCGGATCCGGCCGACTATTCCGTCGCCGGGGACGGCACCATCGAGATACAGGCCATGGAGACCCTCGGCCACTACGCAGACTGGCTGGGAATTCGCACACAGCGGCTGCGTGACGCTAACGGCTACAGCTTCCGCCGGCCGGTGCGTATCGGCGACCGACTGCGGCTGGTGTTCGACGATGTGGACGAGCGGGCCTTCGAGGAGCGGCGGCTCGCCTATCACCAGGATCTGCAGGAACGCTTCTTCCGTAACTACCGCATCCGCGATGCGGTGGCCCACCGGGTGCGACACGGGGAGTCGGTGTGGCTGCTCGCGCGCCGCGACTACGACGTGCCGGTATGGCTGCTCCGCCAGTACAACCCCGACCTCCAGCTCGACCGGGTACACCCGGGCATGCGCATCCAGTTCCCGGTGCTGGAACGCCTGCAGGGCCCGGATGAAACACTGCAGATCGCCGACGCGGAGCAATAGTACCGCGGCTTCCCCCTCCCCACTCCCTATACTCCATTCCCGATTCGTTAATCCCGCTTCGCCGCACGGCCGGCACGCCTCGTCGCGGACGGCCAAACCATGAGTGGCACGGGCGCATCTCAATTCCTGACGGTCACAACCATCAGGAGGACAGCGTCATGAACAGGACAAAAAATCTTCAAAGTAACCGGACAGCGCCTGCTCTGGCTCTGGCAGCAGCACTGCTCGCTCTGAGCGCGCCGGCGGGTGCCGGGGACACCGTGAAACTTCGCTACAACAGCGCAGAGCTGGATAGCACTTTTCACGCTGCCCGCCTATACCGGCGCATAGAGAGGCTGGCGGAGAGCCACTGCACCACTGCCGGCAGACGTTCACTTCACCGCATGACCCTCGAACAGCAGTGTATGTCCGAGGTACTCGAACGGGTGATCGACAAAGTCGACAGCCGCACGCTCTCCGCCATCCATGAGGAGAAGCAGAACGGGCGCAAGTTCGCCAGCCTCTGAGTTTCGTCGGCGGCCCGGCGGCCTGGCGTCATTTCCCCAGAGCGCCGGGCAACCGGGCCGCCGGCTCTTTATCTTGGCGCCGCCTGCAACCGGCGCACGTTGTCCCGGTAGCCGCGACTCAGCTTCAGCTCCTCTCCGCAGGTGAGCGCCACGAAATATTCCCCGTTACGATGCGCCCGCAGCTGCGCAACCCGGTGACGGTTGACGATGGCTGAACGGTGGGTCAGGCCGAACGGCGCGCCGGCTCGCGGCCCAGCAGGAAATCCCGCAGGCTGCGCATGCTCCGCCCGAAGTCTTCCTGCAACAGATACAGGCAGGGCACCAGGAACAGCGTGATGACCGTGGCGAAGATGATGCCGAAGCTGAGCGAGATGGCCATCGGGATCACGTACTGGGCCTGGGTGCTGGTTTCCGCCATGATCGGAGCGAGTCCCGCCGCCGTCGTGAGCGAAGTCAGGATGATGGGCCGGAAGCGCTGCCGCGCTGCGTCCTTGACCGCCTCCAACCGGGCGATACCCTCGGCGCGTGCCCGGTTGACGAAGTCGATCAGGATCAGGCTGTCGTTCACCACCACGCCGGCCAGCGCGATGATGCCGAACAGCGAGAACATGCTGATGGCCTCGCCCATGACGATGTGCCCGATCACCGCGCCGATCAGGCCGAACGGAATCACCGACATGATGATCAGCGGCTGGGAATAGGACTTCAGCGGGATGGCAATCAGGGCATAGATCAGAAAAAGGGCCGCGATGGACGCCACGGAAATATTCCGCCGGAACTGCTGCTCCTCCTGGCTCGCGCCCTCAAGGCCGTAGCTTACGCCCGGGTAGCGCGAGAGCAGGTCGGGGATGTAGTCCCGGCTGAGGTCCTCGATGATCGGACCCGGCTCCACCCGTTCGGCGTCGATGTCGGCCGAGACCGTGATGGTGCGCTTGCGGTTCAGCCGCGTGATGCTGGAATAGGCCTCGTCGAACTCGATCTCCGCCACCGAATGGAACGGCACCTCGGCCCCGTCGGGGGTGCGGATGCGCATGTTCTCCAGGTCCGCGACGGAGCGCCGCTCCTGCTCCGGATAGCGCACCATGACCTTCAGCTCGTCGGTACCCCGCTGGATGCGCTGGGCCTCCTCGCCGTAGAAGGCCTGGCGTACCTGACGCCCCAGGGAAGCCATATTGAGCCCGAGGGCCTCGGCCTCGGGTCTGATGGACAGTCGGATCTCCTTGCCGCCCGAGCTGGCTGAATTACGGATATCGAAGACACCATCGTACTCCGCGAGCTTCGCCTGCAATTCCCGGGCCGCGGCCTCCAGAGCCTCATAGTCGTTACCGGAAAGACCGAAGCTCAGCGGTGCGCCGCCGCCGATGTGGTCGCCGGCGGCGAAATCCAGTTCCTTGATGCCGGGGATGTCCCCCACCTTGCGGCGCCACAGCTCGGCAAACGCCTCGCCCTTGATCGGCCGGTCCTCGCCCCGGTGTAGCTCGACGATGGCCTGGCCTCCGGTTTCTCCGCTGGTGAACATCCCGACCCGCTCGACGGCTTCCGGGTCGCCGGGGTTCGCCGCCGTATATTCCTTATTGATCTCGAATACGGTGTTCTCGAGGCGGTAAAGCGCGGCGTTACGGGCATCCGCAGACGTGCCCCTCTGCATCTCCAATTGTGCGCGAACGAAGTCGCCCGGCACCTCGGGGAACAGTACCGTGCGCACGATGCCGCTCTGCACGACGCCCACGGTCAGGATCAGGATCGCGGCGAATACGGCAGTACTGATGCCGCGGTTTCGTATGGCGCGATCCAGGAACGGCAGATATTTGGTATCGATAAGCCAGTGCAGGCCGTGCTGGGTATGGCGCTGCAGCTTCTGGAAGACGCGCGGCAGCCGCTCACGCCAGCGGATGTGGCGCCGGGGCCGGAACAGATCGTCCTCGTCGATGGGCTTGATATTCGCGTTCGCCAGATGCGCCGGCAGGATGAGCTTGGACTCCACCAGCGAGAACAGCAGGCAGAGGATCACCACCACGGACATGGCCTCGAAGAACGGCCCGGCGAAGCCGCCCACGAACAGCATCGGCGCGAAGGCGGCGATGGTGGTCAGAACACCGAAGGTCGCCGGCACGGCCACCCGTCTGGCGCCGGCGATGACGTTGTCCAGCGTATGCCCGTCCGCCCGTGTCCTGGTATAGATGCTCTCGCCGATGATGATGGCGTCATCCACGACGATGCCTAGCACGAGGATGAAGCCGAACAGGCTGATGACGTTCACCGTGACCGGCCAGGGCATGTGGGGCATCAGCCACAGCGCGCCGAAGAAAGTGACCGGGATGCCGACGATGACCCAGGCCGCCACCTTCATGCGCAGGAACAGTGACAGGATCAGGCAGACGAGCACTGCGCCCCAGAACATATTCGAAAGCATGAGATCGAGGCGGTCCTGCAGATAGAACGCCCGGTCGACCCAGACTTCCATGTCCACGCCGTCCGGCAGCGACGCCCGTTTCTCCCCGACGTAGCGCTTCACCGCGGCAGCAGTCTCCAGCTCGTTCTGGTTGCCGCTGGCCAGCACCCGCAGCACAGCGGTGCGCTCGCCGTTGAAGTGCGCGAAGCCGTCGGTCTCCACGAAGCCGTCGTCGATGTTCGCGATGTCGCCCAGGGTGAGGCGGGTGCCGTCCGGATAGGTGCGCAGCACGAGCTGCGCAAACTCCTGGCCCGTGTAGATTTGTCCCTCGGTGCGCAGCAGGATATCGCCGCCCTCTGAGCGGATGGAGCCGCCGGGCATATCCACTGAGGAATCCCGGATGGCCTGGGAAATCTCGCTCATCGTGAGGCCGTACTTGCGCAGCACGTATTCGGAGACCTCGACACTGATCTCGTAGTCCCGGTCGCCGAGGATCTGGATCTGGTTGACCGCCGGCAATCGCATGAGTTCGTCACGAACCTCCTGCGCCATCTCCTTGCGCATATAGGCGTCCATGTCGCCGAAGATCGACAGGAAGACCACGTGGATGGGGAATTCCTCCTTATAGATCACCGGTTTCTCGGCGAGCGCCGGGAAGGTGGCGATGGCGTCGACCTGCGTCTTGATCTCGCTCAGCACCTCGTTCAGGTCCGCACCCTGATCGACCTCGGCGCGCACGGTGCCCATGCCCTCGGTAGCTGTCGAACGAATCTCGATGATGCCGTCGACGTCCTGGATGGCCTCCTCAACCTTGATCACCACCCCTTCCTCGACCTCCTGGGGCGCAGCGCCGAGATAGGGTACGCGTACGATCACCGTGTCCACTTCGAAGTCCGGCGTCGTCTGCTTGCGGATGGTGAACGCCGAGACCACACCGAAGGCGATGATCAGGAACATCAGCAGGTTCGCCGCAACGTGGTTGCTGGCGAACCAGGCGATCAGACCCTTCTGGTTCGTGGTCTGCTTCGGTCGGGTCATTGCGCGGCGCCCTGCTGTTCCGCGCCGGCGGCGAGACGCTCCCTTTCGGCCCTGTCGCCGGCCTCGGTCCTCACCCGCATCCCGTTGATGGGCGACTCGAGTGCCGTGAGGGTGATGCTCTCGCCGTGCACGGAGTCACTGCGCAGGTAGGCATACTCGGCGTCAGCGCGGATGATGTCGACGGAGCGGATCCTGAGGCGGCTGTCCTCATCGACGAACAGGAGCTGGTTGTTCGCCCGCAGTGCCCGCCGGGGCACGCGGACGATGTCGTCCATGGTAACGCCATCGATCTCCGCCGCCACGAAGCTGCCCATGGGCAGCGGCATCCGGTCCTGGCTGGCGGCTTCCAGGCCGTACGGATCCTGGATACGGGCCACGGCGTAGGTCACCCGGTTGGTCTCGTCCACCACGCCCTCGGTGCGCACGATGCGTGCCTGCCAGGTGGCCGTACGGCCCTCGCGTTCGGCAGTCAGCCGCACCGCCGGCCCCTCGACCGCGCCGCCCTGCGTGAGCGCTCCGGGTTCGGGCAGGTCGACGAAGGCCAGGTCCTGGTCGGTCAGCGGCAGGCGGATCTCGGCATAATCCGTGGCGAAGGTGACGGCCAGCCGCGTGCCCGGGTTCACGTACTGGCCGATGTCCGCCTCCTTGGCTCGTACCATGCCGTCATAGGGCAGCGTGATCCGGGTGCGCTCCAGGTCCCGCTTCGACCGCGTCAGCTCCGCCCGGGCGGTGGCCAGTGCGGCGGCGGCGGAGGCGAGGTCCGCTTCCGCCCGGTAACCGCTCAGGCGCAGCTTCTTCGAGCCTTCGTACTCGATCTCACGCTGCTTCAGCAGGGCCTCGGCCTGCTCCACGGCCACCCGGTAATTCGTCGGGTCGATGCGCAGCAGCTCCTCGCCCTTCTCGAACACGCCGCCGGCGACGAATTTCGGCGAGACCCGGACGATCGGCCCGGAGACCTCGGCGCTCAGCACCGTCTCAGTGCGCGGCCGTACCGTGCCCTGGGTGGTGACCCGGAAATCCACCGAGGCCTCCTCCAGCGCCATGACCTCCACCAGCGGATCGACCTGCGCGACCTCCCGGGTCTGGGGGGGTGGCTTCATCCGGGACATAAACAGGGTTGCACCGACCGCCGAGGCGAGGATGGCAACGATCACAGCAAGGCGGAGTATTTTTCGTTTCATCGGCAACTGTCGTTTCGCAGCTAGCCACGGGGCCACGGGCGCCCGTGATCGAGGTGGAATTCAGACACGGTGTTATAGTCAACTATATCACCAAATCAGTCAAGGCCCTCGTGCGTTTGGGCCCGGGATTTCGATGGCGGACGCGGCAAATCGTTCATTACATCGCGTCCCGACCCGGCGGGGAAATCCGTGCAGGCCGCAAGACGGCCCGGCCGGGCCGCGCCATAATTGGGGTCATCCGGCAGGAATCCAGAGCCGGCGGCCGCACCGGCAGGAGGGGAGCACATGCACCGCTACCAGGCAGACGTCATCGTGATCGGCGGCGGCATCGCGGGCATCGCCGCCGCGTCGGAGGCCCTGGAGCGCGGCCGGCGGGTGCTGGTCCTGGACCGGGATGCGGAGGAGAACTTCGGCGGGCTGGCGAAGGAGAGCTTCGGCGGCATCTGGTTCGCCGACTCGCCGCTGCAGCGCAAGCACCGCATCCGCGACAGCCAGGCTCTCGGACTGAACGACTGGCTGGCGTTCGGAGAACTCGGCCCCGACGACCGCTGGCCCCGCATCTGGGCCGAGGCCTACGTGGAACGCTCGGTCCCCGACGTCTACGAATGGCTCACCGACCTCGGCGTCGATTTCATGCCGATGCCGCTGTGGGTGGAGCGGGGCCTGTACGTGCCGGGCAACTCGGTGCCGCGCTGGCACATCGTCTGGGGCACGGGGCACGAACTCGCCGTGGCGCTGACCGGGCACCTGCTGGAGCACCCGCGCCGGGAGTTGCTCCAGTGCCGTTTCGGCCACCGGGTGGAGACGCTGACGACGAGCGAAGGGCGCATCGGCGGCTGCCGGGGCCGCACGGAGGATGGGAGAAAGGCGTTCGAGGCGACGGCGGAGTCGGTCATTATTGCGGCCGGCGGCATCAATGGCGACCTGGACCGGGTCCGCCGCCACTGGCATGCGGACTGGAGCGCCCCCCCTGAGATCATCCTGAACGGCGCCCACAAGTACGCCGACGGCACGCTGCACGATGCGGCAGCCGCCCACGGTGCGGCCGTCACCCACCTGGACTGGCAGTGGAACTACGCGGCCGGCATCCCGCACTGGAAGCCCCGCAAGCCCCAGCACGGCCTGTCACTGGTGCCGCCGAAATCCGCCCTGTGGCTGAACTGGCGGGGCGAGCGCATCGGCCCGCAGCCGCTGGTGACCGGCTACGACACACACGACCTCGTCGCGCAGATCTGCCGACAGGAGCGTGCCTATTCCTGGCAGCTCCTGAACCGGAAGATCGCGCTGAAGGAACTCGCCATCTCCGGCGCCGAGTTCAATCCGTCCTTCCGCGGCAAGAAGCGCCTCGCGGTGGCCAGAGACCTGCTGTTCGGCAACCGCTGGC
The DNA here is from genome assembly GCA_964427415.1 of uncultured Woeseiaceae bacterium. Lineage (GTDB taxonomy): Bacteria > Pseudomonadota > Gammaproteobacteria > Steroidobacterales > Woeseiaceae > Lentisalinibacter. The sequence goes on along the minus strand of CAYRUH010000035.1, from coordinate 12,848 downwards.
TGTTCGCCGAGCTCGCGGCCCACTGCCCCGACTTCCTGGTGGCCGAGACGCTGCCGGAGCTCGTGGAGAAGATGAACGGGCTGGTCGGCGACGGCTCGGTGGAACTCGATGCGGTCGCCGAGGCGGTGACCCGCTACGACCGCCTGATCGACCTCGGGCCCCGCTTCCACAATGACGATCAGCTGCGCCGCATCGCCTTCGCCCGCCGCTGGACCGGCGACCGGCTGCGTACCTGCAACGCGCAGAAGATCGCGGACCCGAAGGCGGGACCCTTCGTGGTGATCCGGGAGTTCATCATCTCGCGCAAGAGCATGGGCGGCCTGCAGACGGATCTGGATTCCCGGGTCCTGGATGGCGCGGGGCAGCCGATCCCGGGACTGTTTGCAGCGGGGGAGGCGGCCGGTTTCGGCGGCGGCGGCATGAACGGCAAGCGCGGCCTGGAGGGCACCTTCCTCGGCGGCTGTCTGCTCGGCGGCCGGTTCGCCGGCCGCGCGGCCTGACCGGCTAGCCGATGGTGTGGCGCTTCAGCGCCCGGCCGATGTAGCGCACCTTCTGACGGAAAGGGAAGCGGCTCAGGTTGACCTTCACCACGCCCTCGGTGAAGACGCTTTTGCGGGAATAGTCGATGTTCACGTCCACGATCACCGGCCGCCCGTCGGCGGCGATGGCGAGCGCCTCGCCGATCACCCGTTCCACGTCGCCGTCGCTCGTCATGGGCAGATAAGCCGCGCCGGTGGCGGTCGCCACGCCCGCCACTTTCAGGTCGCCGATCACCGTGCAGGTCTTCTCCTTCAGCGGCAGCGACTGGAACTGCGAGATCTGCGCCAGCTCGCCGTCGTGGAAGACGAAAAAGATGGCGCCGAGACCGTTACTGGCGGCGGTCAGTATCTCCAGCGCCGTCATCATGAAGGCGCCGTCGCCGACGATGGCGCAGACCTGCTTGTCCGGATGGGCGAGTTTCACGCCGATGGTGCCCGGCACGCAGTAGCCCATGCAGTTGAAGTCGGTGGGCGAGATGAGGTGCTTCGACCCGTACACCGGGAACTGCTCGGCCGTGAGAAAGGTATGGTTGCCGTCGTCGACCACCAGGTAGCAGTCCCGGTCCAGCTGCTCGCGCAGTGAGCGGAAGAAGATGCCCGGGCTCACCTTCTCATCGCTGGTCTTTTCCCGCCAGCTGGCGAAGAAGGCTTCCTTGTCTTCGCGGATGCTCTGGCGGAGTTCGTTGTGCGCCACGGGCGTCCCGCGCCGTTTCTTCAGCTCGTCCCGCAGTGCCCGCAGGAACTTCGCGCCATCCGCCTCGACGGCCACCGTGGCCGGGTAGTTCTTGTCGAACACCCGGGGATCGATATCGGCATGGATCAGCTGCTCCGGTATCTCCATGCCGTAGCTGCCCGTGGCCAGCTCGGCGAAGCGCACGCCGACGGCGAGCAGGCAATCCACTTTGGCGAAGGCGTTGCGCGCTGCCGGCACCGCGGAGGGCCCGAAACCCATGCCGGTGTGCAGGGCGTGGTCGTGGGGGAACACGCTGATGCCCTGCATCGTCGTCGAGACGGGCGCCCCGAGCAGGTCCGCGATCTCCACGCTATACTCCGTGGCCTCACGGGCTCCCCAGCCGAGGTAGAGCCCCGGCTGCTCGGCCGCCAACAGCATCTCCGCCGCCCGCTCCACCAGCGCGGCATCGGGCTCAGGCGACTGGTACGAGGGCCGGTAGGGCTGCGGCGCGGCGACGTCGGCCGTGAACATCTGCACGTTGCTCGCGATCTCCACGAACACGGGCCCGGGCAGCCCCGAGGTGGCGATCTCGCAGGCCTCGTAGATCTTCGGCACCACGTCCTCGTGCCGGTCGACGAGGAAAGCCGCCTTGGTGATGCCGTCCAGCACCTGCTGCTGGTTCAGCTCGTGCAGCTGGTAATGGCGGCCCGAGTCGCGCCGGATCCCGCCCGAGATCACCAGCAGCGGCACACCGTCGAGATACGCCTCGCCGATACCGCTCATGGCATGGGTCATGCCGGCGGCCGGCACGATCACCAGGCAGCCGATGGAGTCCGCGACGCGGCTCCAGGCCTCGGCCATGAAGCTGCCGCCCTGCTCATGGGTGACCAGGACCGGGATGATTTGCTCGCTGCGATTCAGCTCGTCGTAGATCTCGGTGTTGTGCACCCCCGGCACGCCGAAGGTATAGCGCACACCGATGTTCTCCAGGGCCCTCGCCGCCAGCCACGCGCCGCTGCGCCTCATGTCCGCTCTCCGTTGATCATCCGCCCTCGCTGTCCGGTATCGGACGAAGGTGGTAGTCGAACGCCCGGCCGTTCAACCGCGCGTTCATCCAGAGTATCAGCATACCCTCGATCTCACGCGCATAGCGCCCCGGCCCGAGGTCGATGGCCTCGAACCCCAGAGACCCGGCGAGCTCTGCCACGATGGCCTTGGCTCCGGCATCGTCGCCCGCCAGGGGTATGGTGACCGGCCCGCCGGAGAGGACCGGGTCGATCATCGTGCGATAGCTGAGCGTATTGAAAGCCTTCACCACGCGAGCGTCCGGCGCCGCCGCCTGGATGCGCTCGAGCATGGAGTCGTCGATGGTCTTCACCGCCAGCCGGTCGTCGGTGAATCGGAAGGCATTGGTCGGGTCGATCACGATCTTGGCCGCGAGATCGCCCAGGCCCTTTGTCACCTCCACCGCCGCGGAGGCGGGCACGGCGAGTATCACGATATCCGCCGCCGCAGCCGCCTCGGCCGGCGAGGCGGCGGACGCTTCACCGGGTGTGGCGGCAACCAGTTCGCGCACTCTCTGCGCCTCCGGTGTGCGCGAACCGTAGACCACGGCATGGCCCTCCGCGGCCATCCGCGGTCCGAGCGCGCCGCCCACGTCGCCGGTACCGATGACCGCGACCGTCGCCGCGTGCAGCGTCCCGCCCGCGATCAGCAGTCCCGCAATGATTACTTTGAAAAGCTGTGGCATCGTCACCATCCTGTTCCGCAACAACCTGTAGGAGGGCCTTCAGGCCCGATTCTTCATGCCTTACAGGCGGTCGGGCCTGAAGGCCCTCCTGCATAATAGCGCGACGCCTCGTAAATAAGAGCCATCGATGTTTCCACTGCGCGACGAGAATCCGCATTTCCTCACGCCGTACGTCACTTACGGGTTCATCGGCGTGAACGTGCTCGCCTGGCTGCTGGTGCAGGGTCTCGGCACCGAACCGGCCCTGTCGCGCTCCCTGTGCAATCTGGCGCTGATCCCCGGCGAGGTACTGCAGACCGTTTCGCCGGGCACGCGGGTACAGCTCGGGCCGGCCATCACCTGCGTGCTGGGCGATGAGTCCACCTGGTACACGACCGTCACCTCCATGTTCCTGCACGGCGGCTGGTTCCACCTGCTCGGCAACATGTGGTTTCTCTACATCTTCGGCAACAACGTCGAAGACTCCATGGGGCACGGCCGTTTCGTGGTCTTTTATCTGTTGTGCGGCGTGGCGGCGGCCGGGCTGCAGATGGCGTTCGGTCCGGACTCCACCATTCCCATGGTGGGCGCTTCCGGCGCCATCGGCGGCGTCATGGGCGCCTACGTCCTGCTGTATCCGAAGGTGCGGGTACACATGCTGATCGTGTTCGGTTTCTACATCACCACGATCGCCGTGCCGGCCATGTTCATGCTGGGTTACTGGTTCCTGATCCAGCTCATCAGCGGCTTCAGCACCATCGGCGCCCAGGGCGGCGGCGTCGCCTTCTGGGCCCACGTCGGCGGTTTCGTCGCGGGCGGGCTCCTGATATTGCTGTTCCGCGACCGCCGCCTGGTGGACCGTCACCCGAACCACGGCTGGAACCCCCGCGACTGAGTCACGGTCCGGTCGGAAAAAGTCTGTGAGAGCCGCCGCCGGAGACGACCACCGGGGATTGAAAGGCGACGCCAGCGGCACCATCTCTGCATCCCGGAGGCCACAATCATCCCTGTAACGAAGTGAACGAACGCAACGAACACAACGAACTCCACGCGGAGGAAGAGACCACCGAATCCCGCGTCCCCGAGGACGTGCTGCTGGTCCTGCCCGTGCGCAATCTGATCGTATTCCCCGGGTCCGTGAGCCAGGTGGCGCTCGCCCGCGAGATCTCCATCGCCGCGGCCCAGGAAGCCGTGAAGAACGATCGCAAGCTCGGCCTGGTGCTGCAGAGGGATCCGTCCGTCGACGAGCCGGGTCCGGACGACCTCTACAATGTGGGGACGATCGTCAGTGTCGTGCGCTACATCACCGCGCCCAACGGCATGCACCACCTGATCTGCCAGGGCGATGAGCGCTTCCGGGTGCTCGATTTCGTCCCCGGCCTGCCATTCATGGCGGCCCGCTTCGACACAATCCCGGAACCGAAGGGCACCAGCCCGGAGGCAGAGGCGCTGGCGAACCACATCAAGCAGAAGGCCGGCGAGCTGATCCGGCTGCTGCCCCAGGTGCCGCCGGAGCTGCCTACCGCGCTGCAGAGCATCGAGTCGCCGGGACTGCTGGCCGACCTGGTCGCGGGACTGATCGACATCAAACCGGCGGAGAAGCAGTTCGTCCTGGAGACCATTGACGTCCGCGAGCGCCTCGAGCGGCTCTCGGAGTTCCTGAGCCACCGCCTGAAGGTACTCAAGCTCTCCAAGGAGATCGACGCGCAAACCCAGGACAAGATCGACGAGCGCCAGCGCGAGTACCTGCTGCGCGAGCAGCTGAAGACTATCCAGAAGGAACTGGGCGAGGACGAGGGTGCGCCCGAGGCGGAGGAGATCGAGCAGGCCATCGAAGAGGCCGGCATGCCACCGGAGGCGGAGAAGCAGGCCCGCAAGGAGCTGAAGCGCCTGAAGGCGATGCCCGAGGCTGCCGCGGAGCACTCGATGATCCGCACCTACCTCGACTGGCTGACCACCGTGCCCTGGTCCACGGAGGATGAGGAGAATATCGACATCGCCCGGGCGCGGGAAATTCTGGACGAGGACCACTACGGTCTGGACAAAGTGAAGCGCCGCATCCTCGAGTATCTGGCAGTGCGCAAGCTTAACCCGGCCGGGCGCAGCCCGATCCTGTGCTTCGTGGGCCCGCCGGGCGTCGGCAAGACCTCGCTGGGCCAGAGTATTGCCCGTGCGCTGGGCCTCCGGTTCGTGCGCGCGAGCCTCGGCGGCGTCCACGACGAGGCAGAGATACGCGGCCATCGCCGCACCTACATCGGCTCCATGCCGGGCTCCGTCGTGCAGAGCATCGTCAAGGCCGGGACCCGCAACCCGGTGTTCATGCTGGACGAGATGGACAAGCTCGGCGTGGGCTTCCACGGCGACCCTTCGTCGGCGCTGCTGGAAGTGCTGGACCCGGAACAGAACTCCATGTTCAAGGACCATTACCTGGACGTGCCCTTCGACCTTAGCAAGGTGCTGTTCGTCGGCACGGCCAACGTGCTGGACAACATTCCGGGGCCGCTGCGCGACCGCATGGAGGTGATCGAGCTGCCCGGCTACACCCAGGAGGAGAAGCTGGAGATCGCCCGGCGTTATCTGGTTGGCCGCCAGCTCGAGGCGAACGGTCTGAAAGCCGAACAGGCTTCCGTCGACGACGAGGCCATCGAAAAGCTGATCGACGGCTACACCCGCGAGGCCGGCGTGCGTAACCTCGAGCGCCAGATCGGCGCGGTGCTGCGCCATGCCGCGATGAAGATCACCGAGGGCACGGCGGACTCGGTGCACGTGACCGCGGACGACCTGAAGTCGATCCTGGGCGCGCCGAAGTTCGAGAGCGAGGTGGCCCTGCGCACCAGCGTGCCCGGTGTGGCCACCGGTCTCGCCTGGACCCCGGTGGGCGGCGACATCCTGTTCATCGAGGCGAGCCGCATCCCCGGTCAGGGCAAACTGATCCTCACCGGCCAGCTGGGCGACGTCATGAAGGAGAGCGCCCAGGCGGCGCTCAGCCTGAACAAGAGCCGCGCGAACCGGCTTGACGCCGCCGTGAAGGCGTTCGAGGAGAACGACGTGCACATCCACGTGCCCGCAGGCGCCATCCCCAAGGACGGTCCCAGCGCCGGCGTGGCCATGTTCGTCGCCGTCGCCTCACTGCTGAGCGGCCGCAACGTGCGCAAGGACGTGGCCATGACCGGCGAGATCAGCCTGCGCGGACTGGTGCTGCCAGTGGGCGGCATCAAGGAGAAAGTGCTCGCGGCGCTGCGTGCCGGCATCAATACCGTATTGCTGCCCGCTCGCAACCGCAAGGACCTGGAAGACGTGCCGGAATCGGCCCGCGAACGGCTCGAGTTCATCTGGCTGGAGAACGTGGATCAGGCGCTGGAAGCGGTGCTGGAAGCGGAATGCGCAGAGGACAAACCGCAGGCGGCCTGAATGGGCGTGTAGGAGGGCCTTCAGGCCCGATTTTTTAACGGAATCGGGGCTAAAGCCCCTCCTACATCATTTGCATCATTGCTCGTCGAGGAATTCGTCCTCGAAAAAGTCGTCCATCGGCGGATCGCCGTCGTAGATGAGGTACTCCCGGCGCTGCAGATAGGAGCTGCGGACGAAAAGGTAGGGATCGTTCGACGCCTCGATCTGGGAATCGACAGAGAGCAGCCGGGCCCGCATGTCGATGATCTCCAGGACGAATAGCTTGTCCCGGACCGAGGCGTCGTCGATGTAATAGAGGCCGTTGAAGCCGATGTCCGCCGGCCGGGAGATCGCGTCGCGCAGCGTCGCCGGCCCGAGGAAGGGAAGGACCACGTAGGGCCCGGCCGGCACGCCCCAGACGGCCAGGGTCTGGGCGAAATCTTCGTTGTGTTCCTCCAGCCCCAGGTCCGAGCCGACGTCGATCAGCCCGCCGAGACCCACCGTCGTGTTCACCAGCAGCCGCCCCGTGTCCGACAGGGCAGCCCCCGGCTTGCCCTGGAGAAGATTATTGAAGATGACGAAGGGATAACCGAGATTGGTGAAGAAGTTGCCGACACCCTGGCGTGCCAGCGACGGCATCACTTTCTTGTAGCCCTTCGCCACCGGCTTCAGCAACACGCGATCGAAGACATCGTTGAACTGGTAGGTTGCCCGGTTGACCGGCTCCAGCGGGTCGGGCGTGGCGCCCGGGTACTCGGGCTGCGACGCACAGCCGCCCAGGAACGGGAACACCAGGATGGCCAGGAGAAATGGGCGGACGAGCATTCGTCTTCGGAGCTGCATGCAGGGACTCTCGGGTTTTCAGGTCTCTTCGCCGGCCGGCGCCGGCCCGTGCGGACTATAGTAGGCGGACGGCGGCAACGTCCAGCCTGAGGCCGCCGCATGGTGGTTTACCGACATCGACACCCCGCCGTGCATTCCCGATAATGCGGCCGCGCGCCGCGGGAGTAATGCATGTTCCATATCGTCGATACCGACATCTTCGACCGCCCATTGCTGGACGAACTCTGCCAACTGACCACTGCCGTGCGCAGCGTCGCCAAACCGGCGGACGGCGCCCGCTTCCTGCAGCACCTGCTGCCCACCCGGCGCGCAATGCTCTATTTCACCCAGCCGAGCACCCGCACCTTCCTGTCGATGAACAATGCCTGCCACGTGCTCGGCATCCGCACCAGCGAGATCCGCAACCCGGAGGTCTCCTCCGAGGTGAAGGGCGAAACCTTCGAGGACAGCATCCGCACATTCAGCTCCTACGTCGACCTGATCATCATGCGCACGCCCGAGGCCGGCTACGCGGCCCGCGCGGCGGCACTTATGAACAGCATCCCGCGACCGATACCCATCATCAATGCCGGCAGCGGCAAGGACCAGCACCCCACCCAGGCGCTGCTCGACATCTACACTCTGGAGCGAAGTTTCGAGCAGCGCGGCGGCATCGACGGCAGAACCATCGGCATGATGGGAGACCTGAAGCGAGGTCGCACGGTGCGCTCGCTGAGCCGGCTGATGCGCTACTACGAGGGCGTCAAGCTCGTCTTCATCGCGCCGCCGGCCTACGAGATGGGATCGGATATCAAGGACTTCCTGACCGAACAAGGGGTCCGGTTCGACGAGACCCGGCGCCTGCACGAGGTCCTGCCCGAGCTGGATGCCCTCTATGTTACCCGCATGCAGTCCGAGCACGACGTGGCGGGCGAGTCCTCCGGCGTGAATCTCGCACCCTTCACCATCGGCGAGCGAGAGCTCGGCCTGATGAGGGAAGACGCTGTCGTCATGCATCCGTTGCCACGGGGCCCAGAGATACAGCCGGAGGTCGACCGGGACCCGCGGGCGATGTACTGGCGCCAGGAGAGAAACGGCATGTGGATGCGGGTGGCGCTGATGGCGAAGCTATTCGGCGTGAGCGAGCTCATCAGCGAGGCGTTGCCGCAGTACAGCGACGCCTGAGGCCTCATTCCTCCCGTATTCGGCCGTCGCCGTGCTGGCCGGCCTCCGGCTGCAAACCCCAGCGGTCCGGCCGCGCGGCCTGCCATTCGTCCCGGATGCCGCGGGGCAGGTCCCGGCCCTCCAGCAGCTGGCCCGGCGCCAGGAAATCATAAAGTTCCTTCAGGTTCCTCACCCGCAGGTCATCGATCCGGCGGAAAATGTGCTCCGGGCGCAGGTACCGGGGATCGTCGAAACCCATGGCGCCCAGCAGTTCCAGCATCCCCTTGATGGTCTCCCGGTGCCAGCGCGCCACCCGGCGGCTCTTCTGCTCGACGTGCAGTCCGTAGACCAGTGAGGGCTTCTGGGTGGTGATGCCCGTGGGACACAGGTTGGTGTTGCAGCGCAGGGACTGGATGCAGCCGAGTGCGAACATCATGCCGCGGGCCGAGTTGCAGGCGTCGGCGCCGAGGGCCAGGGCCCGGATCATGTGGAAGCCCGTGAGGATCTTGCCGCTCACGAACAGACGGATGTCGTCGCGCAGCCCCGCCCCAACCAGCGCGCTGTGCGCCAATATCCAGGCATCCCGTCCCGGCATACCGACCGAATTCGAGAACTCCAGCGGCGCGGCGGCCGTGCCGCCCTCACCGCCATCCACCGTGATGAAATCGGGCTTGATGCCGGTCTCCAGCATCGCCTTGCACAGGGCGAAGAAGTCACTGCGCCGGCCGATGCAGAGTTTCACGCCGACCGGTTTTCCGTCGGCGAGCCTGCGCAGCCGCGCCACAAACTCCATCATGCCGACCGGTGTCGAGAATTCCCGGTGACTCGGCGGCGAAAAGACGGTCTCCCCGACCTTTACGTGACGGATGGCCGCGATCTCCTCGCTCACCTTGACCGCCGGCAGGATGCCGCCGTGGCCCGGCTTGGCTCCCTGGGATAGCTTCAGCTCGATCATACGCACGGTTTCGCCGGTGGCTTTCTCGCGGAATCGCCCGGCATCGAAGCGCCCTTCCTCGGTGCGGCAACCGAAATAGCCCGTGCCGATCTGCCAGACCAGATCGCCGCCGTGCTCCAGGTGATAGGGAGACAGGCCGCCCTCGCCGGTGTTGTGGCAGAAGCCTTCCGCCTTCGCCGCCCGGTTGAGCGCCAGGATGGCGCGGCCGGAGAGTGAGCCGTAACTCATGGCCGAAACATTCAGCAGCGAGGCGTCGTAGGGGCGGCTGCAATCCGGACCGCCCACGCTCACCCGGGGCACCTCCTCCGGCGGTTCCAGTGCGGCGATGGAGTGCTCAGCCCATTCGTAGCCGACCCGGTAGACATCGCGCTGGGTGCCGAAAGGCTGGGTCTCCAGATCGCCCTTGGCCCGCTGATAGATGACGCTGCGGAACTCGCGCTCCACGGGATAGGCATCGATATTCGACTCGATGAAATATTGCTGCACTTCCGGACGCACGCCCTCGAGCAGATAGCGGAAGTGGCCGATGAGCGGAAAGTTCCGGAGGATCGTGTGCCGGGTCTGCAGCGCATCGCGCAGCCCCAGCGCCACGAGGGGCAGGACGGGCAGCAGCGCCCACAGCGCGCCGGGCCAGCGCAGGGCCGTGAGGCCGATGACCATGAGTACGATCAGGGATATGCCGTAGAACCAGTTGCGGACCATGGAATCACCTCGGCGGTCGGACTGCCCGATGCTGGCGCGAGTCCGGCCCGGTTACAAGGGCAGTTGCGGCTCGTGCGACTTGCACCGCCGATGGCCGTGCGGCAGTCTGCAGCCATGGGCTCGGACAAGGACAGACTTGGCCCGTACCGGAACAAACGGGACTTCGACAACACGCCGGAACCGACGCCCGGCGAGAACGGCGGCAAAGGCGGACGGCGCTACGTCATCCACAAACACGACGCTTCCAGCCTGCATTACGACTTCCGTCTGGAATTCGACGGCGTGCTCAAGTCCTGGGCCGTGCCCAAGGGGCCTTCGACCGACCCCCGCAACAAGCGCCTCGCGATCCGCACCGAAGATCACCCGCTGGAGTACGCGGACTTCGAGGGCGTCATACCGGAAGACGAGTACGGCGGCGGCCCGGTGATGGTGTGGGACGCCGGCACCTACCGCAATCTCCGTGCGCACAAAGGCAAGGACTCGCTGGACATGCCGGGCTCCCTGCGCGGCGGTCTCATCGAGGTGTGGCTGGAGGGCGAGAAGCTGAAGGGGGGCTATGCGTTGAAGCGCATCGAGGCAGGGGAGAAGTCCCAGTGGCTTCTTATAAAGATGGAGGACGACGAGGCCGACGCGCGCCGCAATCCCACCAGCACCCGGAACCGCTCCGTGAAAACCGGCCGTAGCATGCACCAGATCGAGAAGGACGGCGAGGAGCCGTCATGAAGGAACCCTTCGCCTCGCTGCCGGAGGAAGCCCGGGACAAATTGCAGCGCGAGGGAATGCCCGACTGGACGGCACCGATGCTGGCCACACTCACCGACGACCATTTCTCCTCGCCAGACTGGATCTACGAGCGCAAGCTCGACGGCGAGCGTTGCCTCGTGTTCCGCGACGGGCAGGGCCTGCGCATCCTTTCGCGTAACGAGAAGAAGTTCAACGACACCTATCCGGAGCTCGTCGAGGCGCTGGAGAACGCCGGCCCCGATCGTTTCATCGCCGACGGCGAGATCGTGGCCTTCGACGGCAAGGTGACGAGCTTCAGCCGCCTGCAGCAGCGCCTCGGCGTCAGCGACCCGGACGAGGCGCGCGCCACCGGCATCGGCGTCTGGCTCTATCTGTTCGACCTGATCTATCTCGACCGCTACCTGCTGGACGAGCTGCCGCTGCGAAGCCGCAAGCGCCTGCTGCGCGACGCCTTCGAATTCGGCGGCCGCCTGCGCTACACCCGCTATCGCAACACCGAAGGCGAGGACTACTACGAGGAGGCCTGCCGCAAGGGCTGGGAAGGCATCATCGCGAAGAAGGCGGACGGCCGCTATGTCCACTCCCGCTCCCGGGACTGGCTGAAGTTCAAGTGCGTCAACCGCCAGGAACTCGTCATCGGCGGCTACACGGACCCGAAAGGCTCGCGCAAGGGTTTCGGCGCGCTCCTGGTCGGCTATTACGAGGACGGCGAGCTGCGCTACGCCGGCAAGGTCGGCACGGGCTTCGACGACGAGACCCTGGAAGACCTGCACGATCGCATGCAGGAGATCGAGCGCGACGAGCCGGCCTTCGCGGACGAGGTAAACGAGAAAGGCGCGCACTGGCTGGAACCAAGGCTTGTCGGCGAATTCGGTTTCACGGAATGGACCGAGGACGGCAAGCTGCGCCACCCCCGCTACATCGGTCTGCGAGAGGACAAGCCGGCCCGGAAGGTCCGGCGGGAGCGACCGAAAAATGTCTGAGGAGGGCCGGAAGCTGACTTTCGGCAGCCTCGTGGTGGAGACCTCCAGCGAGGACAAGGTGCTCTATCCCGACGCGGGCATCACCAAAGGCGACGTGATCGACTACTACCGCGACGTAGCGGAATATGCCCTGCCCTACGGGGCGGAGCGCTTCCTGACCCTGCAGCGCTTCCCCGACGGCCTCGGCAAAGACGGCTTCTACCAGCAGTCCCGCGCCGACTACTTCCCCGACTACGTCGAGGGCGTCACCGCGGACCGGGTGGGCGGCGGCGAGGTGGAGCACATCGTCGTCACGAACGCCGCGGGTCTGGTCTACCTGGCCAACCAGGGCACGCTGACCATCCACGCCTGGCTGAGCCGACGCGATCGGCGGCAGCATCCGGATCGGATGGTGATCGACCTGGACCCGCCGGATGGCGACTTCGGGCCGGTGCGCGACGCCGCCCGCCTCACCGGCGATTTCCTGCGCGAGCTGGGACTCGCCCCCTACGTCATGACCACCGGCTCCCGGGGCCTGCACGTGGTGGTCCCGCTGGATCGGAGCGCCGAGTTCGACGCGGTCCGCGACTTCGCCCGCCGCGCCGCCGACGTCCTCGCCGAATGCCATCCGGACACCCTCACGGCGGAGCAGCGCAAAGACAAACGCAAGGGACGGCTTTACCTGGACGTCATGCGCAACGCCTACGGCCAGACGGCGGTGATGCCCTACAGCCTGCGCGCGAAACCCGGCGCGCCGGTGGCCACGCCGCTGGCCTGGGACGAACTCGGAGCCGGCGACCTCACCGCCCGGAGCTATCACATCGGCAACCTGTTCCGCAGGCTCGGCCAGATCGAGGATCCCTGGGCGGACATGCAGCGCCACGCCGCCGGCATAGCGGCCGCCGACGAAGCCCTGAAGAACCTGTAGGGCCCTCAGGCCCGATCCGGCATTCTCTCGACATTGGCACGTCATCGGGCGGACACGCGCCGCGGGGACGCTACTGACTGGCAGCCCCTTAACGCCACCGCGAGCACGGCCGTCATGCGGGGGTGTCCATCGCCGCGACCTTTTGTCGGGAGCAAGATGGATACCCCCGCAGGACGGCCATAAGAGAAGGGGAATCGGGCCTGAAGGCCCTCCCACAGCGGAATCGGGCCTGAAGGCCCT
>CAYRUH010000034.1:34309-36967 GCA_964427415.1 uncultured Woeseiaceae bacterium | reverse complement strand
AAGAAAGCGGCGGTCTGGCGCAGCGGACGGCCATCCTCCGGCGTGGGCAACTGCACGGCCCGGGCCGCTTTTTCCCGCTCCTCCCGGCGGAACAGGAAGGCCATCAGCAGGCCGATGATCACGCTGAACACGATGGCGCCGACGGCGCGGGCCAGGCCGAGCTGGGCGCCCAGCACCTTGGCGGTCAGGATGATGGCGAGCGCATTGATGGCCGGCCCCGAGTAGAGAAACGCCGTCGCCGGACCAAGACCGGCGCCCATGCGGTAGATGCCGGCGAACAGGGGCAGCACCGTGCAGGAACACACGGCCAGGATGGTTCCCGACACCGAGCCCACCGAGTAGGCCAGCGGCTTGGGCGCCTGCGGACCCAGATAGCGCATGACGGAAGCCTGGGAGACGAACGCCGCGATGGCACCGGCGATCCAGAAGGCCGGCAGCAGGCAGAGCACCACGTGCTCCCGGGCGTACCACTTCGTGAGTTCCAGCGCTTCGGTGACGCTGGCATCGAAGCGGGGCCGGCCCACCGGCAGGAAATAGAATACGGCGAACGCGGCGAACAGCAGCGCGGCGATGCGCAATTCCCGCCGTACCTCGGGCAGTGTGATGACGCTGGCCATATTTCGTTGAACCGCGAAATAGTGGGGTAAAAAAACTCAGCCGCAGCAGTCCGGATCCTGCATCAGCTCGGGATAATCGCCGGGGCTGTCCAGGCAGCCGATGAACCGGGCGACACAGGGCAGCGTCAGCCGGTAGAACACCTGCAGGCCGCGCTTGTCGTCCGCCACCACGCCCGCCTCTCGCAGCACCGAGAGATGCCGGGACACCGTGGACCAGCCGAGCCCCGCGGCCTCGACCAGGTCGCACACGCACTTCTCGCCCCCGGCGAGTTCACGCACGACGGTGACGCGGGCGGGATGGCCCAGCGCCTTGAAGACCTCGGCGGGATTCGCCGTTACGCGGACGGGATTCGATGTGGCTGCCTGGGACATGGGCGCCAATATTTCGCATTACCGCGAAATATTGAATAAGGGTTTGCCGCAAGGGACTCCGGATGATCCGGCAGCGGCGGCGCATTGACCCGCCAAAGCGCCGGGTGCACTGTATCGTCAATCGTTAATCGACGATACAGGATAAACGACAGGGAATCCCCTTATGGTAGCCGCTCTCGATCTGGACACGCCCGCCGCCGATCCGGCGGCCGAGGAGACCATCGCCGCCCTCGCCAAGGGGCTCGCGCACCCGGCCCGGGTACGCATCGTACGCCTGCTGCTCGAGCGCGAGAACTGCGTCGGCGGCGATATCGTCAGCGAGATCGGCCTGGCCCAGTCGACGGTCTCCGAGCATCTGCGCATCCTGAAGCAGGCCGGTATTGTCAGCGGCGAGATCGAGCGGCCGCGCATCTGCTACTCCCTGGACCCGCAGTCGCTCACGCCGCTGGCCCGGCTGCTCGAGCGCATCCGCTCCAAGCCCTGCGCCGACCGGTGTCAATGATGAATGACCAGCCCGTATCGAGAAAGCGTTTCTCCTGCCTCGACCGCGACCTGACCCTTTGAATCATCGCCGCCATGCCGCTGGCCTGACGAATATCGACCGACCCCTGTTTCCGCACACCATCCCGGGAGAGCCCAATGGCCGAAAATCTCTATAACGTATTGTTCCTGTGCACCGGCAACTCGGCGCGCAGCATCATCGCCGAGTGCCTGATCGAACGGCTGGGCCGTGGCCGGTTCAGGGGCTACAGCGCCGGCTCCAGACCGAAAGGCGAGGTGCATCCCATGGCGCTCGAGATCCTGCGCCGCAACAACTTCGTCACGGACGAACTCCGCAGCAAGGACTGGAGCGAATTTTCGGGGCCGGACGCGCCGACAATGGATTTCGTATTCACGGTCTGCGACAACGCCGCAGCCGAGCAGTGCCCGGTATGGCCCGGTCAGCCGATGACCGCGCACTGGGGCATGCCCGATCCCGCTGCGGCGGAGGGCGACGAGATGGAGCGGATGATGGCATTCCGTCAGACCCTCATCGGCCTGGAGAACCGTATCTCGGTGTTCGTCAGTCTGCCCATCCAATCACTGGACAAGCTGAAACTGCAGACCGCTCTGGACCGGATCGGCAGGGACGAGGCGCAGGAATAAGAAAAGCCCGCCAGGTCTCCCTGGCGGGCTGATCCCACGTTTCTCGCGGCCGGTGGGCGCCTAGAACAGTGTGCCCTCGATCACCCAGCCCTGGCGGAAATCGCCGCCGTCCGTGCCCGGCTCGATGGCGCCGAGGAAGTCGGTGGGCTCCAGGAACTGGAGGTCGGGGCTGAATTCACTGCCGTTGACGGCGCCACCCCCGGTGAAATCCACGTCCTCGCTGAGCTGCGCTTCCGCCGCAGCCGATGCCAGATTGGCATCCAGCGCTGCGTCCACGCCGGTGATGATGGTGCTGTTCGGATGGGTCAGCACCAGCTCCGCCAGCTCCGAACCGCCGGGATCATCGGTGTCTCCCGCCGTGGTATCGGGGCAGTCCAGCAGCACGTTGTTCAGGATGAACTCGCCATCATCCAGGATGGCCTGGAATTCCGCCACGCTGCCCAGATCCACATCGAGGCAGGGGCTGGACTCGGAGACGAGGATCGAGTTGTGCATGAACACGCCGGTGCCGCGGCGGAACAGG
>CAYRUH010000034.1:29584-34209 GCA_964427415.1 uncultured Woeseiaceae bacterium | reverse complement strand
GTCGGCTTGGAGCGCGGCGTGGAGTCCGAGGAGGGACCCGCGTTGTCCGACTCGATGCCCCGGTCCGCCGGCAGGTCGCCCTGATCGACGATGGCGTACTGCAGGTTGCCCTGCCAGCCCTCGTCCCAGTCGATGCTGTCGTCGCGGGCCTGGGTCACCACCACGTACTTCAGGTTCACCGCACCGCCGAACATCTCGATACCGTCGTCGTCATTGCCGTGCACCTGGATGTGATCGACCACCGTATTGCGCCCGACGCCCGCGAAACCGATACCGTTGAGGTCGTCGCCCGCCGCACCGACCGTCTCGCCGCCCTCGGCGACGACCACGTAGCGCAGCACGCCGCTGCTGTCATCGTTGTCGAAGCCGCCGAAGTCGCCGGCATCACCTTCGGCAGGCACATTGCAGGGCGTCGCCTCGCCGACATTGTCGCAGGTGTTGTGCCGGCCGAAGCCCTGGATCACAAGGCCGCCCCACTCGTTGCGGCCGTCGAGGTTGGGCGAGCTGTTATCGGCATCCAGCGTGTCATCCGAATGGAGGATGATCGGATTGTCCGGCGTGCCGGCGGCCTGGATCCGCGCCGCGCGGGTGATCACCAGCGCATCACCGCTGTTGGCGACGATCTCCGTGCCGGCCTCGATGGTCAGCGTCGGTCCCTCGCCGCTCTCCTTGGCTTCCTTGAGCGCATCCAGTTCGGCCAGTGTCAGACCCGTCTGGTTGCCGGTGCCCACGGAGATCGGCAGCGTGGTGCCGTTATCCAGCGTCCAGACGCGCTCCTTATTCAGGATCACGTCCTCGTCGATGACGTCCGGCAGCTGCCACAGCGGGCGGGTAGAGCCGTCGAAATTGTCAAAGGAGTTGCCGGCCAGATCGAGTGCGGCCTTGTCGCCGACCCGCTGGAAACCGAGCGCCTCGAGTTCGGCATCGGTCAGCCCGTTCTCGCCGGCGCCGGTGTCGCCACCGCCATTGCCGCCGCCGTTGTCGCCACCGCCGCCGTTGTCGCCACCGCCACCATTGCCGCCGCCGTCAGGCTGGCTGACGTTTTCGTTGACCGTGATGTTCAGCGTATCCCCGTCCTCGCAGCCGGCCATCGCGAACAGGCTGCCGAGGAGGATGGCTTTTGCCCAATTAGAGAAACTCATAACGACTCCTACCGATTAAATCTCGCAGTTAAAATTTACTCTTGATCACTGCCGACCCGGCCCCGGGGTATCGGCATCCATTGAGAACAGGCAGCTAAAACTTCCACTTGACCGAGAAACTGAAGCCGACACCCTGCTCGAGTTCGCGGAACGTCTCGCCGCCCTGGGTGAAGACGAGCGAATCATCCAGAATGTTGCGGATCTTGGCTCTCAGCACGAAGTCCTGCAGTCCGCTGTACTCGTACACCAGGTCCAGCGAATCGAAAGGCACCTCGATCACTTCCGGCAGACCGCCGCCGCCACCCTCCGAGATACGGTCGCCGACCCGGTTGTAGAGCAGGGTGACCTGGTGGCCGAGACCCAGATGGTCATAGCCGACCTGGACGTTCAGCGTACTCTCAGCCTGGTCCTGCAGAGCGCGCCTGGTCTGGCCTTCGGAGACCGCCGTTTCCGGCTCCAGCTCAACCTCCGAATCGATGAGCGAGGCGTTCAGGCCGAGGAAAAGGCTCTGTGTGTATCCGGCATCCAGTGCGAATTCCTTGCGGAAATCGACTTCAATCCCGCTGAGCTCGGCGGAAGTCTGATTACGGAAGATACGATCGGGCTCGGCGCTGGAAGAAATATTGCGGAAGACGAGCTCGATGGGATCGTCGATCTCCTTGTAGAAGATACCGACCGTCAGGTTATCCTGATCGTTGAAGAACCATTCCCAGCGCAGGTCGAAGTTGGTGACGGAGCTGATCTGCAGGTTCGAATTACCCTGCACGACGAAGTTGAACAGGGGATCGACGAAGCGCGCGTTCGAGAGCTCTTTGAAGTCCGGCCGGGCCACGGTCTCGCTGTAGGCGAAGCGCAGTTGCATTTGACTGTTCATGAACCAGGTTGCGGAGGCAGCAGGCAGGGTATCCGTCTGCTTAAGCTTCACCGTTTCGGGCTGTCCGGTGATCTCCTGGAAAGTGTCGAGAGTCTGATCGGACTCCTCGACGCGCACACCGGCATTGAACTGGAAGCGCTCCGACTCCAGCGTGCCCATGGCGTATACCCAGTCGATATCCCAGTCCGCGTCGAAGTTATCGCGCGGCTCGGTGCGGTCTTCCAGGACGAACAGCGGACCGATGTTCTCCGCGGACAGGATTTGCTCGGCACTGTTCCTGTCGCCGAGCAGAACGTCCCGGTCATTACCGCGCAGCCTGAACCCGAAACGCTCTACGTCGAACTCCCGCTCCTTCCTGATTACGCCGCCGCCGGCCTTCACCGCGCCGCTCAGGGTGTCGCCGAACTCCAGCCGGTACAGCGCGCTGGTATTGAACTCCAGATTCTCGTCCTCGAGTTCCTCGAAACGTCTCTCGGTGTTGCCACGCTCCGGTTCCAGTTCGAGCCCCCGCCCCTCGCGTTGTTCCTGGAACAGCACGGCACGCCGGTCCGGAGAGTAGCGGTCGCCGAAGGCGTAGGAGAGATTCCAGTCCAGCTCGAGGTCACCGGCGTTGGGGAAGAAGTGATTACCGGAGACGCCCTGGGTGATCAGCGTACGCTCGGTCCATTCGATCTGGTCTTCTGCGAATTGCAGGTCGGCGCCCTCGTTCAGACCCTCATCCCGGCGCACGCTGGTGAACGTGCTGCGGTTCACCATGGTCACCAGGCGTAGTTCGTTGTTACGCCCGAACTCGGCGCCGAGGCTCAGCAAGCCATTGATGTCGACCGTATTAGTCGCCTTCTCGAAGTCGCTCGTCGTATTCTGGACCAGCCCCTCGGCCTCGCGGCGGAAAGTCGAGCCAAAACCGTTTTCCTGCGCCGACCAGTTATTGGAATAGTCCAGCACGGCCAGGTAACCGAACTCGGTATCGCCAATCCCGAAACTGTCACCCAATGTGACACCGAGGCTGTACCCGGGATCGGTATCATCGCCGACCGGGGTCAGCTGGTTACTGAACGACTCTCCCGCGAGTTCGACCAGGGAATCCGGAGGAGGCGGTAGCGGCAGATCCGAATCGTTAAAGGCCTGCACGCCCTGCACGAGGAGGGGCAGCGCACGCTCGCCATCGTCATAACCGAGAAAATCCAGATCGCCGCTCGTCGGATCCGTCACCAGCGTCTTGCCCGTCACCCGCGAACCGCCGCTGATTCCGAATGAAATCTCCCGCACCGGCTCGGCCGGATAGGATTTGGTCACCAGCTTGACGTGGGCGCCGGTCGAGTCTCCGGGCAGGTCCGGCGTAAACGCCTTCTGGATCGATATCCGCTCCAGCATGCTGGCAGGGAAGAGGTCCAGCGGCACGGTGCGGCGCGTCGGGTCGGTGCTGGCCAGGGACGTCCCATTCAGGGAAGTCGTGGTGTAACGGCCGCCGAGGCCGCGCACAAAGACGAATTTATCCTCCTGAATGGTCACACCCACGGTTCGGCCCAGGGCGGCAGCCACATCGCTGTCGCCGAATCTGGCCAATTGCTCGATGTCGATGAAGTCGGTAACGGCCAGCGCATCGCGTTCGCGTACGGCGGCCGTATCGGCGACATAGCGGCCGACGACCACGACCTCCTCGATCTCGTCCTGCGCGTCGGGGACGGCCGCTACGGCTTCAACATCCTGGCGGGACAGGGTCAGCCTGGCCTGCTGCTCCAGAGAGCCGACGACCCTGATCTGGCCGGACGTTTTGGCCGCGTAACCGGGGTGCGATACGGTCAGCCGGTAAATGCCCCGCGGTAACTCCAGCTCGAAGTTGCCAGACAAGTCTGTGCGAGTCGTAAACTCCTCACCGTCGACCGTGATCTGCGCATCTGCAACCGGATTCCCGGTCCCGGCGCTGGTCACGGAGCCGACGAGTCGCCCGGCAGGGGCATCGCCCCGCTCCGCGCGAGCCTCTCTGGTCGCATAGGTTTCCACGTCGACCTGCACGTCACCGTCTCCGTCCGGCAGCCTGACGATGACATCGGCGTTTTGACCCGCGGCGCTGGCGAAGCGAAAGCCATGCAGATCGTTGCCTCCCTCGCGGATCACCACCTGATGCGTGCCCGCGCCCAGGTCGTCAAACCGCGCCAGGCCAGACAAACCGGTGGTGATCGCGGCGTCGCTGTCGAGCGTCACCTGCAGGTTCTCTGCCGGATCGTCCCCGCGGAACACGAAGACCCACAAGTCGCCGGCGCGGGCCGGTACTGCAACGAAAGCGAGTACCAGCGCCAGCAGCCAGAGCCGGAACGGCATAGGCCTCACGATAAAACCCTCATTGTTACCCTCTTTACCTGATCTCGCGGCGTCCCTGGCGGGGCCGCTTTTCGTTGTAACTGCGCCGATGTGGAGTGCCCTGCCGGAAACCCGAATGAGGCTGCCCGCGCACGGCGCCACCCTGTTTTTTCGTTGACGCGCGACCGGCTGCACCGGCCATGGGTGCGCACGTTACCGCGCCTGCATTACAGGCTTGTGACAATGGGTGGTCGCAGCCCGCCAATCCCACGCCACGATTTCCTGATCCACTCCTGATGCGCTCAGCC
>CAYRUH010000034.1:0-29484 GCA_964427415.1 uncultured Woeseiaceae bacterium | reverse complement strand
GCAGCCCGCCAATCCCACGCCACGATTTCCTGATCCACTCCTGATGCGCTCAGCCATCGTCGAGAGAAAACCGGTAACCGCTGCCGCGCACGGTCTGGATGTAATGGGCGAGGCCGTAGGGCTCCAGGATCTTCCTCAGCCGGCGGATGTGGACGTCTACCGTGCGCGGGCCCACTTTCGTGTCCCGGTCCCAGACATAGATCAGCAGCTGGCTGCGGGTGTAGACCCGGTCCGGGTTGGAGACCAGGAAGCTCATGAGGCGGTACTCCCGCGGCGCGAGCGCGGCGGGCCTGCCGGCCACGGTGACCCGGTGGCTCGAGGGGTCCACCATGATCTCGCCGGCGCTGAGGACGTCGTTGGCGCCCGCGCTGGTCGGCCGGCGCAGGCAGGCACCGATGCGGGCCATCATCTCAGCCATCACGTAGGGCTTGCCCACGAAGTCGTCGGCACCGCACTCGAAGGCCCTGACCACGTCCCGGGTGGTCGGCGCGCGAGAGGTCATAACGACGCGCAGCGGCCGCAGGCGGTCGTTGCGCCGCACGTCCTGCAGCACCTCGACGCCGTGGACGTCGGGCAGCAGCGATTCGAGCACCATGAGGTCCGGCAGGCGGTCCCGCACTTCCCGCACGGCCTGCCCGGCCGTCTCCGCTTCACTCACACGGTGTCCGAGTTCCCGGAGATGCCGGGCGAGTTCAGCGCGGCAATCGGGGTCGTTGTCGACCAGCAGTATGGAGGCGGGATCCATGGCAGCGCCGTATTTGTTGCTTTTTTACCGACGCCAATGACATCACCCGGGTTTTAAACTGACGTTAAGGATTCATTGCCGTTTTGTTACAGCGCGCTGTCCTGCCGGGCGGCGCCCATGCTGCCTGCCGGGCCGACTCCCGGGCCGACGCCCAGCGCTTTGTGCACCCGCACCAGCGCGAGCAGCGTGCGGATCTCGGCGCGCACGCGCTCGTCGTCGGTCTCGGCGTGGCGGCGCTCGGCGTCCAGCACGCTCAGGAAGTCGCCCAGCCCCTTGTCGTACAGCCGGGCAGCGATGTCGGCGGCCTGCGCGGCCGCCGCAGAGGCCTTTCTGAGTTCGGCGAGCGTGCCGTGCTCGCCGGCCCAGGCAGCCAGGGCGGACTCCGCATCCGCGAGCGCGCGCAGCACGGCGCCCTCGTAGCGCGCCAGCGCTGCCCGTTGCCGCGCTTCCGCCGCACGCAGCTCGGCCCGCAGCCGCCCGCCCTGAAATAGCGGCCAGCGCAGGAACGGCACGATGCCGAGGCTGCGGCTGTCGCCGGTGGCGAGGTCTGCCACGTCGCCCGCCTCGAAACCGCCGCTCGCGCCGAGCACCAGGCGGGGGAAGAATGCCGCCGTCGCCCCGCCCACCACCGCGGTGGCGGCAGCGAGCTCCCGCTCGGCCGCGATCACGTCGGGCCGCCGGCGCAGGATCTCCGCTCGCAGGCCCACCGGCAGGCTCGCCGGGGACTCGGGCAGCGCCAGCTCGCCCTCCAGGCCGGCACGCACCTCGCCCGGCGTACGGCCGGTCAGCACCGCGAGCCGGTCAGCACTCGCCGCAGCCGCCGCCTGCAGGGCCGGCAGCCGCGCCCGCGTCGAGCGCAGCTCGGCCTCGGCCCGCAGGGCATCCAGCTGCCGGGCCAGACCAATGTCGACCCTGGAGCGCGTGATCTCCAGCGTCTCGGCCTGGGCGTCGACGCTGCGGCGCGTAACCGCCAGGCGCTTGCGGGCGCCGCGGTACTCGATCCAGGCGCTGACCGTCTCCGCCACCACCGCGAGCGCGGTGCCGGCGGCGGCCGCGGCGGCGGCGGCGCTGCCCGCATCGGCCGCCTCGAGGCGGCGGCGGGAGACGCCGAACAGATCCAGCTCCCAGCTCGCATCCAGACGGGCGTTATAGAACTCGCCGTCCCTGGAGGCCAGTCCTGCGCCGATGATCTGGGAGGCGGCGCCCGGCGAGTTCAGGCTCTGCTCGTACCAGGTATAGCTGCCCTCGGCGTCCAGCCGCGGCCACAGCGCGGCGGCCGCCACGCCGCGCAGCGCCCGGGCCTCCTCCACCCGGGCCACGGCCGCGCGCAGGTCCCGGTTCTCTGCCAGCGCCGCCTCCACGTAGCCGCCGACCTCCGGCTGCTCGAGCAGCGACCACCATGCCGCCGGCAGGCTCTCCGTGGTGACGCCGTCGGGCGGAGCCAGCCATTCTCCGCCCTCGCTCTGCGGCGGCTCGTAATCCGGTCCCACCGCGCAGCCGGTGAGGCCCAGTGCGCCGCTCATCGTCAGGGCAACGAGAGCGGCTCGCTTCAGGACATCGGTGCTCATGCCGGCACACTCCCGCCGGGCGCCGCCAGGGCCTCGGCCCGCCGCCACCGCCGCCGGTGCAGCAGCCGGTAGACCGCCGGCGTGAAGCCGAGGGACAGCGTGATGGAGAAGAACACGCCGCCGGCGATGACGATGGCGAGCGGCGGCCAGAAGTCGCCGCCGGTGAAGACGAGCAGCGGCACGAAGCCGCCGACGGTGGTCAGAGTGGTGCTGGCGATGTGCCGGGTGGCCGCAACGGTCTCCTCCACGATGGCATCCGCGGCGCCGGAGCGGGCGCGCGGATTAGCGCGGATGCCGGCCAGCACGACGATGGTGCCGTTGATGGCCACGCCGATCAGGCCGGCGCTGCCGATGATGGCGTTGAAACCGCGGGCGTAGCCGCCGGCCCACAGCGACAGCATGCCGAGACCGACCGAGAGCACGGCGACCACGCCGATGAGCGCCGCCAGCGTAACGCTGCGGAAAGACAGGATGATGGTCGCGGCCATCAACAGCAGGAGCACGGGCATGTAGGCCAGCAGCTCGCCGAACGCTTCCGACTGTTCCTCGCTGTCACCCGCGACGGCGAGCGTGTAACCGGGCGGCAGGGCGTAGCCGGCAGCCTGCATGCCCTCGCGCACGGCGTTGGTGACGTCGATCGCCAGCGCGTCGCGGCGGATGTAGCCGTAGACGTTGTTGACACGGCGGCCGTCGCGGCGGCTGATGCTGGCCGCCTCGGGCACCAGCGTGATCTCGCCGACGGCGTCGGCCGGAATCCACTGGCCGTCGAGAGCGGGCGCCAGCAGGGAGAAGCCGGCGATCGCCGCCGTCGTGGCCTGGGCTTCCCGGGACAACCGCACCCGCACCGGCAGCTCTTCGAGGTCCTCCAGCACGGTGCCGCCGGTGGCGCCCTCCAGGTTCGCCTGCATCTGCCCGGCGACGTCGCTCAGGCTGAGGCCGGCTAGCCGCACGGCGTATTCGTCGGCGCGGAACGCAAGTTTCGGCTCGCCGCCGGTCACGCTGGCACGGGTCTGCAGTATCCCGGGGACGGTGTGCATGATACGCCGGAGTTCGTCTCCCAGACGCTTCAGCGTCGAGACGTCCGGCCCTTCGATGCGGAAGCCCACCGGCGCGGCCACCGGCGGCCCCTGGGCGAACGGGCTGACGATGATGGAGGCTTCCGGAAACCGGTCCGAGAGGGCACGCGGCAGTTCCCGGGTAAGGCGCTTGGCGCTCGCCAGCGTATCCGTGTAGACCATCGCGTGGGCGTAGGCAGCATTGCCGTCCTGGCGCATGACCCGGTTGTAGTAAATGGTCGGATAACTGCCGCCGACCCGCCAGTCGACCCGGGCGACGCCGTGCTCCCGGCGCAACGTCGCCTCGATGCGGGCGGCCAGGCCGGCGGTGCGGGAGATCGAGGCATCCGGCGGCAGCCAGACCTCGATCTCGAAATGATCCCGGTCCGCTGGCGGGAAGAACTGCTGGCCGAGAGTGCCGGCCAGGATGAAACCGGAGACCGGCAGCACCAGACACGCGCCCGCGGTGACCCAGGGCCGGTTCACGGCGGCCGTGAGCAGGCGCCGGTAGCCCGCAGCCAGCGGCTGCGAGCGCACGCCGGCGTCCCACCAGTGGTAGCGCTGCCCCGCCTGGCGCCGCCGCAGATTGATGCCGGCGAGCACCGGAATGAAGGTGGTCGCGATCAGGAACGAGGCAGTGAGCGCCAGCACCACCGCGATCGCGATCGGCCCGACGAAGTCGCCCATGGGGCCCGGCAGCAGGAACACCGGCATGAAGCCGAGGATGGTGGTCAGGGTCGAGGCCAGCAGCGGCGTAAACAGGTGGGACAGCGCGTGGCGGACGGCCTCCGTGCGCTCCTCGTCCCGGTCGAGCTTCTTCTTCACCTCGTCGGTCATGACGATGGCGTTGTCGATGAGCAGGCCGATGGCGATGATCATGCCGAAGATCGTCATCTGGTGGATCTGCTGGCCGAGCATGTTCAGGCCGAACACGGTGAGCGCGGCGGACAGCGGCAGGGCCGCCCCCACGATCAGCGCGGCGCGCCAGCCCATGCCGACGAAGACCACCAGCATCACGAGCAGTGCGCCGGCGAACAGATTGCCGCCGAGGGTGGACAGACGCTCTTCCGTGTAGCGGCTCTGATCGAACGCCACCTCGACGCCGATGCCCTGCCCTACCGATTCCCCGTAGGCCGCCACCGCAGCCCGCGCCGCCTCGGCCCACAGGTCCACCCGGATTTCCGGGCCCGTGCGCGCGGCGACGAGGATGCTGCGCGCGCCCCCCGTGCGGGCGATCTCCGCGGGCGGCTCCTGCCAGCCCCGGGTCACCTCGGCGACATCGCCGACGCTCACCAGCGCCCCGGCGCGGTTGCCCTGCAGGGGGATCGAGGCGACGCGGGCGACGGAGTCGAGTTCCCCGGCCACCTCGACGAAGAGCTGGCGCTGCCCGCTCCGCAGCGCCCCGGCCGGCTGCTTGGGATCGGCCCCGGCCACCCGCGCGGCGGCCTCGGCGGCGGTCAGGCCCAGCGCCGCCAACCGGTCCCGATCCAGGGTCACCGTGATCTCCTCGGCGGGCTGGCCGTAGAGCCTGACGAGTTCCGTGCCCGGGACGTTGCGCAGCCGGTCGGCCAGCTCCTCCGCCAGGCGGTTCATCAGCGTCAGTTGGGGCTCGCCGCCCTGCTCCCAGCTGATGGAAGCCACCAGGCTGAAAGCGGTGGCGCTGAATTCGTCGTCGAAGTCCAGCCGCGCGCCCGGCGGCAGTTCGGCGGCCACGTCGTTCAGACGGTCCCGGATGCGCGAGAAAATGCGCTCGTTCTCGCCCGGGCCAACCTGGTCCTGCAGCTGGATGTTGACCACGGACACACCGGCCCTGGAGTTCGATTCCAGCTCTGCGATCTCGGCGATCTCGCGCAGCGCGTCCTCGACCGGGTCGGTGACCAGCGCCTCCATCCTCGCCGCCGTGGCACCCGGCAGCAGCGTGATCACCTTCGGGTTGCGGTTGGTGATCCGCGGGTCCTCGATACGCGGCATGCTGGCGACGGCGGAGAGGCCCGCCAGCAGGATGACGATGACCCCCAGCACCAGCAGGTGGCGGTTACCGAACAGCGCGAGCGCCGGCCGGGCGACCGGCGGGATGTGCCGGCCCTCCATTACTCGGACTCCGTCCCTTGCTCGCCCATGGCCTGGCGGACGCCGACACGCACCCTCTGCCCGGGCACGATGCGGTGCAGCCCTTCCACGACCACGCGCTCGCCGCCGTCGATGGCGCCGCGGACATAGACCCGGTCGGCCTGTTCGTGCAGCACCTCAACCGGACGGGCTTCGATGACGTGGGTCGCCTCCTGCGACGACTTGACCACGGAGTCGCCCGCGGCCAGCGGCACGGCTACGTAGTGGGTCCACACGCCCCGCTCACCTTCGGCCAGGGCTCCCAGCGGCACCCAGAAGCCCGGTGTCTCCACCGGCAGCTCCAGCGCAAGACGGGCCAGGTCGCCGGGCAGCACCCGCTGCTCGCCGCCGAGTTCAAAGATGGCGTCCACCGTTCGGGTGGCGGCATCCCGCAGCGGCAGGATGGTGCGCAGACGGGCGGTTATCTCCCGGCCGTCCACCCGCAGCAAATGCTCGTTCCGCGCCCTGATGGCGTCCAGCATGTCGCCGGCCACGCCGATCCGCACCCGGAGCGCCGTGCCCTCCTGCAGCTCGAGCAACACCTGGCCTGCGGCCAGCACCTCACCCTCGTCGGCGGCCCGCCGGCTGACCGTCGCATCGAAGGGCGCCCGCAGCACGGACTTGTCCAGGTCGACCCGCACGCTGTCCAGCCGCGCGCCGGCGGCCTGCAGAGCCGAGCGTGCCGCCCGCTCGGCGCGCACCGCCTGGTCATATTCCTGCCGTGATACGCCCCTGAATTCGAGCGCCTCCCCGGTACGCGCGAGCGTCGTCTGCGCCAGCGCCAGCGTCGCCTCCGCCTGGGCGAGCGCGGCCTCGGCCTCGGCTTGGCGCGCCTCCAGGCGCGCCGTGTCCAGTCGGGCCAGGGGCTCACCGGCCGCGACGCCGTCGCCCTCGTCCACCAGCACCGTCGCGAGCATCCCGCCGATCTCGAAGCCCACGGCGCTGTCCCGCGCCGCCTCGACCCGACCGGCGAACTCCCGCCGCACGACGTAGCCGCCGGCCGGCGCCACCGTGGCCACCGGCACCAGCAAGGCCTTATCGGGCTCCGGGTCCCCGTCGCTGCCGGCATCGCTGCAGCCCGCCAGCGCGAGCAGGACCGAAAGGGCAGCGATCTGCAGCCGCCGCCAGGTTCCCTGGCTCCTCGCCTGGTTCAAGGTGGGGGTGATTGTCCGGGCCATCGACTGGACTCCTGCGGGTTCCATCCCGTGTCCGAGTGGACTAAACTAAACCGTACAGTTTGATATTAGATTACCCATACGGAACTGTCCAGTTTGATAACTGAAGCCGCATCAGCCCGGCCCGGGCGGCCGAAGAGCCGGCAGAAGCGCGACGCCATCCGGCAGGCAGCCGTGCAGTTGTTCATGTCGGAGGGACTGCAGCGCACCTCCATGGATGCCGTCGCCGCGGCGGCCGGCGTCTCCAAGCAGACGGTCTACTCCCACTTCGAGAGCAAGGACGCGCTGTTCCGCGAATGCGTGCGCACCAAGGTGGCGGACTACGGGCTGGAGGCGGAGACCATCCCGCCGGAACGCCCGGCCGCGGAGGCGCTGCACGCCTTCGGGCGGCAGTTCCTGGAGCTGCTGCAGGATCAGGAGGTCCTCAGCATGTTCAGGCTGCTGGCCGGGGAATGCCCAAGCTACCCGTCAATCGCGCGCGTGTTCTATGAGGCCGGTCCTGCCCAGAACTGCGAGTTTCTCGGTTCGCTGCTGTCGCGATTCGCGGAGCGGGGCGAGCTCGTCGTCGACAATCCGCCGGAGGCAGCATCGCTGCTGGTGGCCATGTTCAAGGCCCACTATTTCCTGGAGCTGCTCCTGCGCGTGCGCGAAACCATCGATCCGGCAGAGCTGGAGCGTCACCTCGAGCGCACGGTGCAGCGCTTCCTGGCGCTGCACGGCGGCGCCGGGCCGACACGGGAAGAAGAAGGTTTGCCGACGCGGGAAATCCGCTGACTACGGGGGAGTAAAGCACCGAACCGCCCGCGCCGGCAACGACTGTCCGGCCCGCCTGCAAAGGTTGACCGCCTGTCGGTAACGTCCTAGCAAGTCCCGTGCCAAAAGGCCCCCTCAAGGCCGATCAAGCACTTGCGGTGCATACGCGGCACCGCCACCCCGCCGGTTGCACCGCCGCGGTGCTGCTGCGACGCGCCTTGCCCGAATTCCGCGCACCGCCCGTGTGTGCATGACGCTTGAATACTGCAAGGCACGGCCCGACTCTGTGGCAATGTCCGAGGAAGAACCCGTCGTCGTCTTCGAATCCCCCCGGCCCCGGGAAACCAATGAACGGGCGCTGGTGTTGCAGTCCGTCGGCATTCCCCACGAAGTGCTGAGCGACGGGCGCAGCGCCGTTCTCGTCGTCCCCGCCAACGAGGCGGCACGCGCCCGCGAGGAACTGGCCGCCTGGCGGCATGAGAACCGGCACTGGCGCCCGCCCCGGCCGATGCCGAGCTTCCGTCGGCTGAATCCCTGGCCCGGGCTGGCCGGCTATCTCCTGCTGGTCTGCGCTTTCGCCTGGGCCTCCTCGCAGAGCCTGTGGGGGCTGGACTGGTTCGGCGCCGGCCGGGTGAACGCGGCGCTCGTACTGGACGGTGAATGGTGGCGCACCGTGACCGCCCTCACCCTGCACCTCGACCTCGGCCACATCACCGCCAACCTGGTCTTCGGACTCGGCTTCGGACTGTTCGCCGGTCACTACCTGGGATCGGGCGTGGCCTGGCTGGCCATCGTCGCCGCCGGCGCGCTGGGCAATGCGGTGAACGCCTGGATCCAGCCGCCGGACCACAATGCCGTCGGCGCCTCCACCGCGATCTTCGGCGCGCTGGGACTCATCGGCGCATTCGCCTGGCGGCGCAGGCTCTATCCCCAGGACCGCTGGGTGTATCGGCTGGGGCCCATCGTGGGCGCCATCGCACTGCTGGCCTACACCGGCAGCGGCGGCGAGCGCACTGACGTGGGCGCGCATTTGACGGGTTTCCTCTGCGGCGGTGTGCTCGGCCTCGCCTGCGCGCGGCTGGACACCGACCGGCTCGCAGAGCCGCGCATTCAGCTGTCGGCGGGCCTTGTCGCCGCGGGTATCATTGCACTGTCATGGGCGCTCGCGTTCGAGCACTGGTCCTGACCGCCCGCTCAGCTTGATACCTGCCCGCCTTGCTCTAGAATCGGCGGCCTGCAACAACCACTAAGGGGAGCACACCTCCATGGAAATCGATCTTCAGCAGCTCGGCACGAAGGCGCAGACGCTAGCCACGGAATTCGGCATCGACATCATCGCCGCATTAGCCATCTTCATCATCGGCCGCTGGGTCGCCAACCTGATCACCAAGGGGGTGCGGCGTCTCCTGGAGCGGGCGAGCGTCGACGCGACGCTGGTCAAATTCCTGTCGAATATCGTGCGCATCCTGCTGCTGATCTTCGTGATCCTCGCGGCCATCGGCCAACTCGGCATCCAGACCACCTCACTCATCGCCGTGCTCGGTGCCGCCGGCCTCGCCGTCGGCCTGGCCCTGCAGGGATCACTGTCCAACTTCGCCGCCGGCGTGCTGGTCATCATCTTTCGCCCGTACAAGGTGGGCGACTACATCGAGGCCGCAGGCGTCTCCGGCACCGTGGACGAGGTGCAGATCTTCAACACGGTCATGAACACACCGGACAACAAGCGGATCATCGTGCCGAACAGCCAGATCACGAGCGGCATCATCACCAACTACTCGGCCCACGAAACCCGCCGCGTCGACTTCACCTTCGGCATCGGCTACGCCGACGACATCGACAAGGCGAAGGGGATCATCGAAGAGGTGCTCACCTCCGACGAGCGCGTGCTGGCCGACCCGGCACCGCAGATCGTCGTCGCCGAGCTCGCCGACTCCAGCGTCAACATCGTGGCGCGGCCGTGGGCGAAAGCGGCCGATTACTGGGGCCTGAAGTTCGACGTCACGGAGACCGTCAAGAAGCGCTTCGACGCCGAGGGCATCAGCATCCCGTTCCCGCAGCGCGATGTCCACGTGTACTACGAGACGCCGCAAAAGAGCTGAAGTGGACCTGGACGACCCGCAACTCGAGTCGGTCGCTGCCTCCGGGCAGGTCGTCGTCTTCCATTCGGGGCTGACGGACACCAGCCGTGTCCGGGCGGCGCTCGAGTCCCGGCAGATCCCCCATCGCTTCGAGTCGATGCCGATGGGGGACTCCGCCATGCGGGAGCGCTTCCATCGGCTGAAGCAGGAGACCAGCTGGCCGACACTGCCCGTCATCTTCGTCGACGGCAAATTCATCGGCGGCGAGAACGAGCTCATGGCGCACCCCCTGCTGGCCGCCGGTCCGCCGGGCATCGCGGCATCGCCGGCGCGCTGGATGGGCTACGCGGGGCTCGTGCCGTTAGCGCTGCCGGTGGCCGGCATCCTCGCCGGCGCCAACGACGCCTGGTTCCTCGACTGGCTGACCGGCTATGGCGCCGTGATCCTATCCTTCGTGGGCGCCCTGCAGTGGGGCCTCGCGCTCGATGAGCGGCGCGAGCGCCGTGGCGAACGCATCCTGGTGAGTGTGGTGCCGGCGCTGGCCGGCTGGATCGCACTGCTGATACCCCACGGCGCCGGCATTGCGCTGCTGATCGCCGGCTTCCTCGGCATCTACAGCTACGAACGCTTTACTCTGTGGCCAGGCGGTTACCCGGTGTGGTTCCGGCGGCTCAGGACCCAGCTCACCGCCGGCGCCTGCCTGCTACTCGGCGCCGGCCTGCTGGCCGCATTCCTCACCGGCTGAGCCTCCCGCGTCCGCCGCCGACGGAGCCGCTCCGATGGTAATACCCGTCCCGGACGAGCGAGCGGCCTGTCGTGGCCGGGCAGCGGTCATTCGGTTGCCTCATGCCCCGGAAGCAGACGACCGAACAGCGTGAAGTAGAGCATGCGGTAGATGTCGGTGTTGGCCACACCGGACGGCGGCACCAGCATCCCGGCGTACAGACCGGCACCGCGCGCCACGACGCCGGTGCCGAGATCGTCGCGGGCGGCCCAGACGACGGCAAACGGGTGGGTTTCCCCGCTACGGTCCGGCGCCGATACGAACGGCATGCTTGCGGTCCCGTGCACACCGTCCAGTGCGGCGCCACTGCCGGGCTGGACGGCCGGCACCGGCGTATCGGCCGCGGGCATGTCGCTGACCTGGATGCCGCCGGCATTGCTGTCACTGGTCGTAATCACGAGCGTATCCGGATTCTCCTCGATGAAATCGAGGATCGTCCCGATGGCGTCGTCGGCGCGCTTCATCGCCTCCAGGCAGCCGGAGGCATTCATGTTGTTGCAAAGATTGTCGCTGCCCTCCTCCTCGATTACCACCAGAAAGCCTTCCGCAGCCGCCTGGACACGGCGCAGCGCGAACGCGCTCATCTCGGCCACGCTCGGAGCGCTCTCGATGTAGTTCGCCAACCCCTGCTCCCGCAGTGCTTCCTCCGGCTGATCGTAGAACGTGTCTTCGACGTTAAACACACCGAACACCCGCTCCGCATCCGGCGGCAGCGCCTGCATTTGCTCGGCCGTGTACACCACCTCATAGCCGCGCTCGCGCAGCTCCTCGATCAGATTGCGCCCGTCCGTGCGCCGGCCGGCGCCGAATCGACCCTCGACGCCTTCGGGTAGCAGCCACTCCTCGCCGGCGCCGAGCAGGATGTCGACGTTGGACTCGACGACAGCCAGCGCGATCGCCTCGCGATCGGCATAGCGATCGTCAGCATTGGCGACGAACACCGCCGTACCGGGTTCGACCAGCGAACCGGTCTGCACCAGCGCCGTGGCAAGACCGCACTCGACGGCGTCTTCCATGATGGTGTTGCTGCTACCGCTGGCGGAGCGGATCTTATTGCCATCCGGATCGCGACCGAAGGAAGTCGTCCAGGCGCGGGTACCGGTCGCATGAGTGGAGGCACCACCGTCGGAGGTACCGGTCAGCGAATCGCGAAGGTGGCCCCGATAAGGCGCAATATGGGGCATGCGGTCCCAGTTCAGCGAACCGTCCGGCCCGTAATAGAGCATCCGGACGAGATCCCAGTGCCCCATCGAAGTACCGTCGGGATGAAAGAATATTGCGCCGTTACCGGTCGGCTCCTGGGTGCACTCGGCTGCAGCAAGCGTCAGCGGGTTGAAGAGCAAGAGGAGAAACAGTATTCGAAAACGACGCGTCTGCAGAAGATCGGGCATTGCACTACTCCCGTTGATGCCGGGTTCAGGAAATCAACACTCAACGTCGTATTCTTATTCACGCAAATGAAAAAACGATGACGCCGATAGCCGCATGGTGTGCGATTCCTATTACCCGGCCAAACACCCGGCCGCGCATCCTCCCGGGCTACCAGGAGTAGCGTACCCGGTAGGTGACGGTCTTCTCCGTGTCCGCCCCTATCGTGACCGGGAAGCGCACCGTGCCCGCGTCTGCTTTCTCCCACGCCTCCGAGCTCGACAGGATCTCCCAGTTGCTCCAGCGGTAGAGACGCTCCTGCACGATGACCTCGACGGGCTGCTCCTTGCGGTTGGCCACGGTGATCTCGATGTCCTCCTCGATCCAGTGCGCGCGGGTGTCGATGCGGAAGTCCCTCTGCACCCGCTCCCCGGTGACGTCGAAGGCCGAGCCGAGCCGGATGCGCACGTCTTCGTTGCGGGGCGTGTGATCGATCACGTCTTCGCCGATGAACTCGAGACTGCCGTCGCTCTCGTCCACCTGGGAGACTCGGATACGGCCGGCGGGCAGGGGTACGCCCAGGCCGTCGGCCCGGCGGTTGCTGAATTCCACGTACACGTCCACCTTCGGGTTGGAGGCGACACCATAGTCGCGCTCGGTGCGGGGCTGGCCATAGCCGGCATAGCCGCCGAGTCCCTGGTACACCAGCACCTTGCGCGCCGGCACGCCCGCGGCCGCCGGGAAGAGTTCCAGCTGCTTGGTGGAACGATCCGGCAGCGTCGTGGACCGGCCCAGCGTGTACAGGTGGAATTCGAAGAAGGCCTTCTGCTCGAAGCCCGCGGTGTCCGCCACCGCCATGGCCAGCGCCTCGGTGCGCACCCGCTGCTGGTAGCCGGGTGCCTGACTGCGCTGCACGTCGCCCGCGATCAGCTTCAGGCGGGCATCCTCGTAGCTCGCGCCGGACTGGTTCACGATGCTGACCCAGGCGTTGACATCCAGCGTGCCAGAATTGGCATCTTCGCCCTCGTTCCACGTGAGGTTATAGTCCGCCCACCAGGTGATGCCGGCCGTCTCGTACGCCACCCGGGTGCGATGCGAACCCGCGCGCTCGCTGAGGACGTCCCAGATCAGCGTCGGCCGGGTGATCAGGCCGCCGGGCAGCTCCGGGAAACCTACCCGCTGGTAGTGGCTGACCACCTCGACCGTGCCGTCGGGCATGCCGAGTACCAGACCGCCCGTGGTGCTCATGAGCGTGCCGGTGAGCACCTCTGATTCGCTGCCCACGCCGCGATGGACGGTGACGGAACGGTCGAGATAGCGCTCCAGCAAACGATCGGTGCTGACCAGATCGAAGCGGAAGTCCTGCTCCAGCACCCGGGTACCGTCCGGGTCGGTCAGCGAACGAAAGCGCACCGTCGTCGGGTCGATGAGCGCGGCCACATCCGTAAATTCCAGAGTCCCGCGCCCGCGGGTCAGACCGACGGTGCGATCCTGACGGACGATCGCGTAACCGGGCACCGACGGGCCCGACCAGCCGCCGCGGCCGGGCAGCGGCCGGTAGAGATCCGGCGAGACGGCGCCGGGCCGGGCCTGGCTGTAGATAGTGAGACTCGTTGACGGGTCGGCGGCAGCCGCCAGGCCGGCGGCGAGCAGGCAGAGGAACGTAATGATGGTCTTCGCCACGGTACTCTCTCCGGTTGCTTGGGTTCCGGCACTGTAAACGCAATGCGGGGCCGCGGGGGGTTCGACCGTCACGCGGCCGTCTCTCAGCCGTCATCATGCCGCGCCGAACTGTCGCCGCCTTTACCGGTCTACAGAGCTTTGACCGGGACGCCGCTGCGTCCATAATCCAGTGCTATGACACCCGCCATGAGAGAAAGCCGCCGACCTGACACGACTTCGCCGCCGCTCGCGGCAACGGTCCTGCCGACACTGCTGCCGGCCATGCTGGCGGCAATGATTATGGCAATGGCCATGCCTGCCGCCGCCGACGATGCAGCCGACGCGATGCCGGAGGCCGGGGACGCAGAGAGCCTGCCCATCACCGCGGCCGAACCGGAAGACGAGGCGGCAGGCCCGAACGGCGAACTGGACCGCGCCTTCCGGACCTATCGGCGGCTGTACGACAGCGGACGTTATGCCAGCGCCATCGAGGCCGGCAAGCGGGTGGTCGTACTCTCCATCGAGGCGAACGGCCGGGATAACCTGCAGACGGCCCGTGCGCTGACCAATCTCGCCATCGCCCAGCAGAAGAACGGCGAGTACGAGGCCGCAGTGCAGAACTATGCGGCAGCCATCGACATCGTCGAGCGGGTGGAGAGCCGTCTGAGCAAGCACCTCGTCAACCCGCTGCGCGGCCTGGGTAATGCCTATCTAGACGCCGGCCGTCCGGACGAGGCGATCCTCGTCTACGACCGTGCGGTGCACCTCACCCACGTGAATTCGGGTCCCCAGAACCTGGACCAGGTGGACCTCCTGGACGCGCTGGCGGAATCCTTCGTGCGACTGCAGGACCTGGAGGAGGCCAGCGAAATCCAGGATCTCTCCTATCAGCTCTATGCCCGCCGCTTTGGCGCGGACAGCGCGGAGATTCTGCCCGCGCTGCAGCGCCGGGCCCGCTGGCTGCACCGTCTTGGCCTGTTCGGCCAGGAGCGCGACGCGTGGAACCAGGCCATTGACGTCATCGAGGCCGAGCACGGCGAGGACGACCTGCGCCTGATCGAGCCCCTGAATGGCCTCGCCCGTACCTATCTCTACGACGTCGAGCAGGCAGTCACCAACCGGGGCGAATGGGCGCTGCGACGGGCGCTGGAGATCGCGGAGAACCACCCCGAGAGCACGCCAGCGCTGGTTGCCGACCGCCTGATCGACACCGGCAACTACCATACCCTGCGCGGCGAGGCCCAGAAGGCGCGGCGTTCGTACCGGCGCGCCTGGGAACTGCTGAGCGGTAACGACAGTCTGGCGGCCATACGCGACCGGCGCTTCGATCGGCCGGTGATGATCCGTTCCGCCCGCGCGCCGGCCTACGTCGACGAGGAAACCAACCCGTTGGTCAACCCGGTTTACCGCGACCGGGAATTCGACCAGGGCGTCGTCGTGGCGGATTACACCGTCAACACCCGCGGCCGCACGGAAGACATCGACGTGATCGAATCCGAGCCGCCCGGCCTCATGGATGCCGAGGTCAAGCGGGCGGTGCGACGGCTGGTCTACCGGCCCCGCTACGTGGACGGTCAGCCGGTCTCGACACCGGGCCAGACGTTGCGCCACCGCTATTCCTATATCGCCGAGCGGCTGCCGGAAGAGATTGCGGCCGCCATGGAAGAGCGCGAGCAGCCTGCGGAGGCCGAGCCCGCTGCCGAGGCCGCCGAGGTGGAGCCCGCCGCCAACGCCGCCGAATCGGCGCCGATGGACTAGTGTCCCGTGCGGGTAATTCGTTGACCTTCTGCGACGAATTACCCGCACGGGACACTAGGGCCGGTTAACGGGCCCCTACCCGCCGGTCTGAGGCGCCGCGCGGTCGAAGCGCCGGGCGATGCCGAGTCCGGCCAAAATCAGGATCATGGCGGCATAGGCGCCCGGCTGCAGCCGCTCATCCAGCACCAGCGCGCCCGTGATCACTGCCCAGGGCGGCACCAGGAAACTCTGCATCGTCATGAATCCCGCCCCCGCCTGGGTGACCAGGAAGAAGAAGATCACCGCGGCGAAGCCCGTGGACAGCATGCCCAGCGCCGCCACGGCGGCCAGCGGGCCCGGCGGCAGCGCAAAATCCTGCAGCACGCCGCCGTCCATCGCGAAGTACAGCGGCAGCAGGATGAGGCTGCCGGCGATGGTCACTGCCGTGGACATCACCAGCGGGTGATGGGACGGCCCCAGCCGCGTGATGACGGCGGTGCTGGCATAGCACAGGGCGCCGCCCAGCACCGCCAGCAGTCCGGGCAGCGTGCCGTCGCCGCCACGCCCGCCCGGCAGAAACTCCGGGCCCGCCAGCAATGCGACGCCGGCGAAGCCGGCCAGAAATCCGGCGATGCGGCCGGGCGTCAACGGCTCGTCGGGCAGCAGGAAGTGGGCGAGCAGGATGACGGCCAGCGGCGTCACGGCCATGGCGATACCGGCAAGCCCGGACGGCACGCTCTGCTGCCCCCAGCTGATCAGGAAGAACGGCAGGCAGTTGCCGATCGCCGACAGCAGGACGAAGAAGGCCCACGAGCCCCGGTCGGTCGGCAGCCGCAGCCCGGCGAGCCGCATCGCAGTCCACAGCGTGGCGGCGGCCAGCACGATGCGCCCGGTGGTGATCGCGAGCGGGCTGAATGCGGTCAGCGCGATCTCCATGGCCAGATAGGACGAACCCCACATGGCCACGAGCCCCGCGAGGCCCGCCCAGTGCAGCGGCCCGGGTCTGCCTATCGGGAGCACGACGAGGGCACGATGGTGACGGCAGTGACAGGGCTCTGGCAGTGGTTCGGCGGCGCTCTGAAAGCCCGGCTCAGCAAGACCGACTCGGTAAGACCGGCTCAGTAAGACCGGCTCAGTAAGGCCGGCTCAGAAAACGGCCGCCAGGCTCGCCCACCACTTCGCCTTCGTGGTACACGCGCCGGCCGCGCAGATACGTGCTCTTCACCCGCGCGGTCAGCTCCACGCCCTCGAAGGGCGAGTAGCCCTGCTGTGATGCCGATTCCTCAGCGTGGACCGTGTAGGTGTCGTTCGGATCCACCAGCACCAGGTCGGCGTCCAGGCCCACGGCGATGTCGCCCTTGCGGTTCAGGCCGTAGCGCCGCGCCGGGTTGAAACTGGTGAGCTCGGCCATGTGGTTGTAGGACATGCCGCGCCGCGAGCCCTCGGTGATCAGCCCGGCCAGCAGGTACTCGGTGCCGCCGAAACCGGACTTGGCGAGGAAGATATCGTCCGGATTCTCCTGGCTCACCTTGAATTCCTCCTTGCAGCAGGCGTGGTCGCTGACCACCCAGTCGAGATTGCCGTCCAGCAGCTGCTCCCACAGGTACTCGACATCCTCGCGGGGACGGATCGGCGGGTTCACCTTGGCGTACTTGCCGCAGGGCGAATCCACGTCCAGCACCAGGTGGCCGATGGTCACCTCGCGGCCGAAGCTGATGTGGGGGAAGGCCTCGGCCATCTTCAGCGCCGCCTCCACCGCCTTGCGCGAGCTCAGGTGCAGCAGGTTGATGTTCGGCAGCTGCGTCTCGTGGGCGAGGTAGGAGGCGATGAAGATCGCGAGCCCCTCCGAGTGCGGCGGCCGCGATGCATTGTAGGCGTGCAGGCCGGTGAGCTTGCCCTCGGTTTCGACCATCTTCGTGTAGGCAGCCATGATCTCGGCCGTCTCGCAATGCAGGCTGAGGCTGATCTGGTCGGCCTTCTCCGGATAGCGCTCCATCGCCCGGCGGATGCCCCGCATGACGAACTCGAAGTGCGCGATATCGTACTTCTCGTCCTCGCCGATCATCAGGAAATCGGCCTGGGAGGAGGAGCGCCCGTGCAGGCCGTAGCCGCCGTAGAACATGAAGATCTTGAACGAGGTCACCCCGTGGGTGTCCACCAGGTACTCGATCTCCTCGATGTGCTCGCGCATCATCGGTGCGAGATGATAGGCGTAGTCCACGTGGAAACGGCCCTCGGAGAGCTCCAGCACTTCGGGGAAGAACTCCCGGTACGGCCCGCTCTTGTTCAGGTAGTACTGCCCGGTGCGCATGTAGTTCAGGCTCGAGGTGACCCCGCCCATGGCCGCCGCACGGCTCTCTGTCACCGCATCTTCGTCCAGCGGCGAGTAGATGCCGGTGTGCATGTGGGCATCGACGACGCCCGGGAAAGCGAGCAGGTTGCCGCCGTCGACGACCTCGCGGGCGTGGGCGGCATCGATGCCGGGAGCCAGGCGGGCGAACTTGCCGTCGCTGATCGCCACGTCCAGGGCGTCGACTCGGCTACGCCCGGGGCGCACCACGCGCACGTCCCTGATCAACAGGTCGTAGGGGGTCTGTTCGCTCATCGTCACTCCTCACTGGCTGTCCGGCCGGCCGGCGATAGCGTCAGGCCGCACCGGCAGCCCGCAAGCATACTGCAGTCGGGCGCCGAATCCGACTCCGCGGCGCAGGTATCATGCAGCTGCCCCGTCCCGCGAACCCCGGGTCGGACATGCGGTCTATAGCCAGTCATGAGAACCGTTTTCAGAGCAGCCGTCACGGCAATAGGGCTCGCCGCATCGGCAACTCCCGCCGCGGCCGGCGACTGCGACGGGGAGTGGATCTGCGTGGAGGTGGAGGAGTCCCCGTCCGGCGTGGTGCTGTCCGGGCGCAACCTGACCGAGTTCCCGTTGACGCTCACGGTGCGGCTGCGCGGCCGCGGCCTGGCCACGGCGCACCGCACCGTCACCAGGACCCTGGCCGGGGGTGATCTCACCGAATTGCTGCGTGTGCCGGCGGAAGGCGGCGCCCGCTACCACTACCGCTACTGGTACGACTGGACCGTTGGCGATCTGCGTGCACAGCATGATGACACGCACCTCTACCGTCTGCCCTACGCCAGCGGCGAGAGCTTCACCGTGCTGCAGGGTTACGGTTCGAGCTTCAGCCACACCGGCCTCGAACGCTATGCCGTGGACTTCGACATGCCCGAAGGCACGCCGGTGCACGCAGCCCGCGGCGGCATCGTGGCCCGCGTCGAGGAAGCCCACGACATCGGCTGCTGGGAGGAAGGCTGCGGCCGGCATGCCAATTACATCGTCATCCTGCACGACGACGGCACCACGGGGGAGTACTACCACCTCAGTCGCGACGGCGCCCTGGTGGAGGCCGGGGATCGGGTGCAGGCCGGCGATCGCATCGGGCTGTCGGGCAATACCGGCCACACGACCATGCCGCACCTGCACTTCGCCGTCTATCGGGCGGGGGAATGGGGCCGGACCCAGTCGCTGCCCGTGCGCTTCGCCCACCGCGCCGGCATCAGCGAACGCCCCCGCCGCGGCCAGCGGCTGGTGGCGCGGTGAAGATGCGGCGATGCCGGGCGAGCAACCCGCGTCTTCGGTTATCCTGAAAGCATGAGATCAGCTGCTGCCCTCGCAGGCTACGACCGCCCCGACCGGACCCGACCCGGCACGGCCGCACTGTTCCGGCTGCTCGTGACGCTCGCAGTGCTCACGGCCCTCGTGCTGCTCACGAGCGGATGCGCCGTCAATCCGGTCACCGGCGAGCGCGAGATCCGGCTGGTCTCCGAGGCGCAGGAAGTCGCCCTCGGCGAGCAGAATTACCTGCCGATGCGCCAGTCCCAGGGCGGCGACTACGTCCTCGACCCGGCGCTCGAGGATTACGTCCGGCGAGTCGGACAGCGGCTTGCGGCAGTCAGCGACCGGCCGCTGCCCTACGAATTCCACGTGCTGAACAACTCGGTGCCGAACGCCTGGGCCCTGCCCGGCGGCAAGATCGCGATCAACCGGGGACTGTTAACCGAACTCGAGTCCGAGGCCGAGCTGGCCGCGGTGCTGGGCCATGAGATCGTGCATGCCGCCGCGGGCCATTCCGCGGACGCCATGGAGCGCGCGATGGTGCTGCAGGGCGCGGTGCTGGCGACGGCGGTCGCCAGCAGCGACAGCGATTACGGCCGGCTGGCCACCGCATCGGCCGCAATCGCCTCCCAGCTTATCAACCAGCGCTACAGCCGCGGCGCCGAGCTGGAGTCTGACCTCTACGGCATGCGCTACATGTCCCGCGCCGGCTACGACCCGCAGGGTGCGGTGGATCTTCAGGAGACCTTCGTGCGGCTGAACGAGCAGCGCCGCGGCGACTGGTTGAGCGGGCTGTTCGCGAGCCACCCGCCGTCGATCGCCCGGGTGGAGGCAAACCGACAGACGGCAGCCACCCTGCCTCCCGGCGGGGAG
The DNA here is from genome assembly GCA_964427415.1 of uncultured Woeseiaceae bacterium. Lineage (GTDB taxonomy): Bacteria > Pseudomonadota > Gammaproteobacteria > Steroidobacterales > Woeseiaceae > Lentisalinibacter. Next base: position 9,961 of record CAYRUH010000034.1, on the reverse strand, counting down.
ACCGGGGCCGAACGCTACCGCGAGAGGCTCGCGGCGACGCGCAAGGCGCTGCCGGCCTACGAGGCCTATGATGCCGGCCGCAAGGCCCTGGCGGAGGACCGGCGCGGCGTCGCCCTCGAGAAGGCCAGCGAGGCCATCCGCATGGAACCCGGGGAGGCCCATTTCTACGCGCTCCGGGGCGACGTCTACCTGCTGAACGACGATTACGACCGCGCCCGCAGCGAGTACACCCTGGCGCTGAAGCGCAACGACGGCTTCTTCTACTACTACCTGCAGCGGGGCCTGGCCGCCGGGCGGCTCGGCGATGATGCCGAGGCCCGCCGCGACCTCAGCGCGAGTCTCGAGCTGCTGCCCACGGCGCCGGCCTACCTCGCGCTCGGCGACATCGAGCGCCGGGCCGGCAACCGGGGCCGGGCGATTGAGTACTACCAGAAGGCCGGCGGCGAGCAGGGCGAGGTGGGCGCGCGCGCCCAGGCCGCGCTGATGCGACTCGATCTGGGCCAGAACCCGGAGGCGTATCTGCGCAGCCGCAGCGGACTCGGCGACGACGGGCGGCTGCTGCTGCAGATCGACAACCCGACCCGCGTCGGCGTCACCGACCTGGTCATTGCCATCCGCTACCTGACCGGCTCCGGCAGCGTCTCCGAGACCCGCCGCCGGCTCTCCGGCGTGCTCGAGCCCGGCAAGAGCGTGCGGCTGGATACGGGCCTCGGCCCGTTCACGTCGCCGGACCAATACCAGGTACGCATCATCGACGCCGCGGTCACCCGATGACCCGCGCCCCGAGCGTCACCGCCCGACCCTTGATCGCGCTGCTGCCGGACGCATATCCGGCGGGCAGTCACAGGAGAGAGCCATGTTCGGTCTGAACAAGAAGACATCCCTGCCCTCCGCGGGCGAGGCGCTGCCCGGCCGCGACGCGTCGATGCCGGTACCCGAGCGCCACTTCGTCCTCGATGCACCGCTGAAGCCCCCGTTCCCGGAAGGCTGCGAGCAGGCCGTGTTCGGCCTCGGCTGCTTCTGGGGCGCGGAGCGCCGTTTCTGGCAACAGCCCGGTGTCTACACCACGGCCGTCGGCTATGCGGGCGGCCGCACGCGCAACCCGGACTACCGGGAGGTCTGCAGCGGCATGACCGGTCACACCGAGGCGGTGCTGGTGGTCTACGACCCCGACGAGATCACCTACGAGGAATTGCTGCGGGTGTTCTGGGAGTCCCACGACCCAACCCAGGGCATGCGCCAGGGTAACGACGTGGGCACTCAGTACCGCTCGGCCATCTACGTCTTTGATGCCGGCCAGAAGGCGGCGGCGGAAGCCTCCCGCGACGCCTATGCCCGGGAGCTGGCAGATGCCGGCTACGGCGCCGTCACCACCGAGATCGCCGACGCCGGACCGTTCTATTATGCCGAGGACTATCACCAGCAGTACCTGGCAAAGAATCCGGGCGGCTATTGCGGCCTCGGCGGCACCGGCGTGAGCTGCCCGACCGGGGTCGCTGCCGCCGGCTGATCCGCCCGCCGATCCTCAGCCGCGGGGGGCGGCAGCCGCCAGACGCAGCGCGGCGGCCGCATCCAGCCGGCCGTGGCCGTGGGTGGAGCGGCGACCGCCGTCCAGCGGCGATGCACTCGCCTCCAGCACCCGGCGCAGGCGTGCCGCCGTCATATCCGGGTGCAGTGACAGCACCAGCGCCGCCGCGGCCGAGACGAACGGCGCGGCGGCGGAAGTGCCGCTGAAGGCATCGTAGACCAGGGTCGGTGCGAAACCCCGCCGGCCCGGCAGGTCGGTGGTGAGTATCGAGACACCGGGCGCCAGCAGCGAGAGGTTGCCGCCGTGGCTGCTGCCCCACCAGCTTTCGCCGTCCCGGGAGCGGCGGGTCTTGCGCCGGTCCCAGGGATTCGACGCGCCCACCGCCAGCACCCCGGCGAGCGTGGCCGGATAATCCAGAGCCGACTGGCTGTTGCCGGCCGCGGCCACGATCAGGCAGCCACGACCGCCGCGAGCGGTGCGCGCGGCCCGTTCCAGCGCGCCTGAGATGGCATCGGCCGGCGGGCCTCCGCCCCAGGACAGGTTCAGGATGTCTGCACGGCCCTCCCCGGCACACCAGTCCACCGCCTCGGCGGTGTCGAAATCATCGGACAGCCAGTAGCCATGCACGGCGCCCCGGGCGATGCGGGCGGCCACCAGGGACACGCCGGGCGCGAGACCGGTTGCGCGGGGGCCGTCGGCCGCGACGATACCCGCCACAGCGGTACCGTGGGCGTCGTCGCCGGCAGGCCGGCCGTAGCGGTCGTCGGCCACGAAGTCCCGCTCGGCGGCCGCGGCCGGCCGCAGGTACGGATGCGCCAGATCGACGCCGTCGTCGAGGATCGCGACGCGGACGCCACGACGCCCGGTGGTGATCGCCCAGGCGGCCTGCGCACCGACGTCGGCGCCCGCCACGCCCACCTCGCCGTCGTTATCCAGTGCCCACTGCCCCTCCGCCGGCGCCTGGACGGCTTCGGCCGAGGCTGGCGGCGGCCGCTGCAGCCGGAGAAAATTGGGGTGCGCCAGGGCGACGTTGCCGCGACGATAGAGTCGCCGGGCCGCGTCGGCCGCGTGGCGCAGCCGCCCGATACCCGTCGCGTCGCAGACCGCACGGAGCAGTATGCGGCCGCCCTGCCCTTCACGGATGACTTCCAGGGAAAGTCGCCGGCAGGCCCAGTCGACCTCGGCGGCGCCGCCGCCCTCCACCACCAGTGTCTCGGTCGGCACGGCCAGTGGAGCACCGGCCGCCGGCCGGGTCACGTAGAGAGGCAGATCAGGGAAACCGGCGAACAGCGGCTCGACGCGGGCAGCAGGCGCCACCAGTGCATCACGCACCAGTCCGCCGCCCGCTGCCACGCCGACCGTCAGCTCGCGCCGGTGGCTGTAGTACGAGAGCCGGTGCATGACTCTCCCCGCTATGGACAACGATTAGCCACGATTGGCCACGATTGGCCGGGCTCCATCTTAGCCCGCGCCGGTGCACGGTAGTATCAGCCGCCGGCGTCGGCCTCCGGCCAGCGCTGGGGCACTTCCCGCAATTCGGAGAGATCGTAGCCCTCGGTCTCCAGGAAAGAGAGGATACGGCGATACTTCTCCTCCGCTATGCGCGGCTCGCGCGCCATGATCCAGACGTAGTCCCGCGCATTGCGGCCGATCACGGTCGTGTCGTAGCCCTCGTCCAGCCAGACGATCAGGAACTCCGCCTTGAACGGCCAGACGAACTGCATGCCCCAGACCGCATTGCTCGGATCATCACTGACGAAACCGGTCGGCGTGTAGACCTTCAGGGGCCCGTCGAAGCCGCCGTTGCGGAAGCGGAAAGTGGTGGCGATGGTCCCGTCCTCGTCCAGCTCGTAGGACTCGATGGCGTTGTAGGCCTCGTCCTCCAGGAACGTGGGGATGTGCGCGATGACGTACCAGTCGCCCATGTAGCGGGGCAGGTCGACGCCGTCGACCCGGTGGATCGGGTCTTCGGGCGTGCTCGCGCATGCGGCGAGGGAGGCGCACAGCAAAATGGCCAGCAGTCTCTTCACGTCGGCTCCGTTGCAGCTTGTAAGGCGCTTGTATTCGATCTGTCGAGGACGCCGGATGCAGCGCCGGATGCGGCGGGCGCGCCGGTTCCGGTAGTATGTCGCAGCACCGATCAGGGAGAAACAGACATTGGCGGAGAAGAAGAAGGGCGTGAAGAAAAAGGCGCGGCGCAGGCCCGGTCGCCGGCAGGCGGAGGAGGCCATCCGCACGCTGCTGCTGTGGGCCGGCGAGGACCCGGACAGGGAGGGGCTGGTCGATACGCCCGCGCGCGTAGCCCGCGCCTACGAGGACTGGTTCTCCGGCTATCGGGAAGACCCGGTAAGGTTCCTGAAGCGCACGTTCCAGGAGGTGGAGGGTTACGACGAGTTGATCGTGCTGCGCGATATCACCTTCGAATCCCACTGCGAACACCACATGGCGCCGATCATCGGCCGGGCCCACGTCGGCTATCTGCCCACCAACAAGGTGGTGGGCATCAGCAAACTGGCGCGGGTGGTCGAGGCCTTCGCCCGCCGCTTCCAGGTGCAGGAGAAGATGACGGCGCAGATCGCCAATACCATCCAGGACGTGCTGAAACCGAAGGGCGTCGGCGTGGTGATCGAGGCCGCGCACCAGTGCATGACCACCCGCGGCGTCCACAAGACCGGTGTGTCGATGGTCACGAGCCAGATGCTCGGCACCATCCGCGAGGACGCGCGCACCCGCGCCGAATTCCTGCGCATGATCGGCCACGGCGGCTGACCCCGACCCGGCCGTCGCCTGCAAGGGGCGGTACGACACCGACGAGACATTGAGCGACATCGGCCCCCGCAAGCTGATCGTGCTGCTGGCTGCCGCGACCGCCATGGGGCCGCTCGCCATGCAAATCTATCTGCCCGCGCTGCCGGCGGTGCAGTCGGCGTTCGGCACCTCGCTCGCGCTGACCCAGCTCACCTTCAGCGCCTTCGTCTTCGCCATCGGTCCGGCCCAGCTCCTCTACGGGCCGCTGGCAGACCGCTGGGGCCGGCGACCGGCGCTGATGGCGGGCCTCCTGCTCTGCTTCGCCGGCAGCGTCGCCTGCTATCTGGCGCCGGACATCTATTGGCTGATCGGCGCGCGCATGGTGCAGGCCGTGGGCGGTGCCGCGGGCCTGGTGATCGCCCGCGCCATCCTGAGCGACCTCTACGGCACCGACGAGATGGCCGGACGTCTCGCCACGCTGGTGATGGTCATGGTGGTCGCGCCGACGCTGGCGCCGCTGGTCGGCGGCTATCTCACCGACTGGTACGGCTGGCGCAGTCTGTTCCTCGTAGTGAGCGTCCTGGGGCTGCTGGTGGCCGCCGCGGTGCTACGCTGGCTGCCGGAGACCCTGCCGGAGGAGGACAGCGCGGCACGGGAATCGCCGGGCCTGGGGATGAAAAGACTGATGGGCAAGCCGCTGTTCCACGCCTACACCGCCCAGGCGGTGCTGTCGGTGGGCATGTTCTACGTGTTCATCTCCACAGCGCCCTATCTGATGGAGTCCGTCATGGACCGGCCGGCCCGGGAATACGGATTCTGGTTCCTGCTGCTGGCCGGCGGCTACACGCTGGGCAATCTGACCTCCACCCGCTACTCGCGCCGTCTCGGCATCGACGGCATGATCCTGCGCGGCAGCCTGTTTGCCGCCGTGGGCACGCTGGCGATGGTCAGCCTGGCCGGCGCCGGCTGGTGGGTGCCGATGGCGCTGTTCCTGCCGATGACGGTGGTGACCTACTCGAGTGGCCTCGCCGCCCCGAATGCCCAGACCGGCGCCGTGCGCCAGTCTCCCCGGCGTGCCGGCACGGCTTCGAGTCTGCTGGGGTTCAGCCAGCAGACGGTGGGCGCCTTGCTGGTCCAGTTCGTCTCCATGCTGAACAACGACTCGCCGGTGACGCTGGCGGTGTTCCTGCTGGTGCTCGGCCTGCTCTCGGTGGCCTGCGCACTGGCTATCCGCGCACTCGGCGCCCGCACCTCGGCGGCCGCTGCCTGAGACTCAGCCCGCCTTCAGCGCATGCGCCTCCACGCTGGCAGCGCTCTGGCCGGGACGACGCACGTCGGCGAGGTCGGGCCGGCTGTCGATGAAGGCCTGGCAGCCGTACTTGCGAATCAGCGCCACCTCCGAGTCGTGTACGGGATAGAGCTGCAGCACGCGTATGCTGCGTTCGCCGATTTCCAGCCGCTCACCGGCCAGCCCGAACAGGGCAGGATTGTGCACGAGGAAGGCACGCATCGGGCTTGAGCGGCTGATCTCGTCGCTAACCGAGACCGTGTCGCCCACCTTGAAGGCGCCACGGCCCCGGTAGCGCTCCGCGATCACGCCGATGGCACGGGCCCAGGCGGCATTCGGGCTCTTCACCGAGATCATCAGCTCGGGATGCTCGTCCCCCGCCGCGGGCATCACGCTGGACATGCCGACGGTGAAGGCCGTCAGGTGATCCGCCACCGGGAACTCCAGATAACTCGCCACCAGCACCGGGGGAGCGTCGTCGGCCGCCGGGATATAGGTCAGGTTGGCCCTGCTGCCGCAGCGCTCGTTGAGATAGTCGAGCATCAACTCCTCGGCGGATTTCCAGAACTGCAGTCCCCGGGTGATGACAGGCATGTCGCACGCTCCTTGTCGGTTGATGGCCGTCCGCGCCGTCCGCGCGCATCCGCTTCGCAGCCTTCCACGCGCAACGCACTATCGCAGGCGAATGTGTCAGGCTGATGGCGCTATGTCCTCAGGACTGCAATATCCGTGCCGCGCCTCACGCTCGGTGTTACGGCGCGATGCGGGCCAATTCTGCACCATACCGGCGCAGGCCCGTCCGCCCGTGCGCCCCGATGGGGCGCCCCGTTGCCGCGGACCGGCGGGCCGGTGACCAGCGTCAGAGGCCGAGGACCTCGCGGCCCTGCTCGAAGCGCACGTCCACCGGGATGTCCGCCGCATTCACGCGGGCCAGCGCATCGGCCAGCTCGGGCCGGATGACGCCGAGGGTGTCCGTGAACGTCTTCGCGCCCTCGTAATCGCCGTCGCCCTGCAGCGTCAGTATCTTTGCCGAGAGCTTGGTGATCGCCGCCTGCATGGCTTGGAAGTCCACCCGGTAGCGGCCGGTGGCCTCGCTGGTCGTGAACGCACCCGCGTCAGCGAAGAAATTGAACCGCACCATATTCGCCTTGCCGTGGGCGCTGGATGCGCCGAAGCGCACCGAACGGAAGATGCCTGCCAGGAACGTGGTGTAGTAGTCCATCAGTTCCGTGTCGCCGAGTTCGCCGCGCCTGTGCAGCTCGGTGATCATGTAGAGCCCCAGCACGTCGGCCTTGCCCTCCTCGATGCTGGAGGCCACGTCCTTCAGCGCGGCGCGTACGGTGCCGGAGCCGTCCACTGTGTTCTTGATGCCGAGACCGTGGGCGACCTCGTGGAACATGGTGTTGGCGAAGAAGGCGTCGAAGCTGACGTGGCGCCGCTGCTCCTCCACGATCAGCACCTCGGCGATGGGCTCCAGAATTTTCTCGAATTTGGCCCGCATCGCGTTCTTCAGCTGCAGGCGCCGGGTGCCCTTGGCGAGCTGCACCTCCTCGTCGTTGGGCAGGTTGATCGCAATGGTCTTGGCGCCCGCGTTCGAATCCCCGGCGTAATAGAGGGCGTCGTAGGCGTTCAGGTCAGAGTCGCTGCCCGGCTCCTCCGCCTTGTAGCGCTCCGGCACCGGCAGGCCGCGCTGCAGTTCCGGCAGGAAAGCGGCGAAGCGCGACAGCCGCTCGGACCAGGCCATGTCCTTCAGCAGCACGTAGGACTCGTAGGCGGCCCGGTAGCCGAACAGCTGGTCCTCGTAAGTCTCGATGGCACCGATCACCACATCGATGCGGTTGGTCTTCATGTCGAGCCAGGCCATGTCGCTCGGCTGGTAGTCGTCGGTCACCAGGGCATCGGCCCGCAGCCCCAGGTAGCGGGCGAAGCCCTCATCTTCGGCCAGCGTGGCGGCCTCGCGGAGCAATCCGGCGGCGCGCTCGAGTTCGCCGGCATAGGCTTCGTGATAGGGAACCAATTCGAGGTCCCCGGCAGCATCCCGGCGCACCAGCGAATAGAGGCCGTCCTTGCCCGGCTGATCCCAGGCCTCGAACTCCTCCACCGTCATGTCGGGCGGATAGAAGTTGGCCCCGGCAGGCTTGGGCCGGACACCGGTCACGAAGGGCCGCTCGTCCGCCAGTCGGTCCCAGGGCCCGTAGTTGATCCTCGCCAGCTCGCGGACCGGGCCGGCCGGAAGGTCGGCGAGCCATTCCTCGTGGCCGTATCCCCAAGCCTGGCGCCAGAACAGATCATCCATGATCCTCGAGGCGTCAATCAACAGCCCGATCATTCGGCGCTGGTCGTCGCTTAACTCGCCGAGGTCGGCGGCGAGCTTGAATGGCGCGAAATCGGCCACCCGCTCGGCGACGGCCTCGCCATCAGGGCGCGGTTCCGCCACCGGCTGCTCGCGCATGCCGGTCTCCGCGGTCACCGTCTCCTCCGGCGGCGCATCGCTGCCGCAGGCGGCGAGACCGAGAGCCGACATCAGCATGGCCACGAGAGCAACCGGGCCGGCGCGGCTCGCGTCGTGTGCGCAGCCTGAGCGGCCTGCATGGCCAATCCGGATGACAGGGCCGAACGGGCGCAGGGATTCGGTACTGGAATTCATCGCTGAGCTCCATGGCTAAAAGAGGCATTATTGCATGACCGATCCCGGCTCCAGGGAGGGGAACGACGATGAGAGACACCGCTCTGCGGTTGCCGGCTACCGCGGACGAGCTGACGCCCCGCAGCGAAGGGCTGATGCTGGCGGTGGACCCCGGGCTGCGCCCGGCCGCGGCCACCCGCCTTGCCCGCCGCACGGTCGCCGCCACGCTGCCGGGCGAGTGGGCAGTCGAACGCCTGCCCCGTTCGGGCGGCGTGTACCAGGCGCTGCGCCGGCGCCCGTCGCTGCAGCCGCTGGTGCGCCAGGTGTGGGAGTTCGCGCGCCGCCTCGATGCGCACCCCGACGTGGTCTGGGCCGAGGCAGCGGTAATTCAGCCGGGCCACGATCCGGACCCGGCCCGGGTGGCGACAAGAGCCCCCCGCAGCGGTACCGGTGCGCGGCCCCTGCCCTGCTCCGCCGACGGCGAATGGAGCCTGGCCAACGCCCGTCTCGCCGAGGCCTTCGCACTGATCGACGGCCCGCCCGGCCGCGGCATACGAATCGCCCACCCGGACACCGGCTACACCCTGCATCCGGAAGTCCGCCACCCGGAGAGGCTGGCGGTCGGCCTCGGCTACGACTTCGAGGCCGATCGCCGCGACCCCCGGGACCCTCTGCGCGGCCGCAGCCCGGGCCACGGCACGGCCACCGCCAGTGTCATCATGAGCACTCGCGGTAACGAGGGAGGTGACGGCGTCGGCGTGAGCGGGAGCGCGCCCGCCGCAACCCTCGTGCCCCTGCGGGTGTCTTCCGGCGTGGTGCATTTCTCGTTCCGGCGCCTCGCCCTTGCCGTCGATCATGCCATCGGCATCGAGGCCGACGTCATCTCGATGAGTCTCGGCGGACCTTTCGCCAGCCGCAGCTTGGAGCGGATGCTCGATGCGGCAGCGACCCAGGGCATCATCAGCCTCGCCGCAGCCGGCAATATCTGGCCCTGGGTGGTGCATCCGGCGCGCTCTTCACGGGTCATCGCCGTCGCGGCCAGCAACTGCCAGGACGAGGTCTGGCGGTACGGCGCCGCGGGCGGCGACGTCGACCTCGCCGCGCCCGGCCAGGATGTCTGGCGCGCGCTGGCCAAGCCCGGCGACCGCTACAGCGACGCCCGGGGCAGCGGCACCTCCTATGCGGTGGCCACAGTGGCCGGCGCAGCGGCGCTGTGGCTGTCCCGTCACGGCCGCGACCGCCTGCGCCGTCGTTACCCCGGCGCGGCATTGCCGGCCGTCTTCCGCGACATCCTGACCCGCGCCGGCGTCCGCCGCCCGCACGGCTGGGACACCCGACGCCACGGAGCCGGCCTGCTGGACGCGGTGGCACTGCTCGAGGCCGCACTGCCCCGCCGCGGCCCGTCGGCGGTCCGACCGGAACCGGCCGCCGGCGCGAACCTCAACCACTGGCGCGAGTTCGGCCGCTATTTCCCGCGAGTGGACGAGACATCGATGCGCGAGGCGCTCGCCCGCCTGCCGGGAGCCGGCGGCGAAGACCCGGAGAGCTTCCTCGCCCGCTACGGCGACGAACTCCGTTTCCACCTGGCGACCAGCCCCGCCTTCCGCGCCCTGCTGATCCGCCGCGGGCCACGCAGCGCACAGCGTCCGCCGGAGGCGCTCAGCGCCCACCTGGCCCGCTATGCCTCCCGCGAACTCCGCACCGCTTTGCGGAAAAATCCGGATCGGGCCTGAAGGCCCTCCCACAGCGGAGCCGGGCCTGAAGGCCCTCC
>CAYRUH010000033.1:0-38450 GCA_964427415.1 uncultured Woeseiaceae bacterium | reverse complement strand
GTCCCCTGGAATCGGTCTCCCTGTCGGCCCGGACGCCGCCCACAGTCTGGTTCGGCCGTTAATGGGCCCGTGGCCGGGAGTGCTGGCACCGATCAGCAGCGCTTCCTGACTGTGGCACACCTTTCGGCCACGGGCCCGTCAGCGGGTGGGCAAGGGTAGCGGGGTCGTCCGGACCGACTGGAGCCGATAGACAATGTTAGGAGCGGCTTCAGCCGCGATTGATCGGGCCTGAAGGCCCTCCTACGCGGGAGGGGATCAGTCCTGGGATTCGGCGGCCTCGGTCTCTTCCGGCTGGTCCAGGAGCTGGACGATGGCCATCGGCGCCGCATCCCCCGGGCGAAAGCCCGTCTTCAGGATGCGCAGGTAACCGCCGGGACGCTCCTTGTAGCGGGGGCCGAGCTCATTGAACAGCTTGCCCACTGCTTCCTTGTCGCGCAGACGGTCGAAAGCCCGGCGGCGCTGAGACACACCGTCGACCTTCGCCATCGTGATCAGCGGCTCGACTACACGGCGGAGCTCTTTCGCTTTCGGCAGCGTGGTCTTGATGGTCTCATGGCGCACCAGCGATGCGGCCATGTTACGGAACATGGCATGGCGGTGCGGACTGTTACGGTTGAGCTTTCGCCCCGACTTCTGATGTCGCATTGCTGATTTCCGGTTATACGTTCAGGCGTTCGTCCGACGGACGATGTACGGCCCCTATGTTACCCAGGGTTCCAATGGTTACCGTGGTTCCAATGGTTCCGATGGCCCCGATCAGGCGGACAGCGCCTCGCGATCGGGACGCAGGCTCGGCGGCGGCCAGTTCTCGAGCTGCATGCCGAGCGACAGGCCGTGGCTTTCGAGCACGTCCTTGATCTCCGTGAGCGACTTCTTGCCCAGGTTCGGCGTGCGCAGCAGCTCCACCTCGGTGCGTTGCACCAAATCGCCGATGTAATTGATGCTCTCGGCCTTCAGGCAGTTCGCGGAGCGCACGGTGAGTTCCAGCTCGTCCACTGGCCGCAGCAGGATCGGATCGATCTGCGCCTCCGCCGAAGCGCCGGCACCCTCTTCCTGGCCCTGCAGGTCCACAAAAACGCTCAGCTGATCCTTCAGAATGCTGCCAGCTCGGCGGATCGCCTCTTCCGGATCGATGGTGCCGTTGGTCTCGATATCGATGATGAGCTTGTCGAGATCGGTGCGCTGCTCCACGCGGGCCGCCTCTACGTTGTAGGTCACCCGGCGGACCGGGCTGAACGAGGCGTCCAGCTGCAGACGGCCGATCGGCCCGCTCTGTTCCTCGAAGCTCGCGCGCTGGACGGCCGGCCGGTAGCCCCGGCCGCGCATGACCTTCAGCACCATGCGCAGCTCGCCGGCCTTGGTCAGGTTGGCAACCACCAGCTCAGGGTTCAGAATCTCGACGTCATGGTCCAGCTGGATGTCTCCGGCCGTGACCGGGCCCGGACCTTTCTTGGACAGGGTGAGCTCGGCACTATCGCGGCTGTGCATGCGTACCGCCACCTGCTTCAGGTTCAGCAGCATGTCGACCACGTCCTCAGCGACGCCCTCGATGCTGGTGTACTCGTGCAGCACGCCCTCGATCTCGGCCTCGACGATGGCCGCGCCCGGCATGGAAGACAGCAGGATGCGGCGCAGCGCATTACCCAGTGTGTGGCCGAAGCCGCGCTCGAACGGTTCGATGACGACCCGTGCGTGTTGCTCCGTCTCCGGGCTCACTTTCACGACACGGGGCTTCAGAAATTCGGTTACTTCCGACATGGGACAGGGTCCTCCTGATTACTTGGAGTAGAGCTCGACCACCAGGTTCTCATTGATGTCCGGCAGGATATCGTCCCGCTCCGGCAACATCTTCAGCAGTCCGGTCATCTTCTTGGTGTCGACGTCGACCCATTCCGGAAAGCCCACCTGGCCGGCGATCTCGAGTGCGTTCTGGATGCGGAGCTGTTTCTGCGCCTTCTCGCGGATCGAGATCTGATCACCGGCGCTGACCTGGTAGGAGGGGATGTTCACCACCTTGCCATTGACCATCACGCCCTTGTGGCTGACCAGCTGACGCGCCTCCGCGCGCGTCGAGGCGAAGCCCATCCGGTAGACGGTGTTATCCAGCCGTCCTTCCAGCAGACGCAGCAGGTTTTCGCCCGTGGAACCCTTCAGCTGTGCCGCACGCTTGTAGTAGTTGCGGAACTGGCGTTCCAGCACACCGTACATGCGGCGCAGTTTCTGCTTCTCGCGAAGCTGCAGGCCGTAGTCCGAGAGACGTCCGCGCCGGCCGGTGGCACTGCCGCCCGGCGGCGTGTCCAGCTTGCATTTGGCATCCAGCGGCTTAACGCCGCTCTTCAGGAACAGGTCCGTGCCTTCGCGGCGCGAGAGCTTACATTTTGGTCCGAGATATCTTGCCATGATCCTCTTACTCTATACCCGACGACGCTTCGGCGGACGACACCCGTTGTGGGGTATCGGCGTCACGTCTTCGATAGTCTGAATACGGAAACCGACGGCATTCAGTGCGCGCACCGCTGACTCACGGCCCGGCCCCGGTCCGCGCACGCGTACGTCCAGATTCTTCACGCCGTAATCCTGCGCAGCCTTGCCCGCCTTCTCGGCGGCCACCTGAGCGGCGAAGGGGGTCGATTTCCTCGATCCGCGGAAGCCGCAGCCACCGGCGGTAGCCCAGGAAAGGGCATTACCCTGGCGGTCGGTGATCGTGATGATGGTGTTGTTGAAGGAGGCGTGCACGTGCGCGATCGCGTCCTGCACCTGCTTCCGGACCTTCTTCCGCGTGGTCGTTTTCTTCGCTTGAGCCATCTTATGTCCTTACTCGAATCCTGATGCCCGGTGCCTACTTGCGGACCGGACGGCGGGGTCCCTTGCGGGTCCGCGCGTTGGTGCGGCTGCGCTGACCGCGCACCGGCAGGCCGCGGCGGTGGCGGATGCCGCGGTAGCAACCGAGGTCCATCAGCCGTTTGATATTCATGGCCTGCTCACGGCGCAGGTCGCCCTCAACCGACAGTCGAGCGACTTCGTTGCGCAACCGGGCCACCTCCGGCTCGGCCAGATCCTTTACCTGGACGTCCGGGGCTATGCCGGCCGCGTCGCAGATCTTTCGCGCCGTGGTATGGCCGATGCCGTAAATGCTGGTCAGCGCTATCGCCACGTGCTTGTGCACCGGGATGTTTATGCCTGCTATACGCGCCACTGATAAATCCTCTGCTCTTGCTTGCTGGCCGCCCTACTCGGGGCTTCCTACTCTCTCAACCCTGCCGCTGCTTATGCCGCGCATCCGTGCAGATGACGCGCACGACGCCGTTGCGCCGGATGATCTTGCAGTTGCGGCAGATTTTCTTGACTGATGCACGAACCTTCATCGTCTTTCTCCGTCACCGGGCCGTCAGCGGATCTGGCCCGCGCGACCGTAATTCCTCAGATTGGCCTTCTTCATCATCCCTTCGTACTGGTGCGACATCATGTGCGCCTGCAGCTGGGACATGAAGTCCATCGCGACCACTACCAGGATGAGCAGCGACGTGCCGCCGAAATAGAACGGGATGCTCGGGTAGAACAGCCGCACGAATTCCGGCATCAGACACACGCCCGTGATGTAGAGCGCACCCCAGAACGTAAGCCGCGTCAGCACCCGATCGATGTACTCGCCGGTCTGGGCGCCCGGCCGGATGCCCGGGATAAAGGCGCCGGATCGCTTCAGATTGTCCGCCGTTTCCTTCGAATTGAACACCAGCGCGGTGTAGAAGAAGCAGAAGAAGATGATCAGGACGCCGTAGAGCAACATGTAGACGGGCTGCCCGGGGCCCATGCTGGTGCCGATGTTCTGCAGCGTGCGCTGGATCAACGTCGGGTCCGCGCTCGTGCCTGCGAACTGGGCGAGCGTAGCCGGGAACAGCAGGATACTCGAGGCGAAGATCGGCGGGATCACACCGGACATGTTGATCTTGAAGGGCAGGTGCGTGCTCTGGGCCGCGTACATCCGCCGCCCCTGCTGACGCCGCGCGTAGTTCACCGTGATGCGCCGCTGGGCCCGCTCCATGTAAACCACGAACGCGGTAACCGCCACGATGGCCAGCAGGATCAGGATGGCGAAGGCCGGAGCCATCTCGCCGTTGCGCACGAGTTCCGCCGTGCCGGCGATGGCACCGGGCAGGCCCGCGACGATGCCCGCGAGGATGATGATGGAGATGCCGTTGCCAATACCACGCTCGGTGATCTGCTCGCCCAGCCACATCAGGAATACCGTACCGGTCACGAGTGTGATGGCCGCAGTGAACAGGAAGCCGGGGCCCGGATTGATGACCAGATTCGGCTGATTCTGGATGGCGTAGGCCGCCGTGACCGACTGGAACAGCGCCAGCGCCACCGTACCGTAGCGGGTGTACTGGGTGATCTTGCGCCGGCCGGATTCACCTTCCTTCTTCAGCTGCGCGAGACTCGGCACCACCACCGCGGCCATCTGCATGATGATGGCGGCGGAGATGTAGGGCATGATCCCCAGCGCGAAGACGCCGAAACGCTGCAGGGCGCCGCCCGAGAAGAGGTTGAACAGCCCCAGGATGTTCCCCGACTGCTGATCGAAGAAACTCGACAGCGCAATGGGGTCTACCCCCGGCACCGGGATGAAGGTGCCGACGCGATAGACCACCAGCGCCCCGACCAGGAACAGGAGCCGCTGCCGCAGCTCGCTGAGCTTCCCGCTCTGGGCCAGTGCCGTTGCCGGATTGTTACTGGGTGCTTTCGCCACTTTCCTTTCCGTTCAGCGCCGACGCACGGCGTCGGCATTCAGTCTGTCCCCGGTTCTTCCGTCAGTCCTCGATGGAGCCGCCGGCCGCCTCGATGGCCTTGCGGGCCCCGGGGGTCACCTTGATTCCTTTGAGTTTCACCGCCCTGGTCAGTTCACCGGCCGCGATCACCTTCGCCTTCACGACGCGGCTGCCGACGATGTGCGCCTTGCGCAGCGCCTCCAGGTCGATGGGATCCGCGTCCACCTTCGCGAGTTCATGCAACCGGACCTCCGCGCTCAGGCCGCGGCCGGGCGAATTGAAGCCCACCTTCGGCAGGCGCCGCTGCAGCGGCATCTGGCCGCCTTCGAAGCCCACCTTGTGATAGCCGCCGGAGCGGGCGTGCTGGCCTTTCTGGCCGCGACCGCTGGTCTTGCCCTGGCCCGCGGAATGACCGCGGCCCAGGCGCTTGCCGGCCGTCTTGCTGCCCGCTGCAGGCCTGAGCGTATTCAGACGCATTTCTAAACTTCCTCCACGTTCAGGAGATAGGACACCTTATTGATCATGCCCCGGTTCTCCGGCGTATCCTCGACGGTGACGGTCTGGTTGATCTTCCTGAGACCGAGCCCGGCGACGCAGGCCTTGTGGTTGGCCAGCCGCCCGTAACGGCTCTTCACCAGCGTCACTTTCAGTTTCTGTCCCTTGCTCTCTGACTTGGCCATCGTGCTAGCTCTGTATCTCGTCGATTTTCTTGCCGCGCTTCGCCGCGATACGGTTCGGCGAGTGCACCGACTGCAGCGCGTTGATCGTTGCGCGCACCACGTTGATGGGGTTGCGCGAGCCGTAGCTCTTGGCCAGCACGTTACGCACGCCGGCGCATTCGAACACCGCGCGCATCGCGCCGCCGGCGATGATGCCCGTACCTTCCGAGGCCGGCTGCATCAGCACCTTCGTGGCGCCGTGACGGCCCTTGACCTCGTACTGCAGCGTCTCGTCCTTCAGGTGCAGCGACTTCAGGTTCTTCCGCGCGGCCTGCATCGCCTTCTGGATCGCGATGGGCACTTCACGGGCCTTGCCGTAGCCGAAGCCGACCTTGCCGGCGCCGTCGCCAACCACCGTCAGCGCGGTGAAGCCGAACTGACGGCCACCCTTCACGACCTTGGCGACGCGGTTCACGGTCACCAGTTTCTCGAGGAGATCGTCGCTGCCTTGTTCCATTCTTGCCATGTGTCACTTACCCGATGCCCCGCCTTCCGCCCGGCGGGTATTCATTGATCCTAGAACTGCAGACCGGCATCGCGCGCCGCGTCCGCCAGCGCCTTCACGCGGCCGTGGAAGCGGAACCCGGAGCGGTCGAACGCCACCGACTCCACGCCGGCAGCCTTTGCCTTCTCGGCGATGGCGCGGCCGACCTCGGCCGCCGCCTCCGCGTTGCCCGTGCACTCGAGTTTTTCGCGCAGCTCCTTCTGCACCGTCGAGGCGCTGGCCAGCACGCTCGCCCCGTCCGGAGCGATGATCTGGGCGTAGATGTGCCGCGGCGTCCTGTGGACGCTCAGGCGATACACGGCCAACTCGCTGATCTTGGCCCGCGTGCGGCGGGCCCGGCGCAGCCGGCTCTGTTTCTTGTCCAGTCTCATATCGTAAAATCCTTGGAAACCGGTTACTTCTTCTTCGCTTCTTTCATGACGACGCGCTCGTCGGCATAACGCACACCCTTGCCCTTGTAGGGCTCCGGCGGACGGAAGCGACGGATCTCGGCCGCGACCTGGCCCACTTTCTGCTTGTCGGAGCCGCGTACGACCACCTCGGTCTGGCTCGGCGTCTCCACCTGCACACCCTCCGGCACCTGATAAGCCACCGGATGAGAGAAGCCGAGGGTCAGATTCAGCGTGTTGCCCTGGGCCTGGGCGCGGTAGCCGACGCCCCGTAGCTCCAGCTTGCGCTCAAACCCTTCGGTGACGCCCTGCACCATATTGGCCAGCAGCGCGCGGGTAGTACCGGCCATGGCATTGGCGAAGCGGGATCCCGACCGCGCCCTGAGCGTCACGACGCCGTCTCCCTGGCCGAGCTCTACCTCGTGGTTGAGCTCCATCTCGAGCGCGCCCTTCGGCCCTTTCACATTGACGGTGATACCGCTGACGGCCACCTCGACGCCCTGGGGCAGCGCTACCGGTTGTTTTGCGACTCTAGACATTTTCCTGACTCGTTGTATCCCTTAGGAGACGACGCAGAGAACCTCTCCGCCGATACCCTTCGCCCGGGCCTGCCGGTCACTCATGAGCCCCGCCGAAGTGGACACGATGGCCACGCCGAGGCCGCCGAGGACCCGCGGCAGGTCGTCCTTGCCCCGGTAGATGCGCAGTCCGGGACGGCTCACGCGCTGGATGCGCTCGATCACCGGCTCACCCTGAAAATACTTCAGCTCGACGGTGAGCGTGCGCGTGGCACCCTCGCCCTCCACCGAGTACCCGGCGATGTAGCCTTCTTCCTTCAGCACCTCCGCCACGGCCGCCTTGATGGTGGACGCCGGCATCGCGACGCTGACCTTGCGGGCTTTCTGACCATTACGGATGCGCGTCAGCATGTCGGCGATGGGATCGGTCATGCTCATATCATCAACCTCTGTTACCAGCTCGCCTTGGTGAGACCCGGAATCTCGCCCTTCATGGCAGCCTCGCGCAACTTATTCCGCGCCAGACCGAACTTGCGGTAATAGCCGTGGGGACGGCCAGTGATCGAACACCGATTCCGCGCCCGCACCGGGCTCGCGTCACGCGGCAGCGCCTGCAGCTTCGCCTGCGCGGCACGCCGCTCTTCGTCGGAACTCCCGGGGCTGGCGACGATCGCCTTCAGCTCTGCCCGCTTCCGCGCGTAGCGCTCCACCGTCTTCAGACGCTTGCGCTCACGCTCTACCATCGATTTCTTTGCCATCGGCTGGAACCTGTCTACTTCTTGAATGGGAAGTTGAACGCTTCGAGCAGCGCCCTGCCTTCCTCAGGATTGGTGGCTGTCGTCGTTATCGTGATATCCATGCCCCGGATCTCGTCGATCTGATCGTACTCGATCTCCGGGAAGATGATCTGCTCGCGCACACCCATGCTGTAGTTGCCCTGGGTGTCGAAGGAACGCGGATTCAGGCCGCGGAAGTCGCGCACGCGAGGGATCGCTATGTTGACGAGCCGGTCGAGGAACTCGTACATGCGTTCCCGGCGCAGCGTCACCTTGGCGCCGATCGGGAAATCCTCGCGGATCTTGAAACCGGCCACGGACTTTCGCGCCTTCGTGATCAGCGGCTTCTGGCCGGCGATCCGGGTCATGTCGGCTACGGCGTTGTCCAGGATCTTCTTGTCGCCCACGGCTTCACCCACACCCATGTTGATGGTGATCTTCGTGATCTTCGGCACACGCATGGTATTAGCGATGCCGAGCCGCTCCTGGAGCTGGGGCACCACCGTCGCGCGATAATATTCCTGCAGTCTGGACATAGCTTTCTACCCGGAACGCGGCGTCCTCAGACGTCCACGACCTCCTCGTTTGATTTGAAGTAGCGCACCCGCGAACCGTCTTCCAGGGTGCGGATACCGATGCGGTCTCCCTTCTTCGTCTGCGGGTTGTAGACCATCACATTCGAGATATGCAGCGGCATCTCACGATCGACGATGCCGCCCGGAACACCCATGTTCGGATTTGGGCGCTGATGCTTCTTGGCCACGTTGACGCCCTCCACGAGCACGCGCTCGTCGGGGTAGACACGCAGCACAGTGCCGCGGCGGCCCTTGTCCTTGCCGGCGGTCACGACGACGTCATCGCCTTTCCTGATTTTGTTCATTTCGCTCTCTCGTCCCCTCCGCCTGGTCTGCCGGTCATAGCACTTCCGGTGCCAGCGAGATGATCTTCATGAATCGGCTGGTCCTGAGCTCACGGGTCACCGGGCCGAAGATACGGGTCCCGATGGGCTCCAGACGGTTGTTCAGCAATACCGCCGCGTTCCCGTCGAAGCGGATCAGCGAACCGTCAGGGCGGCGCACACCCTTGCGCGTGCGCACGACGACGGCGTTGTAGATCTCGCCCTTTTTCACCTTGCCGCGCGGGATCGCATCCTTCACGCTGACCTTGATGATGTCGCCGACATTGGCGTACCGGCGCTTGGAACCGCCCAGTACCTTGATGCACATGAGGCGTCGCGCACCGCTGTTGTCCGCGGCGTTCAGAACTGACTGCATCTGAATCATTGCTGTAAATCCAATCCGGTATCTGTCTTAAAAGCTGCCCGGTCGTCGGCTTCGTGTGCCCGTGCCCGGATCACTCCACCCGCGCCCGTTCGACGATGCCGACCACCTTCCACGCCTTGTGACGGGAAATCGGGCGGCACTCGGCGATGGAGACGCGGTCGCCCGGGTGGCACTCGTTGGCCTCGTCGTGGGCCATGACCTTGCTCGTGCGCCGGATGTACTTGCCATACACCGGATGGCGGATCAGCCGCTCGATCGCCACGGATACAGTCTTGTCCATCTTGTTCGACACGACCCGGCCGGTCACCGTGCGCGCGATCTTCTGTTTCGTCTCGTCGTTCATTTGGCTTCACCCTGCGTAGAGACCTCGTTCAGGACGGTCTTCACACGCGCAATCTCCTTGCGGACGCGGCGATACTCGTGGGGCCGTGTCAGCTGACCCGTAGCCTGCTGCAGGCGGAGGTTGAACTGCTCCTTGCGAAGCTTGAGCAACTCCTCGCCCAGCTCCTCGGCCGTCTTGTCTCTCAGTTCACTCGCCTTCATCACATCACCTGACGGGACACAAACACTGTCTGCATCGGGATCTTGGCCGCTGCCAGGCGGAACGCCTCGCGCGCCACTTCCTCGCTGACGCCTTCCATCTCGTAGAGCACGCGGCCCGGCTGGATCTGGGCCACCCAGTACTCCACGTTGCCCTTGCCCTTGCCCTGGCGTACTTCCAGCGGCTTCTTGCTGATCGGCTTGTCCGGAAACACGCGGATCCAGATTTTGCCGCCGCGCTTTATGTGCCGGGTCATGGCACGGCGGGCCGCCTCGATCTGGCGCGCCGTCAGCCGGCCGCGGCCAACCGCCTTCAGCCCGTACTCGCCGAAGGCTACTGTACTGCCCCGCTGCGCCAGGCCGCGGTTACGGCCCTTCTGCTGCTTGCGGAATTTGGTTCGTTTTGGCTGCAACATCTCCGCGACTCCCTATCTAGAGCTCGTCGCCTGTTCGGCGGCTTCCTGTATGACCTCGTTCTTGTCCAGGATCTCACCCTTGAATATCCACACTTTCACGCCGATCACACCGTACGTGGTGCGGGCCTCGGCCAGTCCGTAGTCGATCTCCGCCCGCAGCGTGTGCAGCGGCACGCGGCCTTCCCGATACCACTCGGAACGTGCGATCTCAGCACCGTTCAACCGACCACCGACCTTCACCTTCACGCCCTCTGCGCCCACGCGCATGGTGTTCGTGACCGCGCGCTTCATCGCCCGGCGGAACATCACGCGGCGCTCGAGCTGCTGGGCGATCCCCTCGGCCACGAGCTGCGCATCCATCTCGGGCTTGCGGATCTCGGAGATGTTGATGCGCACGTCGCCGAGCGGCATGCCCACCATCTGCGCGACTTCCGAGCGCAGCTTCTCGATGTCCTCGCCCTTCTTGCCGATCACGATCCCCGGCCGCGCCGTATGGATCGTGATATTGACCTTCTTCGCCGGACGCTCGATCTGAATCTTGCTGACCGAGGCATCCTTCAGCTTCTCCTTGATGAAGTTGCGGACCTCGTGGTCCGACTTCACGTAGCCGGGGAAACTCTTCGTATCGGCATACCATTTCGACGTCCAGTCGGTCGTGATACCCAGGCGGATGCCCGTCGGATGTACTTTCTGACCCATTATGCGTCCCGTTACTCGTCTGCCACCCGGATGGTGATGTGACTGTTGCGTTTGATGATCCGTGCCCCGCGACCCTTCGCGCGCGCACGGTAGCGGCGGAATGCCGGCGCCTCGTTCACCTCGATGGCGGCGATGCGCAACTCGTCTATATCGGCGCCGTGGTTGTGCTCCGCATTGGCGATGGCCGACTCGAGCACCTTCTTCACGATATGCGCACCCTTCTTCGGCATGAACGCGAGCGTCTTCAGCGCGCCGTCCACCGTCTTGCCGCGGATGGTGTCCGCGACCAGGCGGCATTTCTGCGGCGAGATGCGCGCGTAGCGCAGTGTTGCTGCAACCTGCATGAGCCGTCTCCTCAGCGCTTGGTCTTGCGATCGCCGGAGTGACCCTTGAAGGTCCGGGTGATCGCGAACTCGCCCAACTTGTGACCCACCATGTTCTCCGATATCAGGACCGGCACATGCTGGCGACCGTTGTGTACCGCTATGGTCAGGCCGACCATGTCCGGCAGAATCATCGAGCGCCGCGACCATGTCCTGATCGGGCGGCGGTCGTTGCTCTCCACTGCCGTCTGCACCTTCCTGGCGAGGTGGACATCTACGAAAGGACCTTTCTTAACCGAGCGTGGCATCTTTCAAACCCTGTATTACTTCTGCTTGCGGCGCTTGCGGCGGCGCACGATCATCGAATCCGTGCGCTTGTTCTTGCGCGTCTTGTAACCCTTGGTGGGTACGCCCCACGGGGTCACCGGATGGCGGCCGCCGGAAGTCCTGCCCTCACCGCCGCCATGGGGATGGTCGACCGGGTTCATGACCACGCCGCGTACCGTCGGGCGCACACCCCGCCAGCGCTTGGCGCCGGCCTTGCCGAGCTTGCGCAGGTTGTGCTCGCCATGACCCACCTCGCCGATGGTGGCCCGGCACTCCGAGTGAATGCGCCGCATCTCGCCGGAGCGCAATCGCAGCGTCGCGTAAGTGCCCTCGCGGGCCGCGAGCTGGGCAGAGGCACCGGCCGAGCGCATCAGCTGAGCACCCTTGCCGGGCTTCATCTCGACGCAGTGGACGACCGTGCCCACCGGGATGCTGCGCAGCGGCAGGGTATTACCCGGCTTTATCGGTGCGTCCTCACCCGAGATCACGGTGGTGCCCGCGCTCACACCCTTCGGCGCCAGGATGTAGCGCCACTCGCCGTCGGCATACTTGACCAGCGCCAGGTGGGCACTGCGGTTCGGGTCGTACTCGAGACGCTCGACCGTCCCCGGGATACCATCCTTGTTACGCTTGAAGTCCACGATGCGGTAGCGCTGCTTATGCCCGCCGCCCTGGTGGCGCACCGTGATGCGGCCCTTGTTGTTGCGGCCGCCGGTCTTTGCCTTTTTGGCCAGCAACGGGCCGTAGGGCTCGCCCGTGTACAGTTCGGGCGTGCTCACCCTGACGACGAAACGCCGGCCGGCGGATGTCGGTTTTGCTTTCTGCAGTGGCATTCTTCTGGACCCCTGTTACTCGGCGCCGAGGAAATCGATGTCGCTGCCCGCAGCCAGCTTCACGTAGGCCTTCTTCCACGCCGGACGCTTGCCGATGGTCTGGCCGAAGCGCTTGAACTTGCCCTTGTGGTTGACCACCTGCACGCCCTCTACCTCGACCTCGAACAGCATCTCGACCGCCGCCCGGATCTCCTGCTTGGTCGCGTCCCGGCGCACCCGGAACACCACCTGGTTGTCGCGTTCGCCGACGGTCGTGGTTTTCTCGGAAATATGCGGGCCCAGAACCACGTTCATCAGCCGTTCCTGGCGTGCGATGGCGCTCATGACAGACGCTCCTCGATCAGCTTCAGCGCGGGCACGGTGATCAGCACCTTCTCGAAACGCATGAGGGTGACCGGATCGACGGCCGCCACGTCGCAGATGCCCACGTTCTTCAGATTGCGCGCCGCCAGGTAAACCTTCTCGTCGAAGGCCTCGTTGACGATCAGCACGTCGTCCAGACCCAGCGACTTGAGCCTGACGGCCAGCTCCTTCGTCTTCGGCGCCTCCAGGGCCAGCTCACCGGTGACCACCAGACGCTCCGAGCGAATCAACTCGGAGAGGACCGACTTCAGGGCGCCGCGGTACATCTTGCGGTTGACCTTCTGCTCAAAGCTGCGCGGCCTGGCGGCGAATGCACGGCCTCCGCCCACCCAGATGGGGCTGCGGATGGTGCCCGCACGGGCCCGGCCCGTACCCTTCTGCCGCCACGGCTTGGCGCCGCCGCCGCGCACATCGGAACGGTTTTTCTGCCCCTTGGTACCGGCGCGGGCGCCGGCCAGGTAGGCGGTCACGACCTGGTGCACCAGCGACTCGTTGAAGCTGGCCCCGAAGGCCTCCTCGGATACCTCTACACTGCCGCCGGCATCGGCGAGTTTCAGTTCCATCGTCATGCCTCCCTACCCTGGCTAGCCTCGCTACCTGCGCGCGTCTTCAATGCGGGCTGTACGATGACGCGGCCGCCGCGGTGGCCGGGGACGGCGCCCTTGACCAGGATCAGGTTGCGCTCGGCATCCACCCTGACCACCTCGAGGTTCTGGGTGGTACGGCGGACGTTGCCCATCTGTCCGGCCATCTTCTTGCCCTTGAACACGCGGCCCGGGGTCTGGTTCTGACCGATCGAACCGGGCGCCCGGTGAGAGAGCGAGTTACCGTGGGTCGCATCCTGGGTGCGAAAGTGATGTCGCCTGACCGTACCGGTAAAGCCTTTGCCGATGGTGGTGCCGATCACGTCTACCTTCTGACCGACCTGGAACCGGTCCACGCGGATCTCCGCTCCTGGCGCGAACTCGTCGTCGGCCGGCGCCTCGTCCAGGCGAAACTCACGCAGCGAATCACCAGCGTCGACCTTCGCCGCGGCGAATTGCCCGGCCCGCGGCCGGGTCACGCGGGAAGACTTCGCACTGCCGGAAGCGACCTGGAGCGCGTGGTAACCGTCACGCTCGGCCGTCTTTACCTGCGTGACGCGGTTTGGCAGCGCCTCTATCACGGTGACCGGCACCGAACTGCCGTCCTCCGTGAAGATGCGCGTCATGCCGCACTTGCGGCCAACGATTCCGATAGCCATCTGAGCCTTTCCCGTCGTGTGCCGACTCCGGTTGGCCGGCACTCTCTTTTACACAATGAAACAATTAACCTTGACCGCGATGACTACGATTGGCCAACGCTGCCTGTCGCGAGAGCAAGACACGCGAAAGGGGCCAGCTCGTCGCCCGACCCAACCGGGTCTGCGGAACTGACCCCCACGCCGGCCGAAGCCGATGTGCCCGGGATTTGCCGTTTACGCCACACGTGGCGGCGTCGCTGTCTGAGGACTCGGCCGACTCCCGGCCCGGCCTGGTCCCGAAGTAGCCCGCTATTATAACAAGTCGGACGCCATGTTCAATTTCTAATTTAACTTGATCTGCACGTCCACGCCCGCCGGCAGCTCGAGCTTCATCAGCGCGTCTACCGTCTTGTCCGTGGGATCCACGATATCCATCAGCCGCTTGTGGGTACGCAACTCGTACTGGTCCCGCGCGTCCTTGTTGACGTGGGGCGAGATCAGCACAGTGAAGCGCTCCTTCTTCGTGGGCAGCGGCACCGGGCCCTTGACGGTCGCGCCGGTGCGCTTGGCCGTCTCCACGATCTCCCGGGCAGAGGTGTCGATCAACCGGTGGTCGAAGGCCTTGAGGCGGATTCGGATATTCTGGTTCGTTGCCATGTTGTTGAATCGGGGCTAAAGCCCCTCCTACATTGGTTATTGCATTGATTATTCGATGATTTTCGCGACCACACCGGCGCCCACCGTGCGACCGCCCTCACGGATGGCGAAGCGCAGCCCGTCCTCCATGGCGATCGGTGCGATCAGCTCCACCACCATCTTCACATTGTCGCCCGGCATCACCATCTCGGTGCCCTCGGGCAGCTCCACCGCACCCGTCACGTCCGTCGTGCGGAAGTAGAACTGCGGACGGTAACCCTTGAAGAACGGCGTGTGACGACCGCCCTCCTCCTTCGTCAGGATGTAGACCTCCGCCTCGAACTTCGTGTGCGGCGTGATCGAGCCAGGCTTCGCCAGCACCTGGCCGCGCTCCACCTCGTCGCGCTTGGTGCCACGAAGCAGCACGCCCACGTTGTCGCCCGCCTGACCCTCGTCCAGAAGCTTCCTGAACATCTCCACACCAGTGCAGGTCGTCTTCGTCGTATCCTTGATACCGACAATCTCCACCTCGTCACCCACCTTGACGATGCCACGCTCGATACGCCCCGTGACCACCGTGCCACGGCCAGAGATCGAGAACACATCCTCCACCGGCATCAGGAAATCACCGTCCACCGCACGCTCGGGCTCCGGAATATAGCTGTCCATCGCCTCGATCAGCTTGTAGATCGAAGGCACGCCGATATCCGACTCATCCCCGTCGAACGCCTTCAGCGCAGAACCGGTGATGATCGGCGTATCGTCGCCCGGGAACTCGTAGGTCGACAGAAGATCGCGCACCTCCATCTCCACCAGCTCCAGCAGCTCCTCGTCATCCACCATGTCCGCCTTGTTCAGGTACACCACGATGTAGGGCACACCCACCTGGCGCGCCAGCAGTATGTGCTCGCGCGTCTGCGGCATCGGTCCGTCCGCTGCACTCACCACCAAAATCGCACCATCCATCTGCGCCGCACCCGTGATCATGTTCTTCACGTAGTCGGCGTGGCCCGGGCAGTCCACGTGCGCGTAGTGGCGCGCATCGCTCTCGTACTCCACGTGCGCCGTGGCAATCGTGATACCACGTGCCTTCTCCTCCGGCGCATTGTCGATCTGGTCGTAAGCCCGCACCTCACCACCAAACTTCTCGGCCATCACCTTCGTCATCGCAGCCGTCAAAGTCGTCTTGCCGTGGTCAACGTGACCAATCGTGCCTACGTTCACGTGGGGCTTGGTTCTCTCAAACTTCGCTTTGGACATCTCTGCCTACCTTTCAGTCGGGCTCAAAACAAAAATCAGGACTGCGCTCAGCCCGCCTTCTTGATCACGGCCTCGGCGACGTTGTTCGGCACCTCGGCATACTTCTCGAACTCCATCGAGTAAGTCGCGCGGCCCTGGGACATGGAGCGCAGCTCCGTCGCGTAGCCGAACATCTCCGCCAGCGGCACCTCGGCGCGGATGATCTTGCCCATCGCGGAATCATCCAGGCCCTGAGGCAGGCCGCGCCGGCGATTGAGGTCGCCCATGACGTCGCCCATGTATTCCTCGGGCGTGACGACCTCCACCTTCATGACGGGCTCGAGCAGCACCGGACTCGCCTTGGCCGCGCCTTCCTTGAATGCCATCGAGCCGGCGATCTTGAACGCCATCTCGCTCGAGTCGACGTCGTGATAGGAGCCGTCGTAGAGAGTGACCCGGCAGTCCACGACCGGATAGCCCGCAATCACGCCGTTCTCCATCTGCTCCCGGATGCCTTTGTCCACAGCCGGGATGTACTCCTTCGGCACCACGCCACCGACAATGGCGTTGACGAACTCGTAACCCTCGCCCGCCTCGCGCGGCTCGATCTTGATGTAAACGTGCCCGTACTGGCCGCGGCCGCCGGACTGGCGGACGAATTTGCCTTCCTGCTCGACCGGGCTGCGGATCGTCTCCCGATAGGCCACCTGGGGCTTGCCCACGTTGGCCTCCACCTTGAACTCGCGCCGCATGCGATCGACGATGATCTCCAGATGCAGCTCGCCCATGCCGGAAATGATGGTCTGGCCGGACTCCTCGTCCGTATGCACCCGGAACGAGGGATCCTCTTTCGCGAGCTTCTGCAGGGCGAGGCCCATCTTCTCCTGATCGGCCTTCGTCTTGGGCTCGACGGCGACAGAGATCACCGGCTCCGGGAACTCCATGCGCTCCAGGGTGATAATGTCTTTCGGATCGCTCAGCGTGTCGCCCGTGGTGACGTCCTTCAAACCCACGGCCGCGGCGATGTCGCCCGCACGCACTTCCTTGATCTCCTGGCGCTCGTTCGAGTGCATCTGAAGGAGACGGCCGATACGCTCACGCTTGCTCTTCACCGGATTGAACACGGTGTCGCCCGAATTCAGCACGCCCGAGTAGACGCGGAAGAAGGTCAGGTTGCCGACGAAGGGGTCGGTTGCGATCTTGAAAGCCAGCGCCGCGAAAGGCGCATCGTCCTTGGACGGACGGCTTGCCTCGGTCTCATCTTCCAGGATGCCGTGGATCGGCGGCACGTCGACCGGCGACGGCATGAACGCGATCACGCTGTCCAGCATCGCCTGCACGCCCTTGTTCTTGAACGCCGAGCCGCACATGGTGAGCACGATCTCGTTGGCGAGCGTGCGCGCACGCAGACCCCGGATGATCTCCTCGTTGGTGAGATCACCCTCTTCCAGGAACTTGTCCAGCAACTCCTCATTGGCCTCGGCTGCGGCCTCGACCATCTGCTCCCGGTACTCGACTGCCTGGTCGGCGAGTTCATCCGGGATGTCCTTCTGCTCGTAGTTGGCGCCCATGTTTTCCTCTTCCCAGTAGATCGCCTTCATGCGGATGAGGTCGACGATGCCCTGGAAATTCTCCTCGGCACCAATTGGCAGCTGGATGGGGACGGCATTTGCGCCAAGACGGTCCTTCACCTGATTCACCACGCGCAGGTAATTGGCGCCGGCCCGGTCCATCTTGTTGACGAACACCATGCGCGGCACCTTGTACTTGTTCGCCTGCCGCCAGACGGTCTCGGTCTGGGGCTCGACGCCGCCCACCGAGCACAACACCGTGATGGCGCCGTCCAGGACGCGCAGAGAGCGCTCCACCTCGATCGTGAAGTCGACATGGCCGGGCGTGTCGATGATGTTGATCCGGTGCTCCGGATACTGCTGGTCCATGCCCTGCCAGAAGCAGGTGGTAGCCGCGGAGGTGATGGTGATTCCGCGCTCCTGCTCCTGCTCCATCCAGTCCATGACCGCCGCACCGTCGTGCACCTCACCCATCTTGTGGGAGATGCCGGTATAGAACAGAACGCGCTCGGTCGTGGTCGTCTTGCCGGCATCGATGTGGGCCATGATGCCGATATTGCGATAGCGTTCGATAGGTGTCTTACGTGCCACGGGAAATTCCTCGAAGAAAAGGAGTCGACTCAGTGCCGCCAGGGGCCGATCACCAGCGGTAATGCGAGAAGGCCTTGTTGGCCTCCGCCATCCGGTGCGTGTCTTCCTTCTTCTTGACAGCGGCGCCGCGGCTTTCCGCAGCGTCCATCAACTCGTGAGCCAGGCGATGTGCCATGGATTTCTCGCTGCGCTTGTGCGCAGCCTCGATAACCCAGCGCATGGCCAGCGTCTGACGGCGCTGGGGCCGGACCTCGACGGGCACCTGGTAAGTGGCGCCGCCAACGCGCCGGGACTTCACCTCGACGACGGGCTTCACGTTTTCGAGTGCCGTCTCCAGCACTTCCAGAGATCCGCCGCCGGCCTGACCGCTGCGCTCGGTGATGCGGTCCAGTGCGCCATAGAGGATGCGCTCGGCGACGGACTTCTTGCCGTCGACCATCACCATATTCATGAATTTGGCGAGTAAATCGCTCCCGTACTTTGGATCGGGGAGAATCTCGCGCTTGGGTGCCTGGCTACGTCTGGACATGTTCGATCTCGATCAGCGATTTCTGTTGATATATATCGTTTCGATATATGGGTCAGGACTTCGGCCGCTTCGCGCCGTACTTCGAACGGCCCTGCCGACGATCATTGACACCAGCGCAGTCCAGCGTGCCGCGCACGGTGTGGTAGCGCACGCCTGGCAGGTCTTTCACGCGGCCGCCGCGGATCAGCACCACCGAGTGCTCCTGCAGGTTGTGGCCCTCGCCGCCGATGTAGCTGGTCACTTCGTAGCCATTCGTCAGCCGCACACGCGCGACCTTGCGCATGGCCGAGTTCGGCTTTTTCGGCGTCGTGGTGTACACGCGGGTGCACACGCCTCGCTTCTGGGGGCTGCCCTCCAGCGCCGGCACCGCACTCTTCTCCCGCCGCGACTTGCGGGGGCTCCTGACTAGCTGATTTGTCGTGGCCATGGGCCTTCCATTTGTGTCTTGAAAAAATCCAGATCCGAACGGGCTTGCGCGGTGCTTGCAAGACTCACACGCAAAAGCCGCCTGCCGTGCCGTTTTAAGCGGCCCGCCAGACGTGCCGTGGAACCATGACGCCTGCCCTGGCATCCGGCGCCGGAATCCTGTAAAGCCGGCAGTGGCCGGCCTCAACGCGTAGCCGGGCATTCTATGGACTCCCGGCAACGGGTGTCAAGCAGCGGACGGGCCGTGAAAAGCGAAGGGACCGCCCGCCACTGACGTCACTCGTCGGTCGTGGTCTCTTCTTCCACGCCGGCCTGTTCGGCGCCCTCGGCCGCTTCCGCCTCTGCAACTCCCCCCTCGGCCGCTTCCGCCTCGGCCTCCGCGGCGTCGCTCTCCAGCTCCTGGAGCTGCTCGGCCAGCTCCTGCTCCCGGGTGCGCCGGCGCTCCGCATGATGCGCGAAACCGGTGCCGGCCGGGATCAGGCGCCCGACGATCACATTCTCCTTCAGGCCGCGCAAGTCGTCCTTCAGGCCCCGCACCGCGGCCTCGGTGAGGACGCGGGTGGTCTCCTGGAAGGAGGCGGCGGAGATGAACGACTCGGTGGCCAGCGAAGCCTTCGTGATGCCGAGCAGCAGCGGTTCGTAAGTGAGCGGCTCCTTGCCCTGGGCCTCCATCTGCTCGATAGCCTCCAGCGCACGCGCGAAGTCGATCTGTTCTCCGCGCAGGTAGCTGGTTTCGCCCGGATCGCTGATGATCACTTTGCGCAGCATCTGGCGGATGATTACCTCGATGTGCTTGTCGTTGATCTTCACGCCCTGCAGACGGTAGACGTCCTGGATCTCGCGCACCAGGTAATCCGCCAGCGGCTCGACGCCCTGCAGGCGCAGGATGTCATGGGGGTTCGGCTCGCCGTCGGCGATGACCTCGCCGCGCTCGATCTGCTCGCCCTCGAAGACGTTCAGGTGACGCCACTTCGGAATCAGCTCCTCGTGGCTCTCGCCCTCCTCGTCGGTGATGATCAGACGGCGCTTGCCCTTGGTCTCCTTGCCGAAGCTGACCGTGCCGGTGTATTCAGCCAGGATCGCCGCCTCCTTGGGCTTGCGGGCCTCGAACAGGTCGGCCACCCGGGGCAGACCACCGGTAATGTCGCGGGTCTTGGAGGATTCCTGCGGGATACGGGCGATCACGTCGCCGACAGTGACGGTGTCGCCGTCACGCATGTTGACGATGGCGCCCGCCGGCAGCGCATAGACCGCCGGGATATCCGTGTTGGCGAAATTGACCTCCTCGCCGTTCTCGCCCACCAGCTTGGCGAGCGGGCGCAAGTCGCGGCCGGAGCCACCACGCTGCTTCGGATCCTCCACCACCGTGCTCGTGAGACCGGTCATCTCGTCCACCTGCTCGGTGATGGTCACGCCCTCGACGAAGTCCTGGAACTTGATGGTACCGGAGACCTCGCTGACCACCGGGTGCGTGTGCGGATCCCACGTCGCCACCACCTGTCCGGGCTGGACCTCATCACCGTCCTGGACCGAGATGATCGCGCCGTAGGGCACCTTGTAGCGCTCGCGCTCCCGGCCGTACTCGTTCATGACGGAGAGTTCGCCCGACCGGGAGACGGCCACCAGATAGCCCTTCTCGTGATTCACCGTCTTGATGTTGCTCAGCCGCACCACGCCCTTGGTCTTGATCTCGACGCTGCTCACGGCGGCCGAGCGGGAAGCCGCGCCGCCGATGTGGAAGGTGCGCATCGTGAGCTGGGTGCCCGGTTCACCGATGGACTGGGCCGCGATCACGCCGACGGCCTCGCCGATGTTGATCCTGTGCCCGCGCGCCAGGTCACGTCCGTAGCACTGGGCGCACACGCCGTAGCGTGTCTCGCAGGTGATGGGCGAACGGACCTTGACGTGATCGATGGACAGCTCCTCGAGCAGCTGCACGCTCGTCTCGTCCAGCAGGGAACCGGCATCCAGCGCCACTTTATCGGTACCGGGCACCATCACAGGGTCGGCCAGCACGCGGCCCAGCACCCGCTCGCGCAGGGGCTCGACCACGTCGCCGCCTTCCACCAGCGGAATCATGTCGACGCCGTTGCGGGTGCCACAGTCGGGTTCCGTGACCACCAGGTCCTGGGCGACGTCCACCAGCCGGCGGGTGAGATAACCCGAGTTGGCGGTCTTCAGCGCCGTATCGGCCAGTCCCTTGCGGGCGCCGTGGGTGGAGATGAAGTATTGCAGGACGTCGAGACCCTCACGGAAGTTCGCGGTGATAGGCGTCTCGATAATGGAGCCGTCCGGCTTGGCCATCAGACCGCGCATGCCGGCCAGCTGACGGATCTGCGCGGCCGAACCACGGGCGCCGGAGTCGGCCATCATGTAGATTGAGTTGAAAGACTCCTGCTCCACGACTTTGCCGTCGGCGGCGGTCACCTCGTCCGTGCCGAGCTTGTCCATCATGGCCTTGGCCACCTGGTCGTTGGTATGCGACCAGATGTCCACCACCTTGTTGTAGCGCTCGCCATCGGTGACGAGACCGCTGGAATACTG
This sequence comes from uncultured Woeseiaceae bacterium, assembly GCA_964427415.1. GTDB lineage: Bacteria > Pseudomonadota > Gammaproteobacteria > Steroidobacterales > Woeseiaceae > Lentisalinibacter. The sequence continues at coordinate 17,232 of CAYRUH010000033.1, read as the reverse complement.
ATCCTGGATCTCCTTCACCTCGGCCTCGGCCCGGGCCAGGATCTCCTGCTTGACCTCCGGCACCACCATGTCGTTCACGCCGATGGACACACCGGCGCGGGTCGCGTAGCGGAAGCCCATGTACATCAGCTGATCCGCGAAGACCACGGTCTCCTTCAGACCGACGTTGCGATAGCAGCTGTTGATCACGCTGGAGATGGCTTTCTTGTTCATGTCCCGGTTGACGAGATCGAACGAAAGCCCTTTCGGCAGGATCTCCGACAGCAGCGCACGGCCGACGGTGGTGTCCACCAGCCGCGTCCGGGTGATCATCTCGCCCTCCTCGTCCGAGACAGTCTCGGTCAGGCGTACTTTCACCCTGGCCTGCAGGTCGGCGATGCCGGCCTCATAGGCGCGGTGCACCTCCTTGACATCGGAGAAGTAGATGCCCTCGCCGGGAGCGTTAACCCGCTCGCGGGTCATGTAGTAGAGGCCCAGCACCACATCCTGGGACGGCACGATGATGGGATCACCGTTGGCGGGCGAGAGGATGTTGTTCGAAGACATCATCAGCGCCCTCGCCTCGAGCTGCGCCTCGATGGACAGCGGCACGTGGACGGCCATCTGGTCGCCGTCGAAGTCGGCGTTGAACGCGGTACACACCAGCGGATGCAACTGGATGGCCTTGCCCTCGATCAGCACCGGCTCGAAGGCCTGGATGCCGAGACGGTGCAGCGTGGGTGCCCGGTTCAGCATGACCGGATGCTCGCGGATGACCTCCTCCAGGATGTCCCAAACCTCCGGCCCTTCGCGCTCGACCAGTCGTTTGGCCGCCTTGATGGTGGCCGCCTCGCCGCGCAGCTGCAGCTTGGAGAAGATGAACGGCTTGAACAGCTCCAGCGCCATTTTTTTCGGCAGGCCGCACTGATGCAGCTTCAGCGTCGGGCCGACCACGATGACCGAACGGCCCGAGTAGTCGACGCGCTTGCCGAGCAGGTTCTGGCGGAATCGGCCCTGCTTGCCCTTGATCATGTCGGCCAGCGACTTAAGCGGCCGCTTGTTCGTACCGGTGATGGCACGGCCGCGGCGGCCGTTATCGAGCAGCGCGTCCACCGATTCCTGCAGCATGCGCTTCTCGTTGCGCACGATGATATCGGGAGCGTTCAGCTCCAGCAGGCGGCGCAGCCGGTTATTGCGGTTGATCACCCGGCGATACAGGTCGTTCAGGTCAGAGGTGGCGAAGCGGCCGCCATCGAGCGGCACCAGCGGACGGAGATCCGGCGGCAGCACGGGCAGCACGGTCAGCACCATCCACTCCGGACGGTTACCGGATTCCAGGAAGGACTCCAGCAGCTTCAGGCGCTTGGACAGGCGCTTGATCTTGGTCTCGGAGTTGGTGCCGTCGATCTCCTCGCGCACTTTCATGACCTCGGCGCGCAGATCCATCGTGCGCAGCATCTCGAACACGGCCTCCGCGCCCATGCGGGCGTCGAACTCGTCGCCGTACTGCTCGATGGCATCCAGATATCCCTCGTCCGAAAGTAGCTGGCAGCGCTCGAGTGGCGTCATGCCCGGATCGACCACGGTGAAGGCCTCGAAGTAGAGCACGCGCTCGATCTCGCGCAACGTCATGTCCAGCATGAGGCCGATGCGCGAGGGCAGCGACTTCAGGAACCAGATATGAGCCACCGGGCTCGCCAGCTCGATGTGCGCCATACGCTCGCGCCGCACCTTGGTCTGGGTGACCTCGACGCCGCACTTCTCACAGACCACACCGCGGTGCTTCAGCCGCTTGTACTTGCCGCACAGGCACTCGTAGTCCTTGATGGGACCGAAGATTTTGGCGCAGAACAGGCCGTCACGCTCCGGCTTGAAGGTCCGGTAGTTGATGGTCTCGGGCTTTTTCACCTCGCCATAGGACCAGGACCGGATCATGTCCGGGGAGGCGAGACCGATGCGGATCGCGTCGAAATCCTCGGTCGGCGTCTGTGTCTTGAAAAGCTTCAGTAGGTCTTTCATATCATTCGGCCTCCAGCTCGATGTTGATACCGAGCGAGCGGATTTCCTTGACCAGGACGTTGAACGACTCCGGCATACCGGCCTGCATCTGATGCGTGCCGTCCACGATGTTCTTGTACATCTTGGTGCGGCCCTGCACGTCGTCGGACTTGACGGTCAGCATCTCTTGCAGGGTATAGGCGGCGCCATAGGCCTCCAGCGCCCAGACCTCCATCTCGCCGAAACGCTGACCGCCGAACTGGGCCTTGCCGCCCAGCGGCTGCTGGGTGACCAGGCTGTACGGTCCGGTGGAGCGGGCATGCATCTTGTCGTCAACCAGGTGGTTCAATTTCAGCATGTACATGTAGCCGACGGTGACCGGGCGCAGGAACTGCTCACCGGTGCGCCCGTCGATCAGGTTGGCCTGTCCGCTGGTGGGCAGATCCGCCAGCTCCAGCAACCCCTTGATCTCGGGCTCGTCGGCGCCGTCGAACACCGGCGTGGCCATGGGCACGCCGTTCACCAGGTTGCCGGCCAGCTCGACAACCTCCTCATCGGTCAGCTCGTTCAGCTGTTCCTTCTTGCCGCCGCTCTTGTTGTAGACGTCCTCGAGGAAGCCGCGGACCTTCGCGGTAGCCTCCTGAGCCCGCAGCATGTCGCCGATCTTCTTGCCCAGGCCTTTTGCGGCCCAGCCGAGATGGGTCTCCAGCACCTGACCCACGTTCATGCGTGAAGGCACGCCGAGGGGGTTCAGGACGATGTCGACCGGCGTGCCGTCCTCGGTGTAGGGCATGTCCTCTACGGGAACGATGGTCGAGATCACGCCCTTGTTGCCATGCCGGCCGGCCATCTTATCGCCCGGCTGAATACGGCGCTTCACGGCCAGATAGACCTTGACCATCTTCAGCACGCCGGGGGCGAGATCGTCGCCCGCCGTGATCTTCTGCTTCTTCTCCTCGTAGCGGCGGTCGAAATCCCCGCGCTGGATCTTCAGTCGCTCTGCGGTGCGCTCGAGCTCCTCGTTGGCCTCCTCGTTCTTCAGCCGGATCTCGAACCACTTCTCCCGCGGCGTCTCGTCCAGATAGGCCTTCGTGACCTTGCTGCCGGAGGCGAGCTTGTCCGGGCCGCCCTCGGCCACCTTGCCGAGCAGCATACGCGCCATGCGCTCGAAGATGTCGTCCTCGAGGATGCGTAGCTGGTCGTCGAGGTCCTTGCGCACGCTCTCGAGTTCCATCTTCTCGATGGACAGGGCACGGGCGTCCTTTTCGACACCGTCGCGGGTGAACACGCGCACGTCTATCACCGTGCCGTCCATGCCCGGCGGGACCCGCAGCGAAGTGTCCTTCACGTCGGACGCCTTCTCGCCGAAGATCGCACGCAGCAGCTTCTCCTCCGGAGTGAGCTGGGTTTCTCCCTTCGGGGTGACCTTGCCCACGAGGATGTCGCCGGCGCCCACCTCGGCGCCGATGAAAGCGATGCCCGACTCGTCCAGGTTCGCCAGCGCGGAGTCACCGACGTTCGGGATGTCGGCAGTGACGTCCTCCGGCCCTAGCTTGGTGTCGCGGGCGACGCAGGTCAGCTCCTCGATATGGATGGTCGTGAAGCGGTCCTCGTGCACCACCCGCTCGGAGATCAGGATGGAGTCCTCGAAGTTGTAGCCGTTCCAGGGCATAAAGGCCACCAGCAGGTTCTGGCCGAGGGCCAGTTCGCCCAGGTTGGTCGAGGGACCGTCCGCCAGCACGTCGCCCCTGGCGATCTCGTCACCGGCGTTCACCAGCGGACGCTGGTTGATACAGGTGTTCTGGTTCGAGCGGGTGTACTTGGTGAGGTTGTAGATGTCCACACCGGCCTCACCCACCTCGGTCTCCTCGTCGTTGACCCGGACCACGATGCGCGAGGCGTCGACCGAATCGACCACCCCGCCGCGGTCGGCGACCACGGTCACGCCGGAGTCGATCGCAACCGCACGTTCCATACCGGTGCCGACGAGCGGCGCCTCGGAGCGCAGCGTCGGCACGGCCTGGCGCTGCATGTTCGAGCCCATCAGCGCCCGGTTGGCGTCGTCGTGCTCCAGGAAGGGGATCAGGGAAGCAGCCACCGAGACGATCTGCTTCGGCGAGATGTCCATATAATCGATGATGCTCGGGTCGGCCAGCGTGAACTCGTTGCGGTGGCGTACCGACACGAGCTCGTCGGAGAAACGGCTCTTGGCATCCAGAACCGCATTGGCCTGGGCCACCACGTACTGGCTCTCCTCGATGGCAGACAAATACTCGATCTTGTCGGTCACGCGGCCGCTCTCCACCTTGCGGTAGGGCGTCTCGAGGAAGCCGTACTCGTTGGTACGGGCGTAGACCGACAGCGAGTTGATCAGGCCGATGTTCGGGCCTTCCGGCGTCTCGATCGGGCAGACCCGGCCATAGTGGGTCGGGTGCACGTCGCGCACCTCGAAGCCGGCTCGCTCCCGGGTGAGGCCGCCCGGGCCCAGCGCGGAGACGCGCCGCTTGTGGGTAACCTCCGACAGCGGGTTGTTCTGGTCCATGAACTGGGACAGCTGGCTCGAGCCGAAGAACTCCTTCACCGCAGCAGCCACCGGCTTGGCGTTGATCATCTCCTGGGGCATCAGACCCTCGGTCTCGGCCTGGGTCAGGCGCTCCTTCACGGCGCGCTCGACGCGGACCAGACCGATGCGGAAAGCGTTCTCCGCCATCTCGCCCACGCTGCGCACCCGGCGGTTGCCGAGGTGGTCGATGTCGTCCACCGTGCCGTAGCCGTTGCGGATCTCGATCAGCGTCTTCATGACGTCCAGGATGTCGTCCTGGGAAAGGATGCCGGAGCCGGTGATTTCGTCACGTCCCACGCGACGGTTGAACTTCATCCGGCCGACCGCGGAGAGGTCGTAGCGCTCCGGATTGAAGAACAGGTTGCTGAAAAGATTCTCGGCGGCCTCCTTCGTGGGCGGCTCGCCCGGACGCATCATGCGGTAGATCTCCACCAGCGCCTCGAGCCTGGTGGTGGAGGGGTCGATGCGCAGGGTGTTGGAGATGTAGGGTCCGCGGTCGAGGTCGTTCACGTACAGGGTGCGCACATGCTCGATACCGTTCTCGATGAATAGCTGCACCATCTCCTCGGTGATCTCGTCGTTGGCCGCGGCCAGCAGCTCACCGGTCTCGGTGTCCACGACGTCATGGGCGAGAATCTTCTCTTCGAGGTATTCCGGTGGCACCGCCAGGGATTCCATGCCCGCCTTTTCCAGATCACGGACGTGTTTGGCAGTGATGCGGCGACCCTCCTCGACGATCGTCTTGCGGCCGATCTTGATGTCGAAGATAGCGGTTTCGCCACGCAGGCGCTGGGGCACCAGACCCATGCGGATCTCCTTCTTCGACAGGTAGAAGTCGTTCTTGTCGAAGAAGATGTCGAGCATCTCCTCGTTGGTGAGCCCGAGCGCCCGCAGGATGATGGTGACCGGCAGCTTGCGCCGGCGGTCGATGCGGGCGAACAGCGCGTCCTTCGGATCGAACTCGAAGTCGAGCCAGGAGCCCCGGTACGGGATGATACGAGCGGAGAAAAGCAGCTTGCCCGACGAGTGGGTCTTGCCCTTGTCATGGTCGAAGAACACACCCGGGGACCGGTGCAGCTGAGAGACTATGACCCGCTCGGTGCCGTTGATGACAAAGGTACCGTTCTCGGTCATCAGCGGCAGCTCGCCGAGATAGACCTCCTGCTCCCGGATGTCCTTGACCGGCTTGGGCGTGCCAGAGGCCTCCTTGTCGTAGATGACCAGGCGCACCTTCACGCGCAGAGGCGCCGCGTAGGTGAGCCCGCGCAGCTGGCACTCCTTGACGTCGAAGACCGGGTCTCCGAGCCGGTAGCTGACATACTCCAGCGCGGCATTGCCGGAATAGCTGACGATCGGGAAGACCGTCTTGAACGCCGCGTGCAGACCGATCTCCTCCCGGGCGTCCTCGGACTTGTCCGTCTGCAGGAACTTGCGGTAGGAGTCGAGCTGAATCGACAGGAGATAGGGCACGTTCAGGATACTCGGACGCTTGCCGAAGTCCTTGCGGATGCGCTTCTTCTCTGTGAAGGAGTAAGCCATTAGAGATTTCCTCTGTACGGACATATGAATCTGTCGGGCGCAGGAGAGCCGGCCGGCGGCACTGAGGCCACCTGCCGGCTCCTGGTCGCGCGGGCGGGCCCGCGCATGGTCAGTTGAGTACCCTCAAGTCGTTCGCTGTAAGCAGTGTTCGCTCGTTTACTTGAGCTCGACGCTCGCGCCGGCCTCTTCCAGCTGCTTCTTGATCGCCTCGGCATCTTCCTTGGTAGCGCCTTCCTTCACGGTGGTGGGAGCACCCTCCACCATGTCCTTGGCTTCCTTCAGGCCGAGGCCGGTGATGGCGCGGACCGCCTTGATGACGGACACCTTGTTGCTGCCGAAGCTGGTCATGTGGACGTCGAATTCGGTCTTCTCTTCGGCGGCCGCGGCTTCGCCGCCGGCTGCCGGACCCGCGGCGACCGCCACCGGAGCGGCCGCGGAGACGCCCCACTCCTCTTCCAGCATCTTCACCAGGTCCACCACTTCCATGATGGGCTTCGCGCTCAGTTCCTTAAGCAGCTCTTCATTGGACATTGCCATTTTCGAATTCCTCTCTAGTTTCCTGAATCAGTAACTGATCAATTGGTTGCAAAGGCTCATGCAGCCTGCCGGCTGTGGGCGCCGAGTGTACGTGCCAGCATGGCGGACGGTTCCGCCAGCGTGCGCACGAGCTTCGAGGCCGGTGCCTGCAGCACGCCGAGCAGCAATGCGCGGGCCTCATCCATCGTGGGCAGGCTCGCGAGCCGGTCGAGTTCCGCACCCGGGTAAAGTTCCCCGCCGGTGGACAGAGACACGGCTTTCAGTGCCTCGTGCTCCTTGGCGAAGTCCTTTATCACCCGCGCTGCGCCACCCGGATCCTCCGTAGAGAATGCGAGCAGGATTGGCCCTTTCAGGGTCTCCGTCATGCACTCGAAGCCGGTACCGGAGATCGCCCGGCGTGCCAGCGTGTTCTTGACCACACGCAGATACACCCCGGCGTTCCGCGCCTCGGTCCTGAGCGCCGTCATCTCACTGACGGACAGACCCCGATACTCCGCCGCCACGGCGGAGATCGCCTCGCCCGCGACAGCATTCACCTCGGCAACGACTGCTTTCTTCTCTTCCAGTCTCAGTGCCATAGAGTTCCTCCTGGCTGTCGGTCTGACTCGGACGGCATTCCCTGTCCGTCCACCCGTTTTGTCGAAACGGTGACCGTCGCCAGCAGCACGCAGCCTCACTGACTCAGGGTTCACCATCTGCGCAGGCTTTCGGTGATTAAGCCCCGGCCCGTGGGCAGGGACACCTGCGGTCTTCGACGATCCGCCGGGCCATTAAGCCCGGCATGCTGCGACCCGCAAGCGGGCCGCGACATCTCTCTATCAGGCCTCCAGGGAGGACTGATCGACTGCGATACCCGGGCCCATCGTCGAGGAAACCGTGAGTTTCTTCAGAAAGGCACCCTTCGATGCAGCCGGCTTTGCTTTCCTCAGGTCCGCGAGCAGCGCGTTCAGATTCTCGCGCAACGCCGGTACCTCGAACTCCGCCTTGCCGATTGGACAGTGGATGATGCCCGACTTGTCGGTGCGGTAGCGCACCTGGCCGGCCTTCGCATTATGCACCGCCGTCTCCACGTCCGCGGTGACCGTGCCGACCTTCGGGTTCGGCATCAGGCCGCGGGGGCCCAGTATCTGGCCCAGCTGGCCGACCACCCGCATGGCGTCCGGCGTGGCGATGACGACGTCGAAATTCATCTCGCCGCCCTTGATGGACTCGGCGAGATCCTCGAACCCGACGATATCCGCGCCGGCCGCTTTCGCCTTCTCGGCGTTGTCGCCCTGGGCGAACACCGCCACGCGCACCGTCTTGCCGGTTCCGTTCGGCAGTACCGTCGAGCCGCGGACCACCTGGTCCGACTTGCGCGGGTCCACGCCCAGATTCACGGCCACGTCGATGCTTTCGGAGAACTTTGCATTGGCCAGATCCTTCAGAAGACCCAGCGCCTCGTCCAGCGGATAGGCCTTGCCCGGCTCCAGCTTCTCCCGGATGGCAACCTTTCTCTTGCTCATCTTCGCCATGATCAGACCCCCTCGACTTCAAGGCCCATGCTGCGGGCCGTGCCGGCGATGGTCCGCACCGCAGCGTCCAGATCGGCAGCCGTCAGGTCCGGGGTCTTGGTGTTGGCAATCTCCTCGAGCTGTGCCCGGGTGACTCTGCCCACCTTCTCGGTGTTCGGCGTGCCGGAGCCCTTCGGGACACCGGCGGCCTTGCGCAGCAGCACCGCCGCCGGCGGCGTCTTGGTGATGAAGGTGAAACTGCGGTCGCTGTAGACCGTGATCACCACCGGCACCGGCAACCCCTGTTCGATGTTCTGCGTCTCGGCGTTGAACGCCTTGCAGAATTCCATGATGTTCACACCGTGCTGACCCAGCGCAGGGCCGACGGGCGGACTGGGATTGGCCTGACCTGCAGGCACCTGGAGCTTGATGTAGCCTGTTACTTTCTTTGCCATCTAGATCTTCCTCACGGGTGCGAACGCCTCGCGGCTCCCCGTCGTCGGTCTCGGCCGGCCGCCGGGGCGGCCGTCACAATCACGGATCAGGCCTTCTCGACCTGCCCGAAGTCCAGTTCCACCGGCGTGGAACGGCCCAGGATCTGGACCGCTACGCGCAACCGGCTCTTGTCGTAGTTGACGTGCTCGACCACGCCGTTGAAGTCGTTGAACGGCCCGTCGGTGACACGCACGACCTCGCCGGGCTCGAACAACACCTTCGGCCGCGGCTTGTCGACGCCCTCCTTCACGCGCTGGAGGATGGCTTCGGCTTCCTTGTCGCTGATCGGCGCAGGCCGGTCGCTCGCACCGCCGATGAAGCCGAGCACCTTCGGAACGTCCTTGACCAGGTGCCAGGTGTCGTCGTCCATCTCCATGTTCACCAGCACGTAGCCGGGGAAGAACTTGCGCTCGCTGCGCCGTTTCTGGCCTTCGCGCATCTCGACCACCTCCTCGGTGGGCACCAGGATCTCGCCGAATCTGTCTTCCAGACCGGCGAGCTTGATGCGTTCCTCGAGGGACGACTTCACCTTGTGCTCAAAATTCGAGTACGCGTGAACGATGTACCAACGCTTGGCCAATGCTTTACCCCTGCAGTGGACGGCCCGGCCGCCTAGCCGGCATGCCCGGTCAGGTAGCGGGTGATCAGGAGCAGGACAGAATCCAGCCCCCAGAAGAACAGGCCGAGGATCAGAGTGAACACGAACACCGCAATCGTCGTCTGGGTGGTCTCCTGCTTGGTCGGCCACACCACCTTGCGAATCTCGATGCGCGAGCCCTGGATAAACCGCCAGAGCCCCTGACCCTGGGCGCTGGTCATGCCCACGCCGATACCGACACCGGTGGCGGCCAGCACCATGAGCACACGCAGCGGCAAGGCGAGCTCCGAATACCAGTAGTAGCCGAAGATGCCCGCCACCAGGATTGCAGCGGCGATAATCAGCTTGACCGTATCCAGCGCGCCGGGTTCCGGTGTTTCAGTCTTTGCGTTCATGCTTGCACGTCGACCCGGACCGAGTGGCAGGCCAGGAGGGACTCGAACCCCCAACCTGCGGTTTTGGAGACCGCTGCTCTGCCAGTTGAGCTACTGGCCTGCAATATCTGTCCGGCTGTCAAACTCCGTTTGCAATGAATCGGGGCTAAAGCCCCTCCTACATTGGTTATTGCATTGATTATTCGATGATTTTCGCGACCACACCGGCGCCCACCGTGCGACCGCCCTCACGGATGGCGAAGCGCAGCCCGTCCTCCATGGCGATCGGTGCGATCAGCTCCACCACCATCTTCACATTGTCGCCCGGCATCACCATCTCGGTGCCCTCGGGCAGCTCCACCGCACCCGTCACGTCCGTCGTGCGGAAGTAGAACTGCGGACGGTAACCCTTGAAGAACGGCGTGTGACGACCGCCCTCCTCCTTCGTCAGGATGTAGACCTCCGCCTCGAACTTCGTGTGCGGCGTGATCGAGCCAGGCTTCGCCAGCACCTGGCCGCGCTCCACCTCGTCGCGCTTGGTGCCACGAAGCAGCACGCCCACGTTGTCGCCCGCCTGACCCTCGTCCAGAAGCTTCCTGAACATCTCCACACCAGTGCAGGTCGTCTTCGTCGTATCCTTGATACCGACAATCTCCACCTCGTCACCCACCTTGACGATGCCACGCTCGATACGCCCCGTGACCACCGTGCCACGGCCAGAGATCGAGAACACATCCTCCACCGGCATCAGGAAATCACCGTCCACCGCACGCTCGGGCTCCGGAATATAGCTGTCCATCGCCTCGATCAGCTTGTAGATCGAAGGCACGCCGATATCCGACTCATCCCCGTCGAACGCCTTCAGCGCAGAACCGGTGATGATCGGCGTATCGTCGCCCGGGAACTCGTAGGTCGACAGAAGATCGCGCACCTCCATCTCCACCAGCTCCAGCAGCTCCTCGTCATCCACCATGTCCGCCTTGTTCAGGTACACCACGATGTAGGGCACACCCACCTGGCGCGCCAGCAGTATGTGCTCGCGCGTCTGCGGCATCGGTCCGTCCGCTGCACTCACCACCAAAATCGCACCATCCATCTGCGCCGCACCCGTGATCATGTTCTTCACGTAGTCGGCGTGGCCCGGGCAGTCCACGTGCGCGTAGTGGCGCGCATCGCTCTCGTACTCCACGTGCGCCGTGGCAATCGTGATACCACGTGCCTTCTCCTCCGGCGCATTGTCGATCTGGTCGTAAGCCCGCACCTCACCACCAAACTTCTCGGCCATCACCTTCGTCATCGCAGCCGTCAAAGTCGTCTTGCCGTGGTCAACGTGACCAATCGTGCCTACGTTCACGTGGGGCTTGGTTCTCTCAAACTTCGCTTTGGACATCTCTGCCTACCTTTCAGTCGGGCTCAAAACAAAAATCAGGACTGCGCTCAGCCCGCCTTCTTGATCACGGCCTCGGCGACGTTGTTCGGCACCTCGGCATACTTCTCGAACTCCATCGAGTAAGTCGCGCGGCCCTGGGACATGGAGCGCAGCTCCGTCGCGTAGCCGAACATCTCCGCCAGCGGCACCTCGGCGCGGATGATCTTGCCCATCGCGGAATCATCCAGGCCCTGAGGCAGGCCGCGCCGGCGATTGAGGTCGCCCATGACGTCGCCCATGTATTCCTCGGGCGTGACGACCTCCACCTTCATGACGGGCTCGAGCAGCACCGGACTCGCCTTGGCCGCGCCTTCCTTGAATGCCATCGAGCCGGCGATCTTGAACGCCATCTCGCTCGAGTCGACGTCGTGATAGGAGCCGTCGTAGAGAGTGACCCGGCAGTCCACGACCGGATAGCCCGCAATCACGCCGTTCTCCATCTGCTCCCGGATGCCTTTGTCCACAGCCGGGATGTACTCCTTCGGCACCACGCCACCGACAATGGCGTTGACGAACTCGTAACCCTCGCCCGCCTCGCGCGGCTCGATCTTGATGTAAACGTGCCCGTACTGGCCGCGGCCGCCGGACTGGCGGACGAATTTGCCTTCCTGCTCGACCGGGCTGCGGATCGTCTCCCGATAGGCCACCTGGGGCTTGCCCACGTTGGCCTCCACCTTGAACTCGCGCCGCATGCGATCGACGATGATCTCCAGATGCAGCTCGCCCATGCCGGAAATGATGGTCTGGCCGGACTCCTCGTCCGTATGCACCCGGAACGAGGGATCCTCTTTCGCGAGCTTCTGCAGGGCGAGGCCCATCTTCTCCTGATCGGCCTTCGTCTTGGGCTCGACGGCGACAGAGATCACCGGCTCCGGGAACTCCATGCGCTCCAGGGTGATAATGTCTTTCGGATCGCTCAGCGTGTCGCCCGTGGTGACGTCCTTCAAACCCACGGCCGCGGCGATGTCGCCCGCACGCACTTCCTTGATCTCCTGGCGCTCGTTCGAGTGCATCTGAAGGAGACGGCCGATACGCTCACGCTTGCTCTTCACCGGATTGAACACGGTGTCGCCCGAATTCAGCACGCCCGAGTAGACGCGGAAGAAGGTCAGGTTGCCGACGAAGGGGTCGGTTGCGATCTTGAAAGCCAGCGCCGCGAAAGGCGCATCGTCCTTGGACGGACGGCTTGCCTCGGTCTCATCTTCCAGGATGCCGTGGATCGGCGGCACGTCGACCGGCGACGGCATGAACGCGATCACGCTGTCCAGCATCGCCTGCACGCCCTTGTTCTTGAACGCCGAGCCGCACATGGTGAGCACGATCTCGTTGGCGAGCGTGCGCGCACGCAGACCCCGGATGATCTCCTCGTTGGTGAGATCACCCTCTTCCAGGAACTTGTCCAGCAACTCCTCATTGGCCTCGGCTGCGGCCTCGACCATCTGCTCCCGGTACTCGACTGCCTGGTCGGCGAGTTCATCCGGGATGTCCTTCTGCTCGTAGTTGGCGCCCATGTTTTCCTCTTCCCAGTAGATCGCCTTCATGCGGATGAGGTCGACGATGCCCTGGAAATTCTCCTCGGCACCAATTGGCAGCTGGATGGGGACGGCATTTGCGCCAAGACGGTCCTTCACCTGATTCACCACGCGCAGGTAATTGGCGCCGGCCCGGTCCATCTTGTTGACGAACACCATGCGCGGCACCTTGTACTTGTTCGCCTGCCGCCAGACGGTCTCGGTCTGGGGCTCGACGCCGCCCACCGAGCACAACACCGTGATGGCGCCGTCCAGGACGCGCAGAGAGCGCTCCACCTCGATCGTGAAGTCGACATGGCCGGGCGTGTCGATGATGTTGATCCGGTGCTCCGGATACTGCTGGTCCATGCCCTGCCAGAAGCAGGTGGTAGCCGCGGAGGTGATGGTGATTCCGCGCTCCTGCTCCTGCTCCATCCAGTCCATGACCGCCGCACCGTCGTGCACCTCACCCATCTTGTGGGAGATGCCGGTATAGAACAGAACGCGCTCGGTCGTGGTCGTCTTGCCGGCATCGATGTGGGCCATGATGCCGATATTGCGATAGCGTTCGATAGGTGTCTTACGTGCCACGGGAAATTCCTCGAAGAAAAGGAGTCGACTCAGTGCCGCCAGGGGCCGATCACCAGCGGTAATGCGAGAAGGCCTTGTTGGCCTCCGCCATCCGGTGCGTGTCTTCCTTCTTCTTGACAGCGGCGCCGCGGCTTTCCGCAGCGTCCATCAACTCGTGAGCCAGGCGATGTGCCATGGATTTCTCGCTGCGCTTGTGCGCAGCCTCGATAACCCAGCGCATGGCCAGCGTCTGACGGCGCTGGGGCCGGACCTCGACGGGCACCTGGTAAGTGGCGCCGCCAACGCGCCGGGACTTCACCTCGACGACGGGCTTCACGTTTTCGAGTGCCGTCTCCAGCACTTCCAGAGATCCGCCGCCGGCCTGACCGCTGCGCTCGGTGATGCGGTCCAGTGCGCCATAGAGGATGCGCTCGGCGACGGACTTCTTGCCGTCGACCATCACCATATTCATGAATTTGGCGAGTAAATCGCTCCCGTACTTTGGATCGGGGAGAATCTCGCGCTTGGGTGCCTGGCTACGTCTGGACATGTTCGATCTCGATCAGCGATTTCTGTTGATATATATCGTTTCGATATATGGGTCAGGACTTCGGCCGCTTCGCGCCGTACTTCGAACGGCCCTGCCGACGATCATTGACACCAGCGCAGTCCAGCGTGCCGCGCACGGTGTGGTAGCGCACGCCTGGCAGGTCTTTCACGCGGCCGCCGCGGATCAGCACCACCGAGTGCTCCTGCAGGTTGTGGCCCTCGCCGCCGATGTAGCTGGTCACTTCGTAGCCATTCGTCAGCCGCACACGCGCGACCTTGCGCATGGCCGAGTTCGGCTTTTTCGGCGTCGTGGTGTACACGCGGGTGCACACGCCTCGCTTCTGGGGGCTGCCCTCCAGCGCCGGCACCGCACTCTTCTCCCGCCGCGACTTGCGGGGGCTCCTGACTAGCTGATTTGTCGTGGCCATGGGCCTTCCATTTGTGTCTTGAAAAAATCCAGATCCGAACGGGCTTGCGCGGTGCTTGCAAGACTCACACGCAAAAGCCGCCTGCCGTGCCGTTTTAAGCGGCCCGCCAGACGTGCCGTGGAACCATGACGCCTGCCCTGGCATCCGGCGCCGGAATCCTGTAAAGCCGGCAGTGGCCGGCCTCAACGCGTAGCCGGGCATTCTATGGACTCCCGGCAACGGGTGTCAAGCAGCGGACGGGCCGTGAAAAGCGAAGGGACCGCCCGCCACTGACGTCACTCGTCGGTCGTGGTCTCTTCTTCCACGCCGGCCTGTTCGGCGCCCTCGGCCGCTTCCGCCTCTGCAACTCCCCCCTCGGCCGCTTCCGCCTCGGCCTCCGCGGCGTCGCTCTCCAGCTCCTGGAGCTGCTCGGCCAGCTCCTGCTCCCGGGTGCGCCGGCGCTCCGCATGATGCGCGAAACCGGTGCCGGCCGGGATCAGGCGCCCGACGATCACATTCTCCTTCAGGCCGCGCAAGTCGTCCTTCAGGCCCCGCACCGCGGCCTCGGTGAGGACGCGGGTGGTCTCCTGGAAGGAGGCGGCGGAGATGAACGACTCGGTGGCCAGCGAAGCCTTCGTGATGCCGAGCAGCAGCGGTTCGTAAGTGAGCGGCTCCTTGCCCTGGGCCTCCATCTGCTCGATAGCCTCCAGCGCACGCGCGAAGTCGATCTGTTCTCCGCGCAGGTAGCTGGTTTCGCCCGGATCGCTGATGATCACTTTGCGCAGCATCTGGCGGATGATTACCTCGATGTGCTTGTCGTTGATCTTCACGCCCTGCAGACGGTAGACGTCCTGGATCTCGCGCACCAGGTAATCCGCCAGCGGCTCGACGCCCTGCAGGCGCAGGATGTCATGGGGGTTCGGCTCGCCGTCGGCGATGACCTCGCCGCGCTCGATCTGCTCGCCCTCGAAGACGTTCAGGTGACGCCACTTCGGAATCAGCTCCTCGTGGCTCTCGCCCTCCTCGTCGGTGATGATCAGACGGCGCTTGCCCTTGGTCTCCTTGCCGAAGCTGACCGTGCCGGTGTATTCAGCCAGGATCGCCGCCTCCTTGGGCTTGCGGGCCTCGAACAGGTCGGCCACCCGGGGCAGACCACCGGTAATGTCGCGGGTCTTGGAGGATTCCTGCGGGATACGGGCGATCACGTCGCCGACAGTGACGGTGTCGCCGTCACGCATGTTGACGATGGCGCCCGCCGGCAGCGCATAGACCGCCGGGATATCCGTGTTGGCGAAATTGACCTCCTCGCCGTTCTCGCCCACCAGCTTGGCGAGCGGGCGCAAGTCGCGGCCGGAGCCACCACGCTGCTTCGGATCCTCCACCACCGTGCTCGTGAGACCGGTCATCTCGTCCACCTGCTCGGTGATGGTCACGCCCTCGACGAAGTCCTGGAACTTGATGGTACCGGAGACCTCGCTGACCACCGGGTGCGTGTGCGGATCCCACGTCGCCACCACCTGTCCGGGCTGGACCTCATCACCGTCCTGGACCGAGATGATCGCGCCGTAGGGCACCTTGTAGCGCTCGCGCTCCCGGCCGTACTCGTTCATGACGGAGAGTTCGCCCGACCGGGAGACGGCCACCAGATAGCCCTTCTCGTGATTCACCGTCTTGATGTTGCTCAGCCGCACCACGCCCTTGGTCTTGATCTCGACGCTGCTCACGGCGGCCGAGCGGGAAGCCGCGCCGCCGATGTGGAAGGTGCGCATCGTGAGCTGGGTGCCCGGTTCACCGATGGACTGGGCCGCGATCACGCCGACGGCCTCGCCGATGTTGATCCTGTGCCCGCGCGCCAGGTCACGTCCGTAGCACTGGGCGCACACGCCGTAGCGTGTCTCGCAGGTGATGGGCGAACGGACCTTGACGTGATCGATGGACAGCTCCTCGAGCAGCTGCACGCTCGTCTCGTCCAGCAGGGAACCGGCATCCAGCGCCACTTTATCGGTACCGGGCACCATCACAGGGTCGGCCAGCACGCGGCCCAGCACCCGCTCGCGCAGGGGCTCGACCACGTCGCCGCCTTCCACCAGCGGAATCATGTCGACGCCGTTGCGGGTGCCACAGTCGGGTTCCGTGACCACCAGGTCCTGGGCGACGTCCACCAGCCGGCGGGTGAGATAACCCGAGTTGGCGGTCTTCAGCGCCGTATCGGCCAGTCCCTTGCGGGCGCCGTGGGTGGAGATGAAGTATTGCAGGACGTCGAGACCCTCACGGAAGTTCGCGGTGATAGGCGTCTCGATAATGGAGCCGTCCGGCTTGGCCATCAGACCGCGCATGCCGGCCAGCTGACGGATCTGCGCGGCCGAACCACGGGCGCCGGAGTCGGCCATCATGTAGATTGAGTTGAAAGACTCCTGCTCCACGACTTTGCCGTCGGCGGCGGTCACCTCGTCCGTGCCGAGCTTGTCCATCATGGCCTTGGCCACCTGGTCGTTGGTATGCGACCAGATGTCCACCACCTTGTTGTAGCGCTCGCCATCGGTGACGAGACCGCTGGAATACTGATCCTGGATCTCCTTCACCTCGGCCTCGGCCCGGGCCAGGATCTCCTGCTTGACCTCCGGCACCACCATGTCGTTCACGCCGATGGACACACCGGCGCGGGTCGCGTAGCGGAAGCCCATGTACATCAGCTGATCCGCGAAGACCACGGTCTCCTTCAGACCGACGTTGCGATAGCAGCTGTTGATCACGCTGGAGATGGCTTTCTTGTTCATGTCCCGGTTGACGAGATCGAACGAAAGCCCTTTCGGCAGGATCTCCGACAGCAGCGCACGGCCGACGGTGGTGTCCACCAGCCGCGTCCGGGTGATCATCTCGCCCTCCTCGTCCGAGACAGTCTCGGTCAGGCGTACTTTCACCCTGGCCTGCAGGTCGGCGATGCCGGCCTCATAGGCGCGGTGCACCTCCTTGACATCGGAGAAGTAGATGCCCTCGCCGGGAGCGTTAACCCGCTCGCGGGTCATGTAGTAGAGGCCCAGCACCACATCCTGGGACGGCACGATGATGGGATCACCGTTGGCGGGCGAGAGGATGTTGTTCGAAGACATCATCAGCGCCCTCGCCTCGAGCTGCGCCTCGATGGACAGCGGCACGTGGACGGCCATCTGGTCGCCGTCGAAGTCGGCGT
>CAYRUH010000032.1:0-39504 GCA_964427415.1 uncultured Woeseiaceae bacterium | reverse complement strand
CCAAGGCGCTCAGATTCTCGCAGAAGGTCAACGAATTACCCGCACGGGACACTAGCCGGGCACCGATATTCGCCGCGTGTCGGATTCCGGCCAGGCGTACTCCATGTAACGCGCCGTCGCCCGGGCAACCTCCTCGCCGTGAACCGCGGCAACGATCCTGAGCGACATGTCGATACCGGCCGAGATTCCCGCCGAGGTCCAGACGCGGCCGTCACGGACGAAGTGCCTGTCGCGCACGACCTCCACCGCCGGCAGCAGCTCCGCCATCCAGTCCAGCGACCGCCAGTGGGTGGTCGCGCGGCGTCCCTCCAGCAGACCAGCGGCGCCGAGCAGCAGGGAACCGGTGCAGACCGAGCAGAGCCGCTCCGCTTGGCGGCTGCGCTCGCGCAGCCAGTCCAGCAGGGGCGGATTCCGGAGCTGGCGGCGCACCCCCCAGCCGCCCGGGACCAGCAGCAGATCGAGGACCGGACAATCTTCGAAGAACCAGCGCGGCGTCACTCTCATGCCGCCGCTGGTAGTGATCGGTTCCGGCGTCTCCGCGACCAGGCCGACGTCGAAAGGGGACGGTACTTCGCGCCGCGTTCCCTCCTCCAGCCTAACCACCGAGAACACTTCAAAGGGACCGCAGAAGTCGAGCACCTCCACGTCGTCGAAAACGAGGACGCCGACTGTCGCCCGCTCCGCCGTCACCCTCATTGCGGCGGATACCTCTGCAGCCAGGCGAGGATATGATCCACCTTCGCGATGAGCTGGCTCGGCCGGTGCGCGATGTCGTGGGCGGCGCCCGGCATCTCCACCAGTGCCGTGTCGATGCCCCGGATCTTCAGCGCGCTGTAGAGCTGCTTCGCCTCGGACGGCGGCGTGCGCAGGTCGTCGGTGCCCACCATGACCAGCGTCGGCGTCTCGATCCCGCCGACCAGCGACACGGGCGAATACTTCATATATTCCTCGATGCTCTCCCAGGGCTGGCCCGGATAACGATAGTCCGCATACCTGTAGTAGTTGTCGGCGGTCAGCGTCTTGCTGATCCAGTTCATCACCGGCTTGATGACGGCGGCCGCCCGAAAGCGGTCGGTCTTGCCGATGATCCAGGCCGTCATGATGCCGCCGGCGCTGCCGCCGGTAATGTAGAGGCGGTCTTCGGAGGCGATGCCTGCCTCGATGAGGACGTCCACGCCGTCGAGGATGTCCTGGTAATCACCGCCCGGGTAATCGTGATAGAGGAGATTGCCGAACTCCTCGCCGTAACCCGTGCTGCCCCGCGGATTGGGGTAGAACACCACGTAGCCCGCCGCCGCGTAGAGCTGGATTTCCGGGGAGAACACCGGACCGTAGTGCGAGATGGGTCCGCCGTGGATCTCGACCAGCAGCGGATAGTCCCGGTCCGGATCGTGGCCGGGCGGCTTGACCACCCAGCCCTGGATTTCCCGCTTGTCCAGCGTCGACGGATAGCGGATTTCCTCCACCCGGCCCAGCAACCGCCCGCCCAGCGCATCGGCGTTCAGGTCGGTGACGGCAGCGGGCGCGCCGCCCAGCCAGGAGACCACGGCGACGTCGGCCGGGCGGTCGGCGGTGGCGCGGGTGTAGGCGATCCTGCCGTCGTCGGAGACCGAGAAAGATCCCCGCAGGTAGGGGCGCCCGATGACCGTGCCGCCGAGGTTCTCCGCCATCACCCGGAACTTGCCGCCGAGAGTGGTGAACCCGATCCGGGTCACGCCCTGATCGGCATACTGGAAATACAACCCGTCGCCCTCCCGGTTCCAGGCGAGGCCCGATACGCTGCGGTCCAGATCCGGCAGCAGTTCGCGCTGGCCGCCGCCGTCGACCTCCATGACGTACAGCCTGTCGACCTGATAGGTCTGGACCTCGTCGTCGTAGCCGCGCCAGGCGATCAGGCGGCCATCCGGCGAGACCACGGGCTCGGTATCCGGACCGTCCCGGTCGCTGAGCCGGGTGACCTCCCCGCTGGCAACATCCACCCGGTAGATGTCCGATTCGACGAAGTCCCGCTCCCAGTCCGGATTGCGGTTGGCCGAGAAGACCAGCGATTCGCCGTCGGGTGTCCAGCGAGGCGTACCTCTGTGGTGGAATGCGCCGGAGGTCACCTGCCGGGGCGTGCCGCCGTCGGCGGGCAGCACGAAGTAATGATGGAACCCGGGCTCCAGGTAACCCTGACCGTCGCTCTCGTAGGTCACCCGGGTCGTGACCCGGGGCGTCTCCGCCCACTCGGCGCCTTCGGGCTTCGGCGGCGGCTCCACCAGTGACGGCGGTTCGGCCGGCACCCGCATGGAGAAGGCGAGCCATGCGCCGTCCGGCGACCAGCTCAGCCCGGACGGGTTCGCTTCCAGTTGCGTCAGACTGACCCGCTTGCCGGATTCCAGCCAGTAGACGAATATCTCGCCGCCGTCCTCGCCGGCCTCCGCCACGTAGGCGATGCGCGTGCCGTCCGGCGACCACACGGCGCCCGACTCCTGCCGCTCGTCCCCGGTCAGCGGCTCGTGCCGATCGCCGTCGGGCGCCGTGAGCCAGAGCCGACCGATCCGTTCGTCGGTCATGATGTCCATGCCGTTGCGCACGTAGACGATATGCTCGCCCGCGGGGGAGATCTGCGGATCCGAGGCCCACTCCAGTTCGAATACGTCCATGCGCGCGAAAGGGCGCTGCGGCGCGGCCGCGGCGACCACTGCGAGCAGCAGGGTCGCGGCCGCGAAAATGGCGGTCACTGGTCTCGTCATCGGTTCGGTTCTCCTCCGGTTCTCGGCTGCGGGCGGCCGGAAACGAATCTCATGATAACCGCTGTGTCGGCGGGCGGGAGCGCGGGACGATACACTGGCCTGACAGACAGAGGGAGAATGGATCATGGCGGAACGCACACTGGACAGGGTCATCCCGGGCGTGGAGACCTCCGACGGCGCGGGCGTGCGCCTGCGCCGCAGCCTGGGCGCCGGCCAGGCCGGCCGGCTGGACCCCTTCCTGATGCTGGACGAGTTCGGCACCGACAATCCGGACGACTATATCGCCGGATTCCCGCCCCACCCGCACCGCGGCTTCGAAACCGTCACCTACATGCTGAACGGCCACATGCGCCACGAGGACCACATGGGCAACGTGGGCGAGCTGACCGAGGGCGGCGTCCAGTGGATGACCGCCGGCCGCGGCGTGATCCACTCCGAGATGCCCCAGCAGCGGGAGGGCCGCATGCGGGGCTTCCAGCTGTGGATCAATCTGCCGGCCGCCGAGAAGATGAAGCCGGCCGCCTACCGCGACATCCCGGCGGCGGAGATACCGTCCGCCGACGTGCCCGGCGGCCGGGTGAAGGTCATCGCCGGCGAGATCCCGGCCGACGGGAAGCGAGTGACCGGCCCCATCCGCGGCCTCAGCACGGAGCCCCTGTTCCTGGACGTGCAACTGGCGGCGGACCACCTGTTCGAGTGCCCCGTCCCGGCCGGGCACAGCGCCTTCGTCTACGCCTACGAGGGGAGCATCACCGTCGGCCACGGCGCCGACAGCCGGGAACTACCGCCGCACTCGGCGGGTATCCTCGGCGACGGCGACAGCGTGGTGGTTGAATCCGTTAGCGACACCGCCCGGTTCATCCTGCTGGCCGGCCAGCCCATCGGCGAACCGGTCGCCCAGTACGGCCCCTTCGTGATGAACACCCGCGAGGAGATAGAGCAGGCCATCGCCGACTACCGCAGCGGCGCGCTCGTCGATTACGAAAAAGAGGCTCCCGAACACCTATCGAGTCGACGGTCCCGGTAGTTCTGCTCATCTCCTATACCTGCAGCCTGTGCGAGACACGGCTGCAGCAGGCGGCCGACCGGGTCGCGACCATCACGCTGAACCGCCCCGGGCGCTTGAACGCCATCGACGACGTCATGAACGGCGAGCTGCGCCGGGCCGTCGAGCGCGCGGATGCCGATGCCGACGTGCACGTGATCGTGCTGCAGGGCGCGGCGGCCGCCACTCGCCGGAGGGCCTTTGGTTCCGCGAGCGGGCGCAGCAGGTCGGTTTCAAGGAGGCGGTGCGGGAACGCGACTCCGGCGAACCCATCGCGCCCGGCGTGAGCAAGCGGCCGGACGACCTGGACCGGGACTGACCGCCGGCCGGCTCAGTCCAGGGCGACTACGCTGCGAATCTCGCCCATGCGGCAGGACCGCGCGCGTAACGTCACCGTGCCGTTGCCTTTGACCACCAGCAAGCGCCGGGCGCGGCCGGTACTGCCGCGCCCGTAGGGGTAATACAGCGCCCCGGTGCCCTCGCCCGCGCCGCGGCCCCAGCCGTCCAGGTGGCCGAGCGTGCGACGTGAGCCGCCCTCGGCCAGTTCGCAGCCCTCGCAATCGACGTCTAGATACAGCCCTTCGTTCCAGCCGAGCTTCTTCGCCGAGCTGAGCACGTAGCTCGGCAGGTAGCCGACGTTCTCCACCGTGACATCCACACGGGTAAGACCGCCGCCGAGGTCTGTCTTCTCAACCGCGCCGAAACGCAGCCGGGGCGCCATGGCGGCGACGCGCAGAAAGGCGGCCGCATGCTGGTTGCAGATGCCGGGCAGGCGCTCGTAGGGCGGGTTCCACATCCCCACCCGGGGGTCGATGCCGCCGAGTTCCACGGGGCCGAGCTGGGGGTGCTCGAAGCCGCGCCACGCCAGCACGGCGCGCCCGGCGTTCTGTTCGCGATCCCAGCGTGCGATCGCCACCATGTCGTTGCGGTCGAGGTCGGTGTAGGCCTTCACGAACGGTTTCTTCCGCTCGAGACCCACCTGCGCGAACAGGTCCCACAGCTCCACCACGTAGCTGATGCAGCCCCGCTGGTGATAGGCGTAATCCGTGAGATCGCCGTGCAGCGGCTTGTCCGGCTCGTAGAGGAACTCCTCGTAGCCGCTGACCATGGGATAGCCGGTGTGGGCCTCCAGCCATTCGCCCACCTGGCGGAAGATGGCGAGATCGTCCTGGTCCATCTTCGCGTCCGGCTGATGGCCGAGCGGACGGATGCCGACGCCGCCGAAAGTGTGCAGGTTGAGCCAGGCGAAGATGTTCGGATGCGCCGTGGTGAACTCGATCACGGCGCGGGACTCCGCCTCGCTGCCCGGGTAGTCGCCTGCTCCCGGCTGTTCGTGGTCGGGCGCCCAGGACCAGGGGAAATTCCGGTTCAGGTCGATGGGACTGTCGGAGAGGAACGACGGCGACGGGATGTTGGCACCGTCGAAATTCTCGATAACCCCCTCTGGGTAGAGCTTATAGAACGGGCCCTCGTCGTCGACGGTGCGCAGCACCATCAGATCCGCCACCTCCGCCGACCGGGCGAACTCTCCGGTCGGATCCTCCACCCGCATGGCGAGCGCGACGCCGTCGCCATCGAGATCCGCCGGCCGCCAGTAGGAGCGACTGCCGTCGGGGCGCCGGTCCCGGGTGTTGGAGCGCACATAGCGGCACTCCTCGAGCATGCGTTCGGCGCCGTCCGGCGAAATCCGCGGCATCACGTAGAACAGCACGTCGCGGAGCGCCTCGCACACGGCGGGCGAGAGATTGTGGGGCACCGCACCTTCGGCATGGAAACGCAGCATGTCTTCGGCGATACCGAGCGCGACGCTGGAACCGCACAGCTCGGCGGCATGCATATTGCCGTCCACCCAGACAGCGGGACGGATGTCGTCCGGACGCGGGCCGACCGTCAGCAGCCAGAGCTCGCGTCCCTCTTCGCTGTGGCCCAGAGATTGCAGCCGGACGAAATCCGGCCAGGTCTCGGCCCAGTGCTCGAGCGTCGCAGTCAGTTCCTCGTAGCTGAGGTAGCGGTTGCGGAAATCGGCTGTCATGAAGCGATGCTACGGCCCGCCCGGACCGATCACAACAGAAAAAAGCGGGGCCGCTGCCGGGGAGCGGTTCCCCGGCGGCGAGTCACCCGCGTCAAACGAGTCACCCCATAGAGCCTGTCAGGCGCTATTCGACGGCGGCGACACTGCGCTCCCAGGAGAACAGGGCCCGCGTCGACTGGTCCGTGCCCAGTCCCAGCTGGCTGAGGCGGCGCTCGCACTCGGCCGCGCAGTCGTCACTGATGGTGTAGCGGTCTACCTGCGTGCGCGTGCCCGGCAGTCCCCGGTCGAAGGACGCCTCCAGCGTAATCGTGCCGACGTAGCTCGCGGGGTAACCGTCCGTGACCGTGAACG
Organism: uncultured Woeseiaceae bacterium; assembly: GCA_964427415.1. Lineage (GTDB taxonomy): Bacteria > Pseudomonadota > Gammaproteobacteria > Steroidobacterales > Woeseiaceae > Lentisalinibacter. The sequence goes on along the minus strand of CAYRUH010000032.1, from coordinate 33,341 downwards.
AGAAGCCGGTGGGCGGCTGGATCATCTGGCCCTGATAGCGGAAGCCGATGCTCTTCACGTGATAGGTGCCCGGCTTCAGCACCCAGGCAAATTCCCCGTCCCGGCCGATCTGACCGATGACAGGCCTCACACTGCCGACCTCGGCGAGATTCAGCGTGGCGGTACTGGCGAAAATGCCGTCGCCGAAGTCCACCACGTGACCGTTGCGCAGCAACTCGAAGCGGCCGAATACCACGGCGTCAGCCGGGTCGCCGCTTGCGCGTGCGAGTTCGGCCACAGAATCTATGTTATCGGCCGTCGTCGCGCATCCTGACAGGCCCGCCAGCAGGCAACCGCCTGCGGCCACAGCGATCAAGCGTCGTATCTTGTGCATGAGAATCTCCCTATATGCATACCGTTGTATATACATTGTACATCAAATTATGTCTTTTTGTATATAACTTCGCTATCTCATGGTAAATGGTGGTCTCGCACCGCGCTGCCTACTGTCCGACCCGATCATCCGCCCTGGCTCTTGCCAAGCGAACGTATATACATTGAAATACCGTCCCGCCAAGGCGCTCCGACGACAGACGCGAGGAGCGCGACGATGAACGCAGCGAGCAACGTGGCCACGAAAGGAAAAGAGAAGAGGAAGAAAAAGGACGCGCAGCTCGTACTCCGCCTGGACGGCGAACTGCGCGACCGCTTCCTGGGTGCCTGTCAGGATCTCGATACCTCGGCCGCACGGGAAGTGCGGCGCTTCATAAAGCGCTTCCTGAAGCGCTACGACGCGGGCGAGCTGGAAGACTGACTGCGCCCGCCCGCAAACCCGGACGCCGGCGGCGCAACCGGATCGCCGTGCCATACGAATACGGTGGTTTGCGACTGAAGAGCCGGCATGCCATGAGCAACACCATTACACTCGACGAGACCATCGAAGCGGCGCGCCCGTTGCACGAGGCATTCGCCTACGTGTCGGACTTCGCCCGCATCGAGGAGTGGGACCCGGCGGTGGCGAGCGCCGCGCGGCTCACCGCGGGCGGACCCGGCGTCGGCGCCGAGTACCGCGTCGACATGATGGCGGGTTTCTCGCTGCACTACCGGGTGGTCGAGTTCGAACCGGACCGCCGCATGCTCATGACGGTGAAATCGCGCCTGTTCACGGCCCGCGAGGAGATCCTGTTCGAGGCATCCGGCGGCAGGTCCCGGGTGCGCTACATCGCGAGCTTCGATTTCCCCGCCCCGCTCGCTGCCCTGAACCGGCTGTTCCCGGCTGTCATGGAGCGGGTAGGCAAAAGCGCGGTGGACGGGCTGAACCAGGCGCTGGAGGACGAATTCGAGCCGCCCGCGCCCTCCAATCTCACGGCCATCGCCGACCGACTGGTGCTGCCCGGCGTGTGGCGCTTCACGCGTCTCGGTTACTGCGCCGCGCGCCGGCACTTCAAGCCCGTCTCAGCCTACCTCGGAGATCGCCACATGCTGCTCACCGGCGCCACCTCCGGCATCGGCAAGGCTGCCGCACAACAGCTGGCCACGCTCGGCGCGCGCCTGACGCTCGTGGCGCGGGACGAGGACAAGGCGCAATCCCTGGTGGCCGAGCTCCAGGGGCAGACCGGCAACACCGGCATCGGCTACGAGATCGCCGACCTCTCCCTCATGGCCGACGTCCATGCCCTCTGCGACCGGCTGCTCGCCACCGGCGCGCCCCTCGATGCGCTCATCAACAACGCGGGCGCCCTGTTCAATCCGCGTCAGGAGACGGCGGAGGGTCTCGAGAAGAGTTTCGCCCTGCTGCTGCTGAGCCCGTACCTACTCACAGAGCGCCTGCACTCGCTGCTCGCACAAGCGGAATCGCCGCGTGTTGTCAACGTACTGTCCGGCGGCATGTACACCCAGAAGATCCGGGTGGGAGACCTGCAGAGCGAGCGCGGTACCTACTCCGGCTCAGTGGCCTACGCGCGGGCCAAGCGTGGGCTGATGATCCTCACCGAGGAGTGGGCGGAACGCTGGGCGAAAGACGGCATCGCGGTCAACGCGATGCACCCCGGCTGGGCGGATACCCCCGGCGTCGAGGAATCGCTGCCCGCGTTTCATCGCCTGACGAAATACGTGCTGCGCAAACCCGCGGAAGGGGCGGACACGGCAGTCTGGCTCGCAGCCGCCAGCGAGGCGGGTGAGGTCTCCGGACAATTCTGGCTGGACCGTGAGCAGCATCCGAGCCACCTGTCCCCACGCACGGTCGAGAGCGCCGCGGACCGCGCCCGTCTGCTGCAGAGACTCGGCGAACTGATGGAGAGCACACGATCCGCCCTGAGCGACGCCGGTCGCCGGGCGGCGGTATGATGAGCGGGACACACGTCTGACAGCTGACCGGAGGACGGATGAGTCTCGAGAGCATCGGCCGCGCCGGCTGCATCGCCACCGCCGCACTGCTGGGCGCCGCCTGCGCCGGCACGGCCTCGCCCGGCAGTTCCCAGGTCCGGGCCGACATCAGCGTGGTCATCCAGAACCCGCAGGGTAGTCCAGTGTCCTACGTTATCCGTTGCGACTCCGGCGAGGCAATCCTCCGCGGCGACGCGCAGATCGACGCGCGGGCGGCCTGCAGTGCCCTCGCCCGGCCCGGCGTCCAGAACCGGCTGGTCCGCGGGCCGTCGCCAGAGCAGGTCTGCACCCAGGTCTACGGCGGCCCGCAGACCGCGCTGCTGAGCGGCAGTCTCGAAGGCCAGTCGGTGAACACCGTCGTCACCCGTGACGACGGCTGCGGCATCGGCGACTGGGATAATCTGATGAAGGATGTACTGCTGCCCGTCTCACGCGGCCCCCGGTGAGGAAAAACCCGGCCCTCGGTCTGTGGACGTCGGCGCCGGCGTCTGCACGATCCCCCGGTTCCCACTGGCTGCAATCACTACCGCTGGCCGCCGCGCTCGGCATGGGTGCGCCGCTCGCTGCCTGCGGGGAACCCTCCTGGTCTTCCTGGGAGTTTTCCCGGGAGGCGCAAAGTCAGGCGCTAGCCCGGGCGATGGAGGAGCAACTGCGGGAGACCGCGGATTACACGGGCAAAAAGAATCTCGACCCGGCAGTCGGCGAACGGGCGGCGCAGACACTGGAACGGCTCGGTGACGTCCCGGCACGGGCTGCCGGTCCGTTTCGTTCCCTTCACCCGGGACGCCGCCGACTAGCGGCCCCGCAGGGCCTTCAGGCCCCCGTAGAAGGGCCTTCAGGCCCGAAGAACAGCTGCAGGATAGCCTTCAGGCCCGACAGAGTGTATGTGGCAGCCAACCCGGCCATTGGTTACATTGATCGCTCACATCCACGAGAAAAGCCACACAGGAGAACGCCATGATCCAGCGCCGGCGGAACCATCGGCTATCGGCAATCAGCATCGCCGCTGCGGGAGCATGCCTGCTCGCAGCCTGCGCTGAGGCGGAGAACGAGAAGCCCTTCAACGTCGAACCGGTTAGCTCGTTCGACGAACCCTGGGCGATGGCCTTCCTGCCGGACGGCCGCCTGCTGGTCACCGAGAAAAAGGGCAACCTTCTCATCGTCACGCGTGAGGGTGACCAATCCCGCCCCTTACGCGGGGTACCGGACGTGGACTACGGCGGCCAGGGCGGCCTTGGCGACGTCATGCTCCACCCGGATTTCGCCGACAACGGCATCATCTACCTGAGCTACGCCGAGGCCGGCGTCGGCGACACCCGGGGCGCTGCGGTGATTCGCGCGACGCTGAACCTGGACGATCGCGGCGGCAGCCTCTCGGACGCCGAGGTCATCTGGCGCCAGTATCCGAAGGTGGTCGGCTACGGCCACTACGGACACCGGCTCGCCTTCGACAACGAGGGCTACCTGTGGATCACCTCCGGCGACCGCCAGAAGTTCACCCCGGCCCAGGACATGCAGAGCAACATGGGCAAAGTGCTGCGCCTGAACGAGGACGGATCGGTGCCCGCGGACAATCCCTATGTGAACTACATCGAACAGAATCCACTGGTTGACGACGTCGGCGTCTACGGCGAGTTCTGGTCGCTGGGCCACCGCAATCCGCTGGGCATCGACGTCGACTCCGACGGCCGGCTCTGGCTGATCGAGATGGGCCCGGCCCACGGCGACGAGCTGAACCACATCGTGCGCGCCGGGAACTACGGCTATCCCGAGGTTTCCGAGGGCGACCACTACGACGGCCGCGAGATACCGGATCACGACACCCGGCCGGAATTCAAGACGCCGGCCGTCGCCTGGGTGCCGGCCATCTCGCCCGGCGACCTGATGATCTACAACGGCGATCTGTTCGGCGACTGGCGCGGCAATGCCTTCGCCGCCGGACTCTCGTCCCGCGCCATCGTGCGTATCGAGCTCGACGGCGACAGCGCCCGCGAGGCCGGGCGCTACGATATGGGCGCGCGCGTTCGCGCCCTGGCGGCGGGGCCGGACGGCGCCATCTGGGTGCTGGAAGACGAACGCGCTGACAGCCGGGGACGACTGCTGAGGCTGACCCCCGGCGATTGAAGGTCGCGCCCCGGCGCCGCCCGGGGCGGTCTCAGTCGCAGTTCCGCGCGTATAGGCCCGGAAGCGGCGCGGCGGCGTGGCATCTAGCGTATTGCGTCGATCGGCTGATCGATACGGGATCAACGCCTTGAGCCAGTACGACTCCATCGTCATCGGCGCCGGCCACAACGGACTCGTCTGCGCTGCCTACCTGGCGCGCGGCGGCCAGCGTGTGCTCGTGCTCGAGGCGGGGCCCGCGGCCGGCGGCCTCGCCTCGAGCTACGAATTCCATCCGGGCTTCCACGTCGCGCCGGCCCACTCGCTGAGCCATTTCTCCGAGCAGGTCACCCACGAACTGGGACTGACCGGGCACGGCTTCGATCCCGGCTCCTCGCTGCTCCGGACAGTGGCGCTCGGCGAGGAAGGGCGCCACGTCACGATCGGCGGCGACAGGGTCACGGGCGCCGGCAACACCGACGCGCAGGCCTGCGGGGAGTACCGTCGCCGGCTGCAGCGCTATGCGAAAGCGCTCGCTCCGTTCTGGCACAAGACCATGCCCCGGGTCGGCGCGGCCGGCCTGGCCAACGCGATGACCTTCGCCCACATCGGCCTGAATATCCGCCGGATGGGCAGGCAGGACATGCAGGAGTTTCTGCGCGTCGCCTCACTGCCGGCGCGGGACCTGATGGACGAGGTCTTCGCCAGCGACCTCCTGAAAGCCGCCCTGAGCTGGGACGGACTCATCGGCGGCAAGATGGCGCCTCGATCCCCGAACGGCGCCGTATTCGCCATGCTCTATCGGATGGCCGGAGCATCGAAGGGCGAGCACACGGTGTCTGAGAGGGGGATGCAGGGCCTGGTCACCGCGCTGGAGGCAGCGGCGAAGGAGGCAGGTGCCGAGATCCGGTGCGAAGCCGGCGTCGAGCGGATACTGATCGAGGGCAACGAAGACGGCCTGACCGCGACCGGCGTCAGGCTGGCCGACGGGACCGGGATCAAGGCCACGCGTATCATCTCGGGCACCGATCCGCAGCGGACATTTCTGGACCTCGTGGGTGTCGACAACCTCGAGATCGACTTCACGAACCGCATCCGGCGGCTCCGCTGTGACGGCTACGTCGCCAAACTGCATCTCGCGCTGGACGGCCTGCCGGAATTCCGCGGGCTGGAACATCCGCACGGGCGGCTGATCATCGCACCCACCATGGACGCCATCGAATTCGCTTTCGACGATGCGAAATACGGCCATTGCCCCGCCCTTCCCGTGATGGAGATCCTGATACCGAGCCTGCACGACGCCTCGGCCGCGCCCGACGGCCGGCATGTGCTCTCCGCCCACGTCATGTATGTACCCTACCGGCTGCGCGGCGGATGGAGCGACGAGGCACGCGACCGCATGCGGGAACGATCGATCGACACGATCGCACGTTACGCGCCGGGTATCCGTGAGCATATCCTGCACGCGGAATTCCTGACGCCGGCAGACATCGAGGCACGATTCAACGTCACCGGCGGCCACTGGCACCACACCGAGTTCGCCATGGACCAGCTGCTGATGATGCGCCCGACCTACGGCGCCGCCCAGTACGCGACGCCGATTCCGGGGCTCTTTCTCTGCGGCGCGGGCTCCCATCCGGGCGGCGACCTGACCGGCGCGCCCGGCCGAAATGCCGCCCGCGAGATACTGGGATGAAGGAGATCCCGGCATGAAGCGTTACGACGCGCTGGTCATCGGCGCCGGCCACAACGGTCTGGCCAACGCAGCCTACCTGGCCAAGGCAGGCCTCGAGGTGGTCGTGCTGGAGAAGAATGACTACATCGGCGGCGCCGCCGTCTCCCGGGAATTGCACGAGGGCTGGATCTACTCCAACTGCTCCTACGTCTGCAGCATGATGCGCCAGGCGATCCACCGCGACCTGGACCTCGGCCGCCACGGCCTGCTGCTCGTGCCCTACCTCGGCACCGTCAATTTCGGTGACGGCGACGAGCGGCTGTTCTCCTACCACAACGAGGAAGCCGCACACCTGGAACTGAAGCGCCACTCGTCCCACGACGCAGATGCGATGCACCGCTTCCAGACAGACCTGATGCGCTACTCCCAGCTGATCCGCAAGACGCTGATGCGCACGCCGCCGGACCCGACCTCGTTCCGGCCACGGGACGTCATGGAAATACTCTACCTCGCGCAGCAGTTCTGGTCGCTCGGCGAGAAGGAGCTCTACGAGTACGTGCGCTTCTTCACCCTGAGTGCCGCCGATTTCCTCGAGGACTATTTCGAGAACGAACTGATCAAGGGCGCGATGGCGAGTCCGGGTATCATCGGCACGGCCCTCGGCGTCTACTCGCCAGGCTCCGCCTACATCCTGCTGCATCACGTGATGGGCGATGTGGACGGCAATATCGGCGCCTGGGGACTCGCCCGCGGCGGCATGGGCGCCATCTCCCACGCGATCGCCTCGGCGCTGCGCGAGCACGGCGGCGAGATCCGCACCGAGGCCGGCGTGCAGCAGATCCTGGTCGAGAACGGCAAGGCCGTCGGTGTCGCGCTCGAGAACGGCGACGAGGTCCGGGCCCGCATCGTGGTCTCCAATCTGGATGCGAAGCGCACCTTTACGCAGATCATGGACCGCTCGGATCTGCCGGACGGCATTTACGAGAAGGCGAAGAACTTCAAGATCCGTGGCTCCTCCGGCAAGGTCAATCTGGCGCTGTCCGGCATGCCGAAATTCGCCGGCGTCCCGGACAACCCGTATCTGAACCGCGGCGGACAGGCCTTCACCGGCACCCTCGAGACCATGGAACGGGCCTACGACTGCTGGAAACGGGGACGCTGGTCCGACGACCCGTTCATCGAGTCCGTCATACCCTCCGCCTGGGATCCGACGGTGGCACCGCCCGGACAGCACTGGATGTCCAACTTCATCCAGTACTGTCCGCCGACGCTCGCGGACGGCCCCTGGACGCCGGAGAAACGCGATGCGTTCGGGCAGACGGTCATCGACAAAATCGAGCGCTACAGCCCCGGCTTCAGGGACCTGATCGTGCACATGGAGGTGCGCACCCCGCACGAGATCGAGAACGAGATCGGTCTCACCGAGGGCAATATCTTCCAGGGCGAACTCACAATCGATCAGCTCTTCTTCAATCGGCCCTTCCCGGGCTACGGGCAGTACCGCATGCCGGTGAAAAATCTCTACATGAGCGGCTCCTCCACCCATCCCGGCGGCGGCGTATCGGCGGCCTGCGGGGCGAACTCGGCGCGCGAGATCCTGCGCGACCTCAGGCGCCCGAACACCGTGCCGCAAGACGACTTCAGCGACGAATGACCATGAGTACTGAGAACAGCGAGAGTAGCGACAGATACGCCGGCGAACGCCTGAAACTCTCCCCCTTCTACCCGAGGCAGGTGGAGCTGAACATCCGTGAGGCCTGGTCGGCCTGGAACGGATACAAATTCGCCGAGTACTACTACGACGCCGAGTACGAGTACTTCTGCGTGCGCAACCTCTGCGGTACCTACGACATCTGCCCGATGCAGAAATACGAGATCCGCGGCGCCGATGCGGCCGCCATGCTGAACCGGATGGTTACCCGGGACATCGGCAGGATCCGCCTCGACCGGGTCGCCTACTCCGTCTGGTGTACGGACGAAGGCCGCATGATCGACGACGGCACGATATTCCGACTGGCCGAGGACCGCTTCATGCTGACCTGCGGCAGCCCGTGCACGGCATGGCTGGCCAGGAGCGCGTTCGGCTATGACGACGTCACGGTCACGGATATTACCGACGACCTCGCGGCGCTGTCGCTGCAGGGCCCCACCTCCTGCGCCGTGCTGAAGAAGCTGGGGCTCGAGGGAATCGAGCAGGCGAAGCCCTTCGACATCCGGCACTTCCCCTATCGCGGCGAGTCCCTGATGGTCTCGCGCACCGGCTTCACCGGCGATCTCGGCTACGAGCTCTGGATACCGCGGCATCTCGGGCTGCAACTGTGGGATGACCTCTATACCGCCGGTGCCGACTACGGGATACAGCCCTACGGCGAGGCTGCAACCAACATGGCCCGCCTCGAGGCCGGCTTCATCATGCCGGCGATGGAGTTCAACGAGGCGTTGCGGACGGTGCACTTCGAGCACGACCAGACTCCCTTCGAGCTCAATCTCGGCTGGCTGGTCGACTTCCGCAAGCCCCATTTCAACGGCCGCAGCGCCTTATTGGCGGAAAAGCGCCGTGGGCCGAAGTACACGTTGACGAAACTCGACGTCGAAGGGAATCGGCCGGCGGGCGGATCGTACATCTACGCGAACCGGCGTTGCACGCGGGAGGTCGGCTACGTCACCTCCGCGATGTGGTCGCCGGTGGTCAAGGCAAACATCGCGCTGGCGATGATCCGGACCCGGTACCTGGACGGACCGCTGTGGGCGGAGATCTACTACGAGAAGGAACTGCGCCAGTACAGCCGCGTCGCGCGCTGTGTGCGCCGCGACAAGCCGTTCTGGACGCCGGGCCGGGCTCGCGCCACGCCGCCGCCCGACTACTGACGGAGATGGCTGTGGTAGCTTCTGTACTCCTGCGGGAGGAAATGAAGATGCGTGCAACCGAGTTCGTGAGTAGTTATTTCGACGCCTGGAACCACCGCGACCCGGTCGCCGTGGCGGACCACCTGGCCTGCGATGGGCTGTACTGGGACGTCCCGCAGAACCGGCGCAGCTCCCACGACGAGCTGGTCGTGGGGCTGCGGGAGTTTTTCTCTGCCTATCGGCACCGCTACGAGCTGATCGGCGAGATCGTCGAGGGGCCGGAGACCATCGCCTTCCAGTACCGTATGTGCCCGCTCGGCAGCAGCCTGCGCGGCGGCAGCGCGCAGCCGATACCGGGTGCCGAGTTCATTACTCTGCACGGCGATGCCGCCACGATGATCCACGACTATTACGAGCTTCCGAACACAGCGCACAGGCCGGGCGTGTCACGGCCGGGGGCCGGTGCGCCCGGCGAGCTGAAATATGCGAAGTCCGGGCTGAGCCAGGCACAGCTTTCCGCCTGCCGGGAACGTCTCGAGACGGTCATGGTCTCGCGGCAGGTCTGGCTCCGCTCCGACCTGACGTTGCCGCATCTCGCGAGGCTCGTGGATTGTTCCGTCAACCATCTGTCTCAGGTGATCAATGCCGGCTTCGGGATGAGTTTCTTCGACTACGTGAACCAGTACCGGATCGAGCATGCAAAACGGATGCTGGCAGAGACCGGCGGAGAAGAAAGCGCGATACTGAATATCGCTTTCGCGGCCGGCTTCAACTCGAACTCCGCCTTCTATGCCGCATTCCGGAGGTTCGTCGGACAGACCCCGGCCCGCTACCGCCGCTCGCGGACGGACCACTGACTCGCCGTCGCCCGACCGCATGACTGCCGGCCCTGCCCACGGCGACGACAGCGCAGCGGGAACGCTATGACCGGGCTGCAGAACCATACCGGCTCCTATTACGCAGCGACCGTCAACGACGTGACGCACTTTGCGCCGCTGCGCGGCGCTCAGAGCGCGGACGTGTGTGTCGTCGGCGCAGGGTTCACCGGCATCTCGACGGCACTGCACCTGGCCGAACGCGGCTACGACGTCCACGTGGTCGAGGCGAACAGGGTCGGCTGGGGCGCCTCCGGGCGCAACGGCGGCCAGATGATCGGCGGCATCTCCGGCGAGGACGTCATCGCCCGGCAACGGGGCCGGGATACGGAGGAGCTGTTCGGCGAGCTGCGCTGGGCCGGGCACGAGATCATCCGCGACCGGGTCGAGCGCTACGGCATCCAGTGCGACCTGAAGTTCGGCTATGTCGACGTCGCGATTCGGGAACGCCACCGGCGCGCGCTCGAAGCCGACTACGAGCGGCTCGACAAGGCACGCTTCCCGCACGAGTTCAGGCTACTCTCGCGCGCGGAGACCGTGCAGACGATCGGCACCGACGCCTATATCGGCGCGCTCCTGAACATGGCCAACGGCCATCTGCATCCACTGAATCTGTGCATCGGCGAGGCCCGTGCCGCCGTATCCCGGGGCGCGACCATCTACGAAAACTCGCCGGTGCTGCGTATCGACAAAGGCAGCCGGCCGACAGTCGTCACCGCACAGGGATCCGTCACCGCCGATGCCGTCGTCATCGCGGGCAATGCCTACCACGATACGGAACCGGCATTGAGGGGTGCTCTGTTCCCGGTCAGGAGCTACATCATCGCTACCGAACCGCTGCCCGAGCCGGTGGTGGCGAGGATCAATCCGCACGATCTCGCCGTGTGCGACCCAAACTACCTGGTCGAGTACTACCGCCTGAGCGCGGACAAGCGCCTGTTGTTCGGCGGCCGCAGCGGTTACTCCGGCGAAGATCCCGGGCACATCCGCCGCACCCACCGGGCGAAGATGGCGAGAATCTACCCGGAGCTCGCCGACGTGCGCATCGACTACGCCTGGGGCGGAACCATCGGGGTACCGCTGAATCGCGTGCCCCAATTGGGCCGGGTCGCCCCAAACGTCTATTATTGCCAGGGTTACTCGGGTCACGGCGTCAACGTGACCCACCTGGCCGGCCAGATCATGGCCGACGCCGTCGCCGGCGTCATGGAGCGGTTCGATCTGTTCGCCGCGGTGAAGCCGCGGATCATGCCCGGCGCCTGCCGCCTGCGCAGGCCACTGGTCGCGCTGGGGGTGCTCTACCACCAGATTCGGGATCGCCTGTGAACGACCGACTGGCGACCGTCGACCTCCACAAGCTCCAGCAGACCGTCAAGTGGATCGTCTACGCGCTGCTCATCGCGAACTTCGGCGTCTACATCTACGAGGACGTGGACCGGGCGCTGCATACCCTGACCGGGGCATCGACGCTGCTGGACTGGACCGGCGAATTCGCGACCACCCTGGATACCACCGCCTGGCTGGTCCTGCTGGCCATGTTCGAGATCGAGACCTACGCCCTCGAGGATCGGCAGTGGCGAGACTGGATCGAAAAGACCGTGCACGGGGTCCGGATCCTCTGTTATCTGCTGATCGCGCACACCGTGTTCGCCTACACCGTTACGGCCGTCGACTACTCATCGACGAGGCCGGTCGCCGACGCTGCCTCCCTGTGCAATCTCGCCGACGACGATGTGACATTCGTCTACAACCTCGAGTACACCGCCGTGACCGGCGAAAACTGCTCGGCGCTGTCCGACGCCTCGGAATTCTACTATCTCGGCGACAACCCGCTGCTCAGCACGGAGGCCGGCCTGCAGCTCGAGCGACGCCTGGCCTGGGCGGACGTGATCGAGGCGATTACCTGGCTGGTAATCGTATTCGCGATCGAGATCGTGGTGCGGCGGCAGGGCCGCGGGATCACCGGCGGCCCGATCATCACCAGTGCAAAGACCCTGAAGCTGTTCGGCTACGCCATCCTGTTCCTGCTCGCGGGCTGGTGGGCGTATCTCGGCCACTGGCTCTATAGCTGGGATACGTTCGTCTGGATCGCCGGTTTCGCCGCCATCGAAATGAATGTCCACGAGTGGCGCGATGAATTGCTCGATGAACGAGGGCAAGCAGCTTAGCGAGTGGCGCTCCGCTGAGCGAGCCAGCGCCGGCTGATGCGGCTGCCGGCGATCACGCCGATTACGGTCGGCAGCACCCACGGGATCACCTGCCATTGCCCTGGCAGCAGTTCGCCCAGGAAACTCCGTCCGCCGAACGCGAAGAACGCCGTATAGGCACCGATGCCGCTGCCGATCATCCCGTTCAGATGGACGACCACCAGCTCGCGTCGGCTCATCCCCCGCTTCCGCGTCTCCCGGAACATGCCGATGGCCGCGAATAGGCCGACGCCGCCGAAGATGATCAGCAGCAGATGCCGGAAATGGAGACCGAGGCCGATGGAGATCACCGCCAGCACGGCGAGCGCAACCAGCAGCCCGCGGTGCTGCGGCTGCGCGAGCATGCCCGGCCGGGTCCGCTCGCGCAGGGCCGCCATGCCGTGTCGGACGCTGGTGAATACGAGCACCGAGAGCATCAGCAGGAACAGGCTGCCGGCCCGGTTGCCGGCGGCAATGCGCGCGGCGTCCGCACCGACAGGCAGACCGTCGGGGAAACGGATACCCAATGGATCGGCAATCACCATCAGCGAGATGACGAACGCGCTGACCGTCACGGCATACATGCAGATGGCGTAGACGCGTCCGGCCCCGATGTGGAGCGGACTTCCCTTGCGGGCGAATGCGGGCACCCAGAACAGAAGCAGCGAGATGCTGGCGATGGCGATGTGGGCATCGACGAGCAGGCCGTGCAGTGCGGTCATGGGATTCTCCTTCTTGCTTGCCTGCAACGGTAGCCACTGCTGCCATGCACGCTAAGTGCCATTGGTCAGGAATACGCACCGTGACTTTCGGCCTATGGCGGATGCCGCCCGGTCGCGCCACAATCGGTCCATGAGCCATGAGCGGGGAGATACGCTGCCGGCCGTAGCCGCCTGGATCACCTGGGGGGCGGTCACGGGATTCGCGCTGTTCGTCATCGCGGGCAGGGCCGGCGAACCGTCGCCTCTGTTCTGGGCCGCTGCCATCCTGGCGCTCGTCAATCTCGGCGGCATCCTGCTTGCCGGACACGAGTCCGCACCGCCAGTGCTCCGGCTCGCCGGCCTGTGGGCGCAGCCCGCCGGCGCGCTCGCCATCGGCGCGCTGACGAATGTCAGCTTCGTACCGATCTACACGATCATCTGGATCGCGATGGCCGCAGACTTCTACGCCCCGCGCACGCTGTGGTGGCTGCTGGCCGGCCTCATGCTCGCGTGGCTGGCGGTGTATGTCCCGGCCGACGGCTATGTGAATGCGTTGATCCAGGCCACGTTGTTCGGCACCTTCCACCTGTTCGCCCTCCTGAGCGCGCGCAGCGCGGTCGCGGCGGATGCAGCGCGCCGCGAAGTGGAGTCGCTGAACCGGGAGCTGATGGCAACGCAGCAGCTGCTCGCCGAGGCGTCACGCCAGGGCGAGCGCACACGCATCGCCCGGGAACTGCACGACCTGCTGGGGCATCATCTCACCGCCCTGTCGATCAACCTGCAGATTGCCGAGCGCACATCGGAGGGGCAGGCGCGGCACAAGATCGGTGAATGCCGGGCGCTGGCGCGGCTGCTGCTGAGCGACGTCCGCGAGGCGGTGAGTACGCTGCGGGACGATAAAGGGCTCGACCTGAAAGCGGCGATACGGCTGATGGTGGGCAGCACGCCACGGCTCGACGTACGCGTCGACATCGAGGATGCACTCGAAATCGAGGACGTCGGCATCGCCCAGACCCTGCTGCGCTGCGTCCAGGAGGCCGTGACCAATACAATGCGCCACGCCGGCGCCCGCGAGTGCCGAATCCGCATCTGGCAATCGGACAATACCGTCCACCTCGAGGTCTGCGACGACGGCCGCGTGCAAGGCGAAATCGTAGAAGGCAACGGACTCGCCGGCATGCGCGAACGGCTGCACGCATTGCGGGGAACACTGCAGCTAGAGCGTGCGGGAGCCGCGCTGCGCCTGCGCGCCCGCGTTCCGTTACCCGGCTGATCGCGGTGCCCATCCGTCTCCTGCTGATCGATGATCAGACCCTCGTACGCCAGGGCATCCGCGGCCTGCTCGAACTGTCCGACCGGGTCGAGGTGGTGGCCGAGGGCAGCGACGGCGATCAGGCTGTCGAACTCGCCCACGCCCATCTGCCCGACGTCATCCTCATGGACATGCGCATGCCGCGGGTGGACGGCGCGGCGGCCACCCGCGCGCTGGCGGACGCCGGTCTTGCCGTCCCGGTGATCATCCTCACCACCTTCGACGACCACGATCAGGTGCTCGCCGGCATCCGGGCCGGCGCGCGCGGCTATCTGCTGAAGGATGTCTCGCTGGAGAGCCTGATCGAGGCCATCGAATCCGTCGCTGCCGGCAAGACCATGATCCAGCCCGGCATCACCGAGTCGCTGCTGCGCGGACTCACCGGGCGCACGGACACCGCTGCGGTATCGCTTCCCGAACGCCTGACGCCCCGGGAGACGGAGATCCTCCGCCTCATGGCCGGCGGCTACAGCAACCGGGAGATCGCCGCCGCCCTCAGCAGATCCGAAGGCACCATCAAGAACCAGGTATCCAGTATCCTCGGCAAACTGGGTGTGCGGGACCGTACCCGCGCAGTCCTGAAAGCGATCGAGATGGGACTGCTGACCGGCGACAACCCGGGAACGGCGTGAAGATCGCGCGCGCACCTCACCCCTGGAACCTCACGCCGAAGCAGGCGGTCGCCGTGCAGCGAGGGCTGCGGGAACGCGTCCGGCTGCAGCCCGCTCCGCTGCCCGGTCGCATCGCCGGGCTGGACTGTGCGTTTCTGGACGATTCGATCATCGCCGTCGGCGTCGTGTGGGACTCCGCCGGAAAGACGGTCGTCGAGACCCGCGCCGCGCGGGCACCGCTGCGCTTCCCCTATGTACCGGGCCTGCTCTCCTTCCGGGAGCTACCGGTATTGCTGCAGGTGCTGCGGCGGCTGCAGACCCCGGTGGGCGGCATCCTCTGCGACGGCCAGGGCATCGCGCACCCGCGCCGAATGGGGCTCGCCACACACCTCGGGCTCGTCGTCGGCCTGCCCACTGTCGGCTGCGCCAAGTCCCGGCTGTGCGGCACGCATCGGCAGCCCGGGCAGCGGCGCGGTTCGGTCGCGCCGCTTATGGACGAAGACGAGCGCATCGGCTCCGTGCTGCGGACTCGTGACCGAGTCAGACCGCTCTACGTCAGCCCGGGACACCTCATCGATCATGAATCCGGCATCGACTGGGTTCTGGCCTGCGGCGCGGGCTACCGCCTGCCGGAGCCGACGCGGCTGGCTGATCGGCTGGTGGCCCGATACAAGAGGCTCGGGCGCTATCGGGGCGGAGTCACCGCGTAGCAACATTTGATGTTGCGCCGGATCTACGATAAATATATGGACAAAAGCTGTTCAAAACCGTCCAGGGAAGGACTAATCACGAGAGGGGAAATGTCATGATTATCTGGCTCTGGATCATTGTTGCACCGGCAATAGCCATCGTCCTTCTTTCCATGATGGACTGACAGCCGGGGGCGACGCGGCGGCCCGAGACGCCAGACCGCGTCGCTGATCCGCACCAAAAAAAAGAACGGCGGCCCGTTACGCGCCGCCGTTCTCCTGGTCTGCGGTAACCGGACCGCGGGGGCGGTCCGCTTGACTGCTGTAGCACCAGATCGCCGATCAGCGGCTGGCCACGATGGCGGCAGACGGGACTGCCTCGATGTCGAAGCGGTCCAGGGTCATCACCTTGGCCCACGCGTCGACGAAGTCACGCACGAACTTCTCGCGCGCATCGTCCGCCGCGTACGCCTCGGCAACCGCTCGCAGCTCGGAGTTGGAGCCGAAGATCAGGTCCACCGGGGTCGCGGTCCACTTCAATTCGCCGGTCGCGCGGTCGCGACCCTCGTAGATGCCCTCGGCCGAGCCCTGCTGCCACCTGGTGGACATGTCGAGCAGGTTCACGAAGAAGTCGTTGCCCAGCGTCCCCGGGCGATCGGTGAATACGCCGTGCTCGGCGCCACCGCTGTTGGCGGCCAGGGCCCGCATGCCGCCGACCAGCACCGTCATCTCCGGCACCGTCAGCGTCAGCAGGTCGGCCTTCTCCACCATCATCTCCGCCGGCGAGCTGTAGTTGTTCTCACCGTAGTAGTTGCGGAAGGCATCGGCGGTCGGCTTCAACACTGCAAAGGACTCGACGTCGGTCTGCTCCTGGCCGGCGTCCATGCGACCGGGCACAAAGGGCACCTGCACATCGTAGCCGGCCTTCTTCGCAGCCTGCTCGATGGCCGCAGCGCCGCCGAGCACGATCACGTCGGCCAGCGAGACCTGCTTGTCATCCGACAGGGACTTGTTGAAGTCCTTCTGAATACTCGCAAGCTTCTTCAGCACCCGGTCGAGCTCCTCCGGGTTGTTCACGGGCCAGTCACGCTGCGGCGCAAGACGGATGCGCGCCCCGTTGGCGCCACCGCGCATGTCGGTGCCGCGGAAGGTGGAGGCAGAGGCCCAAGCCGTGCGCACGAGCTCGGAGATGGTCAGACCGGAATCCCGGATCTCCGCCTTCAGCCCGGCGATGTCGCCGGCATCGATCAGCTCGTGATCGACTGTGGGGATGGGATCCTGCCAGAGCAGGGCCTGCTCCGGTACCTCGGCACCGACGTAGCGGGCTCGGGGACCCATGTCACGATGCGTCAGCTTGAACCAGGCCCGGGCAAATGCAGCCTCGAACTCAGTCGGATTCTCCAGGAAACGCTCGGCGATCTTGCGGTACGCCGGGTCTTCCTTGAGTGCCAGGTCGGTCGTCAGCATCATCACCGACTGTGTCTTGCCCTCGACGTGCGCATCGGGCGCCATGGCGGCGGCCGGATTACCCTTCGGCACCCACTGGATGGCGCCAGCCGGGCTGCGGGTCTGCTCCCACTCGAAATTGAACAGATTCTGCAGGTACATCATCGACCACTGCGTCGGGGCCGCGGTCCAGGGACCTTCCAGTCCGCTGGTGATGGTGTCTTCGGCGTTACCCTTGCCGCACTTGTTCTTCCAGCCGAGACCCTGCTGGTCGATGTCGGCGGCAGCCGGCTCCGCACCGACGCAATCGTCGGGTCTGGCCGCGCCGTGCACCTTGCCGAAGGTGTGTCCACCGGCGATCAGGGCAACGGTCTCCTCGTCGTTCATGGCCATGCGGCCGAAGCTGTGACGGATCTGCTTCGCAGACGCCACCGGGTCGGGGTTACCCCCGGGTCCTTCCGGGTTCACGTAGATGAGACCCATCTGGGTAGCCGCGAGAGGACCCCGGAGGTCGCCCTTCTCGTCGAAACGGTCGCGACCCAGCATCTCCATTTCGGGACCCCAGTTGACGATTTCCGGCTCCCAGTCGTCCTCGCGTCCACCGGCGAAACCGAAGGTCTTGAAGCCCATCGACTCCAGCGAGACATTGCCGGCGAGCACCATCAGGTCGGCCCATGAAAGGCTGCGCCCGTACTTCTGTTTGATCGGCCACAGCAGACGGCGGGCCTTGTCCAGGTTGGCGTTATCCGGCCAGCTGTTCAGGGGGTCGAAACGCTGCTGGCCGCCGCCGGCACCGCCGCGCCCGTCGTGCACGCGATAGGTGCCCGCGCTGTGCCACGCCATGCGGATCATCAGCGGTCCGTAGTGACCCCAGTCGGCGGGCCACCAGTCCCGGGAATCCTTCAGCACGGTCTCGATATCGGCCTTGACCTGCTTCAGATCGAGGGCGGCAAACTCCTCGGCGTAATCAAAGTCCTCGCCATAAGGGTTGGACTCATCGTCGTGCTGGCGCAGCGGCGTGAGGTCCAGCTGCCCGGGCCACCAGAAACTGTTCGGCTTGGCGCCGGTCTGTTCGATCGCTTTCTCCGATGCCACGACGGGCGACGTATCCGCGGCCATTGCGGGCGATATCGTTATCGCCATGGCTGCGATCAATAAAAAGTTTTGTTTATGCATGGCACTTCCCTTTCTCGATCAGTCGATTGCGTACACCGATCAATTAAACCGGATAAAGGCCGGGTTAGCGATTCAAAATATTGAATACAGTGCCCGTGAAAAACGATCGGAGTACAGACTGCGTCACAGCAAGGCTTTTAACTTAATGAGTGGCAAGGAGAATCGCCTGCCGCAGCCCGGCAACCGCATCAAGAATCAGTGATCGGGCGATGGCGGGAACTCGTCCACCGGCCAGGCTCAGCAACAGCGCGAGCGCAAGCATCAGCGCGGTACCTACCGAGGGCACGCCGGCCCGGAGGGCCGGATACGGCCGGCACCGCGCCTCGTCCGAAGCACCGCTAACCGTGTTATCTTCCGTCGCTTCGAACAAAAACAAGGAACAAGCCATGTACCGGTTTCTACAGTTCGCTGCGGCTGCGGCAATGCTCCTCCTCGCTTTCGCAGCGCCCCAGACCCTCATTGCTGAAAACGAACAATGGGTATTGGTGACCGGTGCCAGTTCGGGCATTGGCCGGAACCTGGCCGAAACGCTGGCCGACAACGGCTTTCACGTCTACGCAGGAGCGCGGTCGGACGACGACCTGGCAACGCTCGACGCCATCGACAACATCACCGCCGTCCGCCTTGACGTCACGAAGCAGGACGAAGTCGATGCCGTCGTCGAATTAATCCGGGAAAGCGGCACCGGCCTCTACGGCCTCGTCAACAACGCCGGCGTGGGCGGCGGCGGCAAGGTGCTGGAGACGCCGGTCGCCGGGCAGACCTTCGTGTATCAGGTCAACGTCGAGGGCGTCTACCGGACCACCAAGGCCTTCGCACCCCTCGTCGCCGAGCAGAACGGCCGCATCGTCTCCACCGGCTCCATAGCCGGCACCATGTCCTGGGCGGGCGGCAACGCCTACAGCGGCAGCAAGCACTGGATCGAGGCGTTCACCGATGCGCTGGCGGCGGAGATGGAACCGCTGGGAGTGCACGTCAGCGTCGTCGAGCCGGGTAACTTCAAGTCGAATATCCGCCGCAGCGCCGTCGCGCGCGCTTTCGAGCAGGTCGAGGCCGCCGGCGGCGAGATCACCGACGACATGCAGCAATTCAAGGAGGCGACCGTGGAAAGGGAACTCGCCTACAAGGAGCCCGACGAGGTCTCCGAGGCCTTCATGCATGCGCTGTTCGACGAGGAGCCGCTGCGCCGCTACGTGGTGACGCCGAACGAGGAAGAACACGTCGCTACGATCCGGACGAAAATGACCGAACTCGTGCAGCTGAACCAGTGGGGACCCTACAGTCACAGTCGCGACGAGCTCGTCGGCATGCTGGATGGGATTCTGTCGGGAGGCACGGAACAGGCTGCCGAGTAGCCGCCGAGACGCCGCGGCCGGTCGGATCGATTGATCCTCGCCCTGTCCCGGGCAGGCAGAGAGCGAATGTGCATGGAACACGCACCTGCCACGCGCGTCCTCATCATCGACGGTCACAACGTGCTCTTTGCGCTGCGCGTCCGGTTTGCGGAACAGCTCGTGGACGGCCACCCCGGCACCGCAGCCCGGGAGGCACTGGTGGAGACACTGCTCGGCGCCTGCACCGGCCCCGGCCGGGTCGTGCACGTCTATTTCGACGGCGACACACCGCATACAGAGCAGCGCTCGGCGCAACTCGAGGTCATCTATCCGGGCGGTGAGGGTGACCAGCGCGCCGACAAGGCCATCCTTGCCCGGCTGTCCACCCTCGCATCCGAAGTCGGAAGCTCAACTGTGACGGTAGTGACTCGCGACCGGAAGCTAAGCCGGCGAGCGCGGAGGCGCGGCGCGACGGTGGTGGATCCGGCGGCCTTTTTCGAGGCGTGGGTGGAGAAACCGGGGTGACCCGCAGGAGGTCAGCCCCTCACCGAAGTCTCAGGAGGGGCCGGCCGCGGCAGGCAGCAACGGCGAGGGCGCGCCCACGCTGAACAACGTGAGCCGATGCATGGCGCGTGTGCAGGCCACGTAGAGCAGGTTGCGATCCATCGCGGTACGGTAGTTCTTCGCGCTCGCGTCAGCCACGATGACCCTATCAAACTCCAGGCCCTTGGCCAGGTGTGCGGTGCACACGATCACGCCGGAGGAGAATCCGGTGCTGAGGGCCTCGAACAGCCGCGCCTCGATGCCGGCCTCCGTGAGCGTATGATGCAACCGGTTGGCCTGCTTCTGCGTCTTGGCAATGATTGCAAGGCTGTGATGACCCGAGTCCCGGAAGGCCCGGATCTCTTCACCGATACCCTCGACCATCTGCGCACGACGCGCGCATCGCACGACACGGGGTTGCTCACCATGCCGTTTCATCGCCTCCAGTTCCGGGTTGGGCGCGATGGCGAGCGCGAACTGCATGATCTCCCAGGTGGACCGGTAGCTCTTTGTCAGCGTGACGCTGGTGGCCGCATGCAGGGCCGCCTGGATCTGTTGGGCGTTCGAGGCGCAATGAGGGTTGACTGACTGCATGGCATCGCCGAGTACCGTCTTACGGCAGGAAAACAGCTTGCCCAGCACCGCATACTGCACTGGTGTGTAGTCCTGCATCTCGTCGATCAGCAGATGCTTGACGCCGGAGCGGGGATTTCTGACCCCTTCGAGACGCATCTTGAGATAGATCAGCGGGAGCACGTCCGCGTATTCGAGCTTGCCCCGAACCGGCCGGAACAGCTCGGGCTCACCCAGCCAGTCGAACAGGCCCTGGTAGGCCTGGCGCAGAGTCACCTTGCGAACCATGCCGCGCACCGCTTCGCGCAGCGCCTGCCGTTCGTCGGTGCGCAGATCATAGTTGTAGTGGATCCCGATCTGACTCTCGGCGGCCTTGACCACCCTCGCGATGCGCTCGGTCAGCGCCACACCGCGATGCTTCTGCCACGTCTCGGCAAAGAACCAGTCCGGGATGATCTTGCGGTCCGTGCGCCACCAGGTCGCCTGAAAGGACTGCTTCTCCAGGTGGCTGGCGTAGCGCTCGATCTGCCGCAGAAATTCCGGAGACGCCTTGGCGGCGATGCGCTTGCTGAGCGCCTCGTCCTCTTTTTCCAGCAGTTGCGCGGTCTGTTCGAAAAAGGTCTGGAAGCGGTATTGATGATCCAGTAGCTCGGCAGCCAGATCCTCCATGCCGATCTCGGTCACCTGTTCCTCGCCCAGCTCCGGCAGTACGTTGCCGATGTAGTCGGCGAACACCCGATTCGGCGAGATGATCAGGATATCGTCGGAGCTCAGGGTATCCCTGAAGCGATAGAGCAGATAGGCGATGCGGTGCAGCGCGATCGAGGTCTTGCCGGAGCCGGCCACGCCCTGGATGATGAGCGTGTGAGCGTCGTCGTTGCGGATGATGGCGTTCTGATCGCGCTGTATCGTGGCGACGATGTTGCGCATACCCTCGTCGTCGCTCGCGCGGCTTAGTTCCTCCTGCAGCAGGTCATCGACGATGTGAACGCCGGATTCGATGACGAACTCCAGCTCGCCCTCACGGATGCGGAACTGGCGCTTGCGCCATACACTGCCCTCGACCTCGCCCGCCGGCGCCTGGTAGCGCGCCGGGCCGGTCTCGTAGTCGTAGAAGATGGAGGCGATGGGCGCCCGCCAGTCATAGACCAGCGTCCGGCGAGCCGCCTCGTCGCGGAAATGGTGCACTCCGACGTAGACCGGCGTGCTCGCCGTCTCCCCCTGTTTCTGAAAATCGAAGCGCCCGAAATAGGGCGAGTGGAGCAATTTACCGAGCTTCTGCTGTTGCTCCTGGAGCACTTCCGCGGAGTCCAGGGTCTGCTCGATGGTCTGGCGTACTGCGATTTTCTCGATATGATCCATGTCGCGCCGCGCTTCCCACAGATACTCCTTGCGAGTCTGGATTTCACCGGCATAGTCCAGGAGGCGCGCCTCGATGACGTCGAGTGCCTTGCGGATGCTTGCCTTGCAGGCTTCCAGCCGCGCTTTTTCTTCTGTTTCAGCTTTTGTCATGTCGAGTTCTGAGCGCCGGCAGCGCGGTGCATATCACGGTAACATCCTGACCGGGAACAGACCTCACGGACACCATGACAGGGGTCGCCGGCTGCGCTTTTCCGGCGGATCCCGCCGAAAACCCCCGCAACCGACCCACCCGTTTGCTAGGATTCGGGACAGCTATGACCAGACATGATGCTGCAGTGCCCAAATGGTCCGACGCACTCGCGGGACGGTTCCTTCGATTTGCCGCCGGAGGCTGGATTCCGGCCAGATGGTTCTGCCCCGGGCCGCCGCCGGAAGACGCTCGCGCGGCGCGAACCGGGCCAATCAACCTCGAGATCGTCAGTCACTGCTGGCAGTATGCGCAGCTGCTGGTATACCAGCTCAGCTCGCTGGTGCATTATCCACCGACCCGCGCCACCGTGACAATGACAGTCTATCACTCCGCGGACGACGCGGAGACCGTCCGTCTGCTCGAGAGATTCGGGCGCCTCGAGGTACCAAACGTGACCTGGAACTGGCGCAGCCTGCCGCGAGAAAAGCTCTTCCGCCGTGCGATCGGTCGCAACGAAGCGGCCCTCGCGACGCAGGCGGACTGGATCTGGTTAACCGACTGCGACCTGATCTTCCATAATGGCTGCCTGGACGCCACCGCAGACGCCGTGCAAGGTCTGCGCGACGCCCTCGTGTTCCCCCGTGTCGAGCACTGTACGCCGTTACTCGAGCCGGACAATCCGATGCTCAACATCGATCTCGAGCAGCAGCTGACGGTCGGCATCGACACAGATTGTTTCAGTGAGCGTACCCGCTCACGTGCCACCGGCCCGCTGCAGATCGCCCACGGCGACGTCGCCCGCGCCTGCGGCTACTGCAACAGCCTGCCGTACTATCAGCAGCCGGCCGAGACCTGGCTCAAAGCCCATGAGGACCGCGCTTTCCGCTGGCTGCTCCGCACGCCGGGTCGGCCGCTCGATATTCCGGGCGTCTATCGCATCCGCCACGTCCACAAGGGCCGCTACACGGGCGGCGAACTCAACACCGGCGTCAGGCGCTGGACGCGACGGATCGAGTCCCGCCTCAAGGAGCTGAGCCTCTGGTAGTGCCCGCCGATCATGCGTTTCGCTATCTTCTCTTACAACCGGGGCGAGTTTCTTGACAACTGCATCGCATCGATCGATCGCTGTGCGCCGGGCTGCGAAGCAATCGTGTTCGACGACGACAGCGAGGACGAGGCGACGCTGCGGATACTTGATGCCATCGGCGCACGGCACGAGGTTATCCGGCCCCGGGCTTCCGCCGTCGCCGGCAAGCACGGCGGACTTTACGCGAACATGCAGGCTGCGCTGGGGCACTTCGATGCCGATGATGAGGTCTGTTTTCTGCAGGACGACATGCAGCTCGTCCGGGCGCTCGGCCAGTCCGACTTAGACGGCCTGGCGCGCTTTTTCGACGACCACCCCGGTGCCGCGTTCATCCAGCCTGCTTTCCTAAAAGGCTGCAACCGCCACGCCGACATGGCCGTTACGCGCTTCGATCCCGCGACTGGCGGCTACTTCGTCGACCGGACCGAGCGCAGCGCCGGCGCCTGGTATTCGGACATCCACATCGTGCGCCCTGGCATCCTGCGCGCTGCCAATTGGCGCTACCAGGACCGGGAGGCGTCGAATGAGCAGCAGGCGCGGGCGACTTTCCGGCAAATGGCCTATCTGCGCGATCCATTTGTCGCCTGGCTGCCGCACGCTCCCGCTTACCGCGGCAAGACACGTACCTGGGCTTTGCGCCTGGGCGAGCGACTCTCCGCCTGCGGCCTCTACCCGTATCGCACGCTGTCCGAGGAGGAGTCGCGGCGTTTCCTCACGCGCCCGCCCGATGTACTGCCGATTGCCGAGGACTTCCTCACGCTGGCCGATGGCGAGCTGCCGAAACCCTGGATCTACCATCCGCTCCAGGGACGCCGCGTGCTCAAACTACTGAACAGCGCGGAGCTTAAGCTACGGCGGCTGCTGTGACTGCCGCGCGAGCCGGCTCATGAGCAACGCGCCCCGCTTACTGACCGTGACCTGGTCGGCAGACCTCGCGCACTTTGAGTTGCTCCGTCATTCTCTCGCACTGTCCCGGCTCGCCGATCTGCCCCACGACGTCATCGTGCAGACCGAGGACCTGCCCCTGTTCGAGAGATTCGCCGGCGGTACGGTCAAGATCCGCGCCAGCCGCGATGTCCTGCCGGAGATTGTGGAAGAGATGCGCCTCGTCGCAAGGCGGCGGCAACAGCAGCTCGGCCGGCGGATCACGACGCGGCTCGGCAGCGTTAGCCGGCTCCTCGGCCGCCCCGATTGGGTACGCTATACCGGCTGGCACACGCAGCAGCTCTGCAAGCTGGTCGCGGCGGCGCGATCCGACGCACATGTGAGCGTGATTCTGGATTCCGATGTTATCGTGACGAAGCATGCCAGCGCGGACGACTTCGAGTCCGCGGAGGGTCTGGTCTGTTTCGCCGACTGGCAGCCTGCATCCAGCCTGAACAAGAAGATCCGCCGCTGGCAGTCATCGGCCCATCGGCTGCTCGACAGAACCCTCAGGGATGAGGACATGCCCGACTGTCAGTTCGATACACCGTTCGTCATGCACGGCCACGTCGTGCGATCGCTCATCGGCTGGCTGGAGCGGCGTTACCCGCTAGCGTGGTGGCAATCACTGCTGTCGCTGCCGCCTCGCGGCTGGTCGGAGTTCTGCATCTACAAGACTTACCTCCGCCTCCTCTCGGCGGAAACCGTGGACTGGCAGGATGTCGACCAGTTCGGCTACCTGGCCGATGCGAGCGATCCGGCGCGCCTGCTCGCTGACTTTCAACGGCTCGCGGAAAACTGTGCACGGCATTACATTACCGTACAGTCACAAAGCGCCGGTCGACAGCGGTGGGATCCTGGGAGCTACACGGAGCTGATCGGCACATGGCTCGAGCAGGAGCACTATTCCTCGGCAGACTGAGTCTGCCCGTAGAATCCGGCGGGCGTCCCATGCTGTGACAGACCATGGGCGGTATACGCGACCTTGTGCTTCTCATTGTGGAGCCGCAGCGCCTTGTTGCTCCTCACCCGCTGGGGATCCGCGTAGCCCCGGGCATGATCGAGATGGAGCACTATCGCGTTGTAGCGGACATGCTTCGGCCGGATGCCGAGATTGATCAGCCGTACACCAAACTCCCGGTCCTCTCCACCCCAGGCCATGCGCTCGTCGAAACCATTGATGGCGATGACATCTTGCTTCCATGCCGAGCCATTCGAGCCCTTGAAGTTACACTTTGTGGTGGTCAGGTGATTGAGCATACGCGCCGTGCGCGGGCCGGCCGAAATCTTGATCGTCTTGCGCCATGCGCCGAGACCATGGCGCCGCAGCCAGGCGACGTCGAAACAGCGCCCGTCGCGTATATCCGCGAGCGTGATCGCCTGGCTGGTCTCTATGGGCAGCTTGAAATAACTACCCGAAAGGTAATGGCCCGGTTGTGCCTCCTGCGCATGCACCGCGACGAAATCGCGCCGTGGGATGCAGTCACCGTCAGAGAACAGGATGTAGTCGTAGTTGGTCTCGAGTATCGCCTTGTTCAGGATTCTGCACTTGCGAAAACCGTCGTCCGGCTGCCAGACGTACCGGATGGTCATCCCAGTCTCGTCACGCATACGCTCCAGCAGACGGGCCGTCGTCTCGGTTGAGCCGTCGTCTGCAATCACAATCTCGAAGTCGCGGAACGACTGCTGCGCATAGCCGCACAACACCTTCTCGAGCCACTCCGGCGAATTGTAGGTCGAGAGTACGACAGAGACTCTCATGCCGACTCCTATCACGCGACCGGGAGGCAAGTGTAACCAGGACTACTTGCGTCGACGTAGCCAGCGCCGTTTTCCGTTGCCGCGACCGAAGAGACCATATGACAACGTTTACGCCCCTCGGAACAATTTTCACAAGACATAGACTGAATTCATGGCGGTGGACAGCAATCTGGTGTAACCCCGCTCCTCCATCAGGGAAAAAAGATCGACATCCCAGAGGTGGGCCGAATTCTCGATCAGGATCATACGGGCCAGCAGGCTCGCCGGCGCATGCTTCAGATAAGGCGCCATGGCCATATCTTCCGCTCCCTCGATATCGATTTTCAATGCGTCGATCCGGTCGATCCGGAGATCTGCAAGAATATCGAGCAGTGGCCTGCAGTGAACGGTGACGGAAGTGGTGCACTCCGGCGCTGTGCGTAAGCCGCTGCGGGGCTTGATACTGCTCTCTCCCAGATTTCCGGCAGGCATTTGCAGCTCAAAGGTCGTATCCCTGTCGGCCACGGCGGTGGCAATGATAGTCATATTCAATTGATCGGTCAGCAGGTAATCACAGGACTGAACGTTAAACCTGAGGCGACGGAGCATTTCCGGGTTTGGTTCCATCGCGACAATCCGCCCCTGTTTTCCCGTCATGGCTTTGGCTGCATGAAGCGAATACAAGCCCACATTTGCACCAATATCAACGAACACGCCACCGTGCGCCAGTTGCGTGCACAGCAGGTGCCGCTCCCGCATATCGAATCGCCAGGGCGTGAAAACATATTGTTTTTCAGAATAGTTGTCGGTCAAATAGCAGCGCAGCCGCAGTCCATCGACTTCAATGTCCAGAGGGAGTAACGACCGCTTGCGGGTGACGATTTTCCGAACAACAGGCGCCAACAACCGGCTGTAGACGGGTTTCTCCGGGTGATGACAAGCGCTGATCAGAGTGGCCCACAGCGGTGATGGCCTGCGTGATCCAAAGGGTTTCAGAGCGTGCGACATTACGAATCTTCGTCTGACGCCAGTCACCCTACCGTTCCTCGCATGCCACCTTCCGTCGCGCCTTCGGATCGTCGAAGCGAACCCTCCACGGATCGAACGTTTCTGGATAGAAGGCGGAAGTGCTAGACGAAAGGCACATCCCAACGCGCCATGATCTCCC
Organism: uncultured Woeseiaceae bacterium; assembly: GCA_964427415.1. GTDB lineage: Bacteria > Pseudomonadota > Gammaproteobacteria > Steroidobacterales > Woeseiaceae > Lentisalinibacter. The sequence goes on along the minus strand of CAYRUH010000032.1, from coordinate 6,438 downwards.
ATTCATCGAAAAACCGTCCTCGTGCGGAATACCGATTTCCCAGGTGCGGACGTCCGTTTTTCCGTCTTTCCGCCGAAATGCATGCAGATGACAGTCCAGCCACCCCATGGCATCGTGAATCGCTACGTGCAAGTCCCAGAACGAATAGCGCTGCCGGAGCTCGATCGCCGCCATATCGCCGCAGCGATGTACCAAAGCTCAATCCGGAATCGCAGAACTTTCATGATGCCTTCGCTATGTGGCCGCACGCGCAGCGCGAACGCTCCGGCGGTAGCCCGGTACGACACGGCCAACAGTGGGTTATGACTGCGGCCGCTCTGTCAATATCGGAAAAAGCCTCTTGAGTTGCTCGCGGTGTTGAGTTGCACCGGAACGTCACCCGGGGATTCACTGAAGAACTGACCCATCCTGTACGACGCGGTATTGCAATAAAGAACGGGTCTCGGCAAGTCCGTCGGGTCATCAACGTGTGCAACGAACTGCGCGATAGCGGTCAATATTCCGTGCGAATCTGCACGCTGAGCGAATCGCCGTCTCTCAACACGCTTTCTGCTTCGTTTCGAAGGTCTGGCGTGACCCTTAGTGGCGGAATAGTTGCTGATTTCATGGCGTGCTCAGACGCATTGCATGTGCGATGCACGTTACCCTAACGGCACGCTGTACGCAATGGCCTGGGACGGATTGGCTGGATCCCCCCCGTTTATTCATCCTAAGCGCCCCGCCGATAATACTCATGATGCAAACCGCGACAATGCCGGCGTGCTTTAATACTGCCTGGGCTTGGAATCTGAACACCCTCCCCCTTCGGCGAATCAGCGAACACGCCTCTTAATTGACTTGCGCCCCACCATGAACCGTCCGTTGATTCTCGAGATCGTGCAATAGTACGTGAAACCGAGAAAATCGAACGTCGGTGGCTTGCCTTCAGCGTTGGCACGGCATTGCTGGCGGGCGAATCGACCGAAACGGATGAGGTTCGTCTTCTGCGGGTGCAGGCTAAGCTCGCACTGTTCGAGCCGCAAGGCCAAATCCCGTCGAAAACGGCGTGCGTCACAATCGTGCTGGCACCGCAGCACGATATCGTCCGCGTACCTCGGCCATGATGCGGAGGCGATTGCGCCCACGCGGGCCGCCCAGCCGGACTCACCGGCTCACGTATGGACGCCAGGAGTGTCCGCAGAACCGCCGACGGCTGTACATTCCGGAGATGAAAACGCGTGTCCGCTAGCTGAAGAGCCGGGATGGCATCCCGCTCGCCTCGGCGATTGGCGGGCGGGGGCCGCTGCTCGTCAGGGCCTCCAACTGGCTGACGCCCCTATGGTGGTCCCGGTTCCTGGCCGGCGCTACCGCGGGAACAGCTCGACGTCGTCGGCGGTGCCGCGGTAGCTGCACCGTCAGCAGACCGCGAGCAGAACCATGCCGTCGAGCGGCCGTCACGAACAGCGTTGATAGGTTGCCGCCCGGACTCGCGTCGACGGAGTGCAATAAGTAGCACAGCCCGACCCCACCGGCATGCCGAGCACGAGCACACTAGTGATTCATGCGGTTAATTAGCTAATGCATGTTTTGCCGCTCGATGGCGACCAGGATACTTTTTGCATCCTTGATCCACTTGAAGTGTTTGGCCGTTTCACGATTGTGTACCTCGATGTATCGGGCCATTTCGTGATTGAGTTGCGGAACACTCGAGAAGACACCGCGGCACAGTGAACGGCGCTCCAATTGTGCAAACCACCCTTCAACCGCATTGAGCCAGGATCAGCTGGTCGGCGTAAAGTGCAATTGAATGCGCGGCTTTTCCCCAAGCCATGCCTTGACTTCCGCGGTCTTGGGGGTGCTGTGGTTGTCTAAGATGACGTGCAGATCCTTGCCGTTGGGGGTGGCGCGGTCAACTGTCTTCATGAAAGCTAGAAATTATTTCGAGCGAGTCCGCCTCGTCGTCTTGCCAATCACCCGGCCGCCTCGATGACCTGCTCGGCAATGTCAGGGTCGTTGCTGGTCTTGAAGGTATTCAGTCGGTGCGGATTGGGATCCGCCGCCTTACAGATCTGTCGTAATTGCCAAGTGGTGATACCAGTTACGCCATATGTGAGCCGACTTGGCCGACACCTGTTGAGCCTCAGCCGCCTCGCTCGGTGTCCAACCGCGGTCGAGAGCCAACACGATCTTGGCGCGAGTGATCTGACCTTGTGGCAGGGACGTCGATCGACGCCAGCGTTTTAGTACACGTTTGTCCGCTGGACAGGCTGAAAAATCTAGAGGTGCCTGCAATATTTCATGATACCCAACTCCTTTATCAATTCCCTGACTCTCCGCATGAACCACTAGCGATAGTCATCTTCTCGCTGATGGCGAACGGCCAGAACGGTAACCGTTTGCCGGTTCTCGATTTCGAACAGCGCCACGCAACCGGCCGATCCAATCGGGATGACGATTTCGCGGACAAAAGGGTCAGAATCCTCGGCCTTGCGACAGGAGAACGGAAATTCCTCGAGGATGGTCCACGCACGATCGATAATGTCCGGCGCCCGCTCTGCGGCCTCCAGGACCTGTTCTGCGAGGAACCTATACAACGTTTCGAGTTCGGATTTCGCTTCCAGTGTGAAGCGGACGCGGAAGGTCACTCTTTGCGTATCGAAGCACCGAGGATTCCACGCAGCGAGTCCATTACTTCGTCCTTTGATGCGTATTGTCCCGAGGCCTTGGCGGAATCCCGAGCTGCCAGTCCACGAGCGATGAATTCGCTCTGGAGCTTACGCTGTTCAATCTGCCGGCGAAGCGAGTCCTCGACGAAGCTGCTGAGCGATTCACCGTCTCGCAACACGCTTTCTGCTTCGTTTCGAAGGTCTGGCGTGACCCTTAGCGGCGGAATAGTTGCTGATTTCATGGCGCCCTCAAATGCATCGCGTTTGCGATGCACGTTACCCCAACGATACGCTGTATGCAATGGCTTGACACAACGCGCTGCTCGGCGACGCGAACGGCGACATCACGACGCACTACTCGGCAGCAGAACTCGAAGAGCTGATCGATGCCGCCGAGTCCATCGTTCGTCGTTGTGGCAGGCGCGAGACGCCCAATCTGATGCTGATCGGCCGAAGGACCGGCGGAACGGTCGAGTAAGTGTCGGAAAAGAAAAAAGGGTTAACCGGAAAAGTCGGCTAACCCTCTGATTTTATTGGCGCGCCCGGAGAGATTCGAACTCCCGACCGCCTGGTTCGTAGTTAGCTCACTAACACGTAGTTTTTTGTAATCATGTGATAGTCGCAGGGGCGCTCGTTGCAATAGCATATGGATGCCGATGTCTATCAGGGTCACACGTGTGAAAGCCGCATGCCGGTAATCGACGGCATGCGGATGACCGGTACCAGCAACATGTGGACACGGTCAGAGTCGGCGCATGCCGCCGTACTCGTGGAGGTCCTGGGACTAAACGCCCGGGCGACGATTGAGATGATCTTCCCCGCTCTGGCAGGATCGAACCGGGCAGATTGGTCGGAAATCGCCCGTGGGATGGCCCTGATGATGCTCGATCCGGCGTAGAACGCTAAATCGTTGCAAATCAGGTGAAATGATACGAAGTGAGAATAGAATAGTTTTTTAATAACAATACCTTAGTTGTTTCACTGTGTTCGACTATCATTGCATTGAGGCTGCGTACGGCAAACCAGTATCATTGCAAAAATAGTGAAATGATTTCTTGACGAGGAGGAAATTTCGATATATTTTAGATAGATAATCGTTTCACCAAACAAGGGAATCATTTCATGCCCGTAACCGACCAGGCCATACTGGACTACATCGCCGCCCATCCGGGCACGGGCCGGGAGGACATCCGTAAAGCGGTCGCCCCGGAGGCGAGCGACACAACGATGTGGCGGGCGCTAAAGCGCCTCACCGATGAAGGAAAGCTGACCGTGTCCGGCAAGGCCCGGGCGACCGGCTACACACTCGCCGGATCGGTGGAGGTGCGCGCCTATCTGCAAACGCCCTACAACAAGCGCCCCGCCAAAACCTACAACAAGGAATTTCTGGATGGCTATGTGCCAGACAAGACGTTCTATCTGAGCACGCCCGACCGGGAGCGCCTCGATGCCGCCGGGAAACCGGCCGGCGCGCCTATGCCGGCCGGCACATATGCCCGCCGCATCCTGGAGAAACTGCTCGTTGATCTTGCCTGGGCGTCATCCCGGATGGAGGGAAATACATACGACATCCTGCAGACCGAGCAGCTCATCAAATTCGGTGAAGAAGCGACAGGCAAGGATCGCAAGGAAGCGGTCATGATCCTGAACCACAAGGAAGCGATCCAGTACCTCGTCGACAATATCGACGAGATCGGGATCAACCGGCGTGACATCTGCAATATCCACGCCCTGCTCTCTGACGGTTTACTCATCGACCCCGCCATGGCCGGTCGATTGCGCCGCATGCCGGCTGGTACCAGTTACTCAAGCTACAAGCCGCCCGATGATGAATTTATCATAGAGGAGGAGTTTGACATCACGATTCAAAAAGCGGCGGCAATCACCGATCCGTTCGAACAATCCTTCTTTCTGCTCGTACATATCCCGTACCTGCAGGCGTTCGCTGACGTAAACAAGCGGACATCAAGGATTTCCTCGAATATCCCGCTTCTCAAGGCCGACCTTGCGCCAATGTCATTCATTACGATGGATGACCGGGCCTACATCGATGGCCTTATAGGCATCTATGAAATGAACAATGTGTCTTTGCTCCGCGAGGTGTATATCGATGGCTATCTGGCCTCTGCCGAGAACTACAAGACTTTACGCGCGGAAGTCGATGCCCCGGAAAAGGCAGCCGTTGCCTATCGCGACTTTGTGAAAGAAGCGGTGCGGAGCAGTGTTCTGGATCATAAAGCTTTCGACCCTGACGCGGTCATGGCCATGGCCGCAGCCAAGAACGTGCCCGACGAAGACCGCGAAGAGGTCGTGGCCTATGTCGGTACGCAGTTCAAAGGTCTGCATGAAGGCAATGTCATTCGGTACAGGCTAAAGCCCGAGGACCTGGCAGGGATTGAGCGTGAATGAGACTGCGCTTGAAAGCACACAGATATTACATCGGCTCGCCGCCATAGTTTCCGAGGAGGAGGTTGCGATTCTGAAAGATCTGTACGAGCGTCTTGATCGTTATACCGGTGTTGGCAAAGCCTCATGTACAGATCGGGAATCATGTCGAGTCCAGTTTGACGTGTGTGCAGCCGAAACAGGATGGTCCAGTCCGCTCCCGGGAAATTTCCGAAAGGTGTCGCGAATCTGAGCGTAGAGTCTACCAAGCGTCTACTGGAATAAGAATCGGCCGGCGGGCACACCTCCGCTGCTCGCTAACCGTTTGAAATGATTGGTGCCGGCACCAGGAGTCGAACCCGGGACCTACTGATTACAAATTAGTCCAACGATTAAGGCATGGCGCGATCTTTAGCCCGATCCTCTTAGAAATTTACCGTGTTTCGGGCTCGTAGACATGCGGTACACAGGCGTTTTCTTAGAAAAACTTTCGGCAGAAATTTGCCCGGCCGCGCTTCCGCCTATGCCGCGGTCACGCAGCGACCTGGATTCGGCGACTGCACCGCAGGCTCGCCTGACCGCCCCCACGACCGCCGAAGGCGCCACTTTACAAAACAGCTATTTCAGCTATTATGCCTTTTTACTACCAAGACCGGACACTGACATGAAGACCATCACTGCCATTGAGGCCAAAAACAAGTTCGGTCAGCTTATTGAAGCTGCGCAGCGACAACCGGTGACGGTAACGAAAAAGGGCCGTGCCAGTGTCGTCGTGATGTCCATCGAAGAATACCAACGGCGAAAGAAACGTGCCTGGAAGAACCTGATCAGGACGATGGAAGAGACGGGTGATTACGCAGCCTCTCAAGGTTTGACGCAGAAACGACTCGAGCGGCTCCTCGCCGATGAAAGCTGATCGACTTGTCGTCGACAGCAATGTGTTGATCAGCGCGCTGCTCACCCCGGACGGAACACCTCGACGCACCCTTAACCAGCTTGCCGCGGACGGCTCCACTCTGCTGTTTTCGAACGCGACCTTCGCCGAACTTGCTGTCCGGCTGTCAAAGCCGAAATTTGATCCATACCGTACGGCCGAGCAGATGGACTCGTTCCTGGATTGGCTGGCCGAGCTCGCCGAATGGGTCGAGCCTGCTTTTCAGGTTGAGGCCTGCCGGGACAAAGACGACAACAAATTCCTGGCCGTCGCCCTGGCCGGAGAAGCGGAATTGCTGATTACTGGCGATGCCGATCTGCTGGTGCTCGATCCGTTCGAGGGGTTGCCCATTCTTACCCCGGCCGGATTTCTGGCGCGCCAGAGGTGATGGCTGCAGGAAAGAACTTCCCGCTATATTTCTTAGAAAATCTGGTGCCGGCACCAGGAGTCGAACCCGGGACCTACTGATTACAA
>CAYRUH010000031.1:30520-40747 GCA_964427415.1 uncultured Woeseiaceae bacterium | reverse complement strand
GCGCACTCATCCAGGCTATGCGCGCCTCGTCCACGGCCTGCTCAGAACTGCCCGGCGATATAGCTCTGCAGCTGCTCGATGGTGTGTTCCTGGTCGGCGATCTTCGCCTTCACCAGATCGCCGATAGAGACCAGGCCCACGATACCGTTGGCGTCGCGCACCGGCAGGTGGCGTACGCGCTTGTCCGTCATCAGCGCCAGACACTCGTCCACGGAGCGCTCCGGCGCCACGCACAGCACCTCCGGCGTCATGATCTCGCTCACCGGCAGCTCCCGCGAGGAGCGCCCGGCCAGTACCACCTTCCTGGCGTAGTCGCGCTCGGTGAAGATGCCGGCGAGGCGGCCATCGTCCAGCACGACGACGGCGCCGATGTCCTTCGCAGCCATCGTCTCAAGGCCCTCCAGAACGGTCGCCTGCGGCGACACTGACCACAGCCCGCCGCCCTTCTGCCTCAGGATATCGCTGACCTGCGCCATGGCTGGCTCCCTCCCCCTGTCGTTGACAGCTCAGAAACTACCACAGTCCCCCGCACGGGTGCGCCGCGGCGCCCCATCGCGCTTTTGCCCTCGTCCGGCCCTTGGCCTATGCTGCCGGGAATTTTTCCGCATACGAGGGGAGCGCGCATGACACCTTCGGACGGCACGCCCGCCACCAATACGGGCATACTCGGCTGGATCGAGCGCACCGGCAATCGGCTGCCCGATCCGGTATTTATTTTCCTGTACCTGATCGCCGGGCTGATCGTGTTCAGCGTCGTCGCGGCCTGGGTCGACATGTCCGCGCTGCACCCCACCGCAAAGGGCACGGACGGCATGCCCGTCGTGCTCACCGCCGAGAGCCTGCTCTCGGCGGACAACATCCGACGGCTGTGGGTGGAGATGCCGGTCACGTTCACCCACTTCCACCCGCTGGGCTACGTGCTGGTGGTGATGCTGGGCGCCGGCGTTGCCGAGCGCTCCGGCCTGTTCGCCTCCGCCATGCATGCGGGCGTGCGCAACGCGCCCCGCTTCCTGCTGACGCCGGTGGTGGCACTGGTGGCCATGCTGGGCAACCTCGCGGCAGACGCCGCCTACGTGGTGCTGATACCGCTGGCGGGCGTTCTCTATGCGGCCGCGGGTCGCCATCCCGTCGCCGGCATCACCGCTTCCTTCGCCGGCGTCTCCGGCGGGTTCTCGGCCAACCTGCTGCCGGGTCAGCTCGATGCGCTGCTGTTCGGCATCACCGAAGCGGCCGCCGAGAGCATCGTGCCCACCTGGGACGCCAATATCGCCGGCAACTGGTACTTCATCGCCGCCATGACGGTGCTCTACCTGCCGGTGATCTGGTTCGTCACCGACCGCATCATCGAGCCCCGCCTCGGCACCTACAAGCCCGAGGGCGAGGCCGCGAAGTCCATCCACGAAGACAAGCCGCTGACGCCCGAGGAGAGCAGGGGCCTGAAATGGGCCGGCGTGGCGGTACTCGGCGTGGTGGCGCTGTGGATCTTCTTCACCACAGGGCCCGGCACGCCGCTCATCGACGAGGAAGCGGACCCGACCGCCCGCCTGTCGCCTTTCTACCGCTCGCTGGTAGCCGGCTTCTTCATACTTTTCCTCGCCGCGGGCTGGGCCTACGGTTCCGCTGCCGGCACCGTGAAAGGCCACCGGGACATCGTCACCATGATGTCGGAGTCCATGGCCGACCTCGCCTACTACCTGGTGCTGGCCTTCGCCGCGGCTCACTTCGTGGCCATGTTCAACTGGTCGAACCTGGGCCTCATCTTCGCGGTTCAGGGGGCGGGCGCCATCGAGTCGTCCAACCTGCCCATGCCGGTGCTGCTGGCACTGCTGGTGCTGTTCGCCGGCGGCATCAACCTGCTGGTGGGCTCCGCCAGTGCCAAGTGGGCGCTGCTGGCACCGGTGATGATCCCGATGATGATGCTGCTCGGCGTCAGCGCCGAGATGACCACCGCGGCCTACCGCGTGGGCGACAGCGCCACCAACATCATCACACCGCTGATGGTCTACTTCCCGCTGATCCTGACCTTCTGTCAGCGCTGGAAGCCGGACTTCGGCATCGGCAGCCTGATGGCCGCCATGATCCCTTATTCCATCTGGCTGATGATCGCCGGCCTGGTGATGACGATGATCTGGGTGGGACTGGGTCTGCCGCTGGGCCCCGGGGCCTCGGTGCGCTATCAGCTCCCCGGCTGAAAGCGGCATCACGTCACCGCCGGTCGGCGAAGCCGTGCCGCGGGACCTGTGCACCGACTGTGGCATTTCCCGCACGGCCGAGCCGAAGCGCTGCGGGCGCGCCTGCCAGTTCATAAAGCCCGACTATCCGGGCCTCGAGCGCCAGGTGCACGGGCGTGCCCGGGACCCCGCGCGGCCTGACGAACTGCACTTCGGCCCGTTCCGCCGCATGCTGCGCGCCCGGCTCGCCGAACCGCGGGCAGGCGCCCAGTGGACGGGCATCACCACGCGTATCGGCGAGCGGCTGCTCGAGGACGGGCTGGTCGACGCCGTACTCACCATGGCGCCGGACCCGGAAGACCGCTGGAAACCCGTGCCCGTGCTGGTCACCGACTCGCGGCAGATGGCCGGCTGCCGCGGCATGCGCATGGGCTATGCGCCGCTGCTGGCCCTGCTGGAACCCGCCGTCGAGGCGGGGTACCGGCGCATCGCGGTCATCGGCATCCCCTGCCAGGTCTATGCGCTGCGGGCGCTGGAACGGGAACTGGGCCTGGAGCGCCTGTACGTCATCGGCACGCCCTGCTCCGACAACACCACCACCGAACGTTTCCACCAGTTCCTCGCCCTGCTCTCCGACGAACCGGAGACCATCGAGTACCTGGAGTTCCGCGCCGACTACCGGGTGGAGCTGCGCTACACCGACGGCCGACGCCGCGAGATCCCGTTCCTGAAGCTGCCCATATCGCAGCTGCCGGCGGACTTCTTCCCGCTGACCTGCCGCACCTGCGTGGACTACACCAACGTGCTGGCCGACATCACCGTCGGCTACATGGGCGGGGAGGGGGAGCAATGGCTGCTGGTGCGCAACCACCGCGGCGAGGAGTTGCTGGGACTGCTGGGCGCCGAGGTGGTCACGAGCGAACCCGGCAGCGCCGGCAAGCGCAGGAACCACGTGGCCGGCTTCCTGAAGAACACGGAGCGCGCCGCCGGCGGACTGCCGGTGCGGGGCATGCCGGACTGGCTGCGGCCGCTGGTCGGCTGGCTGATGCCGCGCATCGGGCCGCGGGGGCTGGAGTTCGCCCGCGCCCGGGTGGAGATGAAGGCGGTGGAGACGGTGCTGCACCTGGCGCGCCAGGCACCGCGGCGCATGCGCCACATGGTGCCGGCGCACGTGTGGAGGCTGGTCGCGCCCTACGGGCTCGGCCGTGACGGCTCGAAGCCCATGCGCGACCGCAACTCCCGGTAGCGGGGGTCAGCCCTACCCGCCGGCCGGCCTGAGTTGCCGGATTATCACTGTCATCACTCCGGGTTTTTGCTCCCGGTTTCTACTCACCGCCTGAACAGCCCGCACCCCGGCGCCACAGGGAAGGCGAGCTGTGGAACAATGCGCGCCATGCGCATTACCCTCGAACGGGTCGGCAAACACTACCGGGCCGGCGAACATCGTCAGACCGTGCTCGACGGCGTCAGCGCCGAATTCGCCAGCGGCCGCTTCGTCGCGCTGCTGGGCCGCAGCGGCTCGGGCAAGTCCACGCTGCTGAACCTGATCGCCGGTTTCGACGAACCCAGCGCGGGGCACATCCGCATCGGCGATCAATCCGTGAGCGGCGCGGCGGACCGGGAGCGCACACTGTTCCGACGCCGCCACCTCGGCTTCGTATTCCAGTTCTTCAACCTGCTGCCGACGCTGACCGCGGGCGAGAACGTTCGCCTGCCGCTGGAGCTGCTCGACGTGCCGGCCGCCGAGGGCCGGGAGCGGGCCGAAGCGGCGCTGGCCGACGTGGGCATGGCGGGCTTCCGCGACCGCTTCCCGGAGGAGTTGTCCGGCGGCGAGCAGCAGCGGGTGGCCATCGCCAGGGCGCTGGTCCACGAGCCCGCCATCGTGCTGGCGGACGAACCCACCGGCAACCTGGACCTGTCCACGGCGCAACAGGTGGTGGAACTCCTGGACGACGCCTGCCGCCGCCAGGGCACCACACTGATCATGGCCACTCACAGCACCGAGGTCATCGGCTACGCCGACGAGGTCTACGAGGTGCGCGAGGGCGGCCTGGAGCGCCGGTGACCAGTCTGCGGCGCCAGTCCGCCATCCGCTTCTACCTGCGCCACCCCGGCCAGCTGGCGCTCGCGGTGGCGGGCATCGCGCTGGGCGTCGCGGTGGTGGTCGCCATCGACCTCGCCAACGCCGCCTCGCTGCGGGCGTTCGAGCTGTCCCGCGAGCTCACGTCGAACCGGGCGAGTCATTACGTGGAGGCAGCCGGGGGCAGGCTGGACGAGTCCGTCTACACGCAGATCAAGACCGGACTGGGACTCGACCTCGCCGCGCCGGTGGTGGAAGGCCGGGTACTCCTGCCCGGCCACGACGACCGCTCGGTGCGCCTGCTGGGCGTCGATCCGGTCGCGGAGCTCGCTTTCGACGATGCCCTGCAGCTGGTCCAGCGAGGGGCCCGGCGCCAGACCGACGGCGGCGGGCTGGACGTCCGGCCGCTGATCGCCGAGCCGGGCGCGGTCCTGCTGCCGCAGGCGTTCGCCGCGTCCCTCGGGCTCGCCGCGGGGGACGAGTTCACCGTCACGGCCAGGGAGGCAGCTCATACGCTGCGCGTGCGCGGCGTCGTGGTGCTGGAGGCCGGCCGCGGATCCGGCGCGTCGGGACCCGTCATCGCGGATATCAGCACCGCCCAGGAAGTGCTCGGCCGGGTGGGCGAACTGAGCCGCATCGAGCTGGCCCTCTCCACGGACCCGGCCGGGGACATGGCCGGGCAGGTGGCCGCTGCCCTGCCCCAGGGGGCGGCGCTGGTGCCGGCCGGCTCCGGTGACGACGTCACCGGCGAGATGCTCCGCGCCTTCCGCATCAATCTGACCGCGCTCAGCCTGCTGGCACTGGTGGTCGGCATGCTGCTGATCTACGCCACGATGTCCTTCGCGGTGGTGCGCCGCCGGCGCAGCCTCGGCACGCTGCGCGCCATCGGCGCCACCCGGGGCGACGTGGCGGGCGATGTGCTCGCGGAAAGCCTGCTGCTGGGACTGCTCGCCACGGCCGCCGGCCTCGTCCTCGGCTGGGCGCTGTCCCGCTCTCTCACCGACCTGGTGCTGGCCACCATCAACGATCTCTACTTCACCGAGCGCGTGAGCCCGGACGGCATCGCCTGGTTCCCGTTCGTGAAGGCCGGCGTGCTGGGGGTGGGGGCCACGGTGATCGCTGCCCTGCGCCCGGCGATGGAGGCGGCGGGCGAACCGCCGCGCGCCGCCATGACCGAGATTGCCCGGGAGCGCAGCATGCAGCAGCGCTTCCGTGCCGGCCCCGCGGTGGCGGTCGTCGCCTTCCTGGGGGCGGCGGCACTGATCGCCTGGCCCGGCGCCGGGCTGGTGCCGGCCTTCGCGGGCTTGTTCCTGGTGCTGGCCGGGTATGCCGTGCTGGTGCCGCCTGCCACCGGTCGACTGCTCGCCGGCGCGCAGGCGGCAGGCGGCCGGCGCCTCGGTCTGCCGGTCCGCATGGCGATACGGGGCGCGGCCGCCTCGCTGTCGCGCACCGGCATCGCCGTCACGGCGCTGGCGGTGGCCGTGGCCACGGTGGTCGGCATCGGCGTCATGATCGACAGCTTCCGCGGCAGCGTCACCCGCTGGCTGGACGAGTCGCTGATCGCCGATTACTACCTCATCACCGAAGGTGCCGGCGAGCAGGGTTTCACCCGGGCGGAGATCGATCGGCTGGGCGCCATCGACGGCGTGGCCGGCACCAGCCTGTCGCGCACCATCACCCTGCCGACGGCGGAAGGCGACGTGGCGGTGCGCGCCGCGAAGGCCGGTCCGCGCGGCTACGGCGAGACGCTGGTCGCCGGCGATCCGGAGACCGCATTCCCGGCGATGGAAGCGGGCGAGGGTATCCTGCTGGCCGAGGCCTTCGCCGGCCTGCGCGGGCTCGAAGTGGGCGGCACGCTGACGCTGCCCACCGCGCTGGGACAACGCGAGTTCGTCGTGCTCGGCATCTTCCGCGACTATCGCACCGCCGGCAGTTCGGCCATGCTGCCCTACGATGTGGCGGCCGAGTTGTGGGGTTACCGGCAACCCTACGGGGTGGGCATCTACCGGGAGCCCGACAGAGACCGGCAGGGCATTGAACAGGCGCTGGGCGCCTTCGCAGCCGAGCGCGGTGACGTGAACCTGGCCGCCAACGAGGAGATCCGCGAGGTGACCCTGAACGTGTTCGACCGCACCTTCGAGATCACCGGAGTGTTGCGCCTGCTGGCCGGCATCATCGCCTTCTTCGGCATCCTCAGCGCCCTGCTCGCCCTGCAGCTCGAGCGCAGCCGGGAAGTGGCGACGCTGCGCGCCATCGGTTTCACCCGCGGCCAGACCGGCGCGAACTCGCTGGCTCAGACCACGCTGCTGGGGCTGGTCTCCGGTCTGCTCGCATTGCCGCTCGGTATCGTGCTCGCCGCGCTCCTCATCTACGTCATCAACCAGCGCTCCTTCGGCTGGACCATGGGCTTCGTGGTGGCGCCGGGACAGCTCGTCACCGGCATCGTACTCGCGGTGGCCGCCGCCTTTCTGGCCGGGCTCTATCCCGCCCGGCGCCTGGCCGGCCAGCCCATTGCGGCCAACCTGCGAGGGGAATGAGCATGGCGGCAGCGCGTCTTTACACGCTTCCCCTCGTCCTCGTCACGGCGCTGCTGGCCGCCGGCTGCGACTCCGCACCCACGGCACCCGCGGCCGACGGCAGCTCGAACGTCACCACGTTCCTCGGCAGCGCGGAGGACGACGCCCGCTACGCCCGCGCCGACACACCCCGCGAGTTCCGCTTCCCGGCAGACCACGGCGCCCATACCGACTACCGCACCGAATGGTGGTACCTCACCGGCAACCTGGAGACCGGGGCGGGCCGCCATTTCGGCTTCCAGATGACCTTCTTCCGCTTCGGCATCGAGGCGGAGCCGCCCGAGCGGCCGTCGGCATGGGCCACCGATCAGCTCTGGATGGCGCATTTCGCCGTGACCGATACCGACGCCGGCGAATTCCATGCGGACGAGAAGTTCGAGCGCCAGGCGCTCGGGCTGGCAGGCGTGCAGGCGGCGCCGTTCCGCGTCTGGCTCGACGACTGGGAGCTGGCCGGCGCCGGCGATACTGGCTGGTTTCCGCTGCGGCTCGTCGCGGACGGCGACGGCTTCGCGCTGGACCTCGCCATCGACGAAGGCAAGCCGCTGGTCCTGCAGGGCGAGGCCGGGCTGGACCCGAAGGGCCCGGAACCGGGCAACGCCTCTTACTACTACTCCTTCACCCGGCTGCCCGCCGCAGGCCGCGTGCGCATCGGCGACGCCGAGCACGCGGTGAACGGGCTCGTCTGGATGGACCGGGAATGGAGCACCAGCGTGCTCGCTGCCGGCGTGGAGGGCTGGAACTGGTTCGCGATCCAGCTCGACGACGGCTACGACCTCATGTACTACCGGCTGCGACAGACCGACGGCGGCACCGCGCCCTGGTCCGGCGGCATCCTGGTGGCCCCGGACGGCGCCGTGGCCGCCCGCTACGCCGCCGACCAGGCCCGGCTCGAAGCGACCGGATACTGGACGAGCCCCGAGACCGGTATCCGCTACACGGTCGCCTGGCGCCTGCGGGTGCCGCCACTCGGCATCGACCTCACCGTGACGCCGCGGATGCCCGGCCAGGAGCTGAATCTCTCCGTGCGCTACTGGGAGGGCGCCATCACCGTCGACGGCGAACGTGACGGCACCCCTGTCACTGGCGTAGGGTATGCGGAACACGCCGGCGTCTCTGCTCGGGGGGAGTAAGCGCCGGCGGCAGGAGGGGGAAAACGACCGAACCGGGACGCAGTTCACAGGCTGTGTATTGCACCCGGCGTAGGTTGACGTAATGACTGTCGACAAAGCCATGACCGTCGTCTGCTGCTTCGCCCTGGCGGGCTGTGCGGGCGGAAACGCCTGGACACACGCCACCACGGCGAGGACGGCCGCCGCCTGTCCCAGCGGCACCGTGAAGTACTGCGAGAGCCTGTTCGAGAAGCCGGGCTCCGGACCGCGCGGCTGCGGCTGCGCGGAGATGCCGGGCGGCCGCTGAGCGGCGACGACGAGGGATGGACAGGCCGCCGGAGCCGGCGGCCACGGCAGAGAACGGCCGGACGTCACCCCCGCCACGGAACATCTTCGGGGCAACGCCGGGGGATTTGTTCCGTCCCGGCGCCGACGTTATGGTAACGCCTCCGGCCATTCCGGCCGCAGCGCGCAAGCATCCGCAGGAACTGACATGAACGTTCCCCGCAACTTCCCTCAGAACGCCCCTGGCGAGCACTTCAGGACCATCTGGCTGCATCCGGACGACCCTGCCGTCGTACAGATCATCGACCAGCGGCGGCTGCCGCATCGCTACGAAGTCTTCGAGCTGCGCACCCATGCCGACGGCGCCTTCGCCATCCGCGAGATGCTGGTGCGCGGCGCGCCGCTGATCGGCGCCACCGCAGCCTGGAGCCTGTACCTGGCCGCGCTGGAAGCGGCCCGCTCGGGTCTGGAAGGCGACGCAGCACGCGCCTTCCTGCGCGAGGCGGCGGACACGCTGGCCGCGACCCGGCCGACGGCGGTGAATCTGCGGTGGGGCATCGAGCGCATGCTGGAGACGCTGCGCCACACCGGCGACGACGAACCGGCAGCCCGGCTGCGCGCCGAGGCGGAGGCCATCTGCGAGGAGGACGTGCAGATTTCCCGGCGCATCGGCGAGCAGGGCGTGGAGCTGCTGGCGACCATCGCCGCACGGAAGAACGGCCAGCCGGTCAACATACTCACCCACTGCAACGCCGGCTCGCTGGCCACCATCAACTGGGGCACCGCCACCGCGCCGATGTATCTCGCGAGAGAGCGCGGCATCCCCATCCACGTCTGGGTGGACGAGACCCGGCCGCGCAACCAGGGCTCCCAGTTGACGGCCTGGGAGCTGGCGGCCAGCGGCATCGACCACACCGTCATCGTGGATAACGCCGGCGGCCACCTCATGCAGCACGGCATGGTCGACATCTGCATCACGGGCACCGACCGCACCACCCGCGCCGGCGACGTCGCCAACAAGATCGGTACCTATCTGAAGGCGCTGGCCGCCCGGGACAACGGGGTCCCCTTCTATGTGGCACTGCCCTCCACCACCATCGACTGGGATATCGCCGACGGACTCACGGACATCCCCATCGAGGAACGCAGCCCCGGGGAGGTCACCCACATCGCCGGGCTGGACGATGGCGAGATCCGGATGGTGCAGACGGTGGCCGACGTCTCACCGGCCGCTAACTACGCCTTCGACGTGACGCCCGCGCGCCTGGTCACCGGTCTCATCACCGAGCGCGGCATCTGCGACGCGAGCGAGGCAGGCCTGGCCGCGCTGTTCCCGGAACGCGCCGGCGCCGCCGCCTGAGGCCTGCACCAATGACCACGCCCGGCCCCATCGACGAGGGCTATACCAAGTACGAAGTGGACTGGCACCCGGCGCCCGCGCTGCCCGCCGAGGCCGTCCACGACCTGAACGACTGCCGCAATCGCCTGTACGATGCCGGCCTCGTCGGCTACTACGAAGAGCACGGCGTGGGCTACGGCAACCTCAGCATCCGCGGCCCGAAGGCCGGCACGTTCATCATCAGCGGCACCCAGACCGGCCACCTCCCGCGCACCGACGCGAGCCACTATGCGCTGGTGACGGCGTACGACATCGACGCCAACCGGGTCACCTGCGAAGGGCCCATCCAGGCCTCGTCCGAAGCGCTCACCCACGCCGCCATCTACGGGCTGGATCCGTGCATCCTCGCCATTGCACACGTGCACAGCGGCGATCTCTGGCGGCGCATGAAGGACCGCATCCCGACCACTGCGGCCGAGGTGCCCTACGGCACGCCCGAGATGGCCCGGGAGTTCCGCCGGCTGTACGAGGAGACGGACTTCGCCCGCTCGGGCGTGGCGGTGATGGCCGGCCACGAGGAAGGCCTGGTGGCCGTCGGCGCCACCATCGAGGAGGCCGCCGAGCGCCTGTTGGCGCTGACACCCGCGCCGGATCGGGCCTGAAGGCC
>CAYRUH010000031.1:0-30420 GCA_964427415.1 uncultured Woeseiaceae bacterium | reverse complement strand
GCGCCGGATCGGGCCTGAAGGCCCTACGCCTTGGCTCCGAGGGTGGTGGCGATGACGCGCCAGACCGCCGGGTTGAAGCCGAGGCCCAGGTGGGAGCCCGGCACGCGGACGTTGCGGGCCTGCGGGTTGTAGCGGTCGACGGAAGCACGCCAGGAGACGACGCCGTCGGTCTTGCTGTAGATGGAGGTGACCGGGCACCGGATGCCTTCCATGTTGCGCTCGTGCACGGCGATCTCGAACCGGTCCAGGTCCAGATTCTCCCGCTTCGCGAACTCTTCGCCGACCCGGGTGTACTTCGGCCCGCCGACAATCGGCGTGCCCATGGTGATCACCTCGCGCACCAGTTCGGGCGCCTCGCGGGCGATCTCCCGCATGACCACGCCACCGAGGCTCCAGCCGATCAGCGTCACGGTCTCACCGGTGGATTCGTTCAGTTCCCGCACGTGCTCCTTCAGCGTGGCGACGTATTTCGCGACCTTGCCCCGGTTACGGCCGAGCCCCCAGTGGTGCACGTCGTAGCCCAGGCACTTCAGGTAGCGGAACAGCGGGTACATGGAGACGTCGCTCGCACCGTAGCCCGGCGCGAGCACGACCGGTCGGCCGTCGCCGCGGGGGACGAACGCAATCCAGGGCCAGAAGGCCGCGAGGCCGAGGCCCTCCAGCGGGGCGCGGGCCTCCAGCAGGCCCAGCAGCGGCGGCGGCGGCGAGATAGTGGTCTGATTCATGGGCAGGCTCCGGCGGGCTCCTTCAGGGCAGGTCGCTTGAACGCGCCCTGCGCCGGGATCATACCGCGTCTGCCCGGCCGGCGCGGGTCAGCCGGCTGCCCAACCCCTTCAGCGCCTGGACGATGATCCAGAGGAACGCCAGCGGCAGCAGGATGGTCTGCAACACGAAGATCACGATCAGGTTGACGATGTGCTCGCTGGCATTCGAGACGCGCAGCCGCAGGTCGTCCAGCCGCTGCTTCACGTTCATCGACTCCAGCGATTCGTCCAGCATGGCGCCCAACCGCCCCATCATGGTCTCGCTCTCCGGGGCGGGCGGCGCCGCCTGCTCGTTCAGCTCCTCGATCTCCTCCCGGGTGGCTTCCAGCGCCAGGGTGGCGGCCTCCTGCTCCGTCGCGAGGAAGGTATCGAACACCGCGTTGGTGCCGAGCACGAGCAGTGGCACGGCGAAGCGCAGAAACATCAGGATCAGCAGCAGGCGGACGGCCGTGCCGTCCCAGCGCCGCGCCCGCTCCGAGGGCCACCAGATTACCGCCAGCGCCAGCGCGACGGCAGCCACCAGCGCCGCCGTGGTCCCCCACCAGCCGGTCATGCCGAGCAGCACGTTCTGGATGCCGAGGGACGTGGAAGCCACCAGCATCACGCCGGCGAACTGTTCCACCAGGTCATTGATCGGATCCAGGATCTGGCCGACGCCGAAGGTCACGCCGACGCCGGCAGGCTCCACCGCCACCTCCGTGCCCTGGGCCACGGAGATGACCCCGTTCAGTGTCCTGGCCACGGCGAAGGTGACGAGCGCCCGCTTGAACGCGGCCTGGGCCTGCTCGTTACCCACCTCGTCCAGTGTCCCGCTGAGGGCGGCGAACACGGCGAGCGCGGCAAGCAACGTGAGGAGGAGATTCCGTCTGAGCATGGATGCGTGTTCCCAGGGCGCCGGACGGCGACGGGCCGGCCGCCGGCCGGCATCCAGTGTAGGGAGCCGGACCGCAAAAATACAGCGTCCACCGGACCCCGGCCCTGCCGTGTCCGGGCCGGGCCTTCTGCTATTCTCGACCCATGGCCGAGTTCACAGAACTGCCCTGCCGCGCCGCCGACGGGGCCGCGTCCACGCTCGTCGCCCACGAGCCCGACGGTCTCGCGGCGGAAGCGCCGCTGTTCCTGGTGACCCCGGCGATGGCCCTGCGCGGCAGCTTCTACCAGCCGCTCGCCACGCCCATGGCTGCTGCCGGCCTGCGCCTGGTCACCATGGACCTGCGCGGGCACGGCACCAGCAGCGTGCGCCCGGACCGGCACGCCGATTTCGGGTATCGGGAACTGCTGGAACTGGACTGGCCCGCCGCCATCGCCACCGTGCGCGAGCGCTATCCGGCGGCGCCGCTCGTCCTGCTCGGCCACAGCCTCGGCGGGCAGGTAAGCCTGCTCTATGCCGCCGCCAACCCGGGCAGCGTCGCCGCCGTGGTCACGGTGGCCACCGGTTCCATCTGGTGGCGCGCCTTCCCGGCGCCCCGCCGCTACGTCTTTCTGCTGGCCACCCAGTTCATCGCCATGGCCGGCAAGGTACTCGGCAGCTACCCGGGCCATCGGCTCGGCTTCGGCGGCCGGGAAGCCCGCAGCCTGGTGGGCGACTGGGCGCATCAGGCCCGCACCGGCCATTATCGGGCGAAGGGCTCCGACACCGATTACGAGGCGGCGCTGGGGGAGATGCGCGAGCCCGCGCTCCTGATCTCCGTGGCGGGTGACGACTTCGCCCCCGCCTCGACCGCCGATCACCTGGCGTCGAAGCTGCCGCCGGAGCGGGCGACGCGGGTGCATCTGGACGACGCGGTGTTCCGCGAGTCGGGTAACGCCCACTTCGGCTGGGTGAAGCGCCCCGGTCCCGTCGTGGACGCGATGGCGGGCTGGATGGCCGACAGCGGAATAACCCGGCCATGAACCTGGAGGTCACACTGCTGTTTGCCCTGCTGACGGGCGTCCTGGTGATGCTGATCTGGGGGCGATGGCGCTACGACATCGTGGCCTTCGCCGCCCTGGTGATCGGGGTCATCGCAGGGCTGGTGCCCGGCGACGAGGCGTTCTCCGGCTTCGGCCATCCCGCTACCATCGTTGTCGCGCTGGTGCTGGTACTGAGCCGTGCCCTGTCGAACGCCGGCGTCGTCGACCTGGTCGTGCACTATCTGGTGGACAAGTCCCGCCGGCTCGGCGCCCATATCGCCGTGATGGCTTCGCTGTCCGCCGCCCTGTCCACGCTGATGAACAACGTGGCGGCGCTGGCGCTGCTGATGCCGGTGGACATCGAAGCGGCGCGCAAGGCGAAGCGCACGGCCGCCCGCACACTGATGCCGATGTCCTTCGCCAGCATCCTCGGCGGTATGGTCACGCTGATCGGCACGCCGCCGAATATCGTCATCGCCGAGTATCGGGCCGACGCCCTCGGCGCTCCCTATCAGATGTTCGACTTTACGCCAGTGGGCCTCGCCTGTGCCGTCGTCGGGGTCGCCTTCGTGGTTCTCGCCGGCTGGCGGCTGCTGCCGGAAGGCGACCTGCAGCCCCAGTCCGAGGACGGCGTGCTCACCGGCTACATCGCCGAACTCGAGGTACCCGAAGACTCCGAGGTGATCGGCCAGCGCGTCCGCGAACTGGACGAGGCGGCCGAGGATAACGACGCTGCAATCATCGGCCTGGTGCGCCAGGGCAAACGCATGCCGGGCTTCGCCCGCACGGTCGAGATCCGCAAGGGCGACGTGCTGGTGGTGGAAGCGAACCCGGAAGGCATCGACAGCCTCGCCGACGCGCTCGACCTCGAGCTCGCCGGAAAACCGAAGGCCGAAGATGCCGAGACGCCGGAAGATCTCGCTCTGATGGAAGTGGCGGTACCCGTGGGCGCGCGCATCGCGGGCCGCTCGGCCAACTCCCTGCGTCTCCTGTACCGCCACGGCGTCGCCCTCATGGGCGTCGCCCGCCAGGGCCGGCGGTTTCGGGATCGGGTGCGAAAGGTGGACATCGAGCCGGGCGACGTGCTGCTGCTGATGGGGCCCTCGGAGCAGCTGCCCACCGTCGCCCACTGGATGGGGTGCCTGCCACTGGCCGAGAAAGACCTGCCGTCGCTGCAGCGGCGCAAGGCCGGCGTCGCCCTCGCCATCTTCGGCGCCGCCATCATCCTGGCCAGCACCGGCGTGCTCGACCTCACCATCGCCCTGGCCGCGGCGGTGGTGGGTATGGTCGCCACCGGTATCATGCCGCTGCGCCAGCTCTATGAATCGATCGAGTGGCCGGTCGTCGTACTGCTGGGCTCGATGATCCCCCTCGGCGAGGCCCTGGAGAGCAGCGGCGGTACGGGGCTCATCGCCGATACGGTGCTGCGGTATTCCGAAGCCCTGTCGCCCGTGATAATTCTGGTGCTGCTGATGGTCGTGACCATGACGCTTTCCGCAGTACTGAACAACGTCGCCACCGCGGTCATCGCCGCGCCGGTGGCCGTCGAGGTCGCCCACCGGCTGGGCGTGAATCCGGACACCTATCTCATGGCCGTGGCCGTCGGCGCGTCCTGCGCGTTCCTGACACCCATCGGCCACAAGAACAACACGCTGATCCTGGGGCCCGGCGGCTACCGTTTCGGCGATTACTGGCGCATGGGGCTGCCGCTGGAAGTGCTGATCGTGCTGGTCGGTACGCCCATGCTGCTGTGGGTGTGGCCGCTCTGAGCGGCCGGCCGACGCGGCGGCGTCACCAGCGCGCCGCCGCACTCATGCCGCCGTCCACGACGAGATTCGCGCCGCTCACCCAGCGGGCGGCCGGGCTCAGCAGGTAGACGATGGCATCCGCCACGTCGGCGCCGGTGCCCAGCGTGCCCAGCGGCACCTTGTCCCGCCAGCGAGCCACGCCCTCCGGCCAGGCGTCTTCCAGGCCGTCCCGGCCGATCAGTCCCGGCGAGACCGCATTGACCCGGATGCCTGCCGGGCCCAGCTCCATGGCGCTCGCCCGGGTCAGCATCAGCAGCCCCGCCTTGCTGGTCGCGTAGTGCGCATGGCCGGGCGCCGGATCCAGCCCCTCCACGGAGGACACGTTGACGATGGCGCCGCCGCGCCCGGCCGCACGCCAGCGGGCGGCGATCTCCCGGGTGACCAGGAATACGCCGTCCAGATTGGTGGCCATGAGCCCGCGCCATTCGTCCGCACCGATCTCCGCGAAGGCCGTGACGTCCTGGCGTGCCGCCATGTTCACCACGCCGTCCGGCAGGCCGCCCCGCCGCTCCAGTTCGCCGAGCAGCCCACGGATGCCTTCCTCTCCCGAAAGATCGGCACCGACGGTAAACGCCCGGCCGCCCTGCCCGGCAATGCGCCCGGCCAGGGCATCGGCGCGCTCCGCCGCGGTGTGGTAATGCACGATGACGCCCGCACCCGCCTCGGCCAGACGCAGCGCCGTCGCTGCCCCGATGCCGCCGGCGCCGCCGGTCACCAGCACGGTCTGCCCGGCGAGGGAGAAGGCTGCAAGACTCACGCCCGGCCTACTCCTGCGGCCAGTCCAGATCGAACGGGAACGGGCGCTTCTCCGTGTTGAAGGTGAGGTAGCGCACGATCTGATAGGTGTACGTGGCCAGTTGCTGGCCGAAGCGCTGCAGATTGTGGTTCGTCTCCGCGGTGAACAGCACCCAGAAGAACTGGATGACGACCACGGCACCGAGCACGAAGCGGGAGACGCCATAGAGGAAGGCGATCACCACCATGAAGAACAGCCGCAGCCACGTGGACCGCGACTTCACGTTCTCCTCCAGGGGGCGCTGCGCGCCGGGGCCGATGCCGTCGTCGCTCATGTCGGTTCCTCCACTACTCCCGCCGGATTCTACTACCAGGCGGCGGATTCGCCAGTTCGTCGCCATCCCATCAATCCTCCAACTCGAACTCGACTTCCTCGGCGGTCAGTACGCTGCCGTCCCAGGTGCCCTCGATCTCGACGATCCGGCCTTCGGCCGCGGCAAAGAACTCCGCCGGGGTCAACGCGTCGTCATCGTCGTCGCCCTCGAACTCGGTGGCCGCGTTGGTACGGACCGTGATACCGAGCACGACGAAATCCGGCTGATTGACGGATTGCACCCGGGCCTGAACCTCGACCTCGGTGCCGCCGTCGTCGTCCCGCTTGACCAGCGCGGCCGTGACTTCGTCGTCCGCGGCCCCTGACTCGCTGCCGCCGATCTCCAGGTAATCGCCCACGTTGATGTCT
This sequence comes from uncultured Woeseiaceae bacterium, assembly GCA_964427415.1. Lineage (GTDB taxonomy): Bacteria > Pseudomonadota > Gammaproteobacteria > Steroidobacterales > Woeseiaceae > Lentisalinibacter. The sequence continues at coordinate 24,478 of CAYRUH010000031.1, read as the reverse complement.
GCCAGCGTAAAGCGGCGCAGATCCAGGTCGCTGTCGTCCTCGAAGCGGGTGCCGTCTTCCACGAAGACGGTGACGCCGACGAGTTGAACGGAACCGACCGCCGCATCGACGGCTTCCACCGTGGCTTCTATCTCCACGATCTTCTCGCCCTCGAACTCGACCCGGCTGGCGAGCAGGGTGCCATCCGCCTGGGCGACGGCACTTACCTCCACGCCGGCGCCGGCCACGATGTCGGCGGCCGTCCCGTCTTCATAGGTGGTCGCGCCGTCGGTGGTGATGGCGATGCCGTTGACTTCGAACGCCGTCGACGAATTGACGGCAGTAATCACGCCTTCGATCTCCGCGCGGTCGTCGTCATCCGCGCCGAGGTCGCCGCGTTCCAGCTCGACCTCGGTTGCAATCAGCTCGCCCGAGCTGCCGAGCGCATCGCCCTCGACCTCCACGATCCGGCCCTCGGCCAGGCCGGTGCCGTCGAAATCGTCGAAAGAGGCATTCGCATAGTCGATGACCAGGGAACCGATGCTGAATGTGGACGCGCCTTCGTCCAGCGACGAGATAAAGCCCACCACCTGCAGATCGTCGCCGTCGTCGAGGCTGACCCGCGTGGCGATAATGCGGTCATCGGGCGACAGGAAGCCGTCCACCTCGACCGGATTGCCCGTGGAGAGTCCTTCCAGAGCGTTGCTGCTGACGGCATCTTCGAATGCGGTATCCACCCGCACCTTCACGGTCTGACCAAGGACGATAAAGGTCTCCGTCGCGAGATCGATGCTCTCCACCGGCCCGCGCAGCAGATCGTCAGTGACCACGGTGGCAGCGGTGGCATTGCCGTCGTCGTCGATCTCGCCGCTCACGAAGACAACCTCGCCGGTCTTCAGGTCATCCTCGCTACCCGGCGAATCGTCCACCTCGATGGTGGCGCCGGAGGTGTCGAAGCGCACGCCATCCACGATGACGCTGCCGAACCCGCTGATGGAACCGAGCACGCGGAGACCGCTGCGGTCGATGCCGCCGGTGTCGCCGCCGCCATCATCGGGCGGCGGCTCGGGCGGCGGCGGGGCGATGCTGCCGGAGTCGCCGCCCCCGCCGCCGCAGGCGGCAAGCGCGAGGGGTGCGAGAAGGACAGCGAGCAGTTTCGGGGTGGGGGATGCCATGGAATTCTTCCTTGCGTTGGTTCTTCAATGAGTGTCTTGGGGATGTTCGAACAGATAGACGCCGACGCCGATGCGGCTGACGGCCTCTTTTCCGTTTCTGTTTCTGTCGCTTTCGCTTTCGCTTTCGCCGTGCGGACCGTCGAGTTCGTGCTCGCTCAGCCAGGCGTCGACCCGCTCGAGAAACGCCTGGCCCTCCTGCTGCAGGAGCGCATTGAGCTTCCCGGCGGCACTCCGGGGCATGTGATTGTTGGACGCCGCGCCCTCGAACCAGCCTTCGCTGCGCTCGGGGTCCAGGTTGTGCGCCAGGGAGACCCCGTGGTCATGCAGTGCCTGGCCCATGTGGCGGACGATGTCGGCGTCGGCGGCGTCACGCAGGTAGTCGCGCCGCATCGCCCGGTAGCGCCTGTCGGACGATGCCTCCATGAGGCCGAGGTCGAGCATCTCCTTGGTGATGGCCCGGTCCGGGATGTCGCCGGCATAGCGGTGGGTCAGCCGGTGGAACTCGGCTTCGTCCAGCGCCCTGGGACGCCCGCCGTCGGAGAACTCGGGATCCTTGTGCCAGCCCGTCAGCACGCGCGAAATGCGGCTCTTCGGTTCGATCGCCAGCGGGGCCTCGCTGTCGAGACGTTTGCGGATCTCGCCCACCTCGCGGCGGCTGAGACCGGTCATGAGGGCGACGCGGGAGGCGTTGGTGGGCCTGCCGTGCACTCCGTAGTCCTCTCGAGCGATCTCGACGAACACCAATTTCGCGATCTCCGCGAACTCTTTCCAGCTGATGCCGAGCCTGAGCAGTATCCGGATCACCGGCCGCAGCAGGCGGCGGCAGGCATTTCGGGCGATCTCTGTCAGGACGGAACTCATGTGTGCAATTTACGCACACATCCGAGGATGATGCAACCTCGGCCGGAGAATTTCGACGGCAGGAGCCCGGGACAGTCCGCGGCCTATCGCGAATCGCAGAAGCGGAGGCTTCGCGCGCCACGGCGCGGATGGCGTCGCGACCCGGGTTGCAGAATTTACATAAGCGGCCTCGGACACCGCTAACTGCATGATTCGGGCGTCACAGGGGCGGTCCCGCCCTGTCGCTTGATTGCGACAGGTTGATTCCTGCGCATATAGGACGAAAATGCCCAATACATTCACTCGAAAACCGACGAGAGCGAATCATGATGAACACGACTTCCTGGCGGCGCGGCATCGCCGCGCTCTCCGTACTTCTCCTCCTCGCCGGTTGCGGCGGCGGGGGCGGAGGCAGCCCCGCGGCAACCGGGCCCGATCCGGACCCGGCGCCGCCGCCGAGTTCGTCGGCGAAGACCGGCACCGTCGGCATCCTGTTCACCGACGGCCCCACGGACCGCTTCGACCAGTTCCTGGCCGAGATCCGCGAGATCCGCCTGCTCGGCGACAGCGGCGACGTGACCATCTTCTCGATACCCGCCGGCGAACCCGCCGACGTGGTCGACTTCCTGCAACTGGGCAGCTTCAGCGAGTTGTTCACCGTTGCCGAGGACGTCCCGTCCGGCGACTACGACAAGATCCGGCTGATCCTCGACGACCTGACTATCGTGGACCTGGACACGGACCCGGTGGAGCAGTACTCGGTCAAGCTGCCCGGCAACGGCAAGGTCGACCTGAATCCCCGCGGGACCTTCTTCGTCACGCCGGGCTCGACGCTACTGGTCGAGATCGACGTGGATGCGAAGAAATCGCTGAAGGTGGTCGAGGCCGGCAACAGCGAGAGGTTCCTGTTCCGGCCCGTGGTGTTCGTGAAAATCAGCGATCAGGGCTCGATGGAACCGGGCACGAAACTCACCCGCATCTTCGGCGCGGTGGAGTCGGTCAGCGACACCGAGGACAGCTTCGTTCTGTGCCAGCAGGCCCGGGCGTCCGCCAACGACGGCGACAGCGACTCCGACCGCGGCACCGATGACGGCGACAACAACAAGTGCGTCACCGTCCTCGCGAGCGGCGAGACCGGCATCTTCGGCACCGACGGTACGCCGGCCCTGTTCGGCAACATCGTCGTCGGCGAGCCGCTGACCGCGATCGGGCGGCTGCGGGCCAGCGACGAGACGCCGGCCGACGACGGCGATACCGACGGCGATACCGACGGCTCCGAAGACTCGGCCGACTCCGATTCCGACACGGACAGCGACAGCGACTCGTCCTTCGACGAGGACGATCTGATCCTCGACGCCTACGTCATCGAATTCGGCGACATGGGCACGTTCGAGCGCCTCAATGGCGAGATCACCGACGACATCGACGTCGGCGACGAGTTCGGCCTGGCCATCGCGCCGGGACAGGGCTTCGGCGACGACACGGCGATCACCGGCCTCTATCAGGACGGCACCGGCGTCTTCAACAAGGCCGGCGAGCGTCTGGCGCGAGACGACCTCCTGCGCGGCCAGGTCGGCCACTTCGAAGGCGTGCTCGCACTGTCCGACGACGAGCCGGACGCGCTCAGGACCTCGTTCATCGTGCTCGATCCGCAAGCTGCGGTCGGCGAGACGATCGCCGGCACGATCCAGAGCGTGGACACGGAGGCCGGTCAGTTCATCCTGACCACCGCCGAAACCGGCGACCGCCAGGTGTGTGTCGACGACGACACCAACATCATCCTGGTCACGCTCACCGACGAGGGCAGCGAGTCGGCCGAAGCGGGACTCGGTGATCTCGAGTCCGGCCTGGCGGCCGAGGTGTTCGGCGCGGAAGGTGTCGACGGCTGCTTCGAGGCCGAGAGCGTGCGTGCCGAGGTGGATGAAACCACCGCAGCGGCGGAGTGACCGGGACCGCGATCCGAATCACTTGATCGTCTTGGTCTAGACTGAGGGGCGGGCTCCGTCGGAGTCCGCCCCTTTTCTTTGCGGAGTGCCTCTTGCGCGTCACCGGCTGGATCTTCGTCAACCTGATCATCACGGCGCCGGCTGCCCTCGCCTGGCGGCTGGACGCGCAGCATACCGATCTCTATTACCGCCTCGTCCAGGAAGACCACTGGATGGAGTGGGCCACGGTCTGGGCGTTCCTGCTGGCCGCCGCGGCGGCCGCCCGGGCCGCGCACCACCAGTGGCGGCGCCATCGTCGCCTGCCCTGGTTCCTGCTCGGCCTCGGCGTTTTCTGCTTTTTCGTCGCCGGTGAGGAGATCTCCTGGGGCCAGCGCTTGTTCGGCTTCACCCCGCCGGAGTACTTCCTCACCGACAATTTCCAGCAGGAGCTGAACGTCCACAACGTGGTGGCCAGCGATCTGCGCCAGCTCGCCTTCCAACTGATCGTGCTCGTTTACGGGGTGGCGTTGCCGCTCGCTGCCACCGTACCGGCCATTCGCCGACTGTTGTCGAGTCTGGCCATCGTCGCGCCGCACCCTGCACTGATGCCCGCCTTCGCCGCCACGGCTGCCTTCTACGCCGCCTATCCGTTCGAGTATGCCGGCGAGTGGGCCGAACTCATGCTGGGGCTGGGAATGCTGGCGGCGATCACCGCTAACGCCCTCGAACTCCGCGGCGCAGCGAACTCGGGCCGATCCGCCATTGTCGGCGCCGTCGGCGGGGCCGCGCTTGCGGCCCTGGCCGGTTATGCGACGCTGCAGTCCACCCGTCTGCTGCACGCGGATGCGCAGGAACTGCGCCGCGCGGCAGAGAACGAGTTGCAGGCTCTTGCCGCCGACTTCACCCACCAGCGGGTGCGCACCGGCTGCGGCGTGCACAAGCGGGTCTACACCTTCCGAGTGGAGTGGGGCCAGAGCTACCTGAGCGAAGGCCGGTTCGCAAACCTCACGGCGGAGGGGCTGGATACCACCCGGGCACGCTACTTCCTGGACCCCTGGGGTCTGCCCTACTGGGTGCGCCACGAGTGCGCAGGCGGCGCGGGGCTGCGCTTCGTCTATTCCTTCGGCCCGAACCGCCGGCGCGATTCCGCGCCGCGCAAGATCCGGGGCGACGACGTCGGCGTGCCGGTCCCGGTCAAATAGCACTGCGCCACTTCCCTATGGCGGCTCACACACGGCCGTAGCGACAAGCCATCCGAGCCGGAAGATTACGCCCCGGATAGTATCGCGGGTGACGTGATCCGGCTCATGGGTCATCTGGAGATCCACCGGGCGGACCTGTTCGGCTATTGCACGGGCGGGCGCAACGCCGGCAGGGGCCGGCTGGACCCGCGCGGCTCCGCTTGGTTGCGGCTGATGTCGCGGCCGATTCGGCGCCTGCCGATCAGGTGGCCGGGCACTCCCGCAGCAGCGAATTCCAGTCGGCGCGAGCCTCCTGGAAGCGGGCCTTGGCCTCCGCGACACGGCGGCGCGCCGATTCGCGGATGTCGTCGGAGTAGTTCGAGACCTGGCCCTGCAGCACCTTGCGGTGCTCCTTGGCCGCAGCCTCCCAGTCGACGAGACGCTTGCGCAGGCGCTCGTAGCGCTTCGCCGCCTGCTCACCGAAGTTGGCACGCAGGCGATGCGAGGCATCCGCTGTCTCCTCCAGCCAGCTGTCCAGACGGCTCTTCTCACCGTCCAGGCGGGCGGCCATGATGCGGAAGTCGGAGACCCGCTTCAGGTCCCAGGCCAGACCCAGCTTCTCGAGCAGCGCGATGGTCCACTTGCTGGGGTCGAACTGGTACCAGCGCACGCCGTTGCGGTAGTCGCCGCCGAAACGGTGATGGAAGTTGTGATAGCCCTCGCCGAAGGTGAGGAACGCCACCAGCCAGTTGTCCTTCGCCGTGGCATCCACGTCGTAGGTGGCCTTGCCGAAGGTGTGGCAGACGGAGTTGATGAAGAAGGTGGCGTGATAGACCAGCGTGAGGCGCAGGCAGACTGCGATCAGCAGCGCACCCAGCAGGTGGCCGGTCATCCAGCCGATGGCGGCCGGCGTCAGGATGCCCGCCACCGTCGCCCATAACACGTAGTAGCGGTGCTGATGCATGATCATCGGATCGTTGGAGAGGTTCTTCACGTTGCTGAAGTCGTTCTCGCGCTTCCAGAAGATCAGCCAGCCGATATGGGCGTAGAAGAATCCCTTCTTGATGCTGTAGGGATCCTTGTCGGTATCCACGTACTTGTGATGATCCCGGTGCTGGGACGACCACTCGAGTGCCGACTGCTCAAAAGCGGCCGCACCGAAGAACAGCATCAGGAATTTCACCGCACGATTGGTCTTGAACGTGGCGTGGGCGAACAGCCGGTGGTAGCCCACCGTGATACCCAGGCCGCTCAGCACGAAAAACGCCAGCGCCAGCCAGATCTCGGCCGCGGCGATGCCGTTGTAGTAGATATAGAGCGGCGCGCCGACGACGCCGCCGAGCGTCGTCACGGCGAAGAAGATGATGTTGACCCACTGGAGCCCCGGGGTCGATCTGGATTCCGTCGTCATAACTTGGTAATGCACCTGATCTTGATGGAGTTTCGGCGCCTATTATACGGATCGGCCGGCGGCGTACACTGTGGAATGCTGCAAAATTCAGCCAGGCTTCAGCCGAAGAACGCCAGTACCGCCTCCGACCACTGCCGCGGCTGCTCGTTCAACATGAAGATCCCGCCGTCGACAGTCACCAGCCGGCAGTCGGCCAGAACATCCGCAAATATCTGATTCTTCTCGGGTTGACTGAACGGATCGTGCACGCCGGATAACACCAGCGCCGGCGCCTTCACCCGCGGCAGACGGTCCTCCATGTAGTACTCGGCCACCGCGAAATGGCCCCATTCGCTGGTTTCGCCGGCCCGGAACAGGTCCAGGATACAACGCTGCACCAGCGCCGGATCGTCGATCCAGCCGGCCATGCGGTGCCATTTCTCGGCCAGATGGCAGCCGTCCGGCTGCACGTGCCACTGCTCGAACAGGGCGCCGAGCTCCCGCCGGGCCGCCTCGTCCATGTACACGGGGCCCGACAGCACCAGGTGCGAGACCCGCTCGGGGCGGGCGGCGGCCGCCTCGATGGAGACGATGGCGCCCGTGTGGTGCCCGCCGAGCGCCGCACGCTCCAGTCCGAGGTGATCCAGCAGTGCGACCGTCACCTCGGCATACGCGGCGATGTCGGGCTGGGACGGCGGGCGGTCGGAGCAGCCGTAGCCGGGCAAATCCATGGCAATCACCCGCAGGTGCTCGTCCAGCAGCGGGATAACCTCGGCGAACTCGTCCACCGAGCGGGGCGCCTGATGCATCAGCAGCAGCGGCCGGGCCACCGGGTCGCCGCTGTCCACGAAGTGGATCTGCCCCAGGGGACTGTCGAACAGGTGTCGTCTCATGGCGTAACAGGCTCCCACATCAGCGCGTTGCAGAGCGACTCTACGTGCTCGCATCTTTGTTCCGGAAAGTATAATCGTGATCTGAATCAACGTAACCCGGAGTGATTCGTGCTCACATGAACACGTGTGCGCGCCGCTTCGGCGCAGGAGTTCATCCATGCGACTCGATCAGCTGACCGACGAGGTACTCGATGCCTTCGACGGCATTTGCTATGCGATGGCACCCGACGGGCGCATCAGCGCCATCGGCCCCGGCAACTGGGACCGATTCGCCGAGACGATCGGGCCGGATTCCCCACGTGCAAAGGACATGCGCGACAGAAATCTGTTCGACTTCATCGGCGGCAACGAGGTCGCCGGCCACTACCGGCGCATCATGAAACAACTCCACCAGCCCGCATTCAGCGAATGGGTCATGCACTTTCGCTGCGACGGCCCGGATTGCAAACGCGGCACCCGCCTCGCCATCCGACCGGTGCGCGACAACGACACGGTCCGCGGTTTCGTGTTCCAGTCCGTCATCCTGGAGGAATCCCTGAGACCCGCACTGGACATCCTCGATTTCGAGGCCCTGCGAAAGGGGCCCGAAGACGCCCGCTCCCGACCACTGGTGACCATATGCAGCTACTGCCAGCGGGTGAAGGACGATCGTCACACCGGCGGTGAATGGCTCAGCGCCGAGCAATACTACGCTGCCGGCGGCGGCTCGCGAGTGAGAGTGAGCCACGGCGTGTGCCCGCCGTGCCACGATGCCGTGATCGAGTCGTTCGTGCACTCCTGATCGCCGAGGGCCGCTTTCGATCCGACGGCCGCTGCCAGTGCATTTGCTATTGGAATTTCAATAGCATTTTCAATAGCAATTACAATTGCGCCCATGCTCCAGCTCACCGACGTAGCGCTCCGCCGCGGACCGAGGCTCCTGTTCGACCACGCCAGCGCCCAGATTCATCCGGGGCAGAAGGTGGGCGTGACCGGCGCCAATGGCACCGGCAAGACCAGCCTGCTGCGGATGATCCTGGGCGAGCTGTCGCCCGACGCCGGCGAGTGCCGGCTGCCACCGGACTGGGTCATCGCTCACGTCGACCAGGCCACGCCCTCGGATACGCGGACGGCCATCGAGTACGCGCTGGACGGCGACGCCGATCTGCGGGCGATCGAGGCCGACCTGGCCGCCGCCGAAGCGGCCGGCGACGGCACGGCGATTGCCCGGGCTCACGCGCGGATCGAGTCGGCGGACGGCTACACGGCCCGCAGCCGGGCCTCGCGGCTGCTGCACGGCCTCGGCTTTGTGCCCGGCCAGGAAGCCCATCCGGTGGATACCTTTTCCGGCGGCTGGCGCATGCGCCTGAACCTGGCCCGCGCGCTGATGTGCCGCTCGGACCTGCTGCTGCTGGACGAACCGACCAACCACCTCGACCTGGATGCGGTCATCTGGCTGGAGGGCTGGCTGCGGGAGTATCCGGGCACCCTGCTGCTGATCTCCCACGACCGGGACTTTCTGGACAGCGTGGCGGAATATATCCTCAATATCGAGCAGGAGCAGATCACCCTCTACACGGGCAACTACACGACGTTCGAGACCGTGCGCGCGGCACGCCTCGCCCACCAGCGGTCCCAGTACGACAAGCAGCAGCGCGAGATCGCCCACATGCAGTCTTTCGTGGAGCGCTTCCGCTACAAGGCGACCAAGGCACGCCAGGCGCAGAGCCGGCTGAAGGCGCTGGAGCGCATGGAGACCATCGCGCCGGCCCACGTCGACTCTCCGTTTCGCTTCTCGCTGCTCGCCCCGGAGAAGACGCCGCGCCCGCTCCTTACACTGGAGCGGGTATCCGCAGGCTACGACGACACCAACGTCTTCTCGGCCGTGCAGCTCGCCTTCGCCCCCGGCGACCGCATCGGGCTGCTGGGCCCGAACGGCGCGGGGAAGTCCACCCTGATCAAGCTCGCGGCCGGCATGCTGGCGCCCCGCGCCGGCGAAAGGCTGCCCGCGAAAGACCTGGCCGTTGGCTATTTCGCCCAGCACCAGGTGGAGCAGCTCGACCCGGCGCGCTCCGCCATCGATCATCTGACCGACATCGACCCGGAGGCCCGGGAGGAAGCGCTCAGGAACTTTCTCGGCGGCTTCGGCTTCTCAGGCGACACGGTGTTCATGCCCACCGGCCCGTTCTCCGGCGGCGAGAAATCCCGCCTCGCCCTGGCGCTGCTGGTCTATCGCCGTCCCAACCTGCTGCTGCTGGACGAGCCGACGAACCACCTGGACATCGAGATGCGCCAGGCCCTGGCCGTCGCGCTGCAGGACTTCGAGGGCGCCATGCTGATCGTCTCCCACGACCGCCATCTGCTGCGCGTCACCTGCGACACCCTGCTGCTGGTGCACAGCGGCACCGTCGAGGAGTTCCCCGGCAGCCTCGACGACTACCCGCGCTGGCTCGCCGAGCACAACCGGGCAGACCGGCGCACGGACCACGAGAGCGCCGGCAGCGAACACACCGCCAACACGGCGGCGGCGCGGCGCGAGCGCAAACGCCGGGAAGCCGAATGGCGCCGGCAGCTGACCCCGCTGAAGAAAAAGCTGGCCAGCGCGGAGCAGTCGCTGGCAGCACTGGAAGCCCGCCACCGAAAGCTGCGCTCGGAACTTGCCGACGAGACCCTGTACGATGAGGCGAACCGGGACCGCCTGAAGAGCCTGCTGGCCGAACAGGCGGAGCTGGAACGCGAACTGGCGGCCGCGGAAGCGGAATGGTTGGAGGCTGGCGAGGCCCTGGAATCCCTGCAGGAGGGCACCGCGTGAAAAATCCAGGTAGGAGGGCCTTCAGGCCCGATTCCTTCAGGCCCGATTCCTTGTTCGATTCGGCATCCGATCTTTCAGGCGATACGCAATCGGGCCTGAAGGCCCTCCTGCCGCCTGCCGTCAGCCGCCGCGATCTGCTCACCGGCCTCGCCGGGCTCGGCGTCTGCGCCCTCCTCCCGCTGGGCGGACGCGCGAGCGCAGACGAGGACGCCACCCGCTACTCGGCGCTCGCGCTGCAGACCCTGTGCGATGCGGTGAACCAGGACACCACCGCAGAGGCCGCCCGCGCCCGCATGATGGCCTCCATCCGCCGCATCGCGGGGCAGATCGCCTCCGCAAAGGGTTTCCTGAAGACCTTCAACGGCAGCGACCTGCGGCTGGTAGTGCTGCCCGAGTACTACCTCACGGGCTTCCCCCTGCGCGAGAGCCGTCAAGAGTGGAAGGCCAAGGCCGCCGTCGACATCGGCGGCCCGGAGTACGAGGCACTGGCAGCCATTGCGGAGCGCCTCGGCGTCTATCTCGCCGGCAACCTGTACGAGAACGACCCGGCCTTCCCGGAACTTTATTTCCAGGCCAACACCATCATCGCGCCGAACGGCGACACCATCCTGCGCTACCGGCGCCTGATCTCGTTGTACACGCCGACGCCCTGGGACGTCTGGGACGACTACCTGACACGCTACGGCGCGGACGCCGTCTTCCCGGTGGCCCGCACCGGGATCGGCACGCTCGGCACCATCGCCTCCGAGGAGATCCTGTACCCGGAGATCGCCCGCATGACGGCGATGAAGGGCGCCGAGATCCTGCTCCATCACACCTCCGAGGTGGGCTCGCCCCTGCAGACGAAGAAGGATGTGATGAAGCGTGCCCGGGCGATCGAGAACATGGCCTACGTCGTGTCGGCGAACACGGCGGGCATCGCCGGCACGCCGCTGCCCTCCGCTTCGGCGGACGCCATGTCCAAGGTCGTCGACTGGGAGGGCAGGGTGCTCGGCGAGGCCGAGAGCGGCGAGAGCGTGAATGCGAACGCCATCCTGGATCTGCCGGCCCTGCGTGCGGCGCGCCGGCGTACGGGCATGGCGAACCTCCTCTCGCGCCAGCCTTTCGGCGCCTATGAATCCGCCTATGCGGATACCGATTGGGCGCCGCAGGGCGCCATGGCGGAAGGCCGCATGCTCTCGCATCAAGCCGTGATCGAGCGCCAGCGTGCCATCATCGAACGGCTGCGCGAGGACGGCGTCGTGCGCTGATCGGGACAACGGCCATATGCGACCATACAGGGCCATACAGCGGGGGATCGACCGATGACCACACGGACACTGGAAGGCAGCTGCCTCTGCGGCGCGGTTTGCTACATCGTGGAGGGTGAGCCGCAGCGCTTCTACCACTGTCATTGCACGCGCTGCCGCAAGGCCTCCGGCACGGGCCACGCGAGCAATCTCTTCGTCCACGGGACGCTCGCATGGCAGGCCGGCGAGGAACTGCTGAGCCATTACCGCGTGCCCGAGGCCGAACGATTCGGCACCAGTTTCTGCAGCCGCTGCGGCTCGCGTATGCCGCGCTACGTGGAGGCGGCCGGACTCGCCTTCATCCCCGCCGGCTCGCTGGATACCGAACCCGACATCCTGCCCCAGGCACGCATATTCACTGCCTCACGCAGTGCATGGTCGTGCACCGCGGTGGCGTTGCCCGAGTTTCCCGAGTACCCGGAGTAAGATAGTGTCGGCCCATCACACGAGACGAGAGTCAGCGCATGAGCGATAAGAAGGAATTCGACCTGGTCCTGTACGGCGCCACCGGTTTCACCGGACGGCTGGTCGCCGAATACATCGTCCAGCATTACGGCGACGATGCAGACCTCGCGTGGGCCATGGCGGGCCGCAGCGAGGACAAGCTCGCCGCCGTGCGCGACGAGATCGGCGCTCCGAAGGACACCCCGCTGCTCGTGGCCGATGCAAGCGATCCAGGCTCGCTGCGAGCGATGGCGGAGCGCACGCGCCTCGTGCTGACCACCGTCGGCCCCTACCAACTCTACGGCTCCGACCTGGTGGGCGTGTGCGCGAAGACGGGCACCGACTACGTGGACCTCTGCGGCGAGCCCGCCTGGATGCGCTACATGATCGACGAGCACGAGGAACAGGCCACCGAGAGCGGCGCCCGCATCGTCTTCTCGTGCGGCTTCGACTCCATCCCGTTCGATCTCGGCGTGTACTTCCTGCAACAGGCGGCGAAGAAGGAGTTCGGCGCGACGGCACCCCGCGTCAAAGGCCGGGTGCGCAAGATGAAGGGCGGTTTCTCCGGCGGCACGGCGGCAAGCCTCAAGGCGACGCTGGCCGCCGCCCAGAACAACCCGAGCGTACTGGCCCTGCTGCGCGATCCCTTCGCGCTGACGCCCGGCTTCAGCGGGCCGGAACAGCCCCGGGGCACGAAGCCGGCGTACGACGAGTCCCTGGGCGTCTGGTGTGCCCCCTTCATCATGGCGCCTATCAACACACGCAACGTCCACCGCTCCAATGCACTGCTGGGACACGCTTACGGCGAGGAGTTCGTCTACGACGAGATGCTGGTGGTGGGCCCCGGCGAGGAAGGCGAGGCGAAGGCGAAGGCCATTGCAAAGGCGGACGCACTCGGCGGCGATAACGCCCCCAAGCCCGGCCAGGGGCCCGGCAAGGAGGAGAGGGAGGCAGGCTCCTATGACGTGCTCTTCATCGGCGAGATGCCGGACGGGCGCGAGATCCGCGCCAGCGTCGGCGGCGACCTGGACCCCGGCTACGGCTCGACCTCGCGCATGATTGCCGAAGCCGCGCTGTGCCTGCTGCGCGATGCCGACGACACGCCCGGCGGCGTCTGGACGACGGCGCCGGCCATGGCAGAGAAGCTGATCCGCAGGCTGCAGGAGAACGCGGGACTCCGCTTCACCGTGGAGACTTGATCGGCACCGGGGAAGCGGCGCAGACTCTCCTGCCATAACAACAGACGAACAGGGGGAGACCATGACCGAGCTGGATAACAAACCGCCCGGCCTCTACTGGGCCGTCGCCTGGGTGGCGATGATCTGGAACCTGATCGGCGTCGCCACCTATCTCGGCACCGTGATGAGCGCGACAGGCGCGATGCCGCCGGTGCCCGCGTGGGTCACGGGCGCCTACGCGCTGGCCGTATTCGGCGGCACCTTCGGCGCTCTGGGACTGCTGTTGCGCAAGGCCTGGGCCGTGCCCCTGTTCGCGGTATCGCTGGTCGCCGTGCTCGGCTGGGCGAGCTACGCTTTCACGGCCTTCCAAGGCACCGCCGCCGACCTGGTGCTCCCGGTCCTGATCCTCGTCATCGCCGCCTACCTCATGTGGGCGTCGGTATCGGCGAAGAAGAAGGGCTGGATCACCTGATGCAGGAGGGGCTTTAGCCCCAATGATGAAAAAATCGGGGCTAAAGCCCCTCCTACGTCGTCAGACGCGTTATCGCCTCTTCCACGAGTGCATCCGCCATCTCCCGGCCGCCGGCCAGCGAGGCGCACAGGTTTGCTCCCGCCGGCAGCGCCGGGCTGCGCGCGCGGAACAATTCCAGGCACGGGCCGCCGCCGGCGACCAGGTCCCGGATCACCGGCGGGCTCAGCATGCCGGCGCGCTCGGCCACCGGGAAGCCGACGATATTGTGCAGGGCGGTCAGCAGCTTAGGCCCGGCGAACTGGGGCGGGTATGGACCCGGATGGGCGGCCAGCAGGCGCAGGACGGCGTCGATGGCGAAATCCAGAAACGCATTGCCCCGGCGGAAAAGCAGGAAGGCGTTGTGCACCTTCACCCGGGCGCGGGGCGTGCGCCCGGCGCCACGATCCTCGATCCAGACCTCGCGGCCGACGGCCCATGGATCGCGTGGCAGACTCAGGCGCTCCGGCGCGAACACCAGGAAATCCGCATCGCACCAGACGGCGGCCTCGAAGCCCTCGTCGAGGGCGGCGCGCAGCACGAGTAGTCGTGCCAGGTCGCTGGCCACCACCGGTTGACCGCGGACGCGCTCGTGCAGATCGTCGGGGATGAGGTCGAAGAGTTCGTCGCCGATGAAGCGATAGTCGTATCCGGCCGCGTCGGCCCAGCCCTCAACGGAGGCGAGGCAGCGTGTCAGCCAGGGTGCCGGCAGGGGCGCCCTGTGGGACTGCAGGACCAAAACGCGGCTCATGCGGGATTGGCTTGTGAGCGAAGGTTATCGGGGTTCTTTGTAGGAGGGGCTTTAGCCCCGATTCCTTATCCCAATCGGGCCTGAAGGCCCTCCTACATTTTTTGCAGTTATTTCTTGGACATCGAGAGGTGGACCCGGCCGGAGCGGCCCATGCGGCGCTCGTTCATGCGCTGCACGATGTCCTTGACGGCTTCCCGCACCTTCTTCTTCGTCCCGCGGCGGTGACCCACGATGGACTGGCCGCCCTGGCTGATCACGTAGCGGTACCAGCGGCCGTCGTCGCTGCCGTCCGGCGCCTCCACCTGCTCGAGTTCCACGAACTCGAAGGGCCGCTGATAATCCTGCGCAGGGGCCGTGCTCTCGCGTTTACTGTTGCTCATCCCGCCCACCTTACCGGAACGGGCGTACGGCGCAAGCCGCCCGACTACCTGCCTGCCCTATTGCGGCGGAAAATCAGGGGCATAGGGCCGCTGATGCGACTCCGGCGGGGGTCGTAATTGCCCGGATACAGGGCAGACTCACGCAGGGGGTAAGCTAGGCTCGCAGAGATCCACGGAAAAATAAAGACACCTCGACAAGGGAGCAATCCATGGCGTATCAGACGGCTGACATCCGTAACGTGTGCCTGGCGGGGCCCGGTAACGCGGGCAAGACGACGCTCGTGGAGGCCCTGCTGAAGGCAGGCGGCTCCATCCAGAGCTGCGGCGAAGTGGAGCGCGGTAGCACCGTCGCGGATTTCCATCCCCGGGAACGCGAATTCGGCCACTCGCTGCATCCGGCGGTATGCCATCTCGACCACGAGGGCATCCACGTCAACGTGGTGGATACGCCGGGGTACCCGGACTTCTACGGCCGCGCACTGGCCGTCCTGCCCGCCGTGGAGACCGCCGCCATCGTGGTGGATGCGCAGAACGGCGTCGACCTCACCGCCCGGCGCATGATGGAGGCTGCGGCGAGGCAGCGCCTGTGCCGGATGATCATTGTCAACAAGATCGACGCCGACGGCGTGGACCACGCCCGCATCATCGAGGAGATCCGCTCGGCTTTCGGCAGCGAGTGCCTGCCCATCAATCTGCCGTCCGTCTCTGGCGAGGCCGTGGTCGACTGCTTCTTCCAGCCGGAGGGCGAGGAGACGGCCTTCAGCGACGTGGCCAGCGCCCGCGAGAAGATCATCGACCAGGTCGTCGAACTGGACGAGGAACTGATGGAGCTCTACCTGGAGCAGGGGCAGGAGCTCGCGCCCGAACAGCTGCACGCCCCCTTCGAGAAGGCGCTGCGGGAGGGTCACCTGGTGCCGGTCTGCTTTGTCTCCGCGAAGAGCGGGGCCGGCGTGCGCCAGCTGCTCAGAATCTTCGAGCGGCTGATGCCGAACCCCACGGAGGCCAATCCTGCGGTCTACTTCCGGGGCGAGGGCGACGGTGCCGAAGAGGTCGTCGCAACGCCCGACCCTGACGCCCATGTCGTCGCCCACGTCTTCATGGTGAACATCGACCCCTTCAAGGGCCGGCTCGCCGTGTTCCGCATCCACCAGGGCACCATCCGTCCGGGCATGCAGCTGTTCGTGGGCGACGCCCGCAAGCCCGTGAAGGTCAGCCAGCTGCTGAAGCTGAACGGTGCGGAGCACGTGAAAGCCGGGCGCGGCATCCCCGGCGACATCTGCGCCATCCCGCGGCTGGAGGAGGCTCATTACGACGCGGTGCTGCACGACTCCCACGACGAGGATCACTATCACCTGAAGTCCCTGCGCATCGCCAGGCCGATGTACGGGCTCGCCATCAAGCTCTCCGACGACGCGGACGTGCAGAAGATCTCCGATGCGCTGCACTCGGTGGAGGCCGAAGACCCGTCACTGCATCTCGAGCACGTCCCGGCGCTGAACGAAATCGTGCTGAACGGGCTCGGCGACCTGCATCTCAGAACCGTGCTGGAGGAGATCAGGGACCGCTACGGCATCGAGGTGGAGACGGCACCGCCATCCATCGCCTACCGGGAAACCATCACCGCGCCGGCCGAGGGCCATCACCGGCACAAGAAGCAGACCGGCGGCGCCGGACAGTTCGGCGAGGTTTATCTGCGCATCGAGCCGCTGGAACCGGGCGAGGGCTTCGAGTTCAGGAGCGAGGTCGTCGGCGGCGCCATCCCGTCGGGGCTCATCCCGGCGGTGGAGACCGGCGTACGCCAGGTGATCGAGTCCGGCGCGGTGGCCGGCTATCCCATGCAGGACGTCCGCGTCGTCGTCTACGACGGCAAGTACCACACGGTGGACTCGAAGGAAATCGCCTTCGTCCAGGCCGGCAGGAAGGCTTTCATGGACGCCGTGGAGAAAGCCTCGCCGGTGGTCATGGAGCCTGTCGTCGACGTGGTATTCCGGGTGCCGGCCGACTGCGTCGGCGCGGTGGCCGGCGATCTCTCCGGCATGCGCGGTCTCATCAGCGGCACCGCCGTGCTGGGCGAGAATCGCATGGAGATTTCCGGCCAGGCACCACTGGAGGAGATGCAGGGCTATCACTCGCGGCTGAAGTCAATCTCCGGCGGCGAGGGCCGCCTGTCGATGGACTTCAGCCACTACGCCCGGGTGCCCGACAACATCCAGGAGCGGCTGCTCGCGTCCCACAAGGGGAGCTCACCAAAATAGAAATACGGGGACGGACACCTGTTTTGAAAAGGTGTCCATCCCCGTATTTCAGACGTCAGGATGGCGCTTGTGCCAGCCGGTCGCGCCCTCGTAGGCGTGACCGATTCGGCACAGCATGGCCTCGCCACGGGGCACGGCCATGAACTGCATGCCGAGCGGGATGCCCTCCTCCGTGTAGCCGCAGGGCAAGGTCAGCGCCGGCGCACCCGAGAAGTTGGCGGGCACGGCGAAGTACTGCTTCAGCCGCTCTGCCATGGGCTCGAAATCCTCCATGCCGCCGCGCTGGAGCGCCTCGGTAACGGGCATCGGGGGATTGCCGGCCGGCATGGCGATGGCGTCCACCGTGCCCAGCAGCTCATTCATCCTCGCGGCGTAATCGGCGCGGAACGCCCGGGCTGCATCCAGCTGATCGTCGGTCGGTGCGGCGCCGGCCCGGAGGAACTGGCGGAAGAAGGGCCCGAACTCGTCGGCCCGCTCTGGATAGAACTCGCTGTGCGCCTGGAGGGCCTCGGCCGCGGCGATGGCGGACCAGGGATCGGCCAGCCCGGTGCTGCCGGCGGGCATGGTCACGTCCACGATCTCTGCGCCCATCGCTGCAAGCTGGCCCAGCGCATTCTGGATGGCGGTCACCAGACGGGGATCGACACCCTCCGTGGCGAAGGCCTCGTCGTAACCGATGCGCAGTCCCTTCACGCCGGTGTCGATGCCGGCGAAGAGGTCCGGCACCGGCTCGTCCAGAGTGGTGGGATCATTCGGGTCAGGGCCGCCGATGACCTGCAGCATGGCGGCCGCGTCCGCGACCCGCCGGGTCATGGGGCCAACGTGGTCCAGCGATTGCGCCAGCGGGATGACGCCGTAGCGGCTGACCCGGCCATAGGTAGGTTTCAGGCCGACGATGGCGTTGGCCTGGGAGGGGAAGCGGATGGAGCCGCCGGTGTCGCTGCCGAGCGAGCCGAAGCACAGGCCCGCCGCCGTCGCGACCCCCGAACCGCTGGATGACACCCCCGGCCAGAGGTCCGGATCCCAGGGATTCTTCGGCACCTCGAAGGACGGATGGTAGCCGGCCATCGCCCCCTCGGTGCAGTTCAGCTTGCCCACCAGGACGGCGCCGGCCGCTTTCAGGCGCGCGACCACGGTGGCGTCGTAATCCGGCACGAAGTCCCGATAGACCGCCATGCCGCCCATCGTCGGCACCGCCTTCGTGTAACACAGGTCTTTCACCGCCACCGGGACGCCGTGCAGCGGGCCACGGTAATCGCCGGCGGCGATCTCCGCCGCGGCCCGCTCCGCCGCCGCCAGTGCCGGGACGTTCATCACCGTGGCATAGGCCCTGAGCGAGGGCTCCAGGTCCCCGATGCGGCCGAGCATGGCCTGGGTCAGCGCCACGGGCGAGACCTGCTGTGCCTGGATGCGCGCCGCCAGCGACAACAGGCTCTCGTAGTGCAGCGGCCCGTTCGCCGAGCGGACCACGGTGGCCGACGGTGCCGAGACGCCGCCGTCGCCGCCCTCGTCGCCCTCTTCGCCCCTGCCGCAACCGCCGGTGGCCGCAGCTACACCCGCGCCACCGATGAGCGTCAGCACCCGCCTTCTCGTCATTCCTGCCTTGCCGCTGGTCATGATGGCGTCTCCCGTACTCCGCCGGCCTGCCTGGTAACGCAGTGTAACGGACCGGGCGCACGATAATTCGCCACATGTCGCCGCATAGCGACAGTTGTTAGGCCGCGCAGGCGCGTGCTAGAACCGCTGGCAAGGCAACCGGGTCGACCGGATCAACCAGACCGACATGACGAGGGGACAGTAATGTTTGAACGTGGCAGGAAAGACGGCGGTGAGACCGCTCCCAATCCCGGCGACAACCGCAGCACCAGCGCGCCCGCATCCAAGCCCGCCTATGCCGGCGCCAGCGGCAGCGGCAGCGGCGAGATGGCGGTGATCGGGCGCTCCATCCGCATCGACGGCGACCTCCAGGGCGAGGAGGACCTGCGCATCGAAGGCCGGGTGACCGGCACGGTGAAGCTCGTCAACAACAGCCTGACCATCGGCAAGGAAGGCGAGATCCATGCCGACGTCTACGCCAAGGCCATCACCGTGGACGGGGTCATGGAGGGCGACCTGTTCGGCGCCGAGCAGGTGGCCATCCGCCGCAACGCCAGGGTGAAGGGCAATATCACGGCGCCGCGCGTGAGCCTCGAGGACGGCGCCCACTTCAAGGGCTCCATCGAGATGGACGCCGAGGCCGTCGAGGCCGCGCTGGGCAAGCAGGGCGCGTCGCGCAAGCCGGCTTCGGTGGCCGCTACGCCGTCGGCCGCGAAGAAAGAGGAATCGGTAGCCTGAGATGGCCAGTGCCGCCGCGCAGGCGCTGCCGGGGACGACGGGGCCTGTGCGGGCACCGTTGTTCCGCTCCCTGGTCGAGCGCATGGAGGACGGCGGGCGCTGGGTGATACTCGATCTTGGACCGGCCCGCCCGGAGAGCATCGACCTGTTCAGCCGTTTCCGCTGCCGTCTGGAGATCGCCGACCTGGCGGACGACCTCGAGGCGCTCGTGCCCCCGGAAGACGCTGGCGAGGAGCTTCTGCGGGAACGCATGGAGGACGCGCTGCCGCCGCGCAACCCGGAGCCGGTGGACATCATTCTCTGCTGGGATCTGCTCAACTACCTGCAGCCGGCCGCCCTGCCCGCGCTGTCGTCCCGACTGGCCGCGCGGGGGCTGCCCGGCACGCTGGTGCATGCCCTGGTGGCCTACCGGGATCCGCTGATGCCGGCGCTGCCCGGCGGATTCTGCCCCATGGACGGTGCGCACCTCGCGCGGCGCAACACCGCTCCGGACGAACGCCCGGCGCCCCGCTATTCGCCGGAGGATCTGGGCAAGGCCTTCCGGGAATTTTCCATCGAGCGCGCCATCCTGCTCGGCAACGGCATGCAGGAGTTCCTGTTCCGCCTCTGAAGCCTGCTCGAGGCGGGAACAGTTGACTCGACCCGGAATTGTGGTAACTGTCCCCGTATTTCCGCTGACAGGCGCCGCCATGACTGCAACCGCTCTCCGTATTCTGCAACCCGCCATCCTGCCGGTAATCCTCTGCGCGGCACTCGCACTGACCGGCTGCGCCGCTGGCCGGCAGCCGGCGGAATACCCGGTCGTCGTCGCCGACGTGGAAACCGACCCGGTCCCGGACGAGGGAGACGCCGCCGACGACCCGGCCGTCTGGGTGCGCCCGGCGCAGGGCGGCGCAGCCCTCGTCCTCGGCAGCAACAAGCTCCGTGGCCTGCATGTGTACGGTC
This sequence comes from uncultured Woeseiaceae bacterium, assembly GCA_964427415.1. Lineage (GTDB taxonomy): Bacteria > Pseudomonadota > Gammaproteobacteria > Steroidobacterales > Woeseiaceae > Lentisalinibacter. The sequence continues at coordinate 4,220 of CAYRUH010000031.1, read as the reverse complement.
TCGATGGCCGCGCTACCGAGTCCATCGAATCCGGACGCCTGAACAACGTGGATCTGCGCCCGCTGCCGGGCGGCGATGCGCTGGCCGTCGCCAGCAACCGCACGACCAACAGTATCGACCTGTTCCTGCTCGACGCCGCGACGGGCAGAGCGCGGGCGCTGCCCGCATCGGCCGTTGCCACCGGACTCGACGAGGTCTACGGCATCTGCCTCGGCGATGCCGGCGAAGGCCGTTTCCACGTGTTTGTGAACACCAAAGAGGGTCGCTACCAGCAGTGGACTCTGGAGCGCACCGGCCACGCCGCCTATTCCGCCCGGCTCGCACGGGAGTTCCGGCTGGCGGGTCAGACCGAGGGCTGCGTCGTCGACGAGGCCACCGGGCATGTCTACGTGGGCGAGGAGCCGCGAGGCATCTGGCGCGGCACGCTCGACCCGGGGCCATCCTGGGCGCCGGAACTCATCGACAGCGTCGACGGCCCGGCGCTGGTCGCCGACGTGGAGGGACTGACGATCTACTCCCCTGCCGAGGGTCCGCGCTATCTGCTCGCCTCCAGCCAGGGCGACAACAGCTATGCCATCTACTGCCTCGGCGACACAGTGCGCTATCTGGTCTCTTTCCGCGTGGCCGACAACGAGGCCGCCGGCATCGACGGCACCGAGGAGACCGACGGCATCGACGCGACGGCTGCCGATCTCGGACCCCGCTTCCCCCGCGGCATCCTGGTCGCGCAGGACGGGCGCAACGAAGGTGCCGACGGCCAGAACTTCAAGATCGTCGACTGGCGCCAGATCGAACGCCTGATCCCGGAAGCCAGCTGCCGATAATCGCACATGTAGGGCTTTCAGGTGTGGGAGGGGCTTTAGCCCCGATTCATTCAATCATCGGGCCTGAAGGCCCTCCTACCTGGTCATCGCCGCGACGCCGACCATCATCAGCGTCGCCAGCACCGGAATCACCACCGTAATGATGCCCACGTCACGGTACGCTTCCTTATGGGTCAGGCCAGTGATGGTGAGCATGGCGACCACCGCGCCGCAGTGGGGCAGCGAGTCGAAGCCGCCGCTGGCCATGGTGGCCAGCCGATGCAGGGTACCCGGCTCGATACCCATCTCCAGATAGGCCGGCGCCATGGTCTGCATGAAGATCTGCAGGCCGCCCGAGGCCGACCCCGTGATGGCGGCCACCAGGCTGACGGACCCGAACAGGGAGACCAGTGGCGGCAGGCCCGACTCCAGCATCAGGCGGGTGAACTGCTCGAAGCCCGCCGTCTGCGTCACGACGCCGCCGAAGCCGATGACCGCGGCGGTGTTGATCAGCGGCATGATCGAGTCCTGCGTGCCGTGGCCCACCACCTCCAGCGCCCGGCTGCGCACCGTCGGGAACATGAGCGCCGCGAGCAGGGTGCCGGCAAGCAGCGCAATACTGGGCCAGACGACGGGCTGGCTGTCGGCGAAGCGCAGCAGGGCGACGAACCCGCCGGGCTGCGTCATCGTGGCCTCATGCAGCGACATGATGATCAGCCGTGGCGCCACGATGGTGCCCAGGACCAGCAGCAGCGGCAATGCCGCCGGCAGCCAGTGCGGATAGCCCGGATCACCGGCCTCGGCCGAGGAGATCGGATCACTCGGCGCCGGCTGGAAATGCTCGCTGTTGGCGGCGGCAATGCGGCGCTGACGCTCCAGATACCACATGCCCCCCGCAAACATCAGCGCGCCGCCCGCGAGCCCGTACCAGCCCCCGGCAAATAGCGTGGTCTCCAGCGCCGCCGCAGAGATCACGTTGTGGATGGACGGCGTGCCCGGCAGCGCCGTCAGGGTGAAGGTGCCGGCCCCCAGCGCCAGCGCGCCGCAGAACAGCCGCTTCGGGATGTCCGCCTGCTGCAGCAGCTTCAACCCGAGCGGATACATGGCGAAAATCACGACGAACACCACCACGCCGCCGTAGGTCAGCAGGGCGCAGGCGAGCACCGTGATCCACAGCGCCCGGTGGGCGCCCAGCCGCTCCACCAGCGCCAGCGCGATGCTCGCAGCCGCATGGCTCTCGCCCATGACCCGACCGAACATGGCGCCGGCGGCGAACAGCAGGAAGAACCGCCCTGCAAACGTGAACGCGCCCAGCGGCCCGAACGAAAAGTACTCGGTCAGCCCCGCGGCCACCGGCAGCTGGTTCGTAATGATGACCACCACCGAGCAGAGCAACGCCGCGAAGACGATGTTGATGCCCCGGAGCGCCAGCCAGATGAGCAGCGCGACACTGCCGATGAGACCGATGTATTCCATGCTCCCCCCCGCGGTTTACGGCCCGGAGCAGTATACGCACTCATCGCCAGTGCTACGACGAGAGCCCCTGCGAGCGGGGCGGGCGATCCGAGCGCCTGCAGCAACGGGCGGGATTGGATAGACTCTCACCGTGTTTCCCGGGGGAGTACGCGATGCCGATCCGATATCTGAAAATCTTGCTGGTCGTGTTTCTGGGTCTGCTGGCCCTTTTCTACGGCCTGCAGAACATCGTCAACCTGGAAGCCGCGCACCAGGTGGTCGCCGCCGTCCTCGCGATGGCCGATCACGAGTACTACACATCGTCGCTCGGTCCGCCGATCACGAGCCCGATCATCTCGGGCCTGGCGCTGGCCGTCATCATCGCCGGCGAACTCGCCGCCGGGCTGGTGGCGCTGAAGGGCGCATGGGACCTGTGGGCGAACCGCCGGGCGCCGGCGGCCGCATTCAACGGCGCGAAGACCTGGGCGCTGATGGGCGCCGGTATCGGCATGATCGTCTGGTTCGGCTTCTTCCTGTCCATCGGCGGTTCGTGGTTCCAGATGTGGCAGACCCAGCTGGGCACGCAATCACTGGACGGCGCACTGCAGTATTTCCTTTGCTGCGCCGTCGTCTTCGTGATCGTCAACATGGACGACGCCTGAGTTTGCAGGACGCGCCCAGCCGCACCGCATTCGGTACCGCGTTCGCCCGGGCGGTGCACCGGCGCATCGACGACGCACCGGCCATCCTGGACGACACCGTCGCGGAACGGCTGCTGCCCGCCTATCAGCAGCGCTACATCCGCCGTCTCAGCGACCTTTCCCGGTTTTGGCGCAGCTATTACGTCCGCCAGGCCGACGCCTTCACCGCGTTGCGCTCCCAGGTGGTGGTGCGCTGCCGCTACGCCGAGGACGCCCTTGCCGAGGCACGCACCGGCGGCGCGGGACGCTACGTCATCCTCGCCGCGGGGCTCGATACCTGCGCCCTGCGGCAAGCCCCGCCGCCGATTGAGGTGCTGGAAATAGACCACCCCGCCACCCAGCGCTGGAAGCGGGATCTGCTGCGCAGCCGGGGAATGGATCTGCCGCCGGAACTCGACTTCCTGCCGATGGATTTCGAGACGGTGAGCCTGGGCGAAGTCTGGCCCGCCCGCGCCGCTCCGGATTTCGTCTCCTGGCTCGGCGGCACCTACTATCTCAGCCGTGACGCGATACGGAACACGCTGGCGACGCTCGCCCGATGCACCGCGCCGGGCTCCCGTATCGTCTTCGACTACTGGAGCGCTCATCCGCCCACCGCCGCCGGCAATCTGCTGCTGTGGGGCACGCGGCTGGCCGTCGCGTTGCAGCAGGAACCCATGCGGAGCTTCTTCGACCCGGAAGAGATCGAACGCCTGGCCGGGGACGCCGGCTGGCGCGTGGCGGAGCACCTGACGCCGGCGGCGCAGAACGACCGCTACCTGGCCGGGCGGCAGGACGGACTCATCGTGCCCTCCTTCGCCCATCTGCTGCAGCTCACGAACGCGGCCGAGGGCTGAGACGGCGCTGCATCGGGCGCGGCCGCCGGTCCGAATATCATTATTATGAGCGCCGCCACCGCTGCCGCCAGGTCTGAAGTCACCGTCTGGTACGACGGCGAGTGTCCGCTGTGCCTGCGGGAGATCGCGCTGATGCGGCGTCTCGACCGGCGCGGCGCCATCCGCTTCGTCTCCATCCAGGACGGGGAAGGCTGCCCGCTGGAGCGGGAGACCCTCCTCGAGCGGTTCCATGCGCAGGAAGACGGCCGGCCCGTCGTCTCCGGCGCCGCCGCCTTCGCGGCCATGTGGCGGGCCATCCCGCTGCTTCGACCCCTGGGCCTCGCAGCTCGCTTGCGACCGGTGCTGTGGGTGCTCGAGCGCCTGTACCGGGGCTTTCTGCGCATCCGGCCGTGGCTGCAGCGGCGTTTCGAAAGAATGGATCGGGC
>CAYRUH010000030.1:33404-41683 GCA_964427415.1 uncultured Woeseiaceae bacterium | reverse complement strand
GCAACCGGCGCTCCCGCAATCGGCGCTCCTGCAATTGGCGCTCCTGCAATTGGCGATGCTACCCGGGCAGTCGGGGTGTGTCAGTGGTGGCCTGTCCCTATGTCCGGCGGACCCGCCGGAGTTTGCCGGCGCGGCCGTCAGTCACCGCGACAGACGGATAGATGACAGCGTTGTCAATCTTTGACAGACTGTCCGGCAGGGGCAGCCGATCATCGCACGGGGAGCACAGAAGATGACCAAAATCAGTTCAAGCGCTTATCCGACTCTCGCTGAAATGGGCGTGGAGAGTCCGAAGCAGATTGCCCGGTACTACATCTCCAGCCTGAATTATGTGGATGTCCTGCGGGTCACGTACGAACGCCCCAAAGGCTCGATACTGCCGTCGAGCAGGACTTACAAATTCCCCCGGCTACAGGACCAGGGCGATGGAAAAGCGCCGGGTGTCATGAGAACCCATCCGAAGCTTCTGGCCGCCCAGGAAGAGCTGCAGAGCATCCTGGATGCCAAGACCAGCAAGGAGACCATCACCCAGCAGATCCTGAACGAGATCGAGCAGCTGGAGGAAGATATCGAGATGCGTACCGAGTGCCTGAAAGTGCTGGCTGGCAGGATTCCCCACGCCGATTGAGCTGTCCTATTGCCGTCCCCGATCGATGGCTGCCTGTCTGATGTTCCGGATACCGGATTCGGGCCCCGCTGGTAAACTCGCCGGACGATGAAACGCAACGAATTCGAGAGCGTGGTACGCGAGGCCATCGACGGACTGCCCGACTGGGTGCGCGACGCCCTGCACAACATCGACGTGATGGTGATGGACGAGGCGGACGAAGAGCTGGACCCGGAGGGCGGCGGGCTGCTCGGCCTGTACGTCGGCATCCCGCTCACCGAACGCAGTGTAGAGGACGTGGCCGGGCTGCCGGACATCGTCTACATCTTCCGCAACCCCCATCTGGAGATGGGTCTGCCGCGGCACGAGTTGCTGATGGAGATCAGGAAAACCCTGCTGCATGAGATCGCCCATTACTTCGGCATCGACGACGATCACCTGGACGAGATCGGCTATGCCTGACGTGACTCGCCGATGACGTTGCCACTCCGCGGCCGGCGGGCCCGGACCTTCGGAGAGTTCGCCGCCGCGCTGGACACACTGATCAGCGACGAGGGTGTCGCCCGGGGCATGGCGTTCCGGCCGCGGCCCGACGACGTCATCATTACGCCCTTCGCCAAGTCCGGCACGACCTGGCTGCAGCAGATCGTGCACACGCTGCGCACCGGCGGCGACGAGGAGTTCGACGACATCTCGGCGGTCATACCCTGGATCGAGACGGCCCACGACATCGGCATCGACCTGGATGCCGCCCAGCGCGCCGAGCCCCGTGCGTTCAAGAGCCATCTGCCGGCCGGCCGCGTGCCGGCCGGCGCCCGCTACATCGTCAGCGTGCGCAATCCCGGTGACGCGCTGGTCTCCATGTATCACTTCATGGAGGGCTGGTTCTTCGAGCCCGGCACCATCGACATGGAGACGTTCGCGCGTGGCAAGTTCCTGCCCCGCGGGCAGGGCCGTGACTACTGGCACCACCTTGCCTCCTGGTGGCCGCGGCGCCACGACGATGACGTGCTGCTGCTCTGCTACGAGGGCATGCGGGCCGATCGAACCGGCACCGTCAGGCGCATCGCGGCGTTCATCGGCGTCGCGCTGGACGAGGCGTTGCTGGAACTCACGCTCGAGCGCTCGTCGCTGGCGTACATGCTGGCCGAGCGCCACCGCTACGACGACCGCCTGATGCGCGAGCTGAGCGAGCGCCGCATCGGTCTGCCCGAGGGCAGCGACTCGGCCAAGGTGCGCCGGGGCGAGACCGGGGCACACAAACGCGAGCTGACGCGGGCTATCGAGGAGCAACTGGCGCGGATCTGGGCGGAGGAGATCGGGGGACCGTTCGGGCTGGCGGATTACGAGGCATTCCGTACGGCCGTTGCGCAGGGCCGCTGACCCCGGCCGGCTTCCTTGTGTCCCGGCGCTCGCTCGGGGAAACTCCGGGTCTATGAGAATCGCCATCGTCGGGGCCGGCATCAGCGGCCTCACCACTGCCTTCTACGTCAAACGCGCCCGGCCCGCCTGGGGTGTCACGATATTCGACGCCGAGCATGCTCCCGGCGGGACCATGTACACGGCGGAGGTGGAGGGCTTCCGCTTCGAGGCGGGCGGGAATGGATTCCTCTCCAACAAACCGGATAGCCAGCAACTGGTGGAGGACGCGGGCGCCGATCATCTGCTCCTGCCCAGCTCCGATCTCGCGCGGCGGCGATTCATCTACACCGACGGCCTGCATCCACTGCCGGAATCGCCGCCGGCCTTCCTGAAGACGAAGCTGATCGGCTGGCCGGCCAAGCTGCGAGTGGCCATGGAGCCGCTGATCCCGCGGCGCAAGAAGACGACGCCGGAGACGCTGCAGCAGTTCGGCTACCGGCGTCTCGGCAAGGGCTTCACCGACGTCTTCCTGGACGCCATGGTCGCCGGCATCTACGCGACCACGCCGGACAAGGTGTCGGTGGAGGCCGCCTTCCCGCTGGTGGTGGCGCTGGAGCGCGAGCACGGCGGGCTGTTCCGCGGCATGCTGGCCCGGCGCAAGAAGCAGACCGGCCCCGGCGGCATTCTGATGAGCTTCAGGGGCGGCGTGAGTGCGCTGATCGAGCACCTGCACGAAATCATCGACGGGGAGTGGCGCCTCGGCGAGCCGGTCACGGGCGTGCTGCGCCAGGGCAGTCGCTACGTGCTGCGCACGCCCTCCGACACGCCGGAATTCGACCGGGTGGTGATCGCCTCGCCGTCTTACGCGGCGGCGGAGATGGTCGGAGACCTCGATGCCGGACTGGGCAAGCGCATCGGCGCCATCGATTATTCGCCGGTGGCAGTGGTCGGGTTCGGTTACCGCCAGCCGGATCAGCAGCTTCCTGGTTTCGGGCTGCTCACGACCACCAGCGCGAAGCTGCCCGTGCTTGGCGTGTTGTGGGACAGCAGCATTTTCCCGGACCGGGCGCCGGAGGGCAGCCGGATTCTCAGGCTCATCATCGGCGGACAGCGTAACCCGGAGCTTGTCGACCAGGATGAGCAGGGCCTGATACGTACGGCGCTGGAAGGTGTGCGTGCCACCATGAACATGACCGCCGAGCCGGACGTCACCTACGTCAAGCGCTGGCCCCGGGGCATCCCGAGCTACGCCCCCGGGCACGTCGCGCAGGTGGACGCCATCTTTGAGCGGCTCGCGAGTCACCGGGGCCTCTATCTCAACAGCAACGCCTATCGGGGCATCGCGATGAACGACTGCGTGCGCAATGGCCGGCTGCTGGCCGAGCGCATCGTCGGGGAGGGCGGCTGAGCATGGTGGGGGAATCGGGAGGGTCATCGGCATGGTCATCGGCGTCGGCTTTCCTGCCGCTGCTGGCCTGTCCGCGCTGCGACCGCTCCCTCGAGGCCGACGGCGAGTTGCTGCGTTGCCCCGGCTGCTCCACCGCTTTCCCGTCGCTCGCCGGCGTGCCCTGGCTGTTCGCCGATCCGGAGAATGCACTGGCGGAGTGGCGCCAGCGCTTCGACTTCGCGCTGACGGACATCGCGAAGGACGAGCAGGCGGCCGTGGCCGCGCTGGAGCAAGGCGGGCTGCTCGGATCCACCGAACGCCGGCTGCGCCGCCAGATCGAAGCCTGGCGGGCCCACGCCGGCGAACTGAAGACTCTGCTCGGGCCTCTGGGGGCCGGGGCTTCGGAGGCCACCTACGAGACATATCTGGCGCTTCGCACCCGGCTGCCGACGGAGGTCGGCCTCACCGCCTATTACCCGAACATCCATCGGGACTGGGGCTGGGGCGACGAGGAGAACCGCCGGTCGCTCGAGGCGGTCGCCGAGGCGCTGGACGGCGAGGCCCCCGGGCGCCTGCTGATACTCGGCGCCGGCGCGGGCCGCCTCGCCTATGACCTGCACCAGTCCCTCACCCCTAACCTCACCGTCGCTCTGGACTTCAATCCGCTGCTGATGCTGGCAGCGGCGAAGCTTTGTGCCGGCGCGACCGTGTCCCTGCACGAGTTCCCGATCGCGCCGCGCCGGGCGAAGGACGTCGCAGCCGCGCGGGAACTGGCGGCGCCCGAGCCGGCACGCCCGGGGCTGCAGCACGTGCTGGCGAGCGCGCTCAGGCCGCCGTTCCGTGATGGCGCCTTCGATACTCTGGTCACCCCGTGGTTGGTGGATGTCCTGCCGGAAGACCTCGCCATTCAGGCCGCGCGCTGGAACCGCCTGCTCGCCGCCGGCGGCCGCTGGGTGTGGTTCGGTTCAGCCGCCTTCCGCACGCCGTCGCCGGCGCAGAACTACAGCCTGGAGGAGGCGCTGGAGATTATTGCTACGGCGGGTTTCGGCGAACCGTCCGTGACCGAGCGCGAGATCCCCTACATGGATTCGCCGCTGAGCCGCCATGGCCGGCGCGAGCAGGTGGTCACGGTCGTCGCGGAGAAGACCGCGGAGGCCGAACGGCCGCCCCGCCACAAGGCACTGCCCGACTGGCTGGTGGTCGGCTCCGAGCCCGTGCCGGCGCTGGAGAATTTCCGCATGCAGGCGGTCTCGACGCGCGTGCATGCCTTCATCATGAGTATGATCGACGGCCGGCGCTCCATCGCCGACATGGCGAAGCTGATGGAGGAGAAGCGGCTCATGACCCGGGCAGAGGCCGAGAACGCAGTACGCGGGTTCTTCATCCGCATGTACGAGGACAGCCAGCGTCCGCCGCCCCTCTGATCGGGCCTGTAGGAGAAGGGCCTTCAGGCCCGACCGAATAATGAATCGGGGCTAAAGCCCCTCCCACGGCAGGAGGGCCCTCAGGCCCGACCAGGGAGACAGGCGGCCGCCGCCGCTCCGACACAGGCAGTACCGGTCCCTGTGATAGCATCACCGGCACAGCATGAGCGTTCAGCGATGGGGACAGCAGCATGATCGATACCCGTCTCGGCCACGGCCTCGACATCCCTAAATCCCGCGACCAGCGCGCCCGCGAGCGCTTCGTCTCCTCGCTCCGCGCCCACGTCCTGACCGACGTGGCAGAGTCCATGAAGGAGGCCTGGGAGAACGATGTACTGCCCGCATTCCGCGCCGAGCACGACCGGGAGCCGACCGACGCGGAGGAGGTGCACGCCGCGCTGAAGGCGCATCCGCAGTTCCGCTTCTACTCGAGCCTGCGCTGTACTGCGCAGGAGGCGGTGTGGAACGCCGTCATCGACGAACTGGAAGACGACGTCGAGGCGTTCAACCGGCGCTGCGCGGAGATCGCCGCAGATCAGTCCCGGGCACAGGGGACGCTGGAGCTCGACCCGGCGCTTGCGCTGCCGCGATCGGCCACCGCCGTCGACGTGCATCTCATGCCCGGCAACTATCATGGAACCGGCGGCTCCCGCGGTGACGACGACGCCGTGGCCGGCGCCGTCTACGACAACGGCCTGAACGTCTTTGCCTTCGGCGTCATGGGCGAGCACCTGGACGATATCGGTCTTTCCATGTCCAATTTCGTGCGTCTGCGCTTCCCCGACCTCGCGCCGGAGCAGGTCCTCGACGTGGGCTGCACCATCGGCCACAACACGGTGCCCTGGAAGCGCACCTTTCCGGAGGCCGAGGTGCACGGGATCGACATCGCCGCACCCTGCCTGCGCTATGCACATGCCCGGGCCCAGGCGCTCGGTGAGACGATACATTTCCATCAGCAGGCGGCCGAGTCGCTGGCGTTTCCGAATGCGAGCTTCGATGTGGTGTTCTCCTCCATGTTCCTGCACGAGTTGCCGCGGAAGTCCATCCGGGCTTTCCTGGCCGAGGCCCACCGGGTCCTCAGGCCCGGCGGCGTGCTGATCAACATGGAGCTGCCGCCGAATTCGGCGACGTCACCCTACGACGGCTTCTATCTGGACTGGGACAGCTATTACAACAACGAGCCCTACTACAAGGATTTCCGCGACCAGGACTACAAGGCACTCTGCACCGGAGCCGGTTTCGTGCAGGCCACCTTCTTCGAGGCGGTGATGCCCCGCTATGGTTACGTGGACGAAGACACCTTTGCCGCGGCCATCTCTGACGACGCCGCCTTCGACGAGGATACCGGGCGCCTCTCGGACATCATCATGTGGTACGGCTTCGGTGCGAGGCGCTGAGATCATGGCGGACGACACACTGAGCCGGCAGGTCAAGGGCGGACGCAAGGCCTTTTTCGACGACCCGGCGGCGGACCGGCTGCTGGCCATGCTGACTGCTTTCCTCGGCGAGCACTGGGTGCTCTGCGAACGGGTCGCTGCGCTGGAGGCGCTGCTGGTGGAGAACGGCGTGGTCGATCGGCAGGCGCTGCAGAACTGGGAGCCGTCCGGCGAGGCGGCCGCTGCCGCCGAGGAGCGCGCCGCACTGCTCCGCCGGGTGCTCGATGCCGGCCGCAACGTCGGATAATGAATCGGGCCTGAAGGCCCTCCTACCGCCATCGTCCTTGAATTTGGTTTCATCGGTAACTAAAATGGTGGTTTTCGCACAGGGCGCGGCAAGGCCGCGCGGGGAGAGACACAATGGCAGACCTGTTCGAAAACCCGATGGGACTGGACGGCTTCGAGTTCGTGGAGTTCGCGTCTCCCGAGCCGGGCGCGCTCGAGCCCGTGTTCGAAGTGATGGGGTTTACGGCGGTCGCGAAGCACCGTTCCAAGGACGTCACCCTGTATCGCCAGGGCGGGATCAATTTCATCATCAACAACGAGAAGAAGCACCCGGCCCGGTATTTCGCCGAGGAGCATGGCCCATCGGCCTGCGGCATGGCGTTCCGGGTAGGCAACGCGCACGAGGCCTACGGTCGCGCGCTGGAGTTGGGCGCGCAGCCCATGGACATTCCGACCGGACCGATGGAGCTGCGCCTCCCTGCTATCAAGGGCATCGGTGGCGCGCCCCTGTATCTGGTGGATCGCTACGGCGACGATCAGAACTCCATCTATGACATCGACTTCGAGTTCTTCGAAGGCGTGGACCGCCATCCGAAGGGCTGCGGCTTCCGGCTGATCGACCATCTCACCCACAACGTGTATCGCGGGCGCATGGACTATTGGGCGAAGTACTACGAACGGCTGTTCAACTTCCGCGAGATCCGCTACTTCGACATCAAGGGTGAATACACCGGCCTGCACAGTCGCGCGATGACGGCACCGGACGGCAAGATCCGCATCCCGCTGAACGAGGAGGCCTCCGAGGGAACCGGCCAGATCGAAGAATTCCTGATGGCCTACAACGGCGAGGGCATCCAGCACATCGCGCTCGCCACCGACGACATTCTCGCCAGCTGGGACGCGCTGCAGGCGCGCGGCATGCCGTTCATGACGCCGCCGCCCGACACTTACTACGAGATGCTGGAAGAGCGTGTGCCGGGCCACCGCGAGCCCGTCGACGAGCTCAGGAAGCGCGGCATCCTGCTCGACGGCAGCACCGAGGAAGGCAATACCCGCCTCCTTCTACAGATCTTCTCCGAGACCCAGATCGGCCCGATGTTCTTCGAGTTCATCCAGAGGAAGGGTGACGAGGGCTTCGGCGAGGGGAATTTCACCGCGCTGTTCGAGTCGATGGAGCGCGACCAGCTGCGCCGCGGCGTGCTGAAGCAGACCGGTTGAGGGCAGCGCCATGGCTCTGAAACGCATCCATCACGTGGCTTATCGCTGCCGCGACGCGAAGGAGACGGTGGCGTTCTACCAGCGGGTGCTGGACATGGACTTCCTGCTGGCCATCGCCGAGGACGAGGTGCCTTCGACGAAGGAACCGGACCCCTACATGCACGTGTTCCTGGACGCCGGCATGGGCAACGTTCTCGCCTTCTTCGAGATCCCCAACTCGCCGGAGATGGGCAGGGACCCGAACACCCCGTCCTGGGTCCAGCACATCGCCTTCGAGGTGGAGTCGATGGACGAACTCTTGCGTCTGAAGGAGAAGGCGGAAGCCGAGGGTCTGGACGTGGTGGGTCCCACGGACCACTCGCTTTTCCAGTCCATCTACTTCTTCGACCCGAACGGCCACCGGCTGGAGATCGCGGCCAACACCGCCACCGACGAGATGCTGGAGAAGCTCCGCGAGGTCGCACCGGCGATGCTGGAGGAGTGGTCGCAGACGAAGCGCGCGCCCAAGCACGCGGCCTGGCTGCACGAGAAGGAACTCTCGTAGCCCCGCAGGAACGCCTTCAGCCCCGATGCTGCAGGAGAGCCTTCAGGCCCGATGCTGTAGGAGGGCCTTCAGGCCC
>CAYRUH010000030.1:30476-33304 GCA_964427415.1 uncultured Woeseiaceae bacterium | reverse complement strand
GCCTTCAGGCCCGATGCTGTAGGAGGGCCTTCAGGCCCGATTCTTCCGGAGCGTCTTCACCCGACACGCAACGATCAGCGCGGTTCGTCGCTGACCAGTTCGCCGTCGATGACGGTGCCCACCGCCTGCGTCGTGTACTCGAACGGATCGCCGCTGTAGAGCGCCAGGTCGCCGTCCTTGCCGACCTCGAGACTGCCCACCCGATCATCGATACCGAGGATGCGCGCGGCATCGATGGTCACCGCGGACAGGGCGTCTTCGAATGCGACTCCGTGGGGCAGTGTAACGGCCGCCTCGAACAGCAGCACCCGGGTCTTCGGCACGTAGGACTCGTAGCCGCTCTGGAAGGCCACGCGCAGGCCGGCGCCGATCAGCTTTGCCGCCGTCGTGAAGGACAGGTTCTCCCTGTCGCCGGCCGCCCGCGCCATGCCGGGATGCAGGATCACGGGCACCCCGGCGGCACGGATCTCGTCCATCACCAGGTAGGCTTCCGCGGCACTGTCGAGCACGATGCGGATGTCGAATTCTTCCGCGATGCGCAGCGCGGTCACGATGTCGTGGTGCCGGTTTGCCGTCACCAGCAGGGGTATCTCTCCGCGCAGCACGGCGGCCAGAGACTCCAGCCGCAGGTCCCGGGGCGGCGGCTCCGCGTCGTCGTCTTCTTCGGCGTGCCGCTGTTTTTCGAGATAGGTGCGCGCGCGGGTCAGTTCACCGCGGAGCAGCGCGACGGCCTTGGACCGGTTGCCCGGTGATTTGCGGCCGTCGGCGTCGCGCACCAGCGCGCCGTCGCCGAGCGTAGCGGCTATCATCGCGGTCGGCACCATCACCGCCTCGTCCACGGTGTCGCCTGCGGTCTTCGCGATCAGGGTCTGGCCGGAAATCACCTCGCCGGGCGCATGGCCCGTGTGGATGGTGGTGATGCCGAAACCGCGCAGCCAGGCCACCAGCGCTTCCCGGGGGTTATAGGCGTCGATGGCCCGCAGCTCCGGCTGAATGGCCGCGGAGCGTTCGAGCTGGTCCTGGTCGTGGGGCTGGTTCAGATAACCCGACAGGCCGACCACCGTGTGGGCATCGATGAGTCCCGGCGTGACCACGGCCGCCTCCAGCAGCGGTATGTCGTCCGGCACGCTCAGCTGGCCCGCCTTGCCGACGGCGCGGATGCGCCCGTCCCGGATGATGACCAGGCCGTCTTCGATGGGCTCGCCGGCCATGGTGTGGACGATGCCGCCGCGTACGGCGAGGTCGCCGGCGTGGACCGCGGGGACCACGGTCAGCAGCAGGGCAGCGATCAATGCGGGGATGCAGTGTTTCATCGATGTCCCTCCCCGTAGCCGTGGAAAGTATGCACGGTGGAGGGCGCGAGCGCGCCGTAACCGCCCTCGGCGATGGCCCGGTGCTCCGGGTCGTCCAGGTCGAAGAGCTTCTCGCCCTCCACCCAGGTCTCCAGCACGCGGGTGTAGACGCTGAAGGGGTCGCCGGAGAGGATGACGAAATCGGCGTCCTTGCCCGGATCGAGACTGCCGATGCGCTCTTCGAGATCGAGCATGCGGGCTCCCGACAGTGTCAGCGACTCCAGCGCCGCCTGCCGGGACAGGCCGGCCCGTATGCCGAGTGCAGCCATACGCAGGAACAGCCGGGAGTCGGTCACGTAGTCATCGGTGTGCAGGGCGAACTCGGCGCCGGCGCGTTCCATCTCGGCGGCGGCATTCATGCCGAGCTTGACGGCCTCGATCTTGCCGCCCGGGCTGTCGATCAGGATCAGCGAGGAGGGCACGCCCGCCGCGGCCAGCTGGTCGGCCACCAGCGCAGCGTCGCTGAGATGGTGGAGTACGACGCGGAAGCCGAACTCCTCGCGCAGCCGCAGCACCGTCAGGATATCGTCGTGGCGATGAGTGTGGTGATGCACCACCCGCTTGCCGTCCAGCACCTCTGTCAGCGCTTCCAGGCCCAGGTCCCGGTCGGGCATCTTCTCCGGGTCGCCCCCGGCCCGCCGGATCTTGTCCCCGTACTCCCGCGCCGCGACGTATTTCTGGCGCACCAGCGCAGCGGACTTGGCGCGTGTCCCCGGGAACGGCGGCTCGCCCCGGGAGTTGGTGCCATTGGCCATCTTGATGCCGCCGGCCGGGCTGCCGTCTCCGTTGCGATAGGCGATGGCATCGACGCTCCCGCCTTCTCGAAGCTTCACGTACAGGGTCTGGCCGCTCAGCAGGTGGCCCGAGCCCGCCATGAGATTCGCGGTGGTGATGCCGCCCGCCCGCGCCCGGTCGAAGCCGGTGTCCCGCACATTGATCGAGTCCAGCACCCGGGCCTCCGGCTGGATCGGCCCGGAGGCATCGGCACCGGCTACTTCGCCGATGTGGCTGTGGGTGTCGACGAGCCCGGGGATGATGATCCGCCCGCTCACATCCACGGTCGTGGCCCCGGCCGGGATGTCTACCTCGCCGCGGGCGCCGACGGCCTGGATAGTGCCGTCGCGGATCACGAGCACGCCGTCATCCACCGGCGGACCGGAGACCGGCATGAGGGTGGCGCCGACCAGGGCTTTGGTCTCGGCGCCGGTCGCCCCGGCGGGCAACAGCCCGGCGAGCAGTGCGGCGGCGACTCCTGCGCGGGCGATGTGACGCAGTGCGGCGCCCTGCGGCCGTCGCTGCGGCCGTCGCTGCGGCCGTTCGGATGAGCAGGCGGGATGCATGGAATACCTCGGTAATCTGCCGGGCGGACCCGGATGCTGCACAGGGGTCGCGAGACCTTAATGGAATCGCCGGCGGACCGCCAGCGCGCGACGAATCCAAGGGCCTGATGGCGCTCCCACAACAGCGTCGGGCCTG
>CAYRUH010000030.1:0-30376 GCA_964427415.1 uncultured Woeseiaceae bacterium | reverse complement strand
TCCCACAACAGCGTCGGGCCTGAAGGCCCTCCTACCCTCGATTCGGCGTGCGCGCTATCATCTCTCCCCATGCCCGGTCTCTACTTCGAGGAATTCACCGTCGGACAGACGTTCGACCACCCGATCCGGCGCACCATCACCGAAGCGGACAATGTTTTCTTCACCGCCCTGACGCACAATCCGGCGGCCATCCACCTGGATGCCGAGTATTGCAAGGGCACGGAATTCGGCCGGCCGCTGGTCAACAGCGCGCTGACTCTCGGGTTTATGGTGGGCATCTCGGTGAACGACACAACGCACGGCACCACCGTCGCCAACCTGGGCTGGGACGAGGTGCGTTTCCCGCATCCGCTGTTCCACGGCGACACGATCCGGGTGGAGTCCGAGGTGCTGGAGGTGCGCGAGAGCCGCTCGCGGCCGGAGAACGGGATCGTCGTGTTTGCCCACCGGGCCTATAACCAGGATGGCGTGCTGGTGGGCAGCTGCCGGCGCAGCGCGCTGATGCTGCGCAAGACCGGAGGCGCCTGATGCGCTCGTATCTTTTCGTGCCGGCCGACAGTGAGCGCAAGCTCGCCAGGGCGGACGAGGCGGGCGCCGACGCCCTGATCCTGGACCTCGAGGATTCCGTGGCGCCGTCGCGGCGGGAGGCCGCGCGCCGGCGCGCCGCCGAGTTCCTGGCCGGGCCGCGGGGCCGGGCCGAACGCTGGGTGCGCATCAACGGGCTCGCCAGCGGCGCGGCGGGCGCCGATCTGCCGCCGGTGGTCGGCCAGGGCCTGGACGGCGTGGTCGTGCCCAAGGCCGGCGGCGCCGAGGACGTGCTGCGGCTGGATCGCTGGCTGGGTTCGCTCGAGGCCGCCGCCGACATGACGCCGGGCAGTGTGCGCATCATGCCCATCGCCACGGAGACCCCGGCCGCGGTTTTCCGCCTGGGTGAGTATGCCAATGCCGGCCCGCGCCTGTCCGGTCTGTCCTGGGGTGCCGAGGATCTGTCGGCGGCCATCGGCGCCATGAGCGCAAGAGATGCCCACGGCCGCTGGCTGCCCACCTTCCAGACGGTGCGCTCGCTGTGCGTGCTGGCAGCGGCTGCGGCCGGCGTACCGGCCGTCGACACCGTCTACACCGATTTCAAAGATCTGGACGGACTGCGCGGTTATGCGGGCGCGGCCCGCCGGGACGGCTTCCTGGGCATGCTGGCGATCCACCCCGCCCAGGTGCCGGTCATCAACGAGGCATTCACGCCGACGGACGCGGAGGTGGCGGATGCCCGGCGCATCGTGGAGGCTTTCGCCGCGCAGCCGGATGCCGGCGTGCTGAACCTGGACGGCCGCATGGTGGACCGCCCGCATCTGCTGCAGGCCCGGCGCGTGCTGTCACTCGCCCGGGCTGCAGCGGGGCGCTGAGAGCCGGGGCGCGCATCCGTTACACTGCGAAGGCAGAGCAGGGCCACAGGAGGGCCGGCAATGCGGCCAGGAATATCGCAGTCATCGAGGAGGGGAGCTGATGAGCAAGGTCTATCCGGTCAACGATTACTTCCGCGAGCGGGCGTACATCGATGAGAAGACCTACGACGATCTGTACCGCCGGTCCCTGGCCGACAACGAGGTTTTCTGGGCCGGGCAGGCCGAGCGCATCGACTGGATCAAGCCCTTTACCGAGGTGAAGGACGTCTCCTTCGCGGCCGACGACCTGCACATCCGCTGGTACGCCGACGGCACGCTGAACGTCTGCTACAACTGCGTGGACCGCCACCTCGACGACAAGGGCGACCAGCCGGCCATCCTGTGGGAAGGCGACGACCCGGCCCGGGACGAGACCATCACTTACCGCCAGCTGTACGAACGGGTCTGCCGCTGCGCCAACGTGCTGAAGAAGATCGGCGTACAGCGCGGCGACCGGGTCACGATCTACATGCCTATGATCCCGGAGGCGGCCGTCGCGATGCTGGCCTGCGCGCGCATCGGTGCCGTCCACTCGGTGGTGTTCGGTGGCTTCTCGCCGGACGCGCTGGCCGGGCGCATCGCGGACTGCGACTCCAACGTGGTGATTACCGCCGACGAGGGCCTGCGCGGCGGGCGCAGGGTGGCGCTGAAGGCCAACGTGGATGCGGCAGCGGCTAAGCCCGGCGTGACCACGCTGGAGACGGTGCTGGTAGTGCGCAACACCGGCGGCGATATCGAGTGGGAGGCCGGCCGCGACGTGTGGCTGCACGAAGCCGAGCAGGAGGTGGACGTCGAGTGCCCGCCAGAGGAGATGGGTGCCGAGGATCCCCTGTTCATCCTCTACACCTCCGGCTCCACCGGCCAGCCGAAAGGCGTGCTGCACACTACCGGCGGTTACCTGGTGTACGCCTCACTCACCCACGAGTACGTGTTCGACTATCACCCCGGTGATGTCTACTGGTGCACCGCGGATGTGGGCTGGGTCACCGGCCACAGCTATATCGTCTACGGCCCGCTCGCCAACGGCGCCGTCACGCTGATGTTCGAGGGCGTGCCGAACTATCCGGATTCCAGCCGCTTCTGGCAGGTCTGCGACAAGCACGGGGTGACCATCGTCTACACCGCCCCCACGGCGATCCGCGCCCTGATGCGCGAGGGCGAGGAGCCGGTGAAGAAGACCTCGCGGAAATCGCTGCGCCTGCTCGGCTCGGTGGGCGAGCCGATCAACCCGGAGGCCTGGGAGTGGTACTACCACGTGGTGGGCGAGGAGCGTTGTCCGATCGTCGATACCTGGTGGCAGACCGAGACTGGCGGCATCCTGATCACACCGCTGCCGGGCGCCACGCCGCTGAAGCCCGGTTCGGCCACACGGCCGTTCTTCGGCATCCAGCCTGCGCTCGTGGACAATGACGGTAATACCCTGGGCGGACCCGCCGAGGGCAATCTGATTCTGAAGGACAGCTGGCCGGGCCAGATGCGCACGGTCTACGGCGACCACCAGCGCTTCGTCGACACCTATTTCTCCACCTTCGAGGGGGCGTATTTCACCGGCGACGGCGCGCGCCGCGACGAGGACGGCTACTACTGGATCACCGGCCGGGTCGACGACGTGATCAACGTCTCCGGCCACCGCATGGGTACCGCCGAGGTGGAGAGCGCCCTGGTGGCCCATCCGAAGGTCGCCGAGGCAGCCGTCGTGGGCTACCCCCACGACATCAAGGGTCAGGGGATTTATGCCTACGTGACGCTGATGGAGGGGGTCGATCCGGACGACGAAGTGCTGGCCGAGCTCAGGCACTGGGTGCGCAAGGAGATCGGCCCCATCGCCTCGCCGGATCTGATCCAGTTCGCGCCCGGTCTGCCGAAGACCCGTTCGGGCAAGATCATGCGGCGCATCCTGCGCAAGGTGGCCGGGAACGACTACGCCAACCTGGGAGATACCTCGACCCTGGCCGATCCCGGGGTGGTCGAGGATCTGATCGAGAACCGGCGCAACCGCTGAGCGGCTCGCGCCGGCTCAGTGCCGCCGTGCACTCCGTGTCAGCGACCGGCGTGCCGGGCGCGGTTGTCGCCGTCGCGCTCCAGGCGCTCCAGATGCTCGGCGTAGGCGCGGGCGAAGTCCTCGCCGAACTGGCCCGGCAGATTGCCATCGGCGTGGCGGGTCAGCACCTCGTACAGATCCGAGTAGAGATCCCAGTATTTCGCCTTGCTGTTGCCGCCGAACAGTGAATTGCGTTTCAGCGTGCCATCGAACTTCTGCTCGAGGTCGTCGGGGTCGAAGCGCTCGGCAAAATCGTCCAGCGCCTCGCGCATGGCGCAGATCACGGCGATCTCGTGATGTTTCAGATCCCGCACGGCCTCGCGGACGCTGTCCACCGCCGCTCCGTACTCGTTGCGGCTGCCGGTGAGGAGCGTGCGCAGCGCGTCGTCGGAACTGGCCGAGAACTTCAGCGGATTGTTCGAGTGCGGCTGGATGGTGGTCTGCTCGAGGCGGAAGGTGTTCTTGACCGCGGCCCGGTTCTGCAGCAGTTCCATGGCGCCCAGTACGAACTCGCGCAGGGACAGCCCGGCGTTGTGCAGGATGCGCCGGCTGTCGGCGTTACCGAGATCCTCGGCACTCAAGCCGAGCCCGCGCATGAAGGCTTCCACCGCATCTTTCGGCAGCGGCGTACTCTGCCGGGGCGCTTGTGCCGGCGCCTTCTCGGTCCGGGCCGGTTTCTTGCCCTCGGGCTGCGGCATGCGCGTCACCTTGGCGCTCGCGCGACCGGCTTTTTTCTTGTCCGCGGCTTTCCGCCGCTGGACCTGGGTTTCGGTGACGGTGTCGCTGAACAGCCGCGAGTGCAGCTCCTGTGCGCCGGTGATCTCCTCGGCGTCGACCAGGGTGAACTCGTCCGAGTCCTCGTCCAGCTGCACCAGGTCTTCGCGCGCGATGGAGCTTCTGTGGTCTTCCTCCTCGGCGAGGAGTCCGAAGCCCTCGTCGATGGTGACGCTGATGATGTATTCGCCCATGCGCAGCACGTCGCCGTCGAACAGACGCTGGGGCTTCGCTCGGCCCACGGGCACGTCCGAACCGTTGACGTACACGCCGTTCATGCTGGTATCGATGAGATAGTAGCTGCCGGCCTGGAAGTCGATGGTTGCGTGGTGGCTGGAAATATAGCGCTCGGAATCCGGCAGGCGCCAGTCGTTGTCCTCGGCGCGCCCGATCGTGCCGCCCTCGCGGCCGAACTGCCGGAGCACGTTATCGCCGAGCCGCTCCCGCTGCGCACGGCTGGTTACTTCGAGTGTCAGTGCCATTGTCGGCCTCTCCGTCGGTGGGGCCCATTGCCGTGACGAGCGCCGTGACTTCCGTGTACACGGACGGACATTGACCTATTCTGCGGACTGCGTGCCGGGGCGGCCTTGTCACAGTTCACATTTACGCCGGCCAGGCTGGCGGAAACCCCCGAAATCCCCTACGGAGGGCCGATTCCGGCGCGTTGGCGCCGGCAGCCGGCGGCGGAATTCGGTTACACTCGCCGGCAGAAAATGGAGCGTCCAGGAACCATGTCAGCGAAACGCATCTACCGTATTTCTTTCGTCAATCAGGGCAAGGTCTACGAGGTCTACGCCGGCGGCGTCAGCCACGGCGATCTGTTCGGCTTCCTCACCGTCGAGGATCTCCTGTTCGGCGAGCGCAGCAGCGTGGTCGTGGACCCCTCCGAGGAAAAGGTGAAGGCCGAGTTCGAGGGCGTCAGCCGTACCTACCTGCCGCTGCACTCGGTGCTGCGGGTGGATGAGGTCGAGAAGCAGGGAGCGAGCAAGATCAGCAAGGCCGAAGGCGGCAACGTCACCCAGTTTCCGATGCCGATATATTCGCCCCCGGGCGACAAGTCCTGAGCCGGCCCGGCGGTGTGGCGGCGCTTTTTTCAGAATCCGCTCCGGATTCCCGTCTGTTCGAGCTGGCCGGCGGGGAGGCCCTCTCCGCATTCCGCCTCGAACGCCTGCGCGACGCCCTGCAGCCGCTGCTGCCGGGGCTCGAAGAGCTCGTGGCCGGCTACCGCTACTTCGTCGAGGCCGACCGTGAACTCGAGGGGAACGAGCGCGCGATCCTGCGCGCACTGCTGGGCGTGCGGGCCGACAGCGGGAATCTGCCGGCCGACGACTCGCCGGCACCCTCGGCCTCGCCGATCCTGGTGACCACGCCGCGCGTCGGCACCATCTCGCCCTGGTCGAGCAAGGCGACGGACATCGTGCACGCCTGCGGCCTCGGCGCCGTGCGGCGGGTGGAGCGGGGCATCGCCTGGCGTCTGGCGGGCGTGCGGGCGGAGGGCGGCATACTGCGCGCCGCGGCGGAGCGGCTGCATGACCCCATGACCGAGAGCGTGTTCCGGGGCGCGGCCGACCTGGCGGCCATGTTCGCGCGCCGGGCGCCGGCAGCGCAGCGCAGGATCCCGTTGTCGGCAGAGGGCCGGGCCGCGCTGGAGCGGGCCAACGCCGAGTTGGGCCTCGCGCTGGCGGACGGGGAGATCGACTACCTCGCCGAGGCGTATGCGGGGCTGGCACGCGATCCCACGGATACCGAGCTGATGATGTTCGCCCAGGCGAACTCCGAACATTGCCGGCACAAGATCTTCAATGCCGAATGGACCGTCGACGGCGAGCCGCAGCCGATGAGTCTGTTCGCGATGATCCGGGAGTCCACGGCGAGAAGCCCGGACGGCATCCTCTCCGCCTACAGCGACAACGCCGCCGTGATCGAGGGCTGGCCGGCGCCGCGGCTCATTCCCGAACCGGGCTCGCGGTGCTACCGCTACGTGGAAGAGCCGGTGCACATCCTGATCAAGGTGGAGACCCACAACCACCCCACGGCCATCTCACCGTTCCCCGGAGCAGCCACCGGCTCCGGCGGGGAGATCCGGGACGAGGGCGCCACCGGCCTCGGCGCCAGGCCGAAGGCCGGGCTGACCGGCTTCACCGTCTCACACCTGCACATCCCCGATGCGCCGCGGCCGTGGGAGAGAGACGGCGGCAGGCCGCAGCGCATCGCCTCTGCGTTGGACATCATGCTCGAAGGGCCGATAGGCGCGGCCTCTTTCAACAACGAATTCGGCCGGCCCAATCTGGCCGGCTATTTCCGGGCCTGGGAGGCGCAGCCGGCGTGGCTGCCGGAGGGCGAGAGCCGGGGCTATCACAAGCCCATCATGATCGCCGGCGGTCTCGGCAACGTGCGCGAGAGCCACGCCGTGAAAGACGAGGTGCCCGCCGGCACCCGGCTGGTGGTGCTGGGCGGCCCGGCCATGCTGATCGGCCTCGGCGGCGGCGCGGCCTCGAGCCTGGCGAGCGGCGCCAGCACCGAGGAGCTGGACTTCGCCTCGGTGCAGCGCGGCAACCCGGAGATGCAGCGCCGCGCGCAGGAGGTGATCGACGGCTGCTGCGCCCGGGGCGCCGACAATCCCATCATGCTGATACACGACGTCGGCGCGGGCGGGCTGTCCAATGCCGTGCCGGAGGCGGTGGACCACAGCAAGCGGGGCGGGCGCTTCGAGCTCAGGGAGGTGCCCAACGACGAGCCGGGCATGAGCCCGATGGCCATCTGGTGCAACGAGGCGCAGGAGCGCTACGTGCTGGTGATCGCCGAAGAGCGGCTGGCCGGGTTCGGCGAACTCTGCCGCCGGGAGCGCTGCCCCTATGCCGTGCTTGGCGAGATCACCGACGACGGTCGTCTTACGGTCACCGACCGCTGGCTGGGCGAGCCGGCCGTGGACCTGCCCATGGAGATGCTGCTCGGCCGCACGCCCCGGCTCTCCCGGGAGGCGGAGCGCCTCGTGCCCCCCGCCGTGAGGCTGGACACGGGCGATATCGACCTGGCCGAGGCCTGCGCCCGGGTGCTGGCGCATCCCACGGTCGCCGACAAGTCGTTCCTGATTCACATTGGCGACCGCACCGTCGGCGGCCTGACCGCCCGCGACCAGCTGGTGGGGCCCTGGCAGGTGCCGGTCAGCGACGTGGCGGTCACCTGCACGGGTTTCCGCGGCTACACGGGCGAGGCCATGGCCATGGGCGAACGCACGCCGCTGGCCCTGCTGGACGGGCCGGCTTCCGGCCGCATGGCGGTGGCGGAGGCGGTGACCAATATCGCGGCGGCGGCCATTGGCAACCCGGGCAATACGGGCGGCACGGACGGCACCGGTGACGCCGGGGGCATCGGCCGCATCCGTCTTTCGGCGAACTGGATGGCGGCCGCCGGCCACCCGGGAGAGGACGCGAAGCTCTACGACACGGTGCGCGCCGTCGGTCTGGAGCTCTGTCCGGCGCTCGGCATCGCCATCCCGGTGGGCAAGGATTCGTTGTCGATGCGCACCGCCTGGCAGGAGGACGGCCGGGACCGGCAGGTGGTGGCGCCGGTATCCCTGATCGTATCCGCCTTCGCGCCGGTAGAGGACGTGCGGCTCACGCTGACGCCGCAGTTGCGCAAGACCGCAGCGCTCTCGCACCTGCTGCTGATCGATCTCTCCGCGGGCGCCGACCGGCTGGGCGGATCCTGTCTGGCCCAGGTCTACAACCGTGAGGGCGGCGAGCCGCCGGACCTCGACGAGCCGGCACGGCTGCGCGGCTTCTTCGCCGCCGTGCAGCGGTTGAACCGGGAGGGCCGTCTGCTGGCCTACCATGACCGTTCCGACGGCGGACTGTTCGCCTGCGCCGCGGAGATGCTGTTCGCAGGCCGGATCGGCATCGATCTCGAGCCGCCCGCCGGTACCAACGGGCCCCTCGGCGCGTTGTTCGCCGAGGAACCCGGCGCCCTGGTGCAGGTGCTCGAGAGCGAGCTCGAGACCGTGGAGTCGGTGCTGGCGCAAGCCGGGCTCGGCAGCTGCGTGCATCGAGTCGGCCGGCTGCGCGACGACCAGCGCCTGGTGATCCACGCGGGGGGCGAGCCCCTCGATTTCGAACCCGTCACCTTCGAGCGCGGGCCGCTGCAGCAGGCGTGGGCGGAGACCAGTTATCGCATGCAGGCGCTCAGGGACAACCCGGAGACGGCTGCGGAGCAGCACGGCCAGATCGCGGACGACGACGATCCGGGGCTGAATGCCGAGCTTTCCTACGACCCCGCCGAGGACGTGGCCGCGCCGTTTCTCGCGCGCGGCGCGCGGCCGAAGGTGGCGGTGCTGCGCGAGCAGGGCGTGAACAGCCAGCACGAGATGGCAGCGGCGTTCATGGCAGCGGGTTTCGAGGCGGTGGACGTGCACATGAGCGACCTCGCGGCCGGCCGGGACAGCCTGTCGGATTACACCGGCCTGGTCGCCTGCGGCGGCTTCTCCTACGGCGATGTGCTCGGCGCCGGCGGCGGCTGGGCCAAGTCCATCCTCTACGACGAGGCCATGCGCGAGCGCTTTGCCGCCTTCTTCGCGCGCGGCGACACCTTCACGCTGGGCGTCTGCAACGGCTGCCAGATGCTGGCAACTTTAAAAAGTCTGATTCCTGGTGCCGGACACTGGCCGCGGTTTCTCGCCAACCGGTCGGAGCAGTTCGAGGCCCGGCTGTCGCTGGTGCGGGTAGAGGACTCGCCGTCGCTGTTCCTCGCCGGCATGGCGGGCTCGCGGCTGCCCATCGCCACCTCTCATGGGGAGGGCAGGGCCGTGTTCGACACCGAGGGCGAGCGGCGGGACTGCGAGCAGGCGGGCCTGGTGTCCGTGCGCTACGTGGACAACCGGGGCCAGCCCACGGAGACCTATCCGGCGAATCCCAACGGCTCGCCCGGCGGCATCTGCGCGCTCAGTACGGCGGACGGCCGTGCCACCATCATCATGCCCCATCCGGAGCGGGTGGCCCGCACCGTGCAGAACTCCTGGCACCCGGCCGGCTGGGGTGAGGACGGCGGCTGGCTGAGGATGTTCCGCAACGCCCGGGTGGCCGTCGGCTGACGCTCGGCCAGCCTCAGCCGATATCGCGCTCGTCCGGCGTCTCGCGGACGAACAGCTGGCGTACCTTCAGCGCACGGGTGAGTTTCGAGCGGCGCACGAACAGCTGATAGAGCATATCCTTCGCCAGTTCCAGCAGCACGCCCGCCTCGGCGCGGCCGAGCGCGGGCAGTGGCGCGTTCTCGGGCGAGCCGTCGAACAGCGTCCGCCGGGCCGGCTGGAAGATCTCGTCGTCCAGGCCGGCCAGCTTCTTCGCCGACATGACGAGGTCGAAAGCCGCGAGCTTGCCGCCGTCGCCGGCGGCGGCGAAGGCGCTCTCCGCGGTGCGCCGGCACATCGAGGCGAAGGCGTTCAGGTGGCCGTCCGAGTAGCAGCCGAGCGCCTCGCGGAACAGGGCCTGGGTCTCCTCCGGCAGGTAGTTGAAGGGGAATCGCTCCTTCGGGCGCTCCAGCTCGGCGAAATTACTGTAGAGCTCCACCCGCTGGCCGGCGTATTCCCGTACCGAGAAGCGCAGGAACACCGGTGCGGCGCAGGAATCGCACTGGAATACCAGGCCCACCCGGGTGGGCCGGGTGCGCAGCAGCCGGTCCACGTCGGGCACCGACTGGGGCGTCATGTGCGCGTAGACGTCGCAGTAGGGACACTCCAGGGCGAAGTGGCCCGCGTCCGCCGTGTGCAGTCCCTCTTCCCGGTCCAGGTAGAAACTCATCTGCTCCCCCTCAGGCGCTCAGCCTCCGGTAGCGTATGCGTTGCGGCCGTTCCGCACGTTCGCCGAAGCGCCGCCTGCGGTCCTCTTCGTATTCCTGGTAGTTGCCGGCGAACCAGGTCACCTGGCTCTCGCCCTCGTAGGCGAGGATGTGGGTGGCGATGCGGTCCAGGAACCAGCGGTCATGCGAGATCACGATGGCCGAGCCCGGAAACTCCAGCAGCGCCTGCTCCAGTGCCCGCAGGGTCTCCACGTCGAGGTCATTGGTGGGTTCGTCGAGCAGCAGCAGGTTGCCGCCGTCGCGCAGTACCTTGGCCAGGTGCACCCGGTTGCGTTCGCCGCCGGAGAGCAGACCGATCTTCTTCTGCTGGTCGGCACCGCGGAAGTTGAACCGGCCGACGTAGGCCCGGGAGGGCGTCTCGTAATTGCCCACCTTCAGGATGTCCTGACCCTCGGAGATCTCCTCCCAGACCGTATTGTCGTCGTTCAGGCTCTGGCGCGACTGGTCCACGTAGGCGAGCTTCACGGTGTCGCCCAGCCGGATGCTGCCGCCGTCCGGCGCTTCGGTGCCGGTAATCATCCTGAACAGCGTGGTCTTGCCGGCACCGTTCGGGCCGATGACGCCCGCGATGCCGCCCGGCGGCAGGCTGAAGGAGAGATCCTCCATCAGCAGCTTCTCGCCGTAGCCCTTGGCGACGCCGTCGAGCTCCAGTACCACATCGCCGAGGCGAGGGCCGGGCGGGATGTAGATCTCGTTGGTCTCGTTGCGGCTCTGGTAGTCCCGCGAGGAGAGTTCCTCGAAGCGGCGCAGCCGGGCCTTGGCCTTCGCCTGGCGGCCCTTCGGGTTCTGCCGCACCCACTCGAGTTCGGCCTGCATGGCCTTGCGCCGGGCCTGCTCGGTCTTCTCCTCCTGAGCGAGACGCAGTTCCTTCTGCTCCAGCCAGGAGGAATAGTTACCCTGCCAGGGGATGCCGTGGCCCCGGTCCAGCTCCAGGATCCAGCCGGCGACGTTGTCCAGGAAGTAGCGGTCGTGGGTCACGGCGATGACGGTGCCCGGATACTGCTCGAGGAAATGCTCCAGCCAGGCGACGGATTCCGCGTCCAGGTGGTTGGTGGGCTCGTCCAGCAGCAGCATGTCGGGCTTGGACAGCAACAGGCGGCACAGCGCCACCCGGCGGCGCTCGCCGCCGGAGAGCTTCGCCACGTCGGCATCCCATTCCGGCAGGCGCAGCGCGTCGGCGGCCACCTCGAGCTGGCGCTCCAGCTCCCAGGCGTTGGCCGCGTCGATGGCGTCCTGCAGCTTGCCCTGTTCCTCGAGCAGGGCGTTCATCTCGTCGTCGTCCATGGGCTCGGCGAACTTCATGCTGATCTCGTTAAACCGCTCGATCAGCGCCTTGGTCTCCGCCACCCCTTCCTCGACGTTGCCGCGCACGTCCTTGTCCGGGTCCAGTTCCGGCTCCTGGGGCAGGTAGCCGATATTGATGCCCGGCTGGGGCCGCGCTTCGCCCTCGAATTCCTTGTCGAGGCCTGCCATGATGCGCAGCAGAGTGGACTTGCCTGCGCCGTTCAGCCCCAGCACGCCGATCTTGGCGCCGGGGAAGAACGACAGCGAGATGTCGTGCAGGATGTGACGCCTGGGCGGCACTACTTTCGCCACCCGGTTCATTGTGTAAATGTATTGAGCCATGTCGGAGTATTTTCTGTACCAGTTCCGTTTGTATCCGGCGCCCATTATCGGTGATGGCACAGGTGCTGGCCAGCGCGGGGAGCACGCCTGCAGACGCGGAAGACTCAGACGGCCGGGCAGACCTGCGGGGCCCATGGCGTCATGACGGAGCGCGTCCGTGTCTACAAGGGCAGTGCCCTGGCCCGCTACGGCTTCGGGGAAGACCATCCCTTCGGGCCGGACCGTCACGACGTCTTCCACGACGGCCTCATGGAGGTCGGCATGGACGTCGAGGTGAGCTACGCCGATCCCTGCGACGGCGACCGGGAGCTTCTGGCCCTGTTCCATACCGACGCCTACATCGATCGGGTGGTCGCGGCCTCGGCCACCGGCAACGGCTGGCTGGATGCCGGCGACACCCCGGCCTTCCCGGGCGTCTACGAAGCGGCCGCCACCGTCGTCGGCACCGTGCGCCACGCGGTGGATGCCATCATGGCCGGCGAATGCCGCACCGGCTTCGTGCCCATCGCCGGCCTGCATCATGCGCGCCGGGACAGCGCCGGCGGATTCTGCGTGTTCAACGACTGCGGCATCGCCGTGGAGTATCTGCGCCGGCAACACGGCCTGAAGCGGATCGCCTACGTGGATATCGATGCCCACCACGGCGACGGCGTGTTCTACGGTTTCGAGGACGACCCGGATCTCCTGTTCGCCGACATCCACGAGGACGGGCGCTTCCTCTACCCGGGTACCGGCCACCGCTGGGAGACCGGCAAGGGCGCCGCCGAGGGCACCAAACTCAACATCCCCATGCCGCCGAGCGCCGACGACGAGGTATTCCGCGCGGCCTGGAGCCAGGTGGAGAACTACCTGGCCGAGAACCCGCCGGAGTTCATCATCCTGCAATGCGGAGCGGATGCGATGGCCGGCGACCCCATCACCCACCTGGCCTACACTGAGGCGTCCTATTCGCTCGCGGCCTCCCGGCTGCGGCAGTTCGCCGCCGAGCACTGCGAGGGACGGCTGCTGGCCACCGGCGGCGGCGGCTACAACCGCCCGAATCTCGCCCGCGCGTGGCGGGCAGTGGTTAGAAGTCTGCTCGACGCACAGTGACGCTCGCCTGGCCGGGGCATACAATTATGAGCTTTTCCGCCTACAGACCGGAGGACCGGATGTACCCTCAGACGATGAGCATCGCCAGCTTCGACGAGGAACTCGCGACGGCCATGGCCGAGGAGTCGAGGCGCCAGGAGGAGCACATCGAGCTCATCGCCTCGGAGAACTACGCCAGCCCCCGGGTGCTGGAGGCCCAGGGCTCGGTGCTCACCAACAAGTACGCCGAAGGCTATCCGGGCAAGCGCTACTACGGCGGCTGCGAGTACGTGGACATCGCCGAGCAGCTGGCGATCGAGCGGGCAAAGGAGCTGTTCGGCGCGGATTACGCCAACGTGCAGCCCCACTCCGGCTCCCAGGCGAATGCGGCGGCCTATCTGGCCCTGCTCAAGCCCGGTGACGGTATCCTGGGCATGAGTCTCTCCGACGGCGGTCACCTGACCCATGGGGCCGCACCGAACTTCTCCGGCAAGCTGTTCGATGCGCACCAGTACGGCGTGGACGAGGAAGGTTACATCGACTACGCGCAGGTGGCGGAACTGGCCGAGACACACAAGCCGAAGATGATCGTGGCCGGCTTCTCCGCCTATTCCCGGGTGGTGGACTGGCAGCAATTCCGCGATATCGCCGACAGCGTCGGCGCCTGGCTGCTGGTGGACATGGCCCATGTGGCCGGTCTGGTCGCCGCCGGCCTCTATCCGAACCCGGTGCCGGTGGCCGACGTGGTCACCACCACCACGCACAAGACCCTGCGCGGGCCCCGCGGCGGGCTGATCCTTGCCCGCGAGAACGATCAGATCACCAAAAAATTCAATTCGCTGGTCTTCCCGGGCACCCAGGGCGGGCCGCTGATGCACGTGATCGCGGCGAAGGCGGTGGCGTTCCTGGAGGCCATGGCGCCGGCGTTCCGCGACTACCAGCAGCAGGTGATCGACAACGCCCGGGCGATGGCCGACGAGCTGATCGGCCGTGGCCACCGGATCGTCTCCGGCGGCACCGACAATCACCTCTTCCTGCTCGATCTCATTGCCAGGGACATCACCGGTAAGGATGCAGACGCCGCCCTCGGCTCCGCCAACATCACCGTGAACAAGAATACGGTGCCGAACGAGCCGCGCTCGCCCTTCGTCACCAGCGGCCTGCGCATGGGCACGCCGGCGGTCACCACCCGCGGCTTCGGCGAGGCCGAGTGCCGGCAGCTGGCCAACTGGATCGCCGACGTGCTCGAGGACATCACGGACGAAAGCCGCATCGACGGGGTTCGTCAGCGGGTGCTCGAGATCTGCGGTCGGTTCCCGGTCTACGGCTGACGTCTCGAGGGCGGCGCTGTGCACTGCCCCTTCTGCGGACACGCCGAGACCAAGGTGATCGACTCGCGTCTCGCCGCCGAAGGCCGCCAGATCCGCCGCCGGCGCCAGTGCGAGAACTGCCGGGAGCGGTTCACCACGTTCGAGACCGCCGAGCTGGTGATGCCGGGCATCATCAAGCGCGACGAACGCCGCCAGCCCTTCGACGAGGACAAGCTCCGCGGCAGTCTGGCCCGCGCGCTGGAGAAGCGGCCGGTCAGTGCGGAGGCGCTGGAGCAGGCCATCGGCCATCTCATCCACCGGCTGCGCACCCTCGGTGAGCGGGAGATCTCCTCCAGCCTGCTCGGCGAGATGGTGATGGAAGAGCTGCGCGAGCTGGACGAGGTGGCCTACGTGCGCTTTGCTTCGGTCTACCGCAGCTTCCAGGACGTGACCGAGTTTCAGAAGGAGATCCGCAAACTGCAGGCGCTTTCCGGCGCGAGCCGGGAGCAGATGTCGCTGCTGCCGGACCTGGAAGGCAAGGTCGCCAGCAATGACGGCAAGCCTGCCGGCGGTAAGGACCATGACGGCGACTGACTTCGATACGCACGACCGGGTCTGCATGGCCCGCGCGCTGCGCCTGGCCGAGCGCGGCCGCTACACCACGGCGCCGAATCCGCGGGTGGGCTGCGTGCTCGTGCGCGGCGGCGAGGTCGTGGGGGAGGGCTGGCACGAGCGTGCCGGCGGACCCCATGCCGAGATCGTGGCACTGGCGGCGGCCGGCGCCGCCGCCGAGGGCGCCACCGCCTACGTCAGCCTGGAGCCCTGCTGCCATCACGGGCGTACCGGCCCCTGCACGGAGGCCCTGATCGAGGCCGGCGTGGCGCGCGTGGTCTACAGCGCCGGCGACCCGAATCCCCGCGTGGCCGGCGAGGGGGCGGACCGGCTGCGGGCGGCCGGTATCGAGGTGGCCGGCGGATTGCTCGCCGCGCAGTCGGAACGCCTGAATGCCGGCTTCGTCATGCGCATGCGCCACGGCCGGCCGCGGGTGACACTGAAGACGGCTTCCAGCCTGGACGGGGCCACGGCCATGGCGAGCGGCGAGAGCCGCTGGATCACCGGCGAGGCGGCGCGACGGGACGTGCAGCGGCTGCGGGCGGCCAGCGGCGCCATCCTCACCGGCATCGGCACGGTACTGGCCGATGATCCCCGCCTCACAGTGCGGGGCGAGGCGTTCGGTGCGGCGGCGCTGCAGCCGCTGCGGGTGGTCCTTGACAGCCGACTGCGCACGCCCGCCGATGCGCAGGTGCTGACCGGGGCGGGCGCCCTGCTGGTACACGGCCCGACGGCTGCGCGCCCGGATGCATTGCCCGCCGGGGCCAGATGCGTTGCCGTGCCGAGCGGCCACGCCGGCCTGGACCTGGGCGCGGTGCTGGCCCTGCTGGCCGAGCGGGAGGTGAACGACGTGCTGTTGGAGGCGGGCCCGGAACTCTGCGGCGCCTTCCTCGACGCCGGCCTGGTCGACGAGCTTGTGATTTACCTCGCGCCCCATATCATGGGCAGTGAGACCCGCCGCCAGTTCGTCACGCCGGCCCGGACCCGGCTGGCCGAACGCGGCGAGGTCGACGTCATCGACGTTCGGCAAATGGGGCCGGACCTGCGCATAACGGCCCGGCCCCTGGCCTGTCCCCTGGGCCGGACTCGCGCCGCAACCGACACGGAGACCTGACATGTTCACCGGTATCGTGCGCGCCGTCGGCCGCATCGAGCGCATCGACCAGCGCGGCGGCGACGTCCGCCTCGTCATCGCCAGCGGCCCTGATCTCGACTGCAGCGTCTACGCCACCGGCGAGAGCGTGGCCGTCTCCGGGGTCTGCCTGACCGCACTGAATCTGCACGCGGGCGGCTTCGAGGCGGACGTCTCCCGGGAGACGCTGGATGTCAGCAGCCTCGGCGACAAGGGCGTCGGCAGCCGGGTCAACCTGGAGCCCTCGCTGGCGCTGGGCGAGCGGCTCGGCGGACACCTGGTCACGGGCCACGTGGACTGTCTCGGCCGGCTGGAGAGTCGCAGCGAGGACGCACGCTCGGTTAGACTCACGTTCTCGCTGCCGCGGGAATATGCGCGCTACGTGGCCCGCAAGGGCTCGGTGGCCGTCGACGGCGTCAGCCTGACGGTGAATGAGGTCGGGCCGGAGCGTTTCGAGGTGAATATCATCCCCCACACGGCGGCCGTCACCACCCTGGGCGAGCTCACTCCCGGCGCCGACGTGAACGTCGAGGTGGATCTCATGGCGCGTTACGCCGAGCGCCTGATGAGCGCGGACGGCGGCGGCGTGGATCTGGAATTACTGAAGGCCAATGGTTATGCCTGAGACCGCGAAGAAAGAGGCGGGCGAGAAGATCCGTTTCTCGCCCATCGACGAGATTGTCGCCGACATCCGTGCCGGGCGCATGGTGATCATGGTCGACGACGAGGACCGTGAGAACGAGGGCGACCTGATCATGGCCGCGAACTGCGTGCGCCCCGAGGACATCAATTACATGGCGCGTTACGGGCGCGGCCTGATCTGCCTGACCCTGACCCGGGAGCGCTGCGAACAGCTGCGCCTGCCGCTGATGGTGGGCCACACGAACGCCGTGCATGCCACCAATTTCACCATCTCCATCGAGGCGGCCGAGGGCATCACCACCGGTATCTCGGCTCACGACCGGGCGCGCACTATCCAGGCCGCGGTGGCGCCGGACGCGAAGCCCGAGGATCTCTCGCAGCCCGGCCACATCTTCCCGGTGATGGCCCAGCCCGGCGGCGTGCTGACCCGCGCCGGGCACACCGAGGCCGGTTGCGACCTGGCCCGGCTCGCCGGCATGGAGCCGGCGGCGGTGATCGTCGAGATTCTGAACGAGGACGGCAGCATGGCACGGCGGCCGGACCTGGAGGCCTTCGCCAACCGGCACGGGCTGAAGATCGGCACGATTGCAGATCTGATCCGCTACCGGCTCGAGAAAGAGGTGTCGGTCGAGCGCATCGGCGAGCATGCGGTGCAGACGGGCGAGGGCGAGTTCCGCCTGTTCTGCTTCGAGGACCACGTGAACCGCACCGTGCACGTCGCCCTGGTGCATGGCACGATCCGGCCGGACTCGACGCCGCTGGTGCGCGTGCACATCCAGGATACCCTGGGCGACGTAGTGGGCGTGCGCGATCCGGCCTTCGGCTGGCCGCTGCGCGACGCGATGCGCCGGGTGGCGTCGGAGGAGAGCGGCGTCATCGTGATCCTGCGCGACCAGGAGGGCCCGCGGGAGTTGATGGAAGCCCTGGCTGCCATGGAGCGCCCGGTGGAAGAGCTCGAGCGGCGCCGCGACGGCGCGGCCGTGCTGCGCACGTATGGTGTGGGCGCCCAGATCCTGCGCGATCTCGGCGTGCACCGCATGCGGGTGCTCTCGGCGCCGAAACAGATGCACGCCATCTCGGGCTTCGGCCTCGAGATAGTGGATTACGTTCAGGGCCAGTAACCGGCTACCGGGTGACGGACAGGATACCGATGGACACTATCAAGACCGTGCAAGGCGAACTGGTGCTGCGCGATGCCCGCATCGCCATCGTGGCCGCGCGCTTCAATGACTTCATCGTCGACCGGCTGGTCGGCGCAGCCGTCGATACCTTGCTGCGCCACGGCGCGGCCGAGGCGGACCTGGAGCTGATCCGGGTGCCTGGCGCCTGGGAGATTCCACTGGCCGTGGACAAGGCGGCGGCCAGCCGACGCTTCGAGGCGGTGGTCGCCCTCGGCGCGGTGATCCGTGGCGCCACGCCGCACTTCGACTACGTCGCCGGACAGTGTGTCAATGGCATCGCCGCGGCCGGCGAGCGCCACGGCTTGCCGGTGGCCTTCGGCGTGCTCACCGTCGACACCATCGAGCAGGCCGTCGAGCGGGCCGGCACCAAGGCGGGCAACAAGGGCGCGGAGGCCGCCCTGTCGGCCATCGAGATGATCAATCTGCTCAGGCGCCTCGACTGAACCGCACATGAGCAGAGCCCCCGCAACCTCCCGGCGCAGTCGCTCGCGGGAACTCCTCGCCCAGGCGCTCTACCAGGCCCAGCTGACCGGCCACGAGCCTGCCGATCTCGCCCGCCAGTTCGCCGAGCGCGACGAATACGAACGCGTGGATCAGGACTGGTTCCGCGAGATCCTGAAGGGGGCGATGGCGCACCGCGCGGAACACGAGGCCGACATCGCCGAGTTCGCCGACCGTCCCCTCGACCAGCTCGACCCGGTGGAGATCGCCGTGCTGCTGACGGGGCTCGAGGAATTACGCCATCACCCGGAAGTGCCCTTCCGTGTGGTCATCAACGAGGCCGTTTCCGTGGCGCGCCGCTACGGCGCGCAAGACGGGCACAAGTACGTCAACGCCATCCTGGACAAGGCCGCCGCCCGTTACCGCCAGCCGGAGAAAGCCGTCGCCCGGCGCTAGCCCCGGCAGGCTCTGATCCGGCGCCCGGGAGCCCGTGGACGAATTCCAGCTCATCGAACGCTACTTCCGCCGGCCGGTCCCGGGCAGCGCCGGCGTCGAGGTGGGCGTGGGCGATGACGGTGCGATCGTGCGGCTGCCACCGGGCCGTGAGTTGGTGGTGGTCGTCGACACGCTGGTCGCCGGCGTTCACTTCCCGGCCGACATGGCGCCGGCGGACGTGGGCTACCGTGCCCTGGCCGTGAATCTGAGCGATATCGCGGCGATGGGTGCGGAACCCGCCTGGATGACGCTGGCGCTCACGCTGCCGGCGCCGGACGCCGCCTGGCTGGAGGGCTTTGCCGCCGGCCTGCGGGAGCTCGCCGGGCGCCACGGCGTCGCGCTGATCGGCGGCGATACGACCCGCGGACCGCTGACCGTCAGCGTGCAGGTGCTCGGTCACCTGCCGGCGGGCACCCGTCTGCTGCGCGGCGACGCCCGGCCCGGCGACCGGATCTTCGTCAGCGGTACCCCGGGCGAGGCCGCGGCGGGTCTCGGCCTGCCGGCGCCCGTGAGTGATTCGGAACGCCGGCTGCGCGCGCGCTTCCTGCGGCCCGAGCCCCGGCTCGGCCTCGGCCGCGCGCTCGCGGGCCGGTCCAGCGCCGCTATAGCCGCCATAGACGTCTCCGACGGCCTGCTGGCCGATCTCGCCCACATCTGCGAGGCCAGCGGCGCCGGCGCGGTGATCGACCAGGAGCGGCTGCCCCTGTCGGCGGCACTGCTGCGAGTCGCCGGGCGCGAGCGCGCGGCCGAGCTTGCGCTCACCGGCGGCGACGACTACGAACTTTGCTTCACGTTGCCGCCGGACGTGGATGCCGATGACCTCTCCGCCGACGTGGGGGTCACCGCGATCGGCGTCATGACGCCGGAGCCGGGCATCCGCCTGCGCCGGCACGGGCGTGACGTGCCGCTGCCGGCGGGTGGCTACCGGCATTTCGGAGACGCTCCATGACCCGGCCATCGGCGCGAACCGTCTTCGGCGATCCGGTCCACTTCCTGGCCTTCGGCGCGGGTGCCGGTCTTGCGCCGAAAGCCCCGGGCACCGTGGGTTCGGTTTGGGGCGTGGCGCTCGCCTGGCTGACCGCCGGCTGGACGCTGCCGGTCCAGTTCGCGCTGGCCGTCCTGCTGATCGTGGCGGGCTTTGCGATCTGCGGCGAGAGCGCCCGGCGGCTCGGCGAACACGACCACCCCGGCATCGTGTGGGACGAGATCGCCGGCTGTTACCTGACGCTGCTGGTGGCGGGTCCCGAACCCCTGTGGCTCGCTGCCGGATTCGCCGCCTTCCGGCTGTTCGACATCTGGAAACCCTGGCCGATTCGGGACCTGGATCACAGACTCCGCGGAGGCACGGGAATTATGCTCGACGACGTCGTTGCGGGGGTCTACGGCGCCCTCGTTCTCGCC
The DNA here is from genome assembly GCA_964427415.1 of uncultured Woeseiaceae bacterium. GTDB lineage: Bacteria > Pseudomonadota > Gammaproteobacteria > Steroidobacterales > Woeseiaceae > Lentisalinibacter. Next base: position 10,361 of record CAYRUH010000030.1, on the reverse strand, counting down.
GCCCTCGGATGGATCAGCGCCTCGTTAAGTTAAATGGGACAGTCAGTCGCCACAGACGCCTCTTCGTCGGCGGTATCTTCATCCGTGATACCGGGGAAGATCGGCAAGTACGTCATCATCAACGAGGTGGGACGGGGCAGTACGGGTAACGTCTACCTGTCCCATGATCCGTACTACCGGCGCGACGTCGCCATCAAGGTCTACAACATCGGCAACGATGAAGACGACCCGGAGCGCACGCGGGTCACCCGCAAGATGTTCTTCAACGAGGCCCACATGGTGGGCATGCTGCAGCATCCGAATATCCTCCCGATCTTCGATGCAGGCGAGGAGGACGGCAAGTACTACGTCGTCACCGAGCACGTGCACGGCGCCCGCACGCTGGCCAAATACTGCAAACCCGACAATCTGCTGCGCATCGACGACGTCGTCGAGATCATCTACAAGTGCGCCAAGGCGCTGCACTACGCCCACAGCCGCGGCGTGATCCACCGGGACATCAAGCCGAGCAACATCATGCTCACCACGGACAACGACGTGCGCATCATCGACTTCGGCATCGCGCTGGTGAACGACTCCGACGTCTCCCAGATCCAGGGCATCGCGGGCTCGCCAAGCTACATGTCGCCCGAGCAGGTGCAGTCCTACGCGCTCACCAATCGCTCGGACCTCTACTCGCTCGGCGCCGTGATGTACGAGTTGCTCACCGGCTTCCGGCCGTTCCGCGCCAACAATCTTTCGAAACTGCTGCATCAGATCGTCTACGCCACGCCCCAGCCCATCCTGCGCTACCGGGACGACATCGGCGAGGATCTGGAGAACGTGGTGGCCATTGCGCTGCAGAAGGATCCGGACAAGCGCCATGCCAACGGCCTGGCGCTGGCCGCGGAACTCACTCGGGTCTATCAGCAGCTGCGCGAGCGCTACGACAGCCTGGACAACAACGAGCACTTCAATCTGCTGCGCCAGCTGCGTTTCTTCCACGACTTCTCCCACAGCGAGATCTGGGAGGTACTGCGAGCGAGCGACTGGCGGGAATACAGGGAAGGCGAGGAGATCGTGCGCGAAGGCGAGATCGACGACCGCTTCTACATCATCGTCGCCGGCCAGGTGTCGGTGTCGAACCACGGCCGCGAAGTTGGCCGCCTCGGCCCGGGCGAGTGCTTCGGCGAGTCGAGTTACGTCAGTGGCGCGAAGACACTGGCGTCCATCCGCGCCCGCAAGCCGCTGACATTGCTGAGAGTGAGTGCCACGCTCATGGAACAGGTGTCCTCATCCTGCCAGCTGCGCTTCAACAAGGTGTTCCTGCGCTCCATGATCCACCGCCTGCAGCTCGCCAGTCAGCCGCTGGAAGACACCGCGCCCCACGAGGTGCCCCCGGCCGGTTGACGGCCGGTATGGACGAGGCCGGTTGACGGCCGGTATGGACGAGGCCGGCTGACCGTCCCGGTTCAACCCTGGTCCTGCGGTTCGAACGGGGCGGTCTCCTCCTCGCCGCCGGCCTTCTTCAGCAGAATCTCGACCTTCTGTTCCGCCTCGCGCAAAGCCGTCTGGCACTGGCGCGTCAGCGTGATGCCGCGCTCGAATTTCTTCATGGCTTCTTCCAGGGGCAGCTCGCCGGATTCCATCTCCTCGACCAGCGCCTCCAGTTCGCCGAGCGCCTGTTCGAGATGGATGTCTTTGTCTTTCTTGCCGGCCATGGGCGTTCCCCTTGCAGATTCCGGCTACGCTACCGGCGCGGTCCTTGTGGGTCAACGCGCGGGTCGCCGCGCGCCCGCGTCCGGGCGCGTGCTTGACAGTGACGGGGGGCGTTTCTAGACTCGTACTTAATTTAGAATCAGTCTAAATTTACCGTTCACCCACCCTGCTTAAGGAGCATCGAGATGGAACTGAAAGGCAGCAAGACCGAGCAGAATCTGAAAGACGCCTTCTCGGGCGAGTCCCAGGCCAACCGCCGTTACCTGTACTTCGCCTCGAAGGCCGACGTGGAGGGCTACAACGACGTGGCCGCCGTGTTCCGCTCCACCGCGGAAGGTGAGACCGGCCACGCCCACGGCCATCTGGAGTACCTGGAGGCCGTCGGCGACCCGGCCACCGGCGAGCCGATCGGCGAGACCTCCGCCAATCTGAAGGCCGCCATTGCCGGCGAGACCCACGAGTACACCGACATGTACCCCGGCATGGCCAAGACCGCCCGCGACGAGGGCTTCGACGAAATCGCAGACTGGTTCGAGACGCTGGCCAAGGCTGAGCGCTCGCACGCCAACCGTTTCCAGAAGGCCCTGGACACGCTGGACAGCTGATCCGGCTGAAGGGGGCGGCCGGGCCGGCACGGTCCGGCCGCCCCTTGTCTTCTCTGCGGTCCTTTCTGCGGGAGAAAAAGAATGAGCGACGAGCGTCGGGAAGGCAGCCTGGAGGCGCCTACACGCCATCCCATCGACTGGAAAAACCCGGAATTCTGGGACGAGAAAGCGCTGTTCGACGAGATGGAGCGCGTGTTCGACATCTGTCACGGATGCCGCCGCTGTTTCAATCTCTGCCACTCTTTCCCGACGCTGTTCGACGCGGTCGACGAATCCGACACCGGCGAGCTGGACTCCGTGCCGAAGAAGGCCTACTGGGACGTGGTCGACCATTGTTACCTCTGCGACATGTGCTACATGTCGAAGTGCCCGTACGTGCCGCCCCACCCCTTCAACGTGGACTTCCCCCACCTGATGCTGCGGGCGAAGGCGTTGCGCTTTCGCCGCGACGGCGCGTCCACCCGCGACAAGATCCTCTCCTCGACGGATACCGTGGGCAAGCTGGCCGGCATCCCGGTCGTCGTGCAGGCGGTCAACGCCGCCAACCGCAGCAAGACGGGCCGCAAGCTGCTGGCGAAGACGCTGGGCGTGCATCCGGATGCGCCGCTGCCGCCGTACCACTCCTCGACGGCCCGCAAGCGGCTGAAGTCCCACCTGAGGCGCAGCGGCGAGGGCGCCGAGCCGGCCGGGCGCACCAGGGGCAGGGTGCTGTTGTTCGCCACCTGCTACGGCAACCGCAACCTGCCGGCCATGAACGAAGACCTGGTCGCCGTGTTCGAGCACAACGGCATACCGGTGACGCTCGCGGCGAAGGAGCGCTGCTGCGGCATGCCGAAGCTCGAGCTGGGTGACCTGGATGCCGTGGCGAAGGCAAAGGAGGCCAATGTCCCGGAGCTTGCGCGCTGGGTGGACGAGGGCTGGGACATCGTGGCGCCTGTGCCCTCCTGTGCGCTGATGTTCAAGCAGGAGCTGCCGCTCCTGTTCCCGGAGGACGAGCAGGTGGCGAAGGTGCGCGACGCCATGTTCGACCCCTTCGAGTATCTGGCCATCCGTCACAAGGAAGGCAGGCTGAAGACCGATTTCTCGAAGCCGCTGGGCAAGGTCTCCTACCAGATCCCCTGCCACCTGCGGGTGCAGAACATCGGCCAGAAGACCCGGGAGATTCTCGCGCTGGTGCCGGATACCGAGGTGAAGGCCATCGAGCGCTGCTCCGGCCACGACGGCACCTACGCCGTGAAGCAGGAGTTCCACGACACTTCGGTGAAGATTGCACGCCCGGTGGTCCGCCAGGTGGACAGCGCGGCGCCCGATCACTTCGTGAGCGACTGCCCCATGGCCGCCGAGCAGATCGCCCGCGGCACCGACAAGGTGGACGCCAACCATCCCATGAGCCTGCTGCGCAGCGCCTACGGAATCTGAGACAGACGACCGAATCGACCACAGGGACGCGAAGACTATGGAAAAACTGACCGCCGACGACCTGATGACGCTGGAGACCTACGCCCGCGAACGGGCCGACTTCAGGGCGAAGGTGCTGGAGCACAAGAAGCATCGCCAGATCAGTCTGGGCGAGAATGCCACCCTGTATTTCGAAGACCGGCTGACCATGCAGTACCAGGTCCAGGAGATGCTGCGCATCGAGAAGATCTTCGAGCCCGGGGGCATCGCCGAGGAACTGGGCGCCTACAACCCGCTGATCCCGGACGGCAGCAACTGGAAGGCCACCTTCATGGTCGAGTTCCCGGACGAGCAGGAGCGCCGCGAGCAGCTGCAGCTCCTGCGCGGCATCGAGGACGCGGTCTGGCTGCAGGTCGAGGGCTGCGAGAAGATCCGCGCCATCTCCGACGAGGACCTGGAGCGTGAGGACGACACCAAGACCTCGGCGGTGCACTTCATGCGTTTCGAGCTCACGCCCGGGATGGTCGAGGCGCTGAAGGGCGGCGCGGAACTCTCGGCCGGCATCGATCACGAGCGTTACAAGGCGGCGGTGGACCCGGTGCCGCAGGCAACCCGACGCTCGCTCACCGCCGATCTCGACTGAAGCTCGGCACGGCAGCCGCCGCAACGGCCGCGGCGGGTCCCGCCCTATCTGCGGGACCGCCGGGGTTTTTCTGCCCAGCGCGGCCGGGCATCCTGCTAGAATCCCGGCCGTGACACTCGCCGTCCCGTTGCGTAACACCGTATGAATCAGAGATACAGCGCCGCCGACATCGAGGTGTTGAGCGGTCTGGAGCCCGTGCGCCGTCGCCCGGGCATGTACACCGACACCACCCGCCCGAATCACCTCGCCCACGAGGTGGTGGACAACAGCGTGGACGAGGCACTGGCCGGCCACTGCCGGCTGATCGAGGTCACGGTGCACGACGACGGCTCGGTGCAAGTGAGCGACGACGGCCGCGGCATGCCGGTGGACATTCACCCGAAGGAGAAGATGCCCGGCGTCGAGCTGATCCTCACGCGCCTGCATGCCGGCGGCAAGTTCTCCAACAAGAACTACCAGTTCTCCGGCGGCCTGCACGGTGTCGGCGTCTCGGTGGTGAACGCCCTGTCGAGGAATCTGGAAGTCTGGATCCGCCGGGACGGCAGGGAATACAACATCTCCTTCGCGGGCGGTAAGAAGCGCAGCAAGCTGGAGGTGGTCGGCAGCGTCGGCAAGCGCAACACGGGCACCACCATCCGCTTCTGGCCCGACCCCCGGTACTTCGACTCGCCGAAGGTCTCGCTCTCCCGGCTGCGCCACGTGCTGAAGGCGAAAGCCGTGCTCTGTCCCGGCCTCACCGTGCGTCTCACCGTCGGGAAGACGGAGGAGACCGAGGAATGGTGCTACCAGGATGGTCTGGAGCAATACCTCACCGAGGCCGCGGGCGACGTGGAGCACCTGCCGGAGACGCCGTTTTGCGGCAGCATGAGCGGCAACCAGGAAGCCGTGGACTGGGCGCTGTACTGGCAGGCCGGCCAGGGTGACCAGAGCGGTACGGGCGTGGGCGAATCTTACGTCAACCTCATCCCGACCCTGCAGGGCGGCACCCACGTCAACGGCCTGCGCACCGGCCTCACGGACGCGGTGCGCGAGTTCTGCGAGTTCCGCAGCATCCTGCCCCGGGGCGTGCGTCTCGCGCCGGAAGACGTCTGGGACGGCGTCGATTACGTGCTGTCGGTGAAGCTGGAGGATCCCCAGTTCTCCGGCCAGACCAAGGAGCGGCTCTCGTCCCGGCAGTCCGCCGCATTCGTCTCCGGCGTGGTGAAGGACAGCTTCGGTCTGTGGCTGAATCAGCATCCGGAGACCGGCGAGAGGATCGCGGAACTCGCCATCGGCAAGGCCCAGCGGCGGCTGAAGGCGGCGAAAAAGGTGGTGCGCAAGCGCGTGGTATCCGGCCCGGCGCTGCCGGGCAAGCTCGCCGATTGCACCAGCCAGCAGCCGGCGCTCTCGGAGATTTTCCTGGTGGAGGGCGACTCGGCCGGCGGCTCGGCCAAGCAGGCGCGCAACCGGGAGACCCAGGCGGTGATGCCCCTCAGGGGCAAGATCCTGAACACCTGGGAGGTGGATACCGGCGAGATACTCGGCTCCCAGGAGGTGCACGACATCAGCATCGCCGTCGGCGTGGACCCACTCACCGGCGACACCGCCAATCTGCGTTACCACAAGATCTGCATCCTGGCCGACGCCGACTCCGACGGCCAGCACATCGCCACGCTGCTGTGTGCTCTGTTCCTGCGCCACTTCCCGGGCCTGGTGTCGGCGGGGCACGTCTACGTCGCCATGCCGCCGCTGTACCGCATCGACGTGGGCAAGGAGGTCTACTACGCGCTGGACGAGGGCGAGCGCCGGGGCATACTGGATTCCCTCGCCGCCGAGAACCGCAAGGCGAAGATCTCGGTGACCCGCTTCAAGGGTCTCGGCGAGATGAGCCCGGCCCAGCTCCGCGAGACGACCATGAATCCCGACACCCGGCGGCTGGTTCAGCTCACCGTCGAGGGCAAGGAACAGACCGACCAGCTGATGGACATGCTGCTCGCCAAGAAGCGCGCCGCCGACCGGCGCCGCTGGCTGGAGCAGAAAGGCAACCTGGCGGACGTCTGACGGCGGCCGCCTCCCCCGCAGGGGTTAAAGACAACCGGTCAACACTATGCAGAACACCCTGAATCTCGAGGGCGTCGAACGCCAGCCGCTGAAGGAATTCACCGAGAAGGCGTATCTCGACTACTCGATGTACGTCATCCTGGACCGGGCGCTGCCGCGCATCGGCGACGGCCTGAAGCCGGTGCAGCGGCGCATCATCTACTCCATGAGCGAGCTGGGGCTCTCGGCGGCCTCCAAGCACAAGAAGTCCGCGCGCACCGTCGGCGACGTGCTCGGCAAGTTCCATCCTCACGGCGACAGCGCCTGTTATGAGGCCATGGTGCACATGGCGCAGTCGTTCTCCTACCGTTATCCGGTCGTCGACGGCCAGGGTAACTGGGGCTCCACCGACGACCCAAAGTCCTTCGCCGCCATGCGCTACACGGAGGCGCGGCTGACCCCCTATGCGGCGCTGCTGCTCGCCGAGCTCGGCCAGGGCACAGTGGACTGGGAGCCCAATTTCGACGGCTCCCTGGAGGAGCCCCTGGTGCTGCCGGCGCGGCTGCCGAATCTGCTGCTGAACGGCACCACGGGCATTGCCGTGGGCATGTCCACGGACGTCCCGCCGCACAACCTCACCGAGGTGGCCGAGGCGCTGGTGCTGCTGCTGGACAAGCCGCGCTCGACCATAACCGAACTCATGCAGCACATTCGCGCGCCGGATTTCCCCACCGGCGGCGAGCTGGTGTCGTCGACGGCGGACATCGAGCAGATCTACACCACGGGCGGCGGCACGCTGCGGCTGCGCGCCGCGTGGCGGGAGGAGGGCGAGCACATCGTCGTCACCTCGCTGCCGCACCAGGTCTCCGGCGCCAGGGTGCTGGAGCAGATCGCCTCGCAGATGCGCGCGAAGAAGCTGCCGATGGTGGAGGATCTGCGCGACGAGTCCGACCACGAGGAGCCCACGCGGCTGGTGATCACGCGGAAGTCGAAGCGGGTGGACAGCGAGCAGCTCATGTCGCATCTGTTCGCCACCACCTCGCTGGAGCGCACGCTGCGGGTGAACCTGAACGTCATCGCCCTCGACGGCCGGCCCCGGGTGTTCGACCTGAAATCGCTGCTGGCCGAATGGCTGGAGTTCCGCACGGCCACGGTGACCCGGCGGCTCGAGTACCGGCTGAAGAAGGTCACGGAACGCCTGCACATTCTCGAAGGGCTGCTGATCGCCTACCTCAACATCGACGAGGTGATCGCCATCATCCGCCAGGAGGAGCAGCCAAAGGCCGTGCTGATGGAGCGTTTCGGCCTGACCGACGCCCAGGCGGAGGCCATCCTCAACCTGCGGCTCAGGAACCTGGCCAAACTCGAGGAGATGAAGCTCAGGGGCGAGCAGGGCGAACTCGCCGCCGAGCGCGCCGACATCGAGAAGACACTGGGCAGCAAGGCGCGCCTGAAGACGCTGCTGAAGAAAGAGATACGCGCGGATGCCGAGCGCTACGGCGACCAGCGGCGCACCCGCCTCGTCGAGCGGCAGGCGGCCCAGGCGCTGGACGAGACGGAGCTGGTGGCCAGCGAGCCGGTCACGGTCGTGCTGTCGGAGCACGGCTGGGCGCGGTCGGCCAAGGGCCACGAGATCGATCCGACCACGCTGAACTACAAATCGGGCGACGGCTTCCGTGCCGCGGCCCGGGGCCGGAGCAACCAGACTGCGGTGTTCATCGATTCGACGGGACGCGTCTACAACGTGCTTGCCCACCAGCTGCCCTCGGCGCGGGGGCAGGGCGAGCCCCTGTCCGGACGCTTCAACCCGCCCGACGGCGCCACCTTCCAGGGCGTGATGATCGGCGACGCCGACGACCGCTGGGTGCTGGCGAGCGACGCCGGTTACGGTTTCGTGGTGACGCTGGGCGAACTGGCGACCCGTGCGCGGGCCGGCAAGGCGGTGCTGCGCGTGCCGAAGGCCGGCAACGCGGTGGTGCCGGCACCGACCGAGTGGGTGGAGGGCGAAATGCTGGCCGCCGTGAGTAACGCCGGGCGCCTGCTCGTGTTCGACCTCGACGACCTGCCCGAGCTGTCCAGGGGCAAGGGCAACAAGATCATTGGCCTATCCTCGAAGAAGTACCAGAGCGGCGAGGAGCGAATGGTGGCGATCGCCGCGGTGCCGCCGGGTGCCGGCCTGGTGGTGCACTGCGGGGAGCGGCACATGACGCTGAAGCCCGCCGATCTCGAGGACTATCTGGGCGAGCGAGGGCGGCGCGGTTCGATGCTGTCGCGTAACTACCGCAAGGTGGACCGGCTCGGCATCGGCTGAGTCGCGACCGGCTCACGGCTTACGCGCGGCGCTTCTCCGACAGGGGTATCACCGCCGTCTGCCGGGCGCTCTCATCGTCGTCCTCCACAGGCCCGTCCGCAACGGGCCCGTCCGCAGCAGGCTCGTCCGCGGAGGGCAGCTGCGCGGTGACGGCGGCGTGCACGCCGGTGTGCTGCACCGTGTCGCCCGCATCCCCGACCTGCTGCGGCATCTCCGTGGTCGCGTCCTCCGCGGACAGCACGGCGGTCTGGTCGCCCTCGTCGATGATATCGGCGTCCCGGTCCAGCACGGCGGTGATACCGGTCTCCCCGTCGGCATCGTCGTCCCCCTCCCGCGGCGCTCCGGCGGTCGTATTGGCCGTCGTTTCGGCCATCGTTTCGACAATGCTCTCGTCGATCTCATCGCCGTGGGTGGAGATCTCCTGATCCAGGGCGATGGCGGCGTCGGCGAGCTGCCTGGCCAGCCGCTGGGTGGCGGTGAATTCCTGCTCGTAGTCTTCCTCGAGCATCTCCAGGTCGGCCACGGTCGCCAGCGTGCCGGTGTCTTCCGCTACCCCGCCGCCGCTCTCCCGGGCGTGCGTGTCCGCGGCCAGCTCGGCGCCGGTATCGACCTCCATGATCATGCTCTCGTCCATGCCCTGGTTGATGCGTTCATCGGGCGGCAGCACGGCGGCGCCGTCCGTCTCCGCCACGGTCTCGGGGTCGTCGAATTCGGGGAAGTTCATGCGGGCGACGGCCAGTTCCTGCTCGGTGATCACGTCGTCCGTAATGTCATCGATGACGTCGTCGGTGAAATCCTCGCTGACGCTGTCTTCGTCCCCGTCGCCGAAGTCGAGGTCGAGGGATCTGAGTTTCGATTGGGCGGCGTCGGACCACTCTTCCTCGGAGACGATGACGTCCGGCTCCGCCCGCTCGAAAGCCGGCGCCGCCATCACGTCCGTGTCTTCGCCGTAGCGGACGGCGCTATCGGCACCGCCGGCCGCCGCCAGGCCCTGACCGGCCGCCGCAGGCGTCGGTGCGCGGCGGAACAATTCCCGCAGGCTGGAACGGAAGATCACCAGCCCCAGGAGCAGGCCGATGCCGGCTCCGAACAGGGCGGCAAACAGCGGGCTCACGGAGGAGCGCGGCGACGGATCGGCTTCCTCGGCCCCTTGCGCGACCCCTGCCGCGAGCAAAGGCGCCGGACCGGCCGGCGTCGGGGCAACGCCGGCGTCGCCCGCTGAGTCCCCTTCGCCAGCGCCGGACTTGAACGGGCTCGGCGGTTCTGCGGCCTCGCGGCGTGCCGCCGCCATTGCAGCGCCCGGGGAATCGGCGGCCATCTCGTCCATCGCCTGGTGTACGGCCTGGCGTACGGCGGGACGGATTCGCTCGGCGGAGGCGGCCGGTGCGGCCGTGGCAGGGGCGGCCGCGCCGGTGCTGGCGTCAGCGCTGGCGTCCGGTGTCCCGGCGTCCGTCGCGGGAATTTCCAGGATACTGCCGGCCTGCAGGCGATCCATGTCGCCGCCGATGAAGGCCTCCGGATTGGCCGCGAAGATCCGCTCGGCGGTGGCCCAGATGCCGCCGGGGCGCTCGGTGACCCGCTGGGCGATCGTCGACAGCGTGTCGCCCACCCGAACCCGGTAGGCGCTGCCGGGGCTGAGCGGCTCCGTCGGCGCGGGCGCGGTCGCCCGGGCGGCGCGCGCGCCCGC
>CAYRUH010000029.1:0-43105 GCA_964427415.1 uncultured Woeseiaceae bacterium | reverse complement strand
CCGCTCGTTTTCGTTAAATAGTCACCACTATTCGCCTCAAACGATCGAAATTCTGTCCTCGATTCCCACACGCCTCGCGACGATGCCCTAAGTCCGACAGGCTGCTAGGCGGCGAGCTTTTTGGCAATGCCCGCGACGTGCGCTCCCTGGAAACGCGCGATGGTCAGCTCCTTCTCCGACGGCGTGCGGCTGCCGTCCGCATCCGCCAGCGTCGCCGCGCCGTAGGCGCTGCCGCCCATCACCTCGTCCATCGTCGTGAGCGCCTGGCAGGTGTAGGGCACCCCGACCACGACCATGCCGTGATGGATCAGCGTGTTGTGGAACGAGGTGATGGTGGTCTCCTGGCCGCCGTGCTGGGAGGCGGTGGAGGTGAATACGCTGCCCGCCTTGCCGACCAGCTTGCCGTTCGCCCACAGGCCGCCGGTCTGGTCGAGGAAGTTGCGCATCTGCGCGCACATGTTGCCGAAGCGGGTCGGCGTGCCGAAAATGACGGCGTCGTAGTCGGCCAGCTCGGCGGGTTCGGCCACCGGCGCGTCCTGGTCGGTCTTGGCGCCGGACTCCTGTAGCACCTTCTCGGGCACGAGTTCCGGCACCCGCTTCAGCGTGACTTCGGTTCCCTCGACGCCGGCGGCCCCTTCGGCCACCGCTTTCGCCATTGTCTCGACGTGGCCGTACATGCTGTAGTAGAGAACGATTATCCGCGTCATCCTGAACCTCCGTGGCGACGGGCTTGCCGGTCAGTTCGTCGATGCTAGCGCGAGTGGTTGCGCAAAGCACCAATGGACGGTGCCATGGGATGTCCTGACAATGGCCACTCGTGATTCAGGAGTAGGTCGTCATGACAGGCACGCGGTCCGGGCAGAGCGTCGACGCCATCCCCTTCGCCGCACTCGTTCCGTTCGTCCTGATCAGCTTCGCGATCGCCTGGGGCGTGTTCCTGCTGTTCATCGTCTTCTCCGATCCCGTCACGGCGGTGTTCGGCGAGATCAGCGGCCGCAACCCGCTGTTCTACCTGGCCGTGTGGGCGCCGGGCATCGCGGCTTTCGTGCTGGTGCTGCGGTATGCCGGGTTGAGCGGCCTCCGGGGCTATCTTCGTCGCCTCGCCCTGTGGCGTTGTTCGCCCGCCTGGTATGCGTTCGTCCTGCTTGGCATTCCGCTCCTGTTCGTCGCGGGCGCGGCACTGAAGGGCGACCTGGACGAATGGTCCGGATGGTCGGGGACGGCCGGTTCGCTGGCGACGGCGCTGCTCTTGATGCTGTTCCTGGGCCCGGTCGAGGAATTGGGCTGGCGCGGTCTGGCCCTGCCACTGGCTCAGCGCCGGCTCGCGCCGTTCTGGGCCGGTCTGGCGGTGGGTATCGTCTGGGCGCTCTGGCATTTTCCGGCTTTCCTGCTGAGCGGCACACCCCAGGACGGATGGGCGTTCACGCCCTTCTTCCTGGGTTCGGTTGGCGCGGCGCTGATCGTGACCGCGCTGTTCAACGCTTCGCGAGGCAGCATCCTCCTGCCGTTGTTCTTCCATTTCTGGCTGAACAATCCCGTATGGCCGGATGCCCAGCCTTACGACATGTATCTCTTCTGCGCGGCGGCCGTTGTCGTGGTGTGGCTGAACCGGACAGCGATGTTCAGCCGGCAAGGGGCCGCCATCGGCGTCGTCACCAACCGTTATGCCTAGCATGCGAGTGATGGCGGCGGCCGCAATCCTGTTGCTGGCCACCCTGGCCCCGGTGCCGCAGGCAACGGCTGCTCCTGCGCAGTCATTCCGCGAAGCGCTGGAGGCGCTGCACGCCGAATACGGTTTTCCGGGCGCGACAGCGGCCTGCGTACTGCCTGACGGCTCGGTGGCGGTCGCGGCAGCGGGACTTGCCGATGTGGACTCCGGCAGGCCGATGCAGGCGGACGACCGGATGCTGGCTGCCAGCATCGGCAAGACCTTCACCGGCGCGATGATGGTTGCGCTCGTGCGCGAGGACAGGCTCGAACTCGACGACCCACTGGCCGGGTGGCTGGGCGATGAGCCCTGGTACGAGCGGCTGCCCAACCACGACACGATCACGCTGCGCCACCTGCTGCGGCATCGGTCGGGTCTGCCCGATCACGTCTACGATGAGGCCTTCGGCGCCGAGTTTGTGCAGCGGCTCGCGACCGACCGCTCGTTCGCGCCGCGAGAGCTGATCGGCTACGTCCTCGACGACGAACCGCTGTTCCCGCCAGGTGAGGGATTCGCCTACACGGATACGGGCTACATCTTGCTCGGACTCGTCATCGAGAAGGCAACGGACGAGAGCTATTACGAGGGCGTCGCCCGCCGGTTCCTGGAGCCGATCGGTCTCGCGCATACCACGCCGTCGGATCGCCGCGACCTGGCCGGGCTGGTGCCCGGCTATCTGGCCGCGGATAACCCGTTCGGGCTCCCGGCGACGACGCTCACGGAGGACCGGCTGCTGGTCTTCCATCCGGGGCTCGAGTGGACCGCCGGCGGCTACGTCAGCACCTCGCGGGATCTGGCGCGGTGGGGTGCGGCACTTCTCGGCGGCGAGGCGATGCCGGGAGACTACCTGCCGCTGCTGCGCGCCTCGGCACCGATCGACCCGGCGTGGCCCGCCGCGCGCTACGGCCTCGGCGTCGCGGAGTTCCGCGGCGGACGTTTCGGCGACGTGTACGGGCACGCCGGCTGGATCCCGGGTTACACGTCCAGCCTGCGCCATTACGCGGATCACGGCGTGACGATCGCCTTCCAGGTGAATACCGACATCGGCTTCACCGAGCCCGGGAGCGAGCTGATGGGAGAGATCGAGGCGCGGCTGGCCGAGGCGGTTCTCGGGCCCTGACTCCCACGGAGCCCCATTGTTGCCGGGAGGTCGTCTCCCTAGACTGGTCCCATGAGCAAAGCGACCATCAATGACATCACAATAGAAATCATCCGCGGCGACATCGCCGACCAGCCCGATGTGGACGCGATCGTCAACGCGGCGAATGCGCAGCTGCAGACGGGCGGCGGCGTGGCCGGCGCCATCCATCGCGCCGCCGGGCCGGGCCTGGCCGCGGAGGGCCGGCAGTTCGCGCCGATCGAGCCCGGCGAAGCCGTGATCACGGGTGCCCACGACCTGCCGAACCGGTCCGTTATCCATTGCCTGGGGCCCGTGTACGGCCGCGACGAGCCGTCCGATGACCTGCTGGCCTCCTGTTACCGCGCGGCGCTGGCTCTGGCGGAAGAGTACGCGGTGGAGTCCGTCGCCTTCCCGGCGCTATCCACCGGCGCTTTCGGCTTCCCCGCGGGGCCTGCAGCGCGCATCGCGCTCGGCGCGGTGCACGAGGCGTTGCCGAAGCTCTACTCAGTGAAGCACATCCGGTTCGTGCTGTTCAGCGACTCCGACGCGGCGCTATACGAGCGGACTTTGCGGTCCCTGCAGAAGGACTGAGCGAGCCACCCAGCGGACCGGCGCCGAGACTTTTCGGAGCCGACGACCGTGACACCCGAGTCATTTTGCGGTAATTTATTACCGCATATGGCCGTCAGGGACGTCGGGGGACGTGAGACATCCATTTCTTGATTGGTTCGCGACCTCCGTATCCGTAGCCCTGGTCCTTGGCTTCGGCGGCAGCGAGGCTCATTTCTTCAGCCTCACTCATGCGCCCGCCGCCTTCGTTGGCACCGGCACCGGCCTCGCGGTAGCCCGGCTTCACACCCGGCCGCCGCTGTGGCGCCTGGCCATCGCCACGCTGTGCGGTGTGAGCCTCGGCTTCGGTCTGTTCGCCGTTCTCACGCCCGTCCACTTGCTCGATGCCGGCAGCCTGCTACGGGAAGCGACCACCATCTTCGTTGCGCTGATGCTCGGATTCGGCGTCTCGCGGATCGGTACCGGTATTGTCGAGCGGTATCGGCCCGACCGGCATCATTCAGCGCGAAGTGGCGATTAGGCACCGGCCGTGTCGTCCCGGCATTGTTCGTTCTTTTGTGACTCCCTCTGCAGACGACGCAGTAGTGCTAATCGGAGGATCCCATGAACAGGTTGCGTATGCTGATTCTGCCAATCCTGCTCCTGCCGCTGGCCGCTAACGCTACAGACACCCACGAGGCCGCCGCGAAGGCGCTGCTCGAGGCGCTGCAAATGCGGGAGCTGCACGAGGCCCAACTCGACCAGCTGTATCCGGAGATGCTTGCCCTGGCTGAAGAAATGGGAATGCCCGAGTCCGACCGCGAGTCCTACCGGAAGATGTCCGGACGATTGGTCGACCTGATGCGCGACGAGATGAGCTGGGAGAAGCTGGAGCCGGTGCTCGCCGAGGCGTACGCGAGCGTCTACACCGAGGCGGAACTCTGGGAGCTTGCCGCCTTCTTCGGTTCGCCCCTCGGTCGCAAATACGTGGAACGTACTCCCCAACTGATGGCGGAGACGAACCGCATCATGCGCGGAATCTCGTCGAACTTCGTGAAGAGAATGGCGGAGCTGCCGAAGCAGATGGCGGTCGAGGAAATGCTGCGGAAACGTAAAGCCGGCATGAAACCGGATTCTGCGGACTGGAGCGTGGAGGGCTCGCCACCGCGGGTCGGCTGGCCGGCGGAAGATTGAGTACTGAGCAGATCTGCCGTCGAAATAGCGTGGAATGATTACGGGCTGCTTGGTTGGGGCGTCGGTCTGGCCATGGCGGGACTCTGCGACACACACGGCAGGGACCGTCTCGCGAGGAGGCTGAAGCTGGGTCCGGTTGAAGCGGATCTTCTCGGTACCGGTTCCGATAGTGTTCGGTAGGTCGATACTGACCGGCCGGCGCGCCCTGACTCACCGCGTCCGCTGGGTCCGGATACTCGAATCCGGATCGCAGAACGCCGCCATACCGGTGAGGCCGGGCGTCGCCGCGGTGATCAGCCTCAGCGGGATGCCGCCCAGATAATCCCGGTAGCGGCCCTTGTCCTCGAACCGTGCGGTGAAGCCGGAGCGGCGGAACAGCCCCAGGTTGGCTGGCACGATGCCGCCGGCGATATAGACGCCGCCGAGGGCGCCGAACACCAGCGCCACGTCCGATGCCACGGTGCCGAGAAAGTCGAAGAACAGATTGAAGGTGCGGATGGCCGCCTCGTCGCCGCCACGTGCGGCCTCGCTGACGTCCCTGGCCTTCGGCCGCTCGCCGCCGTGCAGCCCCTGGTGCAGCCGGCCGATGCCGTCACCGGATAGGATGCGCTCCGCGGAGCAGTGACCGAGCTCATCCCGCACGCTTTTGATCACGCGCATCTCTTCATCGTTCACCGCCGGCAGGGTCATGTGTCCGCCCTCGCCGCTCACCGGGATGTAGCCGGCGTCGCTCATGACCAGTCCCGCCACGCCCAGACCGGTGCCCGGACCGAGCACGGCCACGCTGCGGCCCGGCAGTCCGGCGCCGCCGCCGATATCGATGCAGTCCTCTGCGCGCAGCGATGGCAGCGCGCAGGCAATGGCCTCGAAGTCGTTGATCACGTAGAGCTCAGAGAAGCCGAAGTCGGCGGCGAGACGGTCCTGCCGGAACGCCCAGTCGATATTCAGCAGATCCACCTCGTTGCCCGTGACCGGCGCCGCGACGGCGAGACCGGCCGCCTCGGGCGGGCGACCGCCGAGGCCGTCCAGATAGTGGCGCAGCATGTCCTCGAGGCTGCCGAAAGAGGCATTCTCCATCACCAGCGGACCCTCGATCTGATGATGGGGACGGCCGCGCGTCCAGCAGCCGACCCGGCTGTTCGTGCCGCCGATGTCGGCGATTAGCCAGCGGTCCGGGCTTGCCGAGGTCATCGCCGCTTCTTCCTCAGGTCGGCGACGAAGCGGGTGCGCCAGGCGGTGATGTCGTTGCGCCGCAGCGTCTCCAGCATGGCCGCGTGCCGCTCCCGGCGCACTTCCAGCGGCATGTGCAGCGCGCGGTTGATGCCGTCGGCCACGTCCTCTGCGTCGTAGGGGTTGACCAGTACCGCCTCGGTGAGTTCATGGGCCGCGCCGGCGAGTTTGGAGAGTACCAGCACGCCGGGGTCGTCGGCGTCCTGGGAGGCAAGATACTCCTTCGCCACCAGGTTCATGCCGTCCCGGATGGGTGTCACCAGCCCAACCCGGGCTGCGCGCAGCATGGCCATGAGCGTCGGCCGGTCGAAGCCCTTGTTGAGATAGCGGATCGGTACCCAGTCCATGTCGGCGAAGCGGCCGTTGATCTGGCCGGCGGTGCGCTCGAGCTGCGCGCGGATCTCCTCGTAGGCGCGTATGCCCACCCGCGTGGGCGGCGCAATCTGCATGAAGACCAGGTTGCCCTGGTTGGAAGGGTAGCGCTCCAGCAGCCGCTCGTAGGCGAGGAAGCGCCGCCGCAGACCTTTCGAGTAGTCCAGGCGGTCCACGCCGATGAGGAGTTCCCGGTTGCCGAGGCTCTCGCGCATGCGCCGCACTTTATCCGCATCCTTGTTGGCCTCTGCCAGACTCGCGATCCCGTCGACGTCGATGCCGATCGGATACACGTCAGCGATCAGCGAGCCCCCGGGGACGTCTATGCGGTTGCCCTCCGCGAGTTCGCCGCCGATGACCGGGTGGGTCATCGCCTCGTGGAACGAGGCCAGGTCTCGTTCGGTCTGGAAGCCGACTACGTCGTAGGCGGACAGCGATCGCAGCAGGTATTCGTGGTCGGGCAGCGCCTGCAGGATGTCGTAGCCGGGGAACGGCACGTGAAGGAAGAAGCCGATGGGCTGTTCCACGCCGGCATTCCGGAGTTCGGCCGCCAACGGGATCAGGTGATAGTCGTGCACCCAGATGATGTCGTCGGGTTCCAGCAGCGGCTTCAGCTTGCGCGCGAAAAGGGCGTTCACCCGCAGGTAGGCCTCGAACTCGCGGCGGTCGTAGAGCATGTAGCTCAGCAGGTAGTGGAACAGCGGCCACAGCACCCGGTTGCTGAAGCCGTTGTAGTACAGCTCGTACTCGCGCTCGTTCAGGTCGATGGTGGAGAAAGTAATCTTGCCGCGGGTGACGTGCTGGGGGTCGTGGCTGTCGCTGGCGGTCAGCTTGCCGTCCCAGCCGAACCACACGCCCCCTTCGTCCTCGAGGGCGGCGAGTACGCCGACGGCGAGACCGCCCGCGGCCGGCCGGTTGGGATTCGGCATCGCCACCCGGTTGGAGACGGTGATCAGACGTCCATTGCCGCTCATGCTATGCTCCCTCGCACTAGATGGCCTCCGCCCAGCTCCTGCTGAGGCGCATGGCTCCGTCAATGATACCGGCCATGCTGTAGGTCTGCGGGAAGTTGCCCCACAGCGAGTTGTCCCGCGGGTCTATGTCCTCGGAGAGCATGCCGAGCGGGTTCCTGCAGTTCAGCATGTGTTCGTAGAGTTCCCGCGCCTCTTCCTCCCGGCCAATGGATGCGAGGGCATCGATGTACCAGAAGGTGCAGATGTTGAACGCGTTCTCCGGTTCGCCGAAATCGTCGGCGGCGGCGTAACGGAAGACGTGATGGTCGCGCCTGAGCTCCTTCTCGATGGCGTTTACGGTGCCGATGAAACGGGGATCGTCGGCCTTCAGGAAGCCGAGGTAGTGCATCATCAGGAGGCTCGCGTCCATCTCCGGGCGTCCGAAGCTCTCGGTGAAAGCCTGCTGCCTGTGGTCCCAGGCCTGCTCGCAGACGACCTTGTGGATGTGGCTCGCCTGGCGGCCCCAGTAGGCTGCGCGATCGGCAAGGCCGAGGCGGGTGGCGATACGCGCCAGGCGGTCGCAGGCCGCCCAGCACATCAGCGAGGAGAAGGTATGTACCCGCTTGCGGCCGCGGTACTCCCAGAGGCCGGCGTCCGGCTGGTCGTGCAGCCGCACCGCGACGGCGCCGAGCCGCTCCAGCAGCTGGAACTCGGCCATGCCGCCCGGGTGGGTGAGGCGCTGGTCGAAAAACATCTGGGTGGAGGAGAGCACGACTGCGCCGTAGACATCGTGCTGGTTCTGCTCGTAGGCCTGGTTGCCGAGTCTTACCGGGCCCATGCCGCGGTAGCCGGATAGCGACTCGACCTCGCTCTCGGTGAGGTCGGCCCGACCGCTGATCGCGTAAACGGGTTGCAGCTCGTTCAGGCCGGCTTCGGTGGAGACGTCGATAATGTAGCGCAGATACTCCTCCATGGTCTTGGTGGCGCCGAGGCGGTTCAGGACGTTCACCACGAAGTAGCTGTCGCGCAGCCAGCAGTATCGGTAGTCCCAGTTGCGCCCGCTGCCGGCGGCCTCGGGGATGGAGGTGGTCATCGCGGCGATCACCGCGCCCGTGTCTTCGAAGGTGCACAGCTTCAGCGTGATGGCCGCCCGTATGACGGCTTCCTGCCACTCGAAAGGGATGGCAAGTCCTCTCGACCAGCCGCGCCAGAAACGCTCGGTGGCCTCTAAGTGGTTGTGGTAGGTGTCCGAGACCGCCTCGGGGATGGACTCGTCCGGGCCGAGGATAAGGTGCACCGGGCGGTCGAGCACGAAACTGGACTGGTCGAGCACTCGCGTAATTGACACATCCGTCGTGAGGCGCAGCCGCATGCCGGAGCCGAGGTAGCGGATGTGGTTGCTGCCCCGTCGGGTCTTGCAGGCCTTGCGGCCGTAATCCCGCGCCGGATTCAGCCGGATGCGGATGCGCGGGCTGCCGTTCACCGGCTCGATGGCGCGTATCAGCATCATCGGGCGGAACATGCGGCCCATGTAGGGATAGCGCGGAGCGAAATCGGTGATGACGATGGCGCCGCCGTGGCGGTCGTACAGGGTAGTACGCAGGATCGGCGTGTTCGGCAGGTATTCCTGCTCCGCGTGCTCGAAGTCCTGCAGCTCGATCTCGAAGTAGCCGGGGCGCTCGCGGTCTTCCTCGCTGCGCAGCAGGCGGCAGAAGACGGGATCGCCGTCGAACTGGGGCAGGCAGCCCCAGACCATCACCCCCTGGCTGTCGATGAGCGAGGCGATCTGGCAATTGCCGATGACCCCGAGATTCAGATCCGTCATGCGCGACCCCTTTGCGTCGTCGTCTCGGATGACTCCGATAATAATAGTCGTGCGGGCACGTTCAGGATTCCGCCAGCGCGCCCAGCCAGGCGTAGACCGCCTGGATGTCCGGCAGCGACCAGCGTGCCAGCGTGCCCGTCTGGCGGGCGCTTTCGCGGACGTGGATCGAGTGTCCCCCCAGCTCGTTCACCACCGAGAAACCGGCCTCGTCGGTGATGTCGTCGCCGATGAAAACGGGCAGGCGCCCGGCGAAGGGTTGCACGGTCATGAAGTCCTCGATGGCCTTGCCCTTGCTGCGGCCGGCCGGCATGAGTTCGCAGACCATCTTGCCTTCCATCAGGCGGAAGCCGGGCCCCAGCTCCTCGCCGATGGCCTGCATGGTCTCCACGACGGCCGGGCCCGCTGCCGGCGCGCGTCGGTAATGCAGCGCGACGCCACGGGGCTTGTGTTCCAGCAGCACGCCGGGACGGCCGGCGACGAAGGTCTGCAGGCGATCCATCGTGCTGTCCGGCAGCTGCGTGCCCTCGCGGTACTCCACCGGGTCGCCCGCATGGCGCCTTACCTCGAGCCCGTGGGCGCCCGCGGCGGGCAGTACCAGCGGGCTGAAGACCCGGTCGATATCGCGCACCGGGCGTCCGCTGATCAGCGCGAGCGCCCCGTGCAGGCGCTCGACCAGCCGCGACAGCAGCGCGTTCAGCTCGGTGGTGGAAGCCACCTCCGAGGGGTCGTCGCGGAAGCCGAGCAGCGTCCCGTCCACGTCCAGGAACAGCGCCCAGCGCCGGGTGTCGCCGAGTGGCGGCGCAGGTTTCAGGTTCTTTGCTGTCGTTGTCACGGCGGTGCGAGCATTGCGCACCGCGGCGCGCTTTGCAAACACCCGCGCGGTGCTTATTCGGTAGAATCCGCCGCATGATCGCCCCGAGATTCCTGCGTCAGCCCTGGATCTGGCTGCTCGCGCGCCTCACCCGTCTGTGGATCAGGCCGGCCGTGCTGCCGGAGGAGCCGGCCGAGCTGATGGCACTGCCGGGCACCCGGGTCTGCTACGTCCTCGAGTACGGTGGGCTGGCCGACCGGCTCGCGCTGGAGCAGGCCTGCATTCTTCGCGACCTGCCGCTGGCCGGTGACGGCGTGGTATTCGAGGGGCAGGAGGAATCCACGGCGCTGATCGTGCTGCGTACCCGGCGGGGGTTCCTGTTCGGGCGCCGGCGCAAACAGATATCGCTGCGGCTCGAGCGCCTGGTGGCCGCCGCCGGGGAGGGCGGCGCCGAGGAGTTGCTGCTGATCCCCGTCGCGGTCTACTGGGGCCGCGCGCCGGAGAAGGAACGCTCCTGGTTCAAGGTGTTGTTCAGCGAGCAGTGGGATATCGTCG
Organism: uncultured Woeseiaceae bacterium; assembly: GCA_964427415.1. Taxonomy (GTDB): domain Bacteria; phylum Pseudomonadota; class Gammaproteobacteria; order Steroidobacterales; family Woeseiaceae; genus Lentisalinibacter. Next base: position 32,788 of record CAYRUH010000029.1, on the reverse strand, counting down.
GGCGCACGCGCAAGTTCCTGAGCACGGTGCTCTACGGCCGCGCGACGCTGGTGCACTTCAGCGAACCGCTGTCCGTGCGCCGCGTGGCGGCCGAGGGGCTCGGTGTGCGGCTGGCTTCGCGGAAGATTTCGCGGATACTGCGCGTGCATTTCCGCCAGCGCCGGGCAGCGACCCTGGGCCCGGATCTGTCTCATCGCCGCACGCTGGTGAACGGCGTCCTGCGCAGCGCCACCGTGCGCGCCGTCATCAACCAGGATGCCCGGGGAGAGGTGCGCAAGCGCGAGCGGCTGCGGCGCAAGGCCCGGGCGTACGCCCGGGAGATCGCGGCCGACATGTCCTATCCCACGGTGCGTTTCCTGGACAAGGTGCTGACCTGGGCCTGGCATCAGCTCTACGACGGCATCCGCCTGAGCGGCATCGAGCGGGTGCAATCGGTAGCCGAGGGCAGGGAGCTGGTGTACGTGCCCTGCCACCGCAGTCACATGGACTACATCCTGCTGTCCTACGTGCTCTATCACCAGGGCCTGTCGCTGCCTCACGTGGCCGCCGGCGTGAACCTGAACCTGCCCGTGGTGGGCTCCATTCTGCGGCGCGGCGGCGGCTTTTTCCTGCGCCGCAGTTTCCGCGGTAATCGTCTGTATGCCGCGGTGTTCTATGCCTACCTGCGGGCGCTGATCACGCGCGGCTTCAGCATCGAGTATTTCGTGGAGGGCGGGCGCAGCCGCACCGGCCGGCTTCTGCGGCCGAAGGGCGGCATGCTGGTGATGACGGTGGAGTCGTTCCTGCAGGACCCCCGCCGTCCGGTCGTCTTCGTGCCGGTCTACTTCGGTTACGAGAAGCTGGTGGAAGGCAAGGCGTACATCAGCGAGCTCTCCGGCGAGGAGAAGAAGAAGGAGACCGTGCTCGGCCTGATCCGCTCCCTGCGCACGCTGCGCGATTACTTCGGCGAGGTGTACGTCAACGTGGGCGAGCCGCTGGAGCTCACCGCGCTGCTGGAACGGCATCGTCCCGGCTGGCGGGAAGAGGAACTCGTGGAGGGCGAGCGGCCGGCCTGGCTGCCGGAGGTGATCGGCGACCTGGAGCGTCGCATCATGTGGCGGATCAATGCCGCCGCCGCCGTCACGCCGATCAGCCTGCTGGCGCTGGCGCTGCTGGTGACGCCCCGCCAGACCATGCCGGAATCCACCCTGCACCGGCAGCTCACCCTGCTGCTGGAGCTACTGCGCCGCTTCCCGTACAGCGATGCCGTGACCGTCACTGAACTCGGGCCCGAAGCCGTCGTTGCCCACGGCGAGAAGATGGGCATCGTCCGGCGCGAGGTGCACCCCCTCGGCGATCTCATCCTGATGCGGGAGAGTGAGGCGGTGCTGACGACCTATTTCCTGAACAACGTATTGCACCTGCTGGCGATCCCCGGCCTGGTGGCTGCCTGTTTCATCCAGAGCCGCCGTCTCGCGCTGGCAGAGGTGGTTCGTCTGGTGGGCCTCACCTATCCGTACGTGCGAGCGGAGCTGTTCCTGCGCTGGCGTGGCGGTGAGATGGAGGCGCAGGTGCGCGACGTCATCGGCCAGCTCACCGGTCTCGGGTTGCTGCGGCTGTCCGAGGACGGCCAGACCCTGCGCCGACCGCGGGCGGGCAGCGCCGCTGCCTTCCAGCTGGTCCAGCTCGGCGGGCTGATGCTGCCGATGCTGCAGCGCTACTACATGACCATCGCGTTGCTGGAGCGCTATGGATCGGGGCGTCTCACCCAGGGACGGCTCGAGCGAATCTGCGAACTCTCCGCCCAGCGACTGTCGATGGTGTCCGGACTGCGTTCACCGGACTTCTTCGATCGCAAGCTGTTCCAGGAGTTCATCCGTACGCTGCGCAAAGGCGGCGTGCTGTCCGTGGACGCCGAGGGCCGCCTGGTGTTCGGCGAGGATCTGGTGCGCGTCGAAGAGGACGCCCGCCAGGTGCTCGGCGAGCAGCTCTGTCACCACATCCTCAGCACGGCCGTGAGCGAGCTGCCGCCGGAGGAGGCGGAGCGGGAGCAGGCCTGAGGCGCAGGTACCTTTGCCTGCCTTTGCGTACAATTGTTTTCATGGACAGTGCCACCGGCGGCCACGACGGCGACCCCTGCGACCCCTGCGACGTCGTCTCCTTTTATCGCTTCGTTTCCCTGCGGGCGTACCGGGACCTGCGCGAGCCCCTGCTCGGAGCAGGGCGCGAGCGGGGTCTTCTGGGCACCGTCCTGCTGGCGCCTGAGGGCATCAACGCGACGCTCGCCGGCGAGCGCGACGCACTGGCGTCGCTGCTCGATTGGCTCGGCGGCCTCGAGGGACTCGCAGGCCTGAAGGGCCGCTGGTCGCGCGCGGACGAACCGCCTTTCCGGCGGCTGCGGGTGCGTCTGCGCAGGGAGATCGTCAGTCTCGGGCGGCCCTACGTCGATGCGGCGGCGGTCACGGGCGAGCGGGTGTCGCCGGCGCAGTGGAACCGGCTGATCTCGGATCCGGAGACGCTGGTCATCGACACGCGCAACCGCTACGAGATCGACGTCGGGCGGTTCCCGGGCGCGACTGATCCGGGCACCGGGAGCTTCCGCGATTTCCCGGCCTTCGTCGATGAACGGCTGGCCGGCCAGCACGACCGTTCCATCGCCATGTACTGCACCGGCGGCATCCGCTGCGAGAAGGCGACGGCCATGATGCGGCAGGCAGGCTTCGAGCGGGTCTACCAGCTGGAGGGCGGGATACTCGGCTATCTCGACGAGATGGCGGATTCTCCCGACAACCGCTGGGAGGGTGAGTGCTTCGTCTTCGACAGCCGGGTGGCCGTGGACCGGCGCCTCGCTCCCGGTCACTATGTGCAGTGCCATGCCTGCCGGCGGCCGCTGTCTGCCGGACATGTGGCATCGCCGCTCTACCAGCAAGGCGTTAGCTGCCCACAGTGCCACGCTGACATCGACCCGGAACGCGCGCAGCGCCTGAATGAGAGGCGACGGCAGGTGGAGCTGGCCGAGGCCCGTGGCGAGCGGCACATCGGCGCCGTCTACGAGGGAAGCGAGGAGGAGTAGTTCAGGCGTTCAGGTCGGGGATTAGCTCGCTCTCGAGGTGGGCGATCATGTCCTTCAGCTGCAGCTTGCGCTTCTTCAGTCGCCGCAGCCGGAGCTGATCGACCAGGGGGTCTTCCGACAGGCGGTCGATCAGATCGTCCAGGTCCCGGTGGCTGATGCGCAGCTCCCGCAGCCGCTCCAGGCCCCGGAAAACGTCGCTGTCGACGTTGTTGTTGTCGGTGATCTCGCCGTCCACGCTTTCTTAGTAAGCCGAAATCCGGCGCTTGTCCAGTCTTCCCCGGTCTGATCCCCGGCCTCAGCCTAGGTCTTAACCAATAGGCGGCCACTTCCGGTCCTGCGGGCCCGTCACCAGGAAGGTCGGGTTCAGGATGTCCGCCTTGGCGTTATAGGCCAGCGGCGAGCCGCCGGCCACCGTGACGCGCCCGCCGGCGGCCTCCACCACGGCCTGGGCGGCGGCGGTATCCCACTCCGAGGTCGGGCCGAGCCGGGGATAGACGTCGGCGCCGCCCTCGGCGATGACGCAGAATTTCAGCGACGAACCCATGGGCAGGAGTTCGTGTTCGCCCAGCTCTTCGAGCCATGCATCCAGGCTCGCACCGCGGTGCGAGCGGCTGCCGACAACGCGGACCGGTGATGCAGACTCCTCGGCGACGCGGATGGCATCACTGCTCTCGCCGTCGACGAGACGGCGCGCGCCGTATCCGTGCAGGCCGGTATAGGTCTTGCCCTGCACCGGCACGTACACCACGCCGAGCACCGCCTGATGCCCCTCCACCAGGGCGATATTCACGGTGAACTCGCCGTTGCGGCTGATGAACTCCTTCGTGCCGTCGAGAGGATCCACCAGCCAATAGCGCTGCCAGGTGCTGCGCTCGCCCCAGGGCGGCATGCCGTCTTCCTCGCTCAGCACGGGTACACCGGGCGTCAATTGCTGCAGGCCCTCGACGATGATTTCGTGGGCCGCGCGGTCGGCCGCCGTTATGGGGGAGTCGTCCTGTTTGTTCTCCACGTCGAAGTCGGTCTCATAGACGGCCAGGATGGCTTGACCGGCATCCCGGCTGACCGCCACGACGTTCTTCAGGAGCTGCTGTCGGTTCTGCACGTAGCCTCCGTATCACTGGCCGGCATCACCGGGTTTCTTCGGGCCTCTGCGGCGACGTCTTTTCCTCTTCTCGGCGCCGTCGCCGGACTTCGCCTTGCTGGCGCCATCATCGGAGCGGGCTTTCCTGGCGCCACCGCCACCGCCGCCGCCACGGCTGCTGCGTCCGCCGCTGCGGGGGGGTCTGGCGCCCCCGCCATGGCGGTCGCCGACGCGCTTGCGCGGCCGCCGTGGCGGACGCTCGATCTCGGGCAGCGCCTCGTGATCGAAGCCTGCCACCGGGATCTTGTTGCCGATGTAGTCCTCGATGTCGGGCAGCGACACCACGTACTGTTCGCAGCCGAAGCTGATGGCATCGCCCGATGCGCCCGCCCGTGCCGTGCGGCCGATGCGGTGCACGTAGTCCTCGCGATCCTGGGGCAGGTCGTAGTTGAACACGTGACTTACGTCGGGCACGTGCAGCCCGCGGGAAGCGACGTCGGTGCCGATCAGCACGGCCAGCTCACCGCTCTGGAAGTCGCCCAGCATGCGCTCGCGCTTGCGCTGCGGCACGTCGCCGGAGATGGCCTGGGCGTTGATGCCGTTCTCACGCAGCGTATCCTCGAGCCTCTCCGCCTCGCGTTTCGTGTTCACGAACACCATCGTGCGCCTGGCATCCCTCTCGCGCAGCAGCTTGATCAGCAGCGGCATTTTCTCCTCGTTGGAAGGGTAGTAGATGACCTGGCGCACGCGGTCGGCCGTCACCTTCTCCGGCTCGATGCGGATCAGTTCCGGATCGTTCATGTGCTCGTAGGCGAGTTCCATCACCCGGTGGGAGAGGGTGGCCGAGAACAGCATGTTCAGCCGCTCCGTCGGCGCAGGCAGCCGCCGCAGCACATAGCGGATGTCCTTGATAAAGCCCAGATCGAACATTCGATCGGCCTCGTCCAGCACCATCACCTCCACGTGTTGCAGGTTGAAGACACCCTGCTTGAAGTAGTCGATGATGCGTCCCGGCGTGCCGATCAACACGTCGATGCCGGCGGTGATGTGGTCACGCTGCTTGTCGTAGTCCCTGCCGCCGTAGGCCAGCGCGAGTTCCAAGCCTGTGTGGCTGCCCAGTGTCTCGGCATCGGCGGCGATCTGCACCGCCAGTTCCCGGGTGGGGGCGAGGATGACCGCGCGCGGTGCCGACTGCCTGCTGTCCGGCCGTTCGCTCGCGAGCAGGCGATTGAACAGGGCGATCAGGAACGCGGCCGTCTTGCCTGTCCCGGTCTGCGCCTGGCCGGCGACGTCCCGGCCCGCCAGGGCGACGGGCAGTGTCCGGCTCTGGATCGGGGTACAGTATTCGAAACCGGCATCCTCGATGCCTTTGCGTATATCGTCTGGCAGCTCCAGATCACTGAAGGCCAGTTCGCTCAGATGATTTTCAGACATGGGTTCCCGTGGGGAAAAAGTGAATGTAAGGCTTGCAAATTCCGTCGCGACGGGTTCAAATTAACCCCAGTTCGCTGCGACAACCGTCGCACCTGCCAGAATTCGCTACCACCAAATCTCAAGAGAAGCCGCACAAGACCGGCGAGAAAGCTGCGACATATTGCCTGATCGGGAAGGCGCCGTCACCTGTCCGGTCCGCTGCCGAAAGAAATATGCGCCGTCGGGGTAGCTCCGGCTCCGGACACTGAATCATTCGATACTGCGGGGAGGTTAACAGCGGTGACTGACCAGATCGTTCATACCAGTGATGCGACGTTCGAGCAGGACGTGCTCCAGTCCGACCGTCCGGTGTTGCTGGACTTCTGGGCGGAGTGGTGCGGTCCCTGCAAGATGATCGCGCCGCTGCTGGACGACGTATCCGGCGAGTATGGCGATCGGTTGAAGGTGGCTAAGCTCAACATCGACGAGAATCCTAACACGCCGCCGAAATTCGGGATCCGCAGTATCCCTACCCTGATACTGTTCCGTGACGGTGCAGTGCAGGCACAGAAAATGGGTGCGATGTCGAAATCGCAGCTGATCGAGTTCTTGGATGCCAATTTGTGAGAGGCTACTTGGGTAATCAGGCAAGAGGGCGGTCGAAGCAATCTTCCCGTCCGAAAAATCAGAATGGGCCGCCGCGCAAACCGCGCCGGCGGAAAAGCGGCAACACGCAGCACGGCTACGAGGATCTCCCCGCCGACGAGGAGAATCTCGAGATCATCACGCCGGAGCAGCTCGCCGAGAACAAGAACGTGATGAACCTCACCGAGCTGAAGATGCTGTCCGCATCGGAGCTGGTCAGCCAGGCGGAGGACATGGGCCTCGACGGTCTGGCGCGCTCGCGCAAGCAGGACATCATCTTCGCGATGCTCAAGGCGCATGCGAAGCAGGGTGAAGACATCTACGGCGACGGCGTACTCGAGATACTGCAGGACGGCTTCGGCTTCCTGCGCTCCGCGGACAGCTCCTATCTCGCCGGGCCCGACGACATCTACGTCTCGCCCAGCCAGATACGCCGCTTCAGTCTGCGCACGGGCGATACGGTCTCCGGACTGATCCGCCCGCCGAAGGATGGCGAGCGCTACTTCGCGCTGCTGAAGGTCGGCCAGATCAACTTCGATGCGCCGGAGAACGCGAAGAGCAAGGTGCTGTTCGAGAACCTGACTCCGCTGTTCCCGAAGGATCGGCTGAAACTCGAGCAGGGTAATGGCAGCACAGAAGACCTGACGGCACGCATCATCGACATGGTGGCGCCTATCGGCAGGGGCCAGCGCGGACTCATCGTCTCGCCGCCGAAGGCCGGCAAGACGATGCTGCTGCAGAATATCGCTTCGGCGATCGCGGCGAACCATCCGGATTGCGACATGATCGTGCTGCTTATCGACGAGCGTCCGGAGGAGGTCACCGAGATGGAGCGAACGGTGCGCGGCGAAGTCGTTTCCTCCACCTTCGACGAGCCGGCGAGCCGGCATGTCCAGGTTGCCGAGATGGTGATCGAGAAGGCCAAACGGCTGACCGAGCACAAGCGCGACGTCGTCATTCTGCTCGACTCCATCACCCGACTGGCACGTGCCTACAATACCGTGGTGCCCTCGTCGGGCAAGGTGCTGACCGGCGGCGTGGACGCCAATGCCCTGCACCGGCCGAAGCGCTTCTTCGGCGCGGCACGCAACATCGAGGAGGGCGGCTCGCTGACCATCCTCGCGACGGCGCTGATCGACACCGGCTCGAAGATGGACGACGTCATCTACGAGGAGTTCAAGGGCACCGGCAACATGGAGATTCACCTGGATCGCCGTATCGCCGAGAAGCGGGTGTTCCCGGCCATCAACATCAACCGTTCCGGCACCCGGAAAGAAGAGTATCTGACCCTGCCGGACGAGCTGCAGAAGATGTGGGTGCTGCGCAAGGTACTGCACCCGATGGACGAACTCGCCGCCGTGGAGTTCCTGCTCTCCAAGCTGCAGGACACCAAGACCAATGCCCAGTTCTTCGAGGCGATGAAACGCTGAGCAAGCGCCGAGGCGCTGCCGCGCCGCTTCAGTACAGCCGCCAGCGGTGCAGCGGGACCGGCGTGCCGGCGGCAAAGCGTTCCGGCTCGCGTTCCAGTTCGACGAAGCCGGAGGTCCCGGCCAGTGCCGTGAAGTCCCCGGACGTATTCGTGGGGGCGGGCATTGCCACTAGGGCGCCGGCGGCATCCGTCGCCGCGCGCACCGGCAGGAAACAGGTCAGCGGGGCTCGGAACGTGTAGTCGGCGCCCAGCACCGCCGTCTCGGTGGTGGGGCCGGAGTGACCCGCACCGCGCAGCATGGCCGGCAGTACGTAGCGGCGGAAGTTGACCAGCGCGGAGACCGGATTGCCGGGCAGCGCGAATACCAGGGTTTCGCCGCGGGCGCCGAACCACATCGGCTTGCCCGGCCGCTGGCTCACCCGGTGGAAGATCACCTCGACGCCCAGCTTGGCCATGATGCCGGGTACGTAGTCCGCCTTGCCTTTCGATACGCCGCCCGACAGGAGCAGTACCGGAAACTCGTCGAGCAACGCCGCGAGCCGATCGCGCATGACGTGCGGCTCGTCCGGCAGATGGACATGGCGGCTGCCGGCATGGCCGTGCCTGAGCAGCGAGGAGAGAATGGCCGGGCCGTTGGAGAGGCGGATCTCGTGCGCCGCGACCGGTGTCCCCGCCGCCACCAGCTCGTTGCCGGTGGAGACGACCGCCGCCGGCGGACGCCGCCCGACGCTGACGGCGGCGAGACCCTGCGAGGCCAGCACCGCCACCTCCGGCGCCCCGAGCAGGCAGCCCGCTTGCAGCAGCCCGGTGCCGGCAACATGGTCCGAGCCCTGGCGGTGGATAAACTGGCCGGGTACGGGTTGGTAGCCTTCCTCCAGTTCCGCATCGCCGTCGGCGACACGGATGCGCTCGACGGGGATTACCGTGTCGGCGCCCGGCGGCAGCACGGCCCCGGTCATGATCTCGATGCAGAAGGTATCGTCGGCCAGCGCGAGCGGCGGGTCGCCGGCGTACTGTGTGCCCTGCACGCGCAGACGCCGGGCGCCCGTGTGGCGCAGCGCGATGCCGTCCATCATCACCCGGTCGAAAGGCGGCTGATCCCGCTCGGCGCCGACGGCTGTCCGCAGCACCCGGCCGGCGGCTTGCTCCACGGCGACGTCTTCGACGCCGTAGTCGGGCAGGGCGTCCTCGATGCGCTGCCAGGCTTCGCCGACGCTGATCATGAGGCGCTAGCCGCCGGCTGCTGCACCGGTCTCCCGGGCGATCGCGCGGTGGCCGATGTCACGGCGGAAATAGACGCCATCCCAGTGGATGCAATCGACGCCCCGGTATGCCGCCTCCTGCGCTGCAGTGACACTGTCGCCGAGACCGACCACGCAGAGCACGCGGCCGCCGGCGGTCACGACGCGGTCGCCGTCGGTGCGCGTGCCGGCATGGAAAACCCTGACGCCGTCCAGGGCGGCGGCGCAGTCCAGACCGTCGATCGCATCGCCTTTCGGATAGTCTTCCGGGTAGCCGCCCGCGGCCATCACCACACCGAGGGCGGCGCGGGGATCCCACTCGGCCTTCGCATCGGCCAGGCGGCCGTCCAGCGCGGCCTCGCAGAGTCGGACCAGATCGCTCTGCAGCCGCGCCATGATGGGTTGCGTCTCCGGATCGCCGAACCGGCAGTTGAATTCGAGCACCCGCGGCGCACCGCTGTCGTCGATCATCAGCCCGGCGTACAGGAACCCCAGGTAATCCACGCCGTCCGCCGCCAGTCCGTCGATGGTGGGCCGGATCACCTCGTCCATGATCCGCCGTTCTATCGCGGCCGTGACCACCGGCGCGGGCGAGTAGGCGCCCATGCCGCCAGTGTTCGGGCCGATGTCGCCCTCGTCCCTGGCCTTGTGATCCTGGGAGGTGGCCAGCGGCAGGATGTGGCGTCCGTCGGTGATGACGATGAAGCTTGCCTCCTCGCCCTGCAGGAACTCCTCCACGACGATACGCTGCCCGGCACCGCCGAATGCGCCGGCCTGCAGCATGTCCCGCGCGGCCTGTTGCGCAGCCTCGATGGTGTCGGCCACCACGACGCCTTTGCCTGCGGCCAGGCCATCGGCCTTCACCACCAGCGGCGCGCCCTGTGCGCGGATGTAGTCGAGCGCAGGCGCCAGCTCCGTGAAACTGCCGTAGGCGGCCGTGGGTATGCGGTGGCGGGCCAGGAAGTCTTTCGTGTAGGTCTTGGAACCCTCCAGCCTGGCGGCTTCCGCCCGCGGCCCGAAGCAGCGCAGCCCGGCCTCCGCGAAGCGGTCGACGAGACCCGCGACCAGGGGCACCTCCGGGCCGACGATGGTGAGACCGACGCCTTCCCGGCGGGCCAGCGCGAGCAGTCCGTCCACATCGTCTGCTGCCACCGGGGCGTTGCGGACAGCGGGTTCTAGCGCCGTGCCTGCGTTACCGGGCGCGACCACGACTTCGTCGACCGCGGGCGAGGTGGCGCATTTCCAGGCCAGCGCGTGTTCGCGCCCGCCGCCGCCCACGATGAGTATCTTCAAGGCGGCTCCCCCGGCTCAGTGACGGAAGTGGCGCATGCCGGTGAACACCATCGCGATATCGTGCTCGTCGGCCGCGGCGATGACCTCCTCGTCGCGCACGGAGCCGCCGGGTTGGATCACTGCCCTCACGCCGTGCCCGGCCGCCGAGTCGATACCGTCGCGGAAAGGGAAGAAGGCGTCGGACGCCATGGCGGCGTCTTTGGTGGACAGGCCGGCATCGGCTGCCTTGATGGCGGCGATGCGCGTGGAGTAGACCCGGCTCATCTGGCCGGCGCCGACCCCGATCGTGGCGCCGCCGCGGGCAAAGACGATGGCATTGGACTTGACGTACTTCGCTACCCGCCAGGCAAACATCAGATCGGCGATCTCGCCGGGCGAGGGTTCGCGGCGGCTTACCACGCGCAGCTCGCCGGCCTCGATGCGGCCCCCATCCCGGTCCTGGACGAGCAGCCCGCCCGAGACCTTCTTCAGCTCAACGGCCGCCAGCGCGGGACGGGTCTCACCGGTGACGAGGACGCGCAGATTCCTCTTTGCGGCGAGCGCCTCGGCGGCGCCGTCGGTCAGCGCGGGCGCCACGATGACCTCCACGAACTGGCGATCCATGATCTCGCGGGCCACTTTCTTCTGCAGCGGCGCATTGAAGGCGATGATGCCGCCGAACGCGGATACCGGGTCGGTGGCGTAGGCCCGCTCATAGGCCTCGAACTGCGTCCCGGCAGCCGCCACGCCGCAGGGGTTGGCGTGTTTGACGATCACACACGCGGGAGCCTCGAACTGGCGTACGCATTCGAGCGCGGCGTCGGCATCCGCAATGTTGTTGTAGGAGAGCGCCTTGCCCTGGAGCTGCTCCGCACCCGCCAGCGTGCCGCGGAGGTCGCCCGCATCGGCGTAGAAGGCAGCCTGCTGGTGGGGGTTCTCGCCATAGCGCAGGCTGGCGATACGGCGTCCGCCGCAGGCGAAGCGCTCGCCGAGCCGGCTGCCTCCCGCCGCCTCGGTCAGCCACGCGGAGATGGCTGCGTCGTAACTGGCCGTGTGCGTATAGGCTTTGGCCGCGAGGTGCAGGCGCAGCGCGTCGTCCACGCTGCCCTCGCCCAGCGCGCGAAGAATGGTCTCGTAGTCGGCCGGGTCCACCAGCACGAGGACGTCACGGTGGTTCTTCGCCGCGGCCCGGATCATGGCGGGGCCGCCGATGTCGATATTCTCGATGGCGTCGCTGAGCGCTGTGTCGGCTGCGTTGACCGTCTGCTCGAAGGGGTAGAGGTTGACGGCGAGGACGTCGATGGCGTCGATGCCGTGCTCGGCCATCACGGCCGCGTCGGTATCCCGGCGGCCCAGCAGTCCGCCGTGGATCTTCGGATGCAGGGTCTTGACCCGGCCGTCCATGATCTCCGGAAAGCCGGTGAAGGACGAGACGTCGCTAACATCGAGACCGGCCTCGCGCAGTGCGCGCGCGGTGCCGCCGGTGGAGAGCAGTTCGTAGCCGATGTTGGTCAGGCCCCCGGCCAGTTCCGCCAGCCCGGTTTTGTCGGAGACACTCAACAGGGCGCGGCGGGGTCGCGTCATCGGCTCTGCTCCCGGTGCATGTCCTGTCGCCGGCGGCCGCTCAGCGCAGCAACGCGTACGTCTTCAGTTTCTTACGCAACGTGCCCCGGTTGATGCCCAGGATCAAGGCGGCTTCGCTCTGATTGCCGCCGGTGTATTCGAGCACCGTCCGCAGCAGCGGCTTCTCCACTTCACTCAGCACCAGTTCGTAGAGATCTCCGGGCCGGTAGCCGTTCAGGCTTTCGAAATATTCGTTCAGTGCTTCCTGAGTGTGGTCGCTCAGTGACTTCTCGTTACCGAGCGTCGGCTTTCGTTTCTTCTTTCGTGTCGATGGAGCCACGTCGATTCGTTCCCCGCAAATCGCCGCCACGGCAGCCGGCCGCAGCGATTCGGTTGACTGTTGCTGCTGAACAGCGGAGATCAGGCGGCTAGCGCACCGGCCCGATCCGCGCTGTCGAGAAAGCGCTCGGTGAGGAGCAGCTGCTCCGCGGCGCTCTCAACGCGCATCACCTGGCGACGGTAATGATCGCCATCCCGCAGATGACGGCTGTACCAGGACAGGTGTTTGCGTGCCACCCGGACACCGCGCTCTTCCCCATAGAAACGGTGCAGGTCTTGCAGGTGGTCGGTGATGATAGCACGGAGCTCGGCAGCGTCTACAGGCGGCAGCACGTGGCCGTGACGGAGGTAGTGGAGGACTTCCCGGAATATCCACGGGCGGCCTTGTGCCGCACGGCCGATCATCACCGCGGCAGCGCCGGTTACGCGCAGAACTTCGAGTGCCTTTTCAGGGCCGTCGATATCGCCGTTTGCGATCACCGGTATGGAGACGGCATCGACAATCTGCGCGATGGTCTCGTATTCCGCGTTGCCGGCGAAGCGGCAGGTCCGGGTTCGTCCGTGGATGGCCAGCGCCCGGATACCGCAGTCCTCGGCGAGTCTCGCCACCCGCACCCCGTTGCGATTGTCCGGGTCCCAACCGGTTCGCGTCTTCAGGGTGACAGGCAGATCGACCGCGCCGACCACCGCGGCGAGGATTTCACCGACCCGGCGCTCGTCCTTCAGCAGCGCCGAACCGGCGAGCTTGCGACAGACCTTCTTGGCCGGGCAGCCCATGTTGATGTCGATGATGTCGGCGCCCGCGTCGGCGACGGCACGGGCCGCTTCCGCCATGGGGCCGGCGTCGCTGCCGGCGATCTGTACCATTCGCGGCCAGGGGTCGCCTTCAAGACGCAGCCGGTGCCGTGATTTCTCCGCGCGCCAGAGCGAGGTGTCCGCGGTGGTCATCTCCGTTGCGGCGAGGCCCGCGCCGAAGCGGCGCGCGAGGCGGCGGAAAGGCAGGTCGGTGGTGCCGGCCATCGGGGCGAGCAGCACGGGCGACGCGATGTCGATGGTGCCGATGCGCATAGCGGGATTCCAGCACATCAGCGGCAGGCCCCGGAACAGCGCAGGCCGCCTTCGGCGCTCCGGTAGCAGACGTGCAGCTCGTAGCCCGCCGCCTCGCTGCCCGGATCGGCCAGGCGTGCGCGCGCCCGCACCCGGTCGGCCGGGTGCATGCGCACGTCGCGTAACTCACCTTCCGGCAGATAGTCGTCGGCGTCGACCGAGCGGCTGCCGATCACGCTCTGCCAGCGGTCCGTCAGCGACACGTGCAGCAGCGGATAGGGTTGTGGGCGGTCGCCCTGGTGCACGATGACGCTGGTGATCTGCAGCGAATCGGCACTGGCATCGCCGCTCGACGACTCGACGCACAGTGCGCCGATATCCCAGCGCGGCTGCACGTCGGCACCGAACAGACCGTATATCTGCTGCAGGCGAGGGCCGAAATCCGGATGCGTCGCCAGCTGAACGCGCTGGCCGTGGATGACCTGGGCGCCGAGTGCCGCGACCAGCAGCAATGCCGCCGCCGACCACAGCAGCGTCCGCGACCGGCCACGCCGGTGCGCGAGCAGTGCCTGGTCGATGATCTCCTCGTCGCCGTCCTCCTCCGGTATCTGCTCTGCCGCGGCGCCCGTCTGCTCTACCGCGGCGCCTCCGGCCGGTCCGCTGTCGTTTTTCCGGGGGGCTTCGGCGGCCGGCTGCGACTTGTCGCGATCCTGTTCACCGCCCTGTCGCCCGCGAGCCTCGAGGGCGGGCGCGGCGGCGTCGCGATCGGCGCCGAGAATCGCCGCGAACTCACCGCTCTGGACGATCTCGTCGAACAGGGCCGCGGACGCCGCGAGTTCGTCCCGGTCCTGCGGGGCAGCGGGACGTTCGGCGTCCTTCTCCTGCACCGCCGTCTGATCGCCGGGCGCCGCGGGTTCTTCGCGCGTCTTCGGTTGTTTGCGCGCAGCCGGCTCTCCGGGAGCTGGTGGCTCTTCCGTAACGAGGGTGAGTTCTTCAGGCGGTGCCTCCGGTTCCCGCCGCGCCTCGGCCGGGCTGCCGTCCTCGTCGCCGCTCCCACGCTCCAGTCCGATGCCGAGGGTGGTCTCGTCCAGTTCGAGCTCGGCGAGCAGGGCGCGCCACTCGTCCTCGTCGCCCAAATTTTCGCTGTCGCCGTCGTCGCCGGCCGGCGGCGGCGCGTCGCCCGGTTCGCCCGGTTCGCCCGACGGGCCGTCGGGCTGCGGCGCTCCCGCTGCGGATGCCGGCCATTGCTCGTACTCCTCCTCCCCGCTCTCGCCGGAGAGTTCACCGCCGAAGGATGCCAGGATCTCCTCCAACGGGGTGTCGTCGTCGAAGCGCTGGGGCTCGGGCTCGGGCTCGGGCTCGGGCTCGGGCTCGGGTTTGCGTTCCGGTTTGCGCTCCGGCTCCGACTCGCTTCCGATCTCCGGCCCCGTTGCGGCCGCCGGCTCTCTGACTGTCTCCGGTCCGGGTACCGGCGGTTCGGCCGGTTGCGCCGGGGGGGGTTCGTGGGACAGCGTTGCCAGCGCGTCGAACACCGTGCCGCACGCGCCGCAGCGCACCCGCCCGTGGGCGCGTTTCAGGTCGTCCGGCCCGATCTGGTAGACCGTCCGGCATTCGGGGCATTGGGTATACACGGTCTCAGCCTTCCCGGCGCCTGCCGCTGATCATGATCCAGTCCTCGCGTGCCACCGCCGGCGCGATCTCGAACCACCGCTCGTAGGCGGCGCGGATCTCGGCAGCCTGACTCGCGAGGATACCCGATAACACGATCTCGCCGCCGCCCCGGGTCAGCCCGGCCAGCCGCGGCGCGAGATCGGTCAGAGGTGCGGCGAGGATGTTCGCCAGCACGATGTCGAATGCCGCGTTGCCGAGTTCTTCCGGGGCCATGACGCTGAGGCGCCCGGCGACGTCATTGCGTGCCGCGTTCGCCCGCGTCGCCGTCAGGGCCTGGACGTCGATGTCGGTGGCGCTCGCCTCGCCGGCGCCCAGGAGCAGGGCGGCGATCGCGAGGATACCCGAGCCGCACCCGTAATCGAGCACCCGACGCCCGCGGAGGCAGGCCGCATCCAGCCATTCCAGGCACAGTGCCGTCGTCGCATGGGTGCCGGTGCCGAAAGCGAGGCCCGGATCCATGTGCAGCACGACCGCGCCCGGCTGCTCCACCACGCTGCCCGTCGGACACACGCGGAGACACCGCCCGAAACGCATGGGCCGGAAGTCGCGCAGCCACTCCCGCTCCCACGCACGGTCGGCCAGTGTCTCCACTCGGCAGGCCGGCAGTTCGTCCAGATCGAGGGCAGCGCGCAGAGCGGCCCTCAGTGCTTCCGCGTCGAGATCCTCATTGAACAGGGCGGTGGCGAGGGTGGCCGGCCAGAGCGGCGTCTCGCCCGGTGCGGGTTCGAGCACCGGCGAGTCCCCGGCATCCGTGTAGGTGACGGCGTTGGCGCCGAGCTCTTCCAGCGCACGTTCCAGCCGCTCCGGATCGAGGCCGTCCAGAGCCATCGTGAACTGACGCCAAGACATCCCGCCGGCGCCGGGTCACAGACCGAGGCGCTTCTCCAGATAGTGGATATTCGTGCCGCCGGTCTTGAAGGCCTGGTGGTTCATGATCTCCTGGTGCAGCGGCACGTTGGTCTTGATGCCCTCGATCACGATCTCCGTCAACGCGATCCGCATGCGGGCGATGGCGGACTCCCGGTTCTCGCCATAGGCGATCAGCTTGCCGATCAGCGAGTCGTAGTAGGGGGGCACCCGATAGCCGCTGTAGAGATGGCTGTCCACGCGGATGCCCGGCCCGCCCGGCGAGTGCCAGAGGTCAACCATGCCCGGCGAGGGCATGAATGTCTTCGGGTCTTCGGCGTTGATACGGCACTCGATGGCGTGGCCGGTCACACGGACGTCCGATTGCGCGAAGGCGAGCTCCTCGCCGGCGGCGATGCGCAGCTGCTCCTTCACGATGTCGATACCGGTAACCATCTCGGTGACCGGATGCTCCACCTGCAGGCGGGTATTCATCTCGATGAAGTAGAACTCGCCGTCCTGGTACAGGAACTCGAAGGTGCCGGCGTTGCGGTAGCCGAGTTCCTGGCAGGCCTGCACACAGCGCGCCCCCATCCGCTCACGCTCCTCATCGCTGATACCCGGTGCCGGCGCCTCCTCGATGACCTTCTGGTGGCGGCGCTGCATGGAGCAGTCGCGCTCACCGAGATGCACCGCGTTGCCGTGGGCATCGGCCAGTACCTGGAACTCGATATGCCTCGGCCGCTCCAGGAATTTCTCCATATAGACCTGATCGTTGCCGAAGGCCGCCTTGGCCTCGGCCCGGGTCACGTTGATGGCGCCGAGCAGGGAAGCCTCGCTGTGCACCACTCGCATGCCGCGACCGCCGCCGCCGCCGGCCGCCTTGATGATCACCGGGTAGCCGATCTCGCGGCCGAGGCGCAGGTTCTGATCCCCGTCGTCGCCGAGGCAGCCGTCGGAACCGGGCACGCAGGGCACGCCTGCCTCCTTCATGGCGCGGATGGCCGAGACCTTGTCGCCCATCAGGCGGATGCTTTCGGCCCTGGGCCCGACGAAGATGAAGCCGCTCTTCTCGACCCGCTCGGCGAAGTCCGCATTCTCCGAGAGGAAGCCGTAGCCCGGATGCACCGCCACGGAGTCGGTGACCTCGGCGGCGCTGATGATGGCCGGCATGTCCAGGTAACTCTCGGCGGAGGAGGGCGGGCCGATGCACACGGTCTCGTCCGCCAGCAGCACGTGTTTCAGATTGGTGTCGGCCGTGGAGTGCACGGCGACGGTCTTGATGCCCATCTCGCGGCAGGCACGCAATATCCTGAGCGCGATCTCGCCCCGATTGGCGATGACGACTTTCTCGATCATGTCGGTTCCGCGCGCCCGCTCAGGAGCCGGTTCGCTGGTCGAGCACGAACAGCACCTGACCGTATTCCACCGGCTCGCCGTTCTGGACCCGGATCGATTTCACCACACCGTCCACGTCGGCCTCGATCGGGTTCATCATCTTCATCGCCTCGACGATACAGAGCGTATCGCCGGCCTTGACCCGGTCGCCGATTTGCACGAAGGGACTCGCCCCCGGCGCGGGCGCGGCGTAGTAGGTGCCCACCATCGGCGAGGTGACCACGTGACCGTCCTCCTCGGCTTCCCTGGGCGGCGCGGCAGCAGGCTCGGAGGCGGTCGCGGCGGGCTCCGGCGCGGAACCGGCGGGTGCCGCCTGCTGCATGGGGAAGTGGGACATCTGCGGCGCGGCGACCATGGCATTGGCCGGGTAGCGGCTGATGCGCACGGCCTCTTCCCCCTCGGTGATCTCGATCTCGGCAATGCCGGATTCCTCCAGCAGCTCGATGAGCTTCTTGACCTTTCTTATATCCATGCGCATGCCTTCTCTTATGAGTCCGTCAACCTGCGGTGCAGTGCCAGCAGGGCGAGTTCGTAACCGATGAAGCCCAGTCCAATGATCGTGCCGTCGGCCACGTCGGAGAAATAGCTGTGGTGGCGGAAGCCCTCCCGGGCGTGCACGTTCGAGAGGTGTACTTCGACAAAGGGACGGCCGGCGGCGAGCAGGGCGTCGCGCAGCGCGATACTGGAGTGGGTGTAGGCGCCCGGGTTCACGATCAGGGCCCGGGTGCCGTCGTCGGTGCAGGCCTGCACCCGGTTCACCAGCTCGTGCTCCGCATTGCTCTGGAAACAGACCAGTTCGTGGCCGAACTCGCCCGCCAGGTTACGCAGGCGCTCCTCCACCGTGGCCAGGCTCTCGTCGCCATAGACCGTGGGTTCCCGTTTGCCCAGCAGGTTCAGATTGGGCCCGTTCAAGAGCAGCATCCGCGGCATGATCAGTCCAGTAGCCGGCCTTTTCAACGAAGTTACCGGCGAGTTTAACGCCCATAACCGGTAATTGCACAATAGTAGCCATCATTGGCCACCGTTGGCCGTCATGGGGCGCCATCGGCCGACGGCGTGCGGCGGACGGGTCGCCGCCGCTTCAAATGTCGGCGAGGGCCTGCCGGGCGGCATCCGCGGTCATCGTGCCGTCGAGGAAGTCCCGTAATACGGATGCCATGGTTTCGGCCTGGTGCCGATTGAATTCGCCCACGTGGACGTTCAGGAGTTCGCCGTCGGGCGCGACGATCAGCGTGAAGGGCAGGCCGAGGAAATCGATGCCGAAGCTCTCCGCCGCGGCGATGGCGTCCTCCTGGCCGGTCAGCACGGGGTAGTTGAACGCCATCTCGGCGGCGTAGTCGGCGACCGGCCCGGGGTCGTCAATGGCGATACCGATGACCTGGATGCCCGCCTCGCCGTGCTCGGCCTGGATACCTTTCAGCAGCGGGATCTCCCGCCGGCAGGGAGCGCACCAGGTGGCCCAGAAGTTGATCACCCGCAGCTGCCCGTGCCAATCGGCCAGGGTGCGGTTCTCGCCGGCCAGATCGGGCAGGCTGAAGTCCCCCGTCTGCACCTGGGCGGCGCTGGCTCGTATCTCCACGGCCGTCGGGTCAGCCGGCGCAGGCGCGGGGCTCTCTGGCGGCAGCAGCAGCCGGGACAGCCACATGCCGGCGGCCATGGAGACCAAGAGGACCAGGATCATCAGGATACGGGGCATATCAGTGTGCCTGTGCGGTGACGGCGGCGGGGCTGGCGGCGACGGCCCGGGCGGCATGGGCGGCGAACTCGTCGGCGGGCATGAAGCCGACCACCTGATAGGGGCGGCGCTCGTCGCCGTCCGGGCCGAAGAATATGATCGACGGCGGCCCGAAAATGCGGAAGTGCTTCAGCAGCGCCTGGTCCTGCTCGTCGTTCGCCGTCACGTCCGCCTGCAGAAGCACGACGCCGTCCAGCTCCGACTGCACCCGCGGGTCGCTGAAGGTGTATTTCTCCATCTCCTTGCAGGACACGCACCAGTCGGCGTAGAAGTCGAGCATCACCGGCTGGCCCCGGCTCGACGCCTCGGCCACCGCCTGCTCCAGCTCGGCCACGGTCTTGACGCGGCGGAATTCCAGTTCCTCGTGGGCCGCGTCCGCGCCGCCGCCCACCGCCGCTGCGCGCGTGCCGGCGAAAGGCTGCAGCGGGTCCTCGCCGCCGGCGAGCGCACCAAGCAGCAGGACGGCGCCGTAAAACATCGCCAGGACGCCGAAGCCCTTGCCAAGTTTCCGCGCGCCGCCGGACTCCGGCGTCAGCGGCGTCAGCGCACCGAGGAACACGCCGGCCATGAAGATGAGCACTGCCCACAGCGCCAGGGTGACGGCGCCGGGCAGTACCCGCTCCAGCATCCAGATGGCGAGACCCAGCATCACGAAACCGAAGGCGTTCTTTACGGCCACCATCCACGGCCCGGCCTTCACCATCAACTTGCCGGCAGAGGCGCCGACGGCGAGCAGCGGCACGCCCATGCCGAGGCTGAGAGCGAACAGGGCTGCCGCGCCCCGGAAGACGTCGCCCGTCTGACCGATCACCGCCAGGGCCGCCACCAGCGGCGGCGCCACGCAGGCGGTGACGATCAGTGACGAGAGCGCGCCCATGACGAAGGCGCCCACCATGGTGCCGCTCTTCTGCTTGCCGCTGAGGGCGGCCACCCGGGTCTGTATCGACGACGGCATCTGCAGGTCGAATGCGCCGAACATGCCCGCCGCCAGGAGCACGAACAGGCCGGCGAACGTTACCAGTATCCAGGTCTGCTGGAAGATCGCCTGTACCTGTTGCCCGGCGGCGGCGAACAGCGCGCCGGCGATAGTGTAGGTGAGAGCCATGCCCATCACGTAGGAGAGTGACAGCGTGAAGCCGCGCGCCGGCGTCACGTCCCTGCCCTCGCCGGCGATGATGCCGGAGAGGATGGGGATCATGGGCAGCACACAGGGCGTCAGCGCGAGCAGGAGGCCGGCGCCGAAGAAGGTGGCGAGCACCGCGGCCAGATTGCCCTCGCCGATCAGGGCCGCGAGGCGGTCCTGTTCGGAGACGGGCGCCGCGGCCATCGCCATTGCCTCTTCGGGCGGGCGCGGCGCGTCGGCCGCGGTGGCCGGCGGCAGGGAGACGCTCACCTCCCGGGTGAGCGGCGGGTAACAGATGCCGTCCTCGGCGCAGCCCTGGAAGCCGAGTTCCAGCACCAGGCTCTGTCCCTGCCGGCTCGCCCGGTTCAGCGGTACCTGCGCGACGACCTGGTCATAGTAGACTTCGGTCTCGCCGAAATATTCGTCGAACTTTTTCTTGCCCGCGGGCGTCTGCAGCGCGCCGAGCTGCACGCCGTCGCTGGCGGCGGCGACCGAGAGCTT
The DNA here is from genome assembly GCA_964427415.1 of uncultured Woeseiaceae bacterium. GTDB lineage: Bacteria > Pseudomonadota > Gammaproteobacteria > Steroidobacterales > Woeseiaceae > Lentisalinibacter. Next base: position 12,432 of record CAYRUH010000029.1, on the reverse strand, counting down.
GTCCCGATAGAGGTAATAGCCGGGCTCGATCTGCCAGGCCAGCTCGACGGTGTATGGATCCAGCGCGCTCACTAGCGGCCGGAACGCCACGTCCGGCGCCAGGAACTCGCCGACGCCCGTTTCGGCCAGCCCGCCGGGGGCGCGGCCGCTGCCGAATGGTGAGGCGGCTGGCGAGGGGGCCGGCGCGGCGTCCGCCAGTGCCACAGCCGTGGTCCAGCGCTGGGGCGGATAGCACAGCCCGATGTCGGCGCAGCCCTGGGAGCGGAGCTCGAGGGTCACCCGGTCTGCACCCTCGTTGACGTAGGGCACCCGCATGGTGAATTCGCCCCGGTAGATCTCCTGGCGTCCGAAGTACTCGTCCTCGTGGGTGTCGCCATCGGGCAACACGGGATCGCCCAGCAGGACGTCGTCGCTCGCGCTGCCGATGCCGAGCTTCTGGCGGTACAGGTAATAGCCCGGCTCCGCGGTCCAGCGAATGAGCAGCGCCTCGCCGGTGTCCTCGACCTGGTAGCGGAACGCCTGCTCGGGCCGCAGCAGATCCTCAGGCGACACGGCAGCGGCGGGTGGCGCGAAGCCGGTCGCGGCGAGGGTGACCAGTGCGGCCATGGTCAGGAGGGCTGCAACGGGGGTGGCGGCCACGTTCGCCGCGCGGCGGGAGGATTGTCTGTTCGGGCTCATGCTGTCTCTCGTTACCGGCGATGCCTCGGACGGCCCGCGGCCGGGTCGTCCCGCAGGCGGGCACCCATACAGTGTGACCGCGCCGGACGCGGGATTATTCCTTCTCCGTCACAGAATCGTCCACAGGACTGGCCGCAGGGGGCGAGACCGATGCGGCAACCCAGTCCAGGTAGGCCGCCGACCCGGCCGTGACCGGTGCGGCGATAATCTCGGGGACGTCATAGGGGTGGAGTTCCACGATGCGGGCCTCCAGCGCCTGCCATGCCGCCTCGGTGGTCTTCGCGAGCAGCAGCAGCTCGGATTGGTCGCAGACTTCGCCTTGCCAGCTGAATACCGAGCGCAGGGGGCCGACGATATTCACGCAGGCCGCACGCCGTTCCGCGACCAGCGCCGCGGCGATACTGCGGGCGGTCTCCTCGTCCGGGCAGGTGCAGAGCACAAGCAGCGTTTTTGACATCAGCGTCTCCTTCGCCACGCCGAGGATAGCGGGCGGCGGCCGGCCTGTCATGAGCGCGCCGGCCACGGCGGCTCTTGAAATTTGGCTGGGCGGTACTATTATTAGCACTCACTGATGGCGAGTGCTAATAACACGGTCATCCAGAATTCTGTAATTCATCTCAAAAAACAGTAGCTTACCAAAAGGAGACGCACTCATGCAGATTCGTCCGCTTCACGATCGCGTGATCATCAAGCGCATGGAGGAAGAGCGCACCACCCCCGGTGGGATCGTGATCCCCGATACGGCCGCCGAAAAGCCGATCAAGGGCGAAGTCATCGCCGTCGGCAAGGGCAAGATCCTCGAGAACGGCGAAGTCCGCGCCCTCGACCTGAAGGCAGGCGACAAGGTGCTGTTCGGCAAGTACAGCGGCACCGAGGTCAAGGTGGAAGGCGAAGACTACCTGGTGATGAAGGAAGACGACGTGATGGCGGTCATCGAAGGCTGAGCCCGCGCCGATCATCCACGCGTCGATCATCGAATAGACACCAACCGAATCTACGAACAGAGGAATTAAGACAATGTCTGCAAAAGAAGTCCGTTTCAGCGATGACGCCCGCCACAAAATGATGGCCGGCGTGAACGTGCTGGCGAACGCCGTGAAAGTGACCCTGGGTCCGAAGGGCCGCAACGTCGTACTCGACAAGAGCTTCGGCGCGCCCACCGTGACCAAGGACGGCGTGTCCGTCGCCAAAGAGATCGAGCTCGAGAACAAGTTCGAGAACATGGGCGCCCAGATGGTGAAGGAGGTCGCCTCCCAGACTTCCGATGTTGCCGGCGACGGCACCACCACGGCGACCGTGCTGGCCCAGGCCATGCTGCGCGAAGGCCTGAAGGCGGTCGCCGCCGGCATGAACCCGATGGATCTCAAGCGCGGCATCGAGAGAGCCTCCGCCGCCGTGGTCGAAGAGCTGCACAAACTGTCCAAGCCCTGCGAGGACGACAAGGCCATCGCCCAGGTGGGATCCATCTCCGCCAACTCCGACACCGAGATCGGCGAGATCATCGCCGAGGCGATGAAGAAGGTGGGCAAGGAAGGCGTGATCACGGTCGAGGAAGGCCAGGCGCTGACCAACGAGCTGGAGGTCGTCGAAGGCATGCAGTTCGACCGCGGCTACCTGTCGCCCTACTTCATCAACAACCAGCAGAGCCAGTCGGCCGAGCTGGAAAGCCCGTTCATCCTCCTGTACGACAAGAAGATCTCGAACATCCGCGATCTGCTGCCGGTACTCGAGAGTGTCGCCAAGTCCAGCCGCCCGCTGCTGATCGTCTCCGAGGACGTCGAGGGCGAGGCCCTCGCTACGCTGGTGGTGAACAACATCCGCGGCATCGTGAAGGTGGCTGCGGTGAAGGCGCCGGGCTTCGGTGACCGCCGCAAGGCCATGCTGCAGGATATCGCCGTGCTGACCGGCGGCCAGGTGATCTCCGAGGAGGTCGGCCTGTCCCTGGAGAAGGCCACGCTGGAGGATCTCGGCGAGGCCAAGAAGGTGCAGATCACCAAGGAGAACACCACGATCATCGACGGTGCAGGCCGCACTCAGGAGATCGAGGGCCGGGTGGAGCAGATCCGCGCCGAGATCGAGGAGTCTTCCTCGGACTATGACCGCGAGAAGCTGCAGGAGCGTGTCGCCAAGCTCTCCGGCGGTGTCGCCGTGATCAAGGTCGGTGCCGCCACCGAGGTGGAGATGAAGGAGAAGAAGGCCCGCGTCGAGGACGCGCTGCACGCCACCCGTGCCGCGGTCGAGGAAGGCGTGGTGCCCGGCGGTGGCGTCGCCTTCATCCGCGCCCGCAGCGGCATCGACAAGCTCGAGGGCGCAAACCAGGATCAGTCCACCGGCATCAACATCCTGCGCCGTGCGCTGGAAGAGCCGCTGCGCCAGATCGTCAGCAACGCCGGCGGCGACGCCTCCGTGGTGCTGAATGCCGTCGCCGAGGGCAAGGGTAACTACGGTTACAACGCCGCCACCGGCGAGTTCGGCGACATGGTCGAGCTGGGCATCCTGGACCCGACCAAGGTGAGCCGTTCGGCGCTGCAGAATGCGGCTTCCGTCTCCGGCCTGCTGCTGACCACCGAAGCGATGGTGGCGGACGCGCCGAAGGACGAAGAGGCGGCTCCGATGCCCGACATGGGTGGCATGGGCGGAATGGGCGGCATGATGTAACACGTCGTCGCCCGGTCCCGACCGGAAGCCTCATCGAGGCGAAGACCCCGTCCGGCGCTGCCGGGCGGGGTCTTTTTCTTGAGGTCAGCGAGAATCCGGCGGCGGGCCGTTCAGGCTCCAGTCGTAGCGCAGATACTCGAGGCGGAATGCACCGGCTGCCAGTCTGTCTGCCACCCGCGGATCTGCGACGTAGCCGGCGAGCCATGTCTGGAGAGCCCTGGTGCCGGCGCCGAAGTCGGCGCGATACCAACGGAAGATCCGCGACAGCCGGGCGATACCCGCTGCCGGGTCGAACCGGTTGCGGCGCGGGTCGTTGACGAATTCCCGTGCGTCCTCATCGAGGAGGGCGGGCAGCGCAGCGGGCCGGTAGGCTGCCGGCCGGAGCGGGGGGCAGGATGCCGATGCGCAAACGATGGCGAAGTGGATGCGGGGCTCACCCATGGCCATCAGCTCGCGGTGTTCCAGTCCGTACAGCGTCCGGTGTCTGGCGCCGATGCGATGGCGGCTGAGCATGAAGAAACGCAGGCGGCCGGGGAGACCGGCAGGCGACAGTCCGTCCAGCACTGTGCGTATGGCGAGGGCGTTATAGGCGTTGATCAAAAAGGCGAGCCATTCGGCGTCGGTGGCCGCGCCGCGGCGGACCCGGCCGATGTCGGCGATGTAGCGTGCGAAAGCGGATGACCGCGCCAGTCCGGGATAATCCACCCGTCCTGCATGCACATGACGGGCCAGAGCCTCGTCGAGGGCGTCGGTGTCTATTCCGGCGGGTTCGGTCACGGCGCGGGCCTGCGGCGACTGGCGAGCGGACTCACGACTACCAGGGGATCGGCCGGCCGTCCCAGGCAAAGAAGCCGCCGTTGTCGTCCCTGCGCAGGCCGTCGATGACGGCGAGGAGCTGCCGCGCGGCCTGGCGCGCGTCGAACAACTGCTGCTCGGGGACGCGGGACTGGAACGGAGCGGACAGGCCGGTATCCACGGTACCCGGATGCAGCGCGACCGTCAGGGTACCCCGGTGGCGTCGCGGCAGTTCGATGGACAGGTTGCGGGTGAACATGTTCTGCGCCGCTTTCGAGGCGCGGTAAGCGTACCAGCCGCCGAGGCCGTTGTCGCCAATGCTGGCGACCCGTGCCGAGAGGATGGCCAGCACCGCCCGTTCCCGTCGGGGCAGGAAGCGGCTGAAATGCTTGGCGACCAGCAGCGGACCCCAGGCATTCACGGCGAAACTGCGCTGCAGCGCCTCCGGCGAGACCTCGGCGAGCCGGCGTTCGGGTTGCAGCGCATCGCCATCGTGCAGCAGGCCGGCGCAGTTGATGATCAGCGAAAGTGTCTCCAGCCGGCCACCCACCGAGTCCGCTGCTGCTTCGATGCTGGCCTCGCGGGTGACGTCCAGGGGAACGGCCACCAGCCGGTCGCCGATCGCCTGGCGGATCGCTGCCAATGCCTCCGAGGCCTCCGGATGGCGGCTCGTCGCGACGACGTGGCGTACCGATGGCGAGGCGGCCAGCGCAGCGACGAAAGCGGCGCCGATGCCGCGGCTCGCGCCCTGTACCATGACGTCGACAGGGCCGTCGAAACTCTGCAGGGTCGTCTCATTCACGGGGATTACGGGAACCGTTCCGATCTTTGGGGACTCAGAATCTGTATTCGCCTCGCGAGTCGTCGCGGATGCCGTCCACGGGAGTCGCCGGGCATTGAAAAGTGGAGGGATCGTCCCAACCTTTCTGCAGCATGGAGGGCAGAGGCGCAGCGCGCCCCCGTAACATGAAAGAAAGCATCCTCGAACTGGTCAATCGTACCGAGACACAGGCGCCCGCCGCGCTGCGGGTGGACGTCATCGCGGATTTCGTCTGCCCGTGGTGTTACATCGGCAAGCACCGCCTGGACGAGGCGCTTGGCTCCGTGCTGGGCCCGGTCCAGATTGCCTGGCATCCGTTCCAGCTCAACCCCGACATGCCGGCAGACGGAATGCAGCTGCAGGATTACCTGCGCGAGAAGTTCGGCGAGCCCGAGGCGCTGCAGCCTGCCCTGACGCAATTGACCCGGCTCGGAGCCGCCGAGGGCCTCGAGCTGGCCTTCGAGCGCATCGCCCGCGTGCCCAATACCCGGGCGGCCCATCGGCTGATGAAGTTGGCGCAGATCGAGGGCCGCCAGAACGAACTCGCCGGCGGGCTGTTCCGGGCGTTCTTCGGCGAAGGCCGCGATATCGGCCGCCACGAAGTCCTGGTGGATCTGGCCAGGCAAGCCGATCTTACGCCCGAGACGGCCGCGCAATACCTGGACGACGAGCGCATCGACCGCATTGTGCAGGCCGAAGAAGCACAGGCCCGGAAGGCGGGCGTGACCGGGGTGCCGGACTACATGATCAACAAGCGTCTGTTCGTGATCGGTGCCCAGAGCGAAGCCACCTTGCTCGGCGCCTTCGACCGTGCCATGTTCGGCGAGGACAGCGATCTTATCGTGTCGGATACGCGGCACTGAGCGTCGGATCGCGCGGCGTCGCACGATGTGGCCGGTCAACCGGCACTTCTCTGCTGCGTTGGCGTTACGGACGGGTCTGCTGGAGGATCACCCCATGAAAATGACGATCACCGCCGTGGCATTCGCACTGGTGTTCTCGGCCGGGTGCGCATCGCATCCGGATCCCATCGTCGATACGAAGGGGGTCAACATGGCGCAGTACGCGATCGACCTGCGCGAGTGCCGGGAATACGCCGACGAGGTGAACGTGGCAGAGGGCGCTGCGAAAGGTGCGGCTGCCGGCGCAGTGGTCGGGGCAGCGGCCGGGGCCATCAGCGGCGATGCCGACCGCGGCGCCGGCTACGGTGCCGTCGGCGGCGGCGCGCGCTCGGCACTGTACAATCAGCGTGAGAAGGAGCGCGTCGTCAGCAACTGCCTGCGCGGGCGCGGGTACCGCGTTCTGAACTGACCGCTGCCGCCGGAGAATTCTGAAGGAGTTTCTGTTTGGCTGAGGAAATGCAGGCGGTGCGCCTCGAGCGCTACCGCGCGGAGGAAGGTCTGCGTCTGGCCTCCACGGAACGGCCCGTGCCCGGACCCGGAGAGGTGCTGGTGCGCGTGCGCGCGGCGGGCGTCAATCCGGTGGACTGGAAGATCGCCGACGGTTTTGGCGAGTTCCTCGGCCTGGTGCCGCCGCTGACGCTCGGCTGCGAGCTCGCGGGCGACGTGGCTGCCCTGGGCGAAGGCGTGGACGCGTTCTCGGTCGGCGAGCCCGTGTTTGGCTATGTCTCGCTCGAGCGCTGCGGCTGCTACGCGACGTACGTCATCGCCATGCCGACAGAGATCGCCCGTAAGCCGGCCGAACTCTCCTATGCGGAGGCGGCGGCCGTGCCGGTAGCCGGCGAAACCGCCTGGCAGGCGCTCGTGGAGACGGCAGGCCTGGCGGCTGGCGAGCGGGTGCTGATACACGCGGCGGCCGGCGGCGTCGGCTCCGTGGGCGTCCAGCTGGCGAAGGCGCTGGGGGCGACCGTGATCGGTACCGCTTCGGGCCGCAACGAGGCCTTCGTCCGCGGACTCGGCGCAGACGGCTTCATCGACTACACCGCCGGCCCCTTCGAGGAGGCCGTGGAGCCGGTCGAGGTGGTGTTCGACACCGTCGGCGGCGACACGCTGCGCCGCTCATTCAACGTGCTTCGTCCCGGCGGCCGCCTCGTCAGCATCGTGGAGGTACCGGATCCCGACTGGGCCGATCAGGCCGGCGTGTCTGCGGAGATGATTGCCGTGCTGCCCGAGGGCGCCCAGCTCGCCGAGCTCGGCGCCATGATGAGTCGTGGGGAACTGAAGGTGCACGTGGCGCGGCGCTATCCCCTGGCCGAGGCGCTCGATGCACTGGCCGAGAGCCGTTCGGGCCACGTCCGAGGCAAGCTGATCGTCGAGCCCTGAGCCGGCCGGCAGCGGGAGTCGATCCCGCGGGACGTCCGGTCAGCCGTCGCGCCGGCGCGCCAGCCAGTCAAGCAGGATGGCGTTGAAGGCGGCCGGCCGTTCCTGCTGGGTCCAGTGGCCGCAGCCGCTGAGCATGCGCACCTCCAGGTCGTCCACGTAGTCGCGCATGGCTTCGATGTGGCGGGGCGCGATCAGTACATCGTCCTCGGCGCCGACGAAAAGCGCCGGTAACCGCACCCGCTGCTCGACCCCCGCGGTCAGTTCCCAGTTGCGGGCCCAGTTGCGGTACCAGTTGATCGGACCGGTGAAGCCGCCGCGCCCGAAGGCCTCGACGAAGACCTGCAGGTCCTCGTCCGCCAGCAGGTCATCGCCCCGGGGCGGCTGGTCCATGGCGGTGAGCATGCTGAATGGCCGGCGCTTGTCGGCGGGGATCTGGTCGAATGCCTCCCGGGTGACCGGCAGCCGGCGCATCATGGCACGGAAGTAGCGCTCCGGGTCGGCGGCGAAACGCCGGTCCGCCTCGTCAGAGTCCTGGAAGTTCACTAGGTAGAAGTCGGGTCCCAGCATCTGACGCATCATGATCATCGGGTCCACCGGCGGCCGCGGGTAGAAGGGGATGTTCAGGGCCACGACGCCGCGGATGCGCTCCGGCGCGAGCAGGGCCATCTGCCACACCAGCAGCGCGCCCCAGTCGTGGCCCACGAACCAGGCTTGTCCGAGGCCGAGCGCATCGAGCAGGCCGGTCATGTCCCCCACCAGGTGGTGGATGTCGTAATCGGTGACCGACTCCGGCTTGTCCGTGGCGCCGTAACCGCGCTGGTCGGGCGCGATCGCCCGGTAGCCCGCATCGGCGAGGGCGGGCAGCTGCAGGCGCCAGGAATACGCGAGCTCCGGGAAGCCGTGACAGAAGACGACGACCTCGCCCTCACCCTGTTCGTAGACCGCCATGCGGATACCGTTGGTGTCGATGTATCGGGGCGCCGGGAAATTGCTGCTCACGACCTGCTCCTTGGACTCGGCACGGCAAGTGGGCACAGGGTAGCCGAGCATCCCGGCCGCAGCGACCGACGCCGTCCGCGGGCTTGCCTTTTCAGGCGCCCGGCGCTAGCTTCCGCGTCTGAGGCGTCGATGGGGACAGTAGCCCTCCGGTGCCGGTCTTGAGCGAGCGAGGGACGGTGTAAGCCTCGCGGCCGGCGGGCGGTGAAAATCACCCCGGAGCCGTCGACCGAAAGGGTGGCCCGCGCCGCCCGAGTAGACTCGGCCGGGTGGCCGCCGAAACACGGCCGCGGGTCGTCACGGCTTGGGTGACGGCCCCCAGAGGTCCGGTCCGGGAGGGCCGGGCGGAAACCGGGTGGTACCGCGGTGGATGAGGAATCACATCGCCCCGGGCGCTTGACGGCGTCCGGGGTTTTTCGTTTGGACGGGATGAAATGAAACTCAGAGAAGTTGCCAGCCGATACGATGGTCCGGTCCTCGAGCAGGAGGTGCTCGAGTTCTGGCGTGCACAGCGCATCTTCGACAAGACGCTGGAGTCGAGCCGCGGGCGGCCCCATTGGAGCTTCAACGAGGGGCCGCCGACGGCCAACGGCAAACCCGGCATCCACCACGTGCTCGCACGTACGTTCAAGGACGCCTTCCCCCGCTACCGAACCATGCGCGGCTATCACGTTCCGCGCAAGGCGGGCTGGGATACCCACGGTCTGCCGGTGGAGCACGAGGTGGAGAAGGAGCTCGGCATCTTCGACAAGAAGGAGATCGAGCGCCGGGTGGGCATCGACGAATTCACCCGCCGTTGCCGTGAATCGGTCATGCGCTACATCGGTGAATGGGAGAAGATGACCGAGCGCATGGGCTTCTGGGTGAATCTGGAGGAGGCCTACTACACCCTCGACAACAGCTACATCGAATCGGTGTGGAGCCTGCTGAAGCGCATCTGGGATCAGGGCCTGATCTACCGCGGTTACAAGGTGGTCCCCTACGACCCGCGCATCGGCGCGACGCTCTCCTCCCACGAACTCGCGCTCGGCTACAGGGAGGTGGAGGACCCTTCCATCTACGTGCGCTTCGCCGTGGCCGACGAGGAGGAGACTTACTTCCTGGTGTGGACGACCACGCCCTGGACGCTGCCGTCGAACCTGGCGCTGGCCGTGCACGAGGACGTGGACTATGTGTACGTCGGCCATGGCGAGGAGACACTGATCGTGGCCGAGGCGCTGGTGCCCGCGGTGTTCGGCGATGACCCGGTGGAGGTCATCCGCCGCGTGAAGGGCTGCGACCTGGTCGGCATGCACTACCAGCAGCTGCTGCCTTACCTCGACGTGGACGATGACGTCGATGCCTTCCGCGTGCTGCCCGCGGAGTTCGTCAGCACCGAGGACGGCACCGGCATCGTGCACATCGCGCCGGCCTATGGCGTGGACGACCTGGAACTCGGCCGGGCTCACGGCCTGCCGGTGATGCACGGCGTGGGCCTCGACGGCTGTTTCCTGCCCGAGGTGGAACCCGTGGCCGGCCTGTTCTTCAAGGACGCCGATCCGGTGCTGATCGATCTCCTGAGCGAGCGCGGGCAGATGTTCCGCGTGGACAGCTACGTGCACAACTACCCCTTCGGCTGGCGCACCGGCGACCCGGTGATCTACTACGCCAAGCACGCCTGGTACATCCGCACCTCCGAATTCCGCGACCGCATGGTGGCGCTGAACCGCACCATCAACTGGGTGCCGGAGAACATCCGCGAGGGGCGCTTCGGTAACTGGCTCGAGAACAACGTGGACTGGGCGCTGTCCCGGGAACGGTTCTGGGGCACACCGCTGCCGGTCTGGACCGACGGCGAGGGCCGCTACCGCTGCATCGGCTCGCTGGCGGAGCTGGAGGAGCTGATCGGGCGCAGGCTCGAGGGCCTGGATCTGCACCGCCCGGCGGTGGATGACGTCACCTTCGAGGCCGACGGCGCCACCTGGAGCCGGGTGCCGGAGGTGATCGACTGCTGGTTCGATTCCGGCGCCATGTCCTATGCCCAGTGGCACTACCCGTTCGAGAACGTGGAGGCGTTCCGGGCGCATTTCCCGGCCGATTTCATCTGCGAGGCCATCGACCAGACCCGGGGCTGGTTCTACACGCTGCATGCAATCGCCACCATGGTCTCGGACAGCGTGGCCTACCGCAACGTGATCTGCCTCAGCCACATCGTCGACGAGGACGGCAGGAAGATGTCGAAGTCCCTCGGCAACATCGTCGATCCCTACGACGTCTTCGACAAGGTGGGCGCGGATCCGCTGCGCTGGTACTTCCTGGCGCGTATCTCGCCGGATCAGCAGAAGCGGATCTCGGTGGACATCGTGGCCGATGTGGCCAGCTCCTTCGTCAACACCTTCTGGAATACCTACGGTTTCTTCGTGCTCTATGCGCGGCTGGACGAGGTGGATCTCTCCCGGAAGGTACCGCCGGCTTCGCGTCCGGAGATCGACCGCTGGGCGCTTGCGCTGCTGGCCGATACCGAGCGCCGGGTGCGGGAGTCGCTGGACGCCTATGACGCGCGCGCCGCGGGCGTCGCGATCGAGTCGTTCATCGACCAGCTCAGCAACTGGTACGTGCGGCGCAACCGGCGCCGATTCTGGAAGTCGGCGGCGGGTGACGACAAGCAGTCCGCCTACCTGACGCTGTACGAGTGCCTGGATACGGTGCACCGGCTGATGGCGCCGTTCACGCCGTTCCTCTCCGAGCACGTCTACCAGAATCTGGTGCGCGCCGTGGATCCCGAGATGCCGGCGAGCGTCCACATGACGGCCTGGCCCGAGGTGCCCGCGGACTGGCGCGACCCCGATCTGCTGTTCGAGTTCGACGTCGTCCAGAAGGTGGTGGGCCTCGGCCGGGCCGCCCGCGCGCAGACGGGTTTGCGCACCCGCCAGCCGCTGGGCAGGCTGCTGCTGCGGGTGCCGGACGATGCCGCCGCGAAGGCGGCCGGCAGCCACCGGGAGCAGATCCTGGAGGAGCTCAACGTGAAGGGACTCGAATTCATCGCCCGGGACGCGGAGCTGGTGGAATACCGCATCAAGCCCAATCTGCCGCGGATCGGCAAGCGCTACGGCAGGCTGGTGCCCGCCATCCGCGAGGCGCTTGCGGCAGCGGACGGTGCGGCGATCGCGGCGGCGGCCGCCGCCGGCCGGGACTTCATCCTCGAAGCTGGCAGCGAGACGCTGGAGTTCGGCCCGGACGACGTGCTGGTGGAGACCCGCTCTGCCGAGGGCTTCGCCTGTGCGGAGGAGGGCGGCTATCTGGTGGCCCTCGATACGCGGCTGGATGAGGCGCTGGTGCGCGAGGGACTGGCAAGAGAACTCGTGCGAACCGTGCAGGATGCCCGCAAACAGGCCGGCCTCGAGGTCTCGGACCGGATTTCTCTGGCGATCAGCGGCACGCCGGGCGTGGAAGGGGCGCTGGCGCAGTACCGGGGCTACGTGATGCACGAGACGCTGGCCGTCGAGTGGGCCCCGGCGGAAATGGAGGATGCCTGGGTCACCGAGAAGCGACTGGATGATGAGCAGTGGCGCATCGCGCTGCGCGTGAGCGCCGGCGCTTCATAAAACCGTCATACGGAGGAAGAGTTGTAAGCCGTTCCCCTATTTTGCTATAAGAAAAGCTCCCAAGTGACTGGTTGGCGTGGGGCACCGCCACAAACCGGCAGAAAGAGCGAGAACGAGCCGCGCGGGTTCCGCCCAGTCAGCTCTCCGAGGGCCGCCGCAGACCGGCGGAGATCAGAAGAACAATATCGGGAGAGCCCATGTCGCCCCTGACCAAGCACTTTCATGAGGCAGTGCTCGCGCTGGCGGGTCATGCGCCAATCAAGCAGCGACTGGTTTGCGCCTACAACGAGCACCTGAGCGGCGTCCATGACGAGGATCTGCCGCGGCGTATGCTGGAGCGCTTCTCCGGCCTGCGCCGGCGCCTGCACAGCGTGACGCCGCTGAATGGCGAAGGGCCGGTACGCGCCTCGGTGCGCAAGATGAGCGCCCCGGAGGCCGCCGACTGCGCGCGGATCATCGTTGCACTGTACGGGGAAATCGCTCAGCGGGAGGCGGCCCGCAGCACGGGGCCGCTGCATCTGGTGCGCGCACCGGACCTGGAGGAGGTCCCGGATTTTCTCCTGAAATCCTGACCACCCCGGCCGCAACCCCCGCGCAGGAGGGCCTTCAGGCCCGGCTC